>NZ_JACJTO010000034.1 GCF_014698755.1 Aphanizomenon flos-aquae FACHB-1287 | reverse complement strand
TTGGGAAATGAGTTTATGATCATGGTTAATCAAAATATTTTAATCCTTCGCCCAAAATTTAACATATTTTTGGCTATTTTTATCAGGCTTTTCTTAACATTCAACACTTCTGCATCAGGATTGGATATTTCAAGCAAGCGATAATGAACAGCAGCGAGATAAACAGTATCCATAGCTGCATAGTTTAACTGTTTTTGAGTCAGGGGACGTTTTCCCCAATCACTGCTTCCCTCTTCTGCGTCTACATGAGAAAATTGACAGAGTTCAGCAGCTAGAGTTTTTAGTTTTAGGTTGGTAGTTTCTAAAACTTCTTTGGTGATTTTTCTCGCTATTTTTAAAGTACAAGTGACATTTTGGGCTAGTTCCTTACCTAAATATTTTAAATCAAAACCAGCATTATGAAAAACTTTTTCAATTTGCGGATTAACCATAATTTGGTTAATGAAATATACAGCCAAATCAGGTTTATCTAAAACATCAAAAATGTAAGCAGATTCACCAGTTAAGTCTGTATAATTAGCCAATACCTGAATTAGTGCTAATTTTGGTTTATCAGTATACCAGTCAGCAATTTCCGTATCTATCCATAGAGTTTTAGATAGGGACAGTTGGGAAATTTGCTTGTAAATTTCAGAAGCTTCTGTCAGGTAGTGCATTGGCTGATCATCTTATAAAAAACAAGTGAATTTAAGCAATTAAACAAATTAATTGATCTGGTAATTTAGCTTTTGGATTCATAATCTTAACTTTCCTTTCTTGACATAATAGATCAATTAAATGTTGAATATCAGTTTCTTTCACATCAGGAAATTGGCTAACTGCTTGTGAAATTAAAGTAGTTACTCCCATAAATGCTTGAGTTTTGACTAGATTTAATAGGAAATTTTTAACAGGTCTTAAATCTTTTCCTTCCTTACCATTTGGCTTTGGATTTGGTTTAGAAACAATTCCCAAATCTTGTAATAAAGTACATTGATTCAATATCTCATATTCATTAATTAAAGTTTCTAATCTTTGTAAATTAATCGTTTGTCCACCAATTACCAATTCTTGAGATTTGGCAGAATTTACCAAACTTTGATATGTTGCCAAATAGTGAATAGACTGTAAACTTGGTTTGATATGAACATGATTAGTATCAGTGAAAATCTGTCTATAGAGTTGATTTCCAGCCATGTTTGGTTTTCCTAAATCCCCACCACGAATCAAGTACATAGTTTGACAGAGATTTTTTTGAAGGACTGTTTGACAAGCATTCATTATATGATAAAAACTGGTCATATTTGAGTCTTCTGTCCAAACTATGCCCAATTTTTCCCGCTTGGTAGGATGTTGATAACTCAAGGAATAACTAGCATACTTTCCGCTTAAGAGTTTAGTCTTAACTCCCTGCATTTTTAAACTAGATATAGACTGCTGCAACATCTGAATTAAATCAGGTGATGATAACAGAGAAATCTTGGTAATTTTCCCCTGACTTTTTGTATATTCGTGCTGCCATAATAATTCAAATTCTGCTTGAGTTGGATCTGGAGGTGGTGGTGGAGGAAGGATATCTTCTAATGAAAGTTTATATTTTTGATATTCCTCACGACCTAGAGTTAGTGCATTTCTAGGTTTAGTTTTACTACCGGGGTTGTTTTTCTCCAACATTTCCCGATTTAGTGGAAAAATAGGAGATTCAGGGCTGGGATTTGCTAGTTGATGCAATGGTTTTAAGTGATAATTCCAGAGTGCCTCTGCTTGTTCTAGTGTAATATCTTTTAACCTAGTTTTTCTATGTATTCCTACTTTATCAGCTAGGAAAATTCGGTCAAGATGCCGATTCCAATTATTAGTAATAACGCTAATTATCACCAAGAAATTTTTTAAATTATTCCCATGAATTGTGGTATTGACATTTAAAAATGGTTGTATATCCAGAAGACCTTCCGGTAATTGGGGCATAGTTTCTAAATTGTCAAAACATAAAACAATGGGTTGGGTTTGCGTAGAAATTCTGCCAAAGTTAGCCAAGATATTCTTAGCAGCATCCTCCGTATCAATACAGGTTTTAACTTTGATTTCCTTCATAGAATCTTCATTTAAATCATCACCACGGAGCCATTCACAAGCTAAATCATATAATTCTGGATTTGCCAGATCATGCAGCACTCCAAAAAACATATCAGGATTATAAATACTTGCTTTTTTATAACTATCCTTGAGGTGCTTGATAAATTTTTGCCGATTACTTTGTAATGCTTCCCAAAAACTATCATTAAATATTCGTTGTTTTATATCGCGTTTTGTAAACGCCGTTAAACTTTTTAGCCATAATATTAACTGTGATTCGTTTTCCCCTTCGGGAACTTGAATTAAACTATCAACAGTACGACGTAAAATATGCCGCCAAATGTGGGTACTATCAGGCCAGTCACAGAGAATATAAGCAAAAAAGGCTTTGCTATTAAATGAGCGTTTAATTCGTCTTAGTAAATAAGTTTTTCCAGAACCAGATTCACCTTCTAGTAAAACTGTACGACTACGATGATCTTGACCCACTAAATCTAGTAATTCTTCAATTTCTATGATTGCATTTTTATGAATTGACTCAACCATCAGTAATGAGTCTTCTTCGTCAGCCCAAAACTCTAGATGTTTCATTTCGATGTCAAAAGGGTTGACCTCGCGTTTAATAATGTCGTTAATGTCTGTCATAGATATAGGTGAGTGAGAGGAGGAAGTAATGAAAAAATGAAAAATATTGGAAAACCTGTTAATTAACTATGAGAAAGAACAGTTGTCCGCCAATATTTTGAGGAATTCCCGCGTCAATTTGTTCTGGTGTATAAGCACTAGATTCTTGTAAGGTACTAAAATCAATTTTGTCACTTTTTTGTAATCTATACAACGCCTGATCTAAATCATCTCGTAATAAAGGTGGTTGTAATTTTTGTCGTAAATGGAAAATTGGTAAATAATTCTCTGTACCCAATTCCCGATCTAATTTCTTGATAGTCTCTAAAATTTCTTCATCACTAATATTGCTATTAATATCAGAAACTAAAGTAGAAACTTGTTCTAACTTAACCCGCAAATTCTTCCGTAAAAACTGCACATAATTACCCAGCAAATCTAAACTAATAACAGGATTATTACCTTTATTGGGAACATATTCATCCTGCAAAAACTCAATACCTCTTTCTGTTAACCAAATGTCAGCTTTAAGCCTTTTCATCTTAATTTCAATAGCAATTAAACCTCGTTCATTCAAAGCTGTTAAAATTGCCTCTCTTTCATCAGATTTTAGTGCTGAAACTTTGATTTCACTAGGGGCTATTTTTCCAGAACTTTTACCTATTTTCTCCAGTACCTTGAGTTCTTTATTATCAATAGGTAACTGTGTAGAGTCAAGTTTTAATAGTGCTTGACCAGCAGGTAAAATTTTCACTGTAGCAACCTCACGGGAATAGTCCACATATTCCAATTCCCCCAAATCTCGACAAATTTTGTTTTTCTCGCTTTTAAAAACATCAAAAGTGCTAGAACTAAAGCCAGTACGATAATTAGCACATCCTAACAGCTTTAATAGAAACTTTAACTGATTTGTATCCATGCGGGTAATCTTGCTGTATTTGACACCTCTCCCATAGTAACTCAATGTACATGATTTTCATAGATTATATGTTGCAAATTTTTATTACTCCCTAAAGAGAAGTCTACCTTCGCAACTAACGCACAATCTCCCAAACTCCTATTTTCTCTATTTCTCTGTATCCTCAAATTCCTAGTCTCGACCTTATTCATAAGTAGAACTGAGTATTAAAAAATATATACTTCTGAAAATATTTTATACAAATAGTCAATAATTTCCACAAAAAGCGAGATTTATATGTATCATATTTTAGATATAGATTATCCAAAAATATTACCCCATATACCAAGTAAAATCATGAATAATTACAGCCATTGTCCCCGCACTTATCTACTGCAAAAATCAGCAAACAATAATCAAACAAAAGAACAAGGATTATGTGATTTCTGCTGGAATCAATATTGTTTTTGTTGGTCAGAATACTGTTTAAACGAATGGTACGAACTGCAAATAAAACATAACAATCTAAAAAGTAAACATCATACCAAAGACAAAAACTAAAATAAACCAGACCTCTCTTCGCGCCTTTGCGTCTCCGCGAGAGAAAAAAACTTAGGGTAGTCCAAAAACTGACCCTAATCAACAATATGATAAAATCAAATTCCACTCATTTTCAGACAAAGGTATTACCTCTATTTCCATAGCAAAACAATCACAAGCTGCCTCTATTAAAGCCTTAATAATTGTTTCTTGATTAATACTTTCTGGAAATTGAATAGGATCAAAAAACTCCTGATTAAATACTTTTATAAACAAATCCACATCTGGATTTAATCGTATAGAACCATGTTGAAGAACAGCCCCACCTTTCCGTAATTGGGCACTACCAATGAGTTTAGAACCATCTGCTAAAACCAAATCTGCACCAGTAGCCGTTCCAAAACAATTAGGATTATGAATATACCCGCGTCCAGCCTGACCATAGTACAACTCTATACCAAGCGATCGCCATCCTTGCATCAAAAATTCACAAATCTTTGCATAAACCTCCAGAGTATTTCCCCGTAGTCCAGAAGTCACCACAGAGTAAGTTAAATCACCTTGATGTAAAACCGCTCTACCACCAGTAGGACGACGCACCAAATCCAGTTTTTCCCCCTTCCAGATTAAATTTTGCCAAAATTCGGGATATTTCCCCTGATGATAACCCAGAGAAATCGCCGGGGGAGACCAAGTATAAAAACGTAAGGTTGGTGGACAATTTCCCGACTCATGCTGCACTAATAACCAACGGTCTATAGCCATCTGGACAGAGCCAGAAGCCGCTAAAATCGGAATAAGTCGCCACACCCGCTGCTCAGGCATTAAAAGTCAACCCCCAGGCTAAAATACTAAAATAGTTACAGCAATTCTTATGTATGCAAACCACAAAATTGTGGCATGAAACATAATTTACACTACCATAGTGCAATACCTAAACTTTACTAAATTCAGATTGCAGATATTCATCATTATCATCAGCGATAGTTGCAACTATAGTAATGATTCGAGAAACCTCTCCTGGAGACAACTCCGCTAAAGTGCGTGTAGAAATCACCACTACCTGATTATCAATAATTCCAAAACGAGCTTCAAAGGTACTAACACAATTCAATTCTAATAAATATCGTGTTAATCGGGCTTCATTTTGAACAGGTAACGTCAAGACAGCAGACCAAACCGTAATAGTATCTTCATCAGTAGTTCCCGTCAACTGTACAAATACTTCTACACTACCATACTGGAACTTCCACAGATATCCACCCTCAGCACCATGACTAACCATTGCACTTTGATCTTGTGCCAGGGTATTAATCACATTTTCAATCACTTCTACATGATTCGGCGCTGTGGTATCCTGAAGTTCATCTATTAACTCGTCTGGAGATTGGGTTTCTAAGTAGCTGGCCATACAAATCTTCTTTTCATAATACAGTTACTGCCTTAACCTATTATTATGCTACCAAAAATACCAGAATCTACCCTACCCGTCGTCCAAATTAATAAAGTATCTATGAAAATTATAGCTATACTGACAGCCCTAACATAGCCCTATGATTGTCCCATAGACAAAAAATAACTAAAAATTCGTCATTATTTTTTCCCGGTTTGAGGCATTTACATCTAGAACAATTAGACGTAAATCAGGTTTACTCTCTCTGGGTATCAACAGGAGGTGAAAGGTTAAAAATTTATGATCCGCTTTGTCCCATTAATGAGACAGAAACAAAAGCCTAGTCAAGCAAGTGAACCTCAAAACCGAAAACCCTTACTGGGTACACTTCCACCCATTTTAAATTCTTGTTTTATTTACACTTTGCTTTACCATCTGACTCAATTTACATCATTAAAATCCTGCTGTCGGTTACATAAACTACTAATTTGATATTTCAGTTATCAAAAACCTGAATAGTTTAGTGTTACAAGATGTAAAATGATGTAAAAATAACAATTTGCTGGTATACAGCATCAAGAGACAGGGAAATAGGAGTTAAATCAGAAGTTATCTAACAGACAACGATTGATTAAAACTTAAGTTAAAAATTTGGGGTGGCATCTATCACAAGATTCTGGAATATTATTTAAAAAACCAAAAAACCCCAAAAGTTTTTGGAGATTTTTCCGGATTAGTCAAAAAATCTGCGATTATTGTTACACTGATTTTAGCAAGCACTATGAATATTCAACTTGATCACAGCACACCATGTCATTTAACCTCTTTCTTTACTCTACTGATGAAAGAGGGTATTTCTCCTAATCAAATTGTTCTGGGTATTGCTCAATTAGCTACCCGTACCCATGAGTTAGATGGGATGATGGCTTCAGCAGATTGTTTACGGTTACTACTGATCCTGATGCCAGCAAAAACCTGTGCCAATGGCGTTTCTGACTATATATTATCTTTAGCAGCAGAAGGCATTACTACTTTAATATTATTAGATGCTCTTAGTCTAGCTTGTTACATTTGTGGACAATTGGATGAAGCTAACCTAGTACATTTAACTTATAAGAGATTACAAGCTGATGCCATTATCTCTCAAATGCTTCTTGATTAATAGGTAAATTATTAACTTGTCATCTTTTTTGAAAATTTCAGCATTTTCAAGTTAATTTCTACGTTTACAGTTTTGTTCACTAGGAAATCAACAAAATACTATATATTTTCTTGGCGCTTCTTAACCCATGGTTGTTAATCTATTACCAATGGCCACTTTTAGAAGGTCGCAACATTTTTGTGTCTTTAACAACATCCTATTTATTGTTTACCATCTGGTCTATAAGTCTATAGTGCTGGGATCAATCCCCATATCAAAACAGCTTTTGTTTTGCTTTAACCCTGTTGATATTCCATTAAAGCTGGAAATTAAAATGGTTATCTGCCAAATTGCCAAAATGTGAGATTATTATTTTTCGGTTGTGGAGGTGTTTTTTGAAATATCTCTACTGTTCTATGATACCCGTAGTGAAATTTTTGCCATTAAAAAACGCCTGGGAGTGTGGCCGTGTTTCCACCCCAGGCGTTCTTTAAACTTGCTCCTCACACACAAATATAATTTATCACTCTTTTCTTAAAATGGCAAGTACCTAAACCAACAATTTTGGAAATTGTTTTTAAGGGGTAAAAAACAACTAACCACCAACAACTGACAACTGACCACCAACAACTGACCACTGACTACCGACAACTGACTAATGTAAAAAGTGCCTTATACCAGTGACAACCATGAGTAAACCGAGTTCATTAGCGGCTTTAATAGAGTCTTTATCGCGGAGACTTCCTCCTGGTTGGACAATGGCACTAATTCCGGCTGCGGCTGCGGTTCTGATGGTATCATCGAAGGGGAAGAAGCCGTCACTAGCTAAGAATGCTCCTTGGGCTTTTTCTCCAGCTTGTTCGATAGCGATTTTTGTCGAACCGACACGGTTCATTTGTCCAGCACCAATACCTAAGGTTGTGCGATCGCTCACAATCACGATAGCATTAGATTTAACGTGTTTGCACACTTTCCAAGCAAACAGCAATTCTGCTAACTCGCTGGGTGTGGGTTGACGTTCTGTAACTACTTGCCATTGAGTAGGGTCAGCAATGATATCATCAGCAGATTGGACTAAAAACCCCCCAGCGATCGCTTTGACAATTTCTTTGGGTCCGGCCAGCAAATCTGGTAAAATCAAGACTCTGACATTACCTTTTTTAGTTAAAATCTCTTGGGCTTCTTCGTCACAACCAGGGGCAACTACGCACTCTAAAAACGTCTTTGTTAATTCTGTCGCTGTAGCTGCATCAATGGGACGATTTAAAGCCACAATTCCGCCAAAAGCCGATATAGAATCAGCATTAAAGGCTTTTTGATAAGCGGCAAAAATTGTGGCTGCTTCCGCAGTTCCACAGGGATTGGTATGTTTGATAATTGTGGCTGCGGGACTGTCGGTAAATTCGGTAATTATCCGCCGTGCAGCTTCTAAATCTACCAGATTATTATAGCTGAGTTCCTTACCTTGTAGTTTGGTGGCCGCTGTCCAACCTGTGGGGGTGTTTCCTGTTTGATACCAGGTAGCAGTTTGGTGGGGATTTTCTCCATAACGTAAAGATTGGAGTTGTGTACCAGAAATTGTCAATTCTGATCCTTGTATACCCGCTAAATAGGCAGCAATGGCATTATCATAGTTAGCAGTATGCAAAAATCCTTTCAAGGCGCATTTTTGGCGAAATTCTAGGGACGCTTCCCCATTTTGGCGTAATTCTTCTAAATATTCGTTATATTGGGTAGGATCACATAATACCGTTAAATGGGCGTAATTTTTTGATGAAGCCCTTAACATCCCAGGACCGCCAATATCAATTTGTTCAACTGCGTCAGCTAAGGTAACACCCGGTTTAGCAATGGTTTCCGCGAATGGATAAAGATTAACTACTACCAAATCAATGGGACGAATTTGGTTATTTTCCAGGTCTGTGATATCTTGTTCTACATCCCGCCGTGCTAAAATACCGCCATGAATGCGAGGATGAAGAGTTTTGACCCGACCGCCTAAAATTTCTGGTGAACCTGTATAATCAGAAACTTTAGTAACTGGTATTCCTGCATCTTTGAGGGTTTTGGCTGTTCCCCCACTGCTGATAATATCAAAACCAAATTCCTCAACTAAACTTCTGGCTAAATCAATTACACCAGTTTTATTAGATACACTCAACAGGGCTAAACGCGCCATAATCCTCTAAATTCCTTTGGACTAAATTGCAAACAGAACAACATTCTACCGAAAGGGGGTTAAAAATTAAAAATTAAAAATATTCGGATTCAGAGCCGGGGTGAAAATAATTGAGGAGGCTATTGTTTGAATCTGCCCTAATTTGTTCAAAATTTCGTGATAATTGGTAAAGTCTAGAAGATTATATGTAATTATATAAACGCAGATAAACGCAGATGAACACAGATAATTTTGTACTTCATTAGACTAGGAAAACCTATATGATTTTATTTTGAAAACATCCAGAAGGGTTAAAAAAGTTTGGAAATGTGTACTGGATTAGGACACAGTATACTGTATCTGCATTAATTTTTAACTCAATTAGCCATGACTCCAGTATTAGATTTTATTAGGGTTTCTCCACCGGCAAAACAAACACCAAAGGCTTTAATTGTTACTTTACATGGTTGGGGTGCAAATGCCGAAGATGTTGCATCTTTAATTCCCGATGTTAACCTACCTGATTATGAATTTCTACTCCCAAATGCTCCTTATCCTTATCCTTATGGTGATAATGGTAGGTCATGGTATGATCTGCGCTCAGAAAATATGTATGATGGATTAGCGGAAAGCAAGGAACTGTTAATAGATTGGTTGCAATCTTTAGAAGCTAATACGGGCGTGCCCTTGTCGCGCACTATTTTGAGCGGATTTTCTCAAGGTGGGGCAATGACTTTAGATGTAGGATTAAGTTTACCCTTGGCTGGTTTGGTAGTAATGAGTGGTTATTTACATCCTACTGTGGCAACGCTAAATAAAGGCAATTTTCCGCCTACATTGATTATACACGGGACACTGGATGAGGTTGTTCCTTTGCAAGCGGCAATTAAGTCGAGGGACGTTGCACAAGGTCTAGGAGTGGCAGTGGAGTACCATGAATTTGAAATGGGTCATGAAATTAATTTACAAATGTTGAAAGTGCTACGAACTTTTGTTGTCAACACAATTGGTTAACTTTAGTTACAAAAATTTTTCAAATTCTGGTGAAATTCACAAGAATTTTTACAAATTTAATGCTCGTTAATGAGTAAGATAGTAAAGGTGGAATCAACTCCACCCTCAGCTGAATTTAAGCGCTGCAAAAGGGAGGGGCAAGCATTATGAAAACTCTAAGCATTTCCAAAACAGAAATTTCTGCTATGACAGCGACAGAGGTACAGGATTTGGCTACACGTCTGGAATTAGATAATTATAGTAATGCTTTTGAGGGTTTAAATGATTGGCATCTACTGCGGGCAATTGCTTTTCAGCGTCCAGAGTTAGTTGAAGCCTATATTCACCTCTTAGATTTAGAAGCTTACGACGAAGCCTAAGAATTTTAAATTTTAGATTTTGGATTTTAGATTGGGTAGGAGAAGTTAAAATCACAGATAATTGAGATTTTAACCCAAAATGCCATTATTTACAAGTCCTAAATCTAAACGGGTTGTTGTTTGTGTGGGCGGTGGTATCGCCGCCTATAAAGTTTGTGAATTGGTTTCTACACTATTTAAATCTGGGGTGGAATTGCGAATTATTCTCACTAAATCTGCCCAAAAATTTATTACTCCTTTAACTTTATCTACTTTATCCCGTTATCAAGCTTATACAGATGAGAATTTTTGGCAACCAATTTATTCTCGTCCATTACATATTGAGTTGGGGGAATGGGCTGATTTAATTGTTATCGCGCCTTTAACTGCTAATACTTTGGCTAAGTTAGCTTATGGTATGGCAGATAACTTATTAACAAATACTGTTCTCGCTTCTACTTGTCCAGTGTTGTTAGCACCAGCGATGAATACAGATATGTGGGAACAGGTAGCAGTACAAAGAAATTGGCAGCAGCTATTGACAGATAACAGATTTTATGGTGTGGAAACTGGTTCTGGGTTGTTGGCTTGCGATCGCATTGGTGCTGGTAGAATGGCAGAAGCTGCGGAAATATTTATTTATATTCAATCTTTATTATACACCCAAGGCAAGAGAGATTTAGTGGGGAAAGAGGTTTTAATTAGTGCTGGGGGAACGCGAGAATATTTAGATCCGGTGCGATTTATTGGCAATCCTTCGACTGGTAAAATGGGTTTAGCATTGGCACAGGCTGCACTACACAGAGGTGCAAAGGTGATATTGGTACATTGTCCGGGAAGTTGGGATGTACCTTTGGGAGTGGAAGCTATTCCCGTTATTACGGCGGAGGAGATGCAGGGAGTTATGTTAAAGCATTTACCCAGTGCGGATATAATTATTATGTCAGCGGCGGTGGCGGATGTCAAGCCTAAAGATTATAGTAGCGAAAAATTGCCCAAGCGATCGCTTCCTGAAAATCTTCCTCTAGCAGCAGTACCGGATATTGTCGCTGAACTGGGAAATCGCAAACAACCCCATCAATATTTAATTGGTTTTGCAGCACAAACTGGGGATATTGTCAAGCCAGCGCGGGAAAAATTGCAAAGAAAGAAATTAGATGCAATTGTAGCCAATCCTATTGATAAAGTTGATAGTGGTTTTGGGAGTGATAATAATCAAGCGGTGTTTTTAGATAGGTTAGGAAGAGAGGTAGAAATTCCGGCTTGTTCTAAGTTGGAAATGGCGCATTATTTGTTTGATTTTGTTCTCTGTCCATGATAAAATACAAAAAATAATTTTATACTCTAGAAATCTGTAAATATAAAAATATGAATCAAACTACAAATAATAGTCAAAAAGAATTGCTTTCAGAAGCAGAAACAAACATACCAAAAAATTTACCAGAACTAGAAAGATATTTACAAAATTATTCTCATGATGATCAGGCTATTAAAACTATTCAACAATTTTCTAAAAACCTGAAACAAACAAAATATCGCCAGGATGTATTTAGTGAAAAAGGGGCGCTCATTCGTAAACCAATTTATTATCAGGATGTCGTTGAAAAGGGTTTAGCAGATCCAGAAAAGGACTCCTTTACACTTTTACAAGGTGACATTGTTAGTACAAATGCAGCTTATTTTCTAGGAAATCGTCGGGAAAATAGCAAGTTTGCAATAGCTAGTTCTACTTGTGATCTCGTAAAAGGCAGACGCAATTATGCAGCACTACTACGAATTCAACCAATTAGTAGTAGAGATCCCAACGCAAAAGAAATTCTTTCGCAATTGTTAAAGTTTACTTCCACACAAAAGATGTATCTTCCACGCTTGCCAGATGATTCATCTGATATAGTTGGAAATGCCTTATTATTTGATGGAATAGTACAAATAAAATTAGATGATTTGCTATTAGCAACACGACACGCGAGTTTAAGTTTAGTAGGATGGCGGATTTTTGGCTCAATGGTTCGCTCAATTATAGTTCGTGCTGGTGAAGAAGAAGTAAAAATGAGGTCATCTCTATAAAAAGAATATTAGGGTTATTAATGCCAACCCTAATATTTATGAATGAGAATTGTACTCATGAACAAACCTCAATAATCAAGAGGTCTTTTAATTGTACTAGGATCAAGATTTACTTCATCATCCTCATCTACATCTATACCATCTTCTGGCATTAAAGGCTCGAAACTACTACAAGTGGGAAGTTCGGGTAAACCTCCTAACATAGCAATGGTTTCTATTAATAAATCAATACTCTCAACATCACGATGTTTTTGCACAACACGCACAGAGCTAGATATTACACGCATCCCTCCGCGCAAACGATCAACATCACGAGCTAAACCTAATAAATGTTGAAAATCCTGTTCTTCAAGAATGCGGTATTGTCCAGTTTTAGTATTTAAAGTAGCAACTGTCCCAGTTTTAACTGATTCCAGTGCTTTTACACCTTCTGTGCGAAATTTTTCAAAGGATTGCCAATTTGGACCATTTTGTAAATTAAGTGATTTTTCTGCTGTAATTGCCATATTTATATTTTCCATCCACTGTCTTCCCGTGTTCTTCGCATTATAACTTATTTTCTTTGGAAATACATTGGCATTTCGTTGTTTAATTATAGGTAACAAATAAAAACTATACCTACGTAGGCTTACACGCTGATTTTTTTAAGCGCAGTAAAGATTGTTTAGGAACTGTTATTTATTGAAACTGTAATTAATCAATGTTGGGTTTCATTTTATTCAACCCAACCTACATCAATTTACAAATTACGCGACTTTCAAAAACTTGCCTAAAACTTGCGGTTCGGGAAGCAGTTCACCATCTTCTAAACATGACTCAATCAGCATTTCTAATACTTCCTGACCATTTTTTAAAGCTTCTTCGTAAGTTTCACCATGAGTACAAGGCTGCATTACATTAATAAAATCAGGCAATAATACTACATAACATTTATCTTCTTCAGACCATTGAATAATTATTGTATATTTCATTCTTTTGGTTTCTCCTGTTTGTCTGCTTCGATCTTCTTTAGTTCTTCCAGTGCTTCCGTTACCTGCTTTTCTAAATAGAGTTTAGCATCATTGCTGTCTTTACCTGCAATAATAATAGCTTGTGATAATTTTGGATGTATCCATTTGCTATGACTTCCCTTGGCAGGTTTATAAGCAAACCCAGCTTGTAATAATAAACTTTTCAATTCTCTAATTTTCTTGGGCATATCTGCTGAGAATTTTGATTAAAATTTAGGTCTTTTGATTGTAGTAGGATTGAGGTTTACTTCATCATCCTGATCTACATCTATACCATCTTCTGGCATTAAAGGCTCTAAACTACTACAAGTGGGAAGTTCAGGTAAACCTCCTAGCATAGCAATTGCTTCTATCAATAATTCGTTCCCACACAGAGTATGGGAACGAGATAATTCTTCTATTCCTAACTACCGATACCCAAACGCCCAGCTAAAGCAGGAGTTAAAGGTAAAAGAGTAGCAATCATTAAAAACAGAGCCAAAAGACATAAAGCCGCTCTAGCATCATCTGGTTCAGTAATTTCATTGAGACTAGGCCGTTCTAAATCCCGTTGTAAAAACAGAATCACAATTGCCCAATACATAGCCAGAGGATTACCTAATGATACAATACCCAGTAAAACTATCGTCGCAAAAGTGGTTCTACCTGCGGTTTTGCGTCCATAAATCGCTTGTACAATTCTCCCCCCGTCCAATTGTCCAGCGGGCATTAAATTCAAAGCAGTAATGACTAATCCTAACCAACCAATAATCACCAAAGGATGAATATTGACTACAGGGGAATGCAAAGCCGAACCCAGGACAACCCGCGCTAAACTACCGACTAAAATTGAACCTTGGAAAAACTGATTCGGTAATTGAAATAAACTTCCTGGGTGGGAAAGTAGTAACCCTATTACCAGTAATAATAAGGAAGTAATCCCACCGAAAGCAGGTCCAGCCAAAGCAATATCAAATAAGGCTTTACGGCTAGGGACAAGGGACTCAAACCTAGTAATTGCCCCAAAAGAGCCAACTTGCACCGCTGGTAAAAAGAACGGCCAACTTAACCGCACTTGGTGACGACGTGCTAACAACCAATGTCCGATTTCATGAGCTATGAGAACCACAAATAAACCCAAAGCAATAGGTAAGGCTTCTACAAAACGTTCGGGATTACTGAGTAGATCAAAGTTTTGTAATATACCCCCCACCTCCAAGCTGGTAGCAATGGTTGCTATCAACAAAATCACAGCAAAAGCTTTTTGTCCTAATTGAGTCCGCTGGGGGTCAGTGCGGCTAGGGAGAACAATCATTACCGGTTTACCGTCGGTATTTTCTACCAAAAACAGCCGATATTTATCATCTAACCGTTCTTGTAAGGTTTTCGTGAGTCGGTTGTGAACGGCTTCCGGTTCTCCGCGTAAATTACCTTTAAAAACTACTCCTTCTTGGTAGGGAATAGTTTCTGTGGCAAAAAATGTATCAATCCCAAAAATACCTCTAATTAGGCTTAAATCGGCTTCAGGTATGGGCGTTGGCGCTAATTGCTGTTCTGTTGCTACTGAACTGTCTTTATCACCTTCGCTTGCACTTTGGGCCGCGAGTCTATCTGTTGCCCGTTGCTTGAGAATAGCATCTTGTCCCGCTTCCCGTAATTTTCTGCCGAGGAAAATATACAATCCAGCGGAAGTTACCACTAGGAACAAGATACCAACGATATTGATATAAATCCCAGCGGCAAATAATCCAAAGAACAACAGCCAGGGAGTCATTAAGACGACGGACTGTAACCAGGCTAATATACCTAGTTTACCAAAAGGTCTGGCGCGATAAAAGCCCCAGCCTAAAATGCCGGACGCTATCAGTACAATGGCTGCAATGATAGGAGTTTCTGATGAATTGAACATCTCTAAACCTTTGCTATTGAGACGGAAGCTAGTACCGCACTGCGGAATTAAAAATTAAAAATTAAAAATTAAAAAAGCAGATTACACAAGCTTTTGTCAAATTTTTAATGGTTGATTGACGGCAGCCGTTGTGTACTAGAACAAGTCTGTTTTTCTATACATTCTACCATTTTTGAGGATAAAATCAATAAATATGTTTATTTATCTTAGGCATAAACGGCGCTATGTTGTGATGACACTACACGCAGTTATAAAGCTTTGAATTATATTTTTTTGCCAAAAAGTTGACAAAGTACAATTTCTATGGTTAAAAATTCGCTGACATTGGAGAAAATCAAAGTTCTGATTCTGTCTCTGGGGCAATAATTTGTCCAGTACCGGATTTTAAGATTATATCCTGATCGGTAATCAGTTCTTTCAGTTCTCTAACTTGTAAATTCATTTTTTCACAAGCTTGGCGTAATTCTTGGGTAAATGTATTAATATCATTCCCATAACCACACTGATAAGCTGCGGTTTCTATTCCCTGGTTGGCATTTGCTCTGGCACAATCTACTAGTTCTGTATCATATAATGGTTGTGGATCTATCATAGTTCCCTTTTTTAGTATTTAGCTATTCCCAAATTCTTCGATTTTATGGGCTATTAAATATTTATTTATCTCTCTTGAGTTTGAAATTTTTATTAATTAATATGGCATTTGTTTGTGTGGTGAATTTTAATTTTTTTTTAACTAACCACAGAGGCACAGAGGCCACAGAGGTGGAGAAGGAAGAGATGGAGATTTTTATATTTAACAAAACGACACATTCACAATCTTTATCTGCACTCTCTCTTAGGGTATATTTTAAATAAGAAAGTAGTATAGAAATATCAGGAGGAGGATATGGTTACAGTAAATATTGATGATTTCCAGGAAATTGATAAATTTCGTCAGTTACAATTAACTTTAAGCGATCGCTGGAAAACTAGCGAGTTATTTGATAATAGCGAAGCAGATATTTTAATTATTCCTTCTTTAAGTATAGATCAACGGGAATTACTTAAGGTAGAAGGCTGTGAGCATTATGAAGAAAGATTACTTTTCTCGTTAATGCGGTTACGAAATCCCCGCACTAGGTTAATTTATGTGACATCAATGCCACTTCATCCCAGTATTATTGATTATTATCTACAATTACTTCCGGGGATTCCTTTTTCTCATGCTCGTCATCGTTTATTATTACTTTCTACCTATGATGCTTCCTTAAAACCTTTGAGTCAAAAAATATTAGAACGTCCCCGTTTATTAGAACGTATTTACAAGGCTCTGCGATTAAATAAAGCTTTTATGGTATGTTATAATTCTACATTTTGGGAAGCAAAATTATCTCTAAAACTAGGTGTACCTTTATATGCTGCTGCACCAGATTTACAGATTTGGGGAACAAAAAGCGGAAGTAGACAAATTTTTAAAGAAAGTGATGTACCTCTTCCCGACGGTAGCGAGTTGGTCAAAAGTTCGGCAGATTTAGCTAATGCTGCGGCTGATTTGTGGGAACGTCAACCGACATTACAAAGAATGGTAATTAAGTTAAATGAAGGGTTTTCTGGAGAAGGAAATGCACTGTTAGATTTAAGAAAAATAATGGATTTTGCCCCCGGAAAAGCTGATCATATTCAAAGAGTAGCAGCTATTAGCGATCGCTTCCTCAATTTACGTTTTCAATCTTTACAAGAAACTTGGGCAAATTTTTCTCAACGGATTCCCGAATTAGGAGCAATTGTCGAAGCTTTTATAGAAGGAGAAATTAAACATTCTCCCAGCGTTCAAGGTAGAATTACACCTAATGGAGAAGTAGAAATTCTTTCTACCCACGACCAAATTTTAGGCGGACCTGACGGACAAATTTATATAGGTTGTCGCTTTCCTGCTCATGAAAATTACCGCTGTGAATTACAGGAATTAGGTTTAAAAGTTGGCAAAAAATTAGCAGAAAAAGGAGCTTTAGAAAGATTTGCAGTTGACTTTGTGACCGTTGACAAAGGTAATGGTATATGGGATATTCAAGCTATTGAAATTAATCTTCGCAAAGGAGGAACAACTCACCCATTTATGACCTTAAAATTATTAACTAATGGTCGCTATGATTTATCCACTGGTTTATTTTATAGTCAACAAGGTAGACCTAAATATTATATTGCCACAGACAATTTACAAAAACCCAATTATCAAGGATTATTACCTAATGATTTAATGGATATTATTGCCCACCATAGGCTATATTTTGACAGTGGTACAGAAACAGGTACAGTTTTTCATCTCCTGGGATGTCTTTCTCAATTTGGTAAATTAGGATTAACAAGTATTGGTGATTCTCCCCAAGAAGCAGAAGACATTTATAACAAAGTTATTGAAGTTCTTGATCAAGAAACTAACATTGATAGCGAAACACTGCTGCAAGCAGGTTATGATTATGATATATCTTCTGATTACAATTTTCCAATTACTAGAGATGGATATAGTTGTTAGAAAATATTTGAATAAATAAAACCATTTTAATTGACAAACGTTTGTCTTTTTCTCTCTCCTCTTAGGCTACGGTGTACACACAAGTTATCGAATCACCATTATTCCTCAAATTACCCCACCAAACACCCTCCCCTATGCTTTGGGGAGGGAACTAATTTTTCCGGTTTCCCCCATTTCCAAGGGGGGATTAAGGGGGGTAATTTAACTTGTGTCTACACGATAGCTCCTCTTAGGGGAGGGTCAGGTATAGCTAGAAAAAAAGGGGGGGGTTAGGTTTTTGGAAATTAATAGAAAATTGAGCCACATTGTATATATAATTGTAGTCCACCCTCTCCGCAAAAAATTCCCCTCAGTATAATTGTCACATACTCTCACCGGAGAATTTGTACCACTTTTCTATTTATTGACCTTACAGCGACCGATTCAATTTTCTCATTACCACAATGAACACATCCATTACATCACATACGCGCTTAGACTTTTACTATCAACAAATCAAGACAATTATTTTAGCGCGTCAAAATCCCATTACTGGCTTATTACCAGCGAGTACCGCTATTACTGCTCATGGTGATTATACAGATGCCTGGGTGCGAGATAATGTTTATAGTATTTTAGCAGTTTGGGGTTTAGCATTAGCATATCGCAAATTAGATTATGATAACGGCCGCACCTATGAACTTGAACATAGTGTCATTAAACTAATGCGTGGCCTGCTATTCTCTATGATGCGACAATCCCATAAAGTTGAAATATTCAAACATACACAATCCTTATTAGATGGACTTCACGCCAAATATAATACAGCCACAGGTGATATAGTTGTCGGTGATGATGAATGGGGACATTTGCAACTTGATGCCACATCTATCTTTCTATTAATGTTAGCACAAATGACCGCCAGTGGATTATCAATTATTTTTACATTAGACGAAGTAAACTTTGTTCAAAACCTAGTTTATTATATTGGACGGGCTTACCGGACACCAGATTTTGGTATTTGGGAACGGGGAAATAAAATTAATCATGGTAGTGCAGAATTAAACGCCAGTTCTTTAGGAATGGCTAAAGCAGCGTTAGAATCCATAAATGGATTAAACTTATTTGGTGTACATGGTAGTCAATCATCAGTAATTCATGTATTACCAGATGAAATCGCCAGAGCTAGAATTACTTTAGAATCATTATTACCCAGAGAATCAGGTTCTAAAGAAGTTGATGCTGCACTATTAAGTATTATTAGTTATCCCGCTTTTGCTGTCAAAGATGAGCAATTGAGACAACGTACATTTAATGAAATTATTAGTAAACTCGCCGGAAAATACGGTTGTAAACGATTTTTACGAGATGGACATCAAACCGTTTTAGAAGACACCGAACGCTTACATTATGAACCTGGTGAACTCAAGCAATTTGAGCATATTGAATGTGAATGGCCATTATTTTTCACCTATTTAGTTCTGGATGGATTATTTCGCAGTGAACAAACACAAGTTGAAAAATATCAGCAACTTTTAAAATCATTATTGGTAGAAGAAAACGGATTACAACTATTACCAGAAATTTATTATGTTCCCGCAGAAAATATAGAAACTGAGAAATTAAATCCTCAATCTCAATTAAGATTACCAAATGAAAATATCCCCTTAGTTTGGGCGCAAAGTTTATATTATTTAGGGGAAATGTTAAGCGAAGGTTTAATCTCCTTGGGAGATATTGACCCTTTAGGTAGACATTTAAACGTTGGAAAAAAACGGAGTGCATTAGTTCAAATTGCTTTAATAGCTGAAGATGAACAATTACAAACCCAATTAGAAATATACGGAATCGAAACCCAAACACCTACACAAATCGCACCAATTCAAATTAGAAAATCTGAGGAACTTTCCCAAATTTATACACAAATTGGTAGAAATGATCAACTAGGTTTAACAGGCCGTCCCCTGCGAAGATTGAGAAGTTTAACCACATCAAGATTCTTTCGGATTCGAGATCAAACAGTAGTCTTTTTACCATCATTTCTAGATTCTCAGCAATTTTATTTAACTCTTGATTATCACTTTTTATTAGATGAAATTAGAAGCGAACTAGCTTATATCCAAAAATATTGGAGTGATTTAGGTCGTCCGACTTTAACCTTAATGATTACTCGGACAATGCTAGAAACTGGTTCACAAGCATTATTAGAATTAATGCAAGAACTCAAAGATGGTATTTGTCATGGAGTTCAGGTAAAATTAGGAAAACTTAATCAATTAATGCTGACAGCCGCAATTCAAAGAATTGATTTTTTGTCAGATACAGAATTATCGCAATCATCAGTCGCAAATCAGAGCATTCCTTGTCATTACCTGACTTCTCATTTAGCAAAAAGTTGGTCTTTGGGACATACCCAAGAATTTCAAATGGAATGCGAAACTAACTTAGATTTATTATTAGAATATCTGCGCTCATCAGAAAATATTTATGAGCAAATTGAACTCCTGCAAACTTTAACTCGATTACAGGGTTTAGAATTTGATACAGGCTATGCAGGTCCTAATCATCCTGTCACCGTAGCTGATTTACTTGATGAAGTTTATACCAAAGCTGGAGATTTAGGGCTGTGGGCGGTGGTGCGACGGGCTGCGGGTTTACGGCAAATGCTCGATATTCGCCTATCAGACGCGATAACCAGCATTTTGGTTCAAGGTAAGCAAATTGCAGTTGGTAGGGCTTACAGTCAAGCCTCCCTCATAGTTGTTCCCATATCTGGAAATGAGATTACCGAGAAAATTAATCACTTCTGTCGTGAGGATATCCGCGATCGCGTTTTAACCCAAGAAATCTTAATTTATCTTGGTGTTTTAATCAAATCAGAACCAGAATTATTTCGCGGATTTATCACATTAAGAGTTGGTTATTTGATTCTTTTAATTACTAGCGACATTGCTAGAGAATTTGTCCTTACCCAAGATGAAGCTTACGAACAATTAATGCAATTATCACCTTTTGAAGTGAAAATGCGTTTACGTCAAGTATTAACTGGATATAGTGGCGTGAGTAATTTATTACGTCAACAGGAATCATTGCACGTCAAACAAAAAGAAAGTGATATTGCTTGGGTTGTGCTACCTACAATTAGTGAAGAAATAGAAATTCCCGCTGACGGTTGGCGGAGATTTCGTCAAACAGAAGGCGCATTAAATCGTGTACCCAAAAACTTTTTTAAAGAAGTTTGGCTATTAATGCAGCATTGCAAAGGTTTAGTTATTGGCGATAAATTAGAACGGCGAAATCGCTTAGAAAGTGAAATCATGCTTTCAGAAATGACAGCAGGAGAAAGAAATTTCGCCTTATTAGTTGAACATTTACTGAATAAAATTGAAGCCCCAGAATATCGCCAAGTCAATGTAGAAGCCTTGATGGAATTAGCTACAATCGTCGCTAATAACCCTAACTTGCAAATTGAAGAATATATAGTTTTAGATGTCTTAATTGGTCATGCAGTGAGGTTAGCGTGGTTAGAAAATCATCCCCACAGAAGCGATAATTATGATGAAGATAAAGCTACTGCATGGCCATCATTTTATAATAGTTCTCCTCAAGATTGCGCTAATTATATTTTAAAGGCGTTTAGGTTCTTAACAGAGTTTGTACAGGATATTTAGCTGTAAATCAAATCATCCTTTTCTTTATCAGCGTAAGTCCTACAGCATTTTCCGCTGAAGATGAGGTACAAAATTGAATCATAAAACTCTTGTGGAGCGGGCATCTTGCCCGCTAGATATGTACCTCATAACACCGGAAAGTGCTGTAAATCCCTAAAAATGATACTAACTTAGACTACAGTAAAATCAGTATTAGTAATCAACGTAGAACTAACATTTTGCAAAGTAGCAAGAATTTGACCACTACTTCTGATTAAAGTATTAGTACCTAAAGATGAAATTGTCAATTGACTAAATAGTAAACCCCCACCTAAGCCAATACGGTCAAATCCATCTTGGAAGTCTTGAACGATATCAGCAGAACCTCGTGCAATTACAAAAATATCATTGCCATTACCACCATTGAGAATATCATTACCATCTTCTCCCCAGAGGACATCATTATCATTGCCTCCATAAAGAGAATCCGCGCCTATACCCCCGTATAATTCATCTAACCCATCACCACCATACAACTGATCATTACCATCATCTCCAAATAGTAAATCATTACCTACTTCACCAAAGAGAAAGTCATTACCAAACTCACCCAAAAGAACATCTTGACCAACACCACCTAATAAGCTATCATTACCATCACCACCAAACAACCCATCATCTCCATCATTACCTTGAATAGTATCATTGCCAGCATTTCCAGCTAACAAATTACTGAGGTTATTACCTGTGATTGTGTCGTTTTGAGTAGTACCATAAACATTTAGGAAATTCTGAACATTTAAGGTGATAGAATTAATCGGTGAAGGTAGTCCGTTAACAATCAGGCTATTATTACCTAGATTAACATTGAGGGATGTAGTAGTAGCAGTTCCCGTTGATGCGTCAATAGTGTTAGATTGACCTGTAGCGCCAATTACAGTTTCTACGTCTACAATTGTATCAGTGCCAAAAGAGCCTTTATTAACGATTCCACTCGCTAACAGGGTAATTGCTTCGGTAAAACTGCTATAATCAACCGTGTCGCTTCCTAAACCACCGTTAATTGCATCATTACCAGTTCCACCACTAACGGTATCATTACCACCATTGCCGGTTAAAATGTCATTACCGCCATTTCCTATTAGTGTATTATTGCCATCATCTCCAGTAAGTGTGTCATTATTGGCTGTACCGATGACAGTAGCAAAATTAGTAACACCAAAAGTCAACGTAGGGAAAGCAATAACACCAGTATTAACAACTAGAGACTTAGTCGCTAAATTGGCATTAATTGTAGCAGTTCCCGTAGCAGTGGAAGCATCAATAATGTTGGTTAGACCTGTAGCACCGATAATGTTCTCTACATTAACCAGTTGGTCTGTTCCTGCTGTACCTTTGGTAACTACTCCCGTTGGTTTGAGGGTAATAGCTTGACCTATGGCACTATAATCCGCTGTATCAGTATTTGCACCACCATCCAAACTATCATTACCTATACCACCGACTAAAGTATCATTACCATTTCCACCACTAACAGTATCATTACCACCATTGCCGGTTAAAATGTCATTACCGGCATTCCCTATTAGTGTATTATTGCCATTATCTCCAGTAATTGTGTCATTATTGGCTGTACCGATAACAGTAACAAAATTAGTAACACCAAAAGTCAAAGTCGGGAAAGTGCTAACACCAGTATTAAAAACTAGAGACTTAGTCGCTAAATTGGCATTAATTGTAGCAGTTCCAGTTGCAGTGGAAGCATCAATAATGTTAGTTAGACCTGTAGCACCGATAATGTTCTCTACATTAACCAGTTGGTCTGTTCCTGCTGCACCTTTGGTAACAGTTCCTGTTGTTAACAAGGTAATAGCTTGACCTATGGCACTATAATCGGCTGTATCATTATCAGTACCACCGTCCAAACTATCATTACCTATACCACCGATTAAAGTATCATTACCAGTTCCACCACTAACGGTATCATTACCACCATTGCCGGTTAAAATGTCATTACCGGCATTCCCTATTAGTGTGTTATTACCATTATCTCCAGCAATTGTGTCATTATTGACAGTACCAATAACAGTAGCAAAATTAGTAACACCAAAAGTCAACGTAGGGAAAGCAATAACACAAGTATTAACAACTAGAGATTTAGTCGCTAAATTGACATTAATTGTAGCAGTTCCCGTAGCAGTGGAAGCATCAATAATGTTGGTTCTACCTGTAGCACCGATAATATTCTCTACATTAACCAGTTGGTCTGTTCCTGCTGTACCTTTGGTAACTACTCCTGTTTGTTTTAGGGTAATAGCTTGACCTATGGCACTATAATCGGCTGTATCATTACCAGTACCACCGTCCAGACTATCATTACCTGTACCACCGATTAAAGTATCATTACCAGTTCCACCACTAACGGTATCATTACCACCATTTCCGGTTAAAATGTCATCACCGTTACCTCCTGCTAGATTATTATCATGATCATTTCCAGTAATTGTGTCATTATTGGCTGTACCGATAACGTTACCGATACCAGTAACGCCAAGAGTTAAAGGTAGTAAACCAGTAATCCCAGTATTAATAACTACAGATTGAGTTACTAAATTGGCATTAATGGTAGCAGTACCAGTTAATAAAGAAGCATCAAATGTCCCTGTATTCGTCATAATTTTATGTTGTTTTGTAAAGTTTGGTAGATATTTATAAACTTAATTTGTACTTTTATTTCTTGTCAACCAGTTAAATTACTGAAAAAAAGCGGACTTTATCAAGAAAGTGTTGTATCTTTTTTAGTAAAAAAATAGAATTAAATAAACATAGTGCTTAGATAAAATTGCGGTCGGACTTTCTTTTATCCTTGCGTAACAATACTTAAAGGCGATTTTTTTTGCTTGATAATGCCTAGAGCCTCAAAAATCAATTGTAAATATACGGATTAATAAAGTTATTTTTAAGATAAATATTCTTTGAATATAGATATATCAATAAATACATATATATCACTGAAAAACTTTGCTATAGAGTTTTGAGCTATCAGGTAACATACAAAGACGATGCTATAGAGTTGTTAGCCATCAGGTAACATACAAAGACGATGCTATAGGGCACGCGATAGGGGTAAAAAATATTGTAGAGACATTTCCGAGAACGTCCCTACAAGACCTAGTTCAGAAACATCAGTCTTCCTCTATCACCCTCCACTGACCTCACCCCATTCCCGAATTGCGGGAAATACGGATGAATAATCATCTTCTGGATAAGACATTTTCATAGTTGCGTGTAAGATTTGCCTTACACCCTCAATACTACTGAGATTCAAACCCAAGGATTTCGCTTCCGAGATAAATAAATCTATTTCCTTGATCAATTGCTTTGTCGGTAAATTAGCGTTAGTATAATTACCATCTAACATCCGCCGCAAATTTTGATCAAAAGTGGGAGCATAAAGTTTACTTTCGCGCAGAATTTGCATAAACAAATCCACATCAATACCTTGCAACTGGATAAAAGCCAGACTAAGAGCAAAGCTAGTTGTGAGTGAAGCGATAAGTTGATTGAGTGCTAGGGTAAGATTTGAGGCAGAACCCACAGTACCTATATATACAGGATTTTCTCCAAAATGTTGAAGCAACTTTAAATGACGCTGATACTGTTCCTCCTCTCCACCTACCATGACAATTAACTTGCCAGTTTTAGCTTCAGGAATACTACCGAGGACAGGAGCTTCTATATATTCACCACCAGCCGCAACTACTGCATCTCTGATTTCTTGGCTTTCTAAGGGATTAATTGTCCCCATTTGAATGATACTACGTCCTGATAAAGTATGCCAAGAAGTATCTGTCAACAATACATGATAAATAGCTGCGGCGTTAGAAAGCATTAGAACTATACAATCAGCAACGCGGATGGCTTCCCGTGGTTTTGTCACAATTTCCACACCTGCTGCCCGTAGCGGTTCTAATTTTTCTGGGGTGCGATTATAGGCAATTAACTCTATATCAGTAGCTAATAACCTTTGAGCCATCGGTAGTCCCATCAATCCAGTTCCCAGAAATGCCACCTTCATGTTTCACGTTCCTTAGTCAGTGGTCAGTTGTTATTTGTCAGTAGTCAGTTGTCAGTGGGTACGGATAATTGGAAGAATTTATTACCCATACCCAATTAATTTTGACTTTTGACTTTTGACTTCCGCGAAGCGGTACTAGCCTCCCGCGGCAAAAGTCACCATAATGATTATGGAAAGTAAGAGTCCAGGAGACAGTAGAGTTACTAGCACTAACAGATCATGAGCAGTCATAATTATTTGGGGTAGATTTGTCATTTGAATGTCATCTCTGTTATGCTAGTGCAAACAAGACTCATACGGGATTGTTAAAGAGATTTTTAACCTTTCTCTTTGATCTCTACCCTGGTACGACTAATCCCAGCAGTGGTTTTGAGGCCTCTTGTGCAGTGAGTCCGCGACTTTGGATTAAAACCCCAAAATTGCCTAGCCCCCCTGGATTAATTAATTGGTGTAATCCTTCCCGTCGCTGTAGCAACTGTGATATTGATTGCTGTTGAAAAGAAAGAGCAGCTAACCTTTCACCTATTCCCAATGCCATTAAAAATAAACCTTGCTGCGTCCAACCAACCTTTTGGAGTCCACACCGTTGACCCCAAGATGATAAAGCCGTAAAGTCAACATGAGCAGTGATATCTTGTTGCCCAACATTGACATAAGGATTATCATGATGACGATGCTGGTAGTAGCACTGGAGAGTTCCTTGCGATCGCCTGGGGTTATAATAACGATCAGCGGAGTAGCCATAATCAATTGTTAACACATACCCCCGTTGCAAGCAGTCTGCCACTATACCCAACCAATTCAAAGCTGCTAAATTAATTTCACTGCGATAGCCATTTTCATAAGTATTTTGGCTTAAATCAATCCCCACCAACTGTAAATATTCTCCTAATTGCGGTGTTGATGGTTCTCCTATGACTTCAATAAATATAGGTAACTTAGCGGTTATTTCCTCCAATTGTGGCCGAATAGTAACATAAATTTCCCGCAATTCCCCCGCTACTATTGTAAATTGATGGACGGGAAAAGCATCCACCAATTCATTAGAAAAGAAGCAACCAGTTAGGGATTGCAATGGAATTTCTTCCAAGTTACACCAATTTACAGCAAAATCTTGTAGCCGTTGTTGTTGTTCTTGTTTTAAACTTTGTGATTTTTCAACAATAATATAGGATACAGCCGCCCAAAAATCTGGGTATTCTTGCCGGATATAATTAAGGACATGAGATGCTAAAATACCTTGTCCCGCACCCATTTCCACCAAATCAAAATGTATAGGTTGATCTAAAATCACCCACATTTGGTAAAATTGCCTAGCCAGTAACTCCCCAAAATCAGCCCCTAAACTGACAGATGTGAAAAAATCACCACCCCGAAATCCGATTTTGACCGCATCACTAGAATAATAACCATATTCTGGGTGATATAACACCATATCCATATATTCCGCAAAGGTAATTCGTTGTTGGGGACTGGTGATAATCCGATGAGCTATAACTTGACATAATGGGGAATAGGAATCCATAAAATTTACCCTTGATTGTTAACTAATACTTTTAACCAAGATATATTCAGACATCAGACAGAACGCTATATTATGAATCAAACCTATACAACCGATGTCCTAGTTGTCGGTGGTGGCACCGGCGGCACAGCAGCCGCTATTCAAGCAGCGAGACAAGGTGTAAAAACCATCTTAGTAAGTGAATTTCCCTGGTTAGGAGGAATGCTTACCTCCGCCGGTGTATCCGCACCAGACGGAAACGAATTACAGGCCTTTCAAACAGGGTTATGGGGTGCTTTTTTACAGGAATTGCAACGCAGACAACCAGGAGGACTGGATCATAGTTGGGTGAGTTTCTTCAGTTATGACCCGCGCATAGGTGCAGAAATATTTGCCGATTGGGTGCGAGAATTACCTAATCTCCAATGGATTTCGGGACAAATTCCTTTAGAAGTATTGCGAACCCAAGACTGTATCACAGGTGTACGCTTCGCCAATTTTACCATCAACGCCAAAATTATTCTGGACGGCACAGAATTAGGAGACTTATTAGCCTTAGGAGAAGTCCCTCACCGTTGGGGTTGGGAATTACAGTCAGAATGGGGAGAACCCAGCGCCCCAGAAACATTTAACTCCCTAGTCCAAACCTATCCAGTACAAGCGCCGACTTGGGTAGTAGTCATGCAAGACTTTGGGGACAGTAACGCCCCAGCAATTACCCCAGCCCCTAATTATGATCCATCCCAGTTTACAACAGCTTGGGATCACTATAGTCCAGAAAAATTTTTGAACTATGGACGCTTACCAGCAGATAGATTTATGATTAACTGGCCTATTGCAGGCAACGATTACTGCCAAAATGCCAATCGGTTACTAGATATAGATGGCAAAAAGCAGGAATTTGTGCAAGAATGTTACTGGCACAGTCGGAATTTTGCCCATTTCATTCAAACTCAGTTTGGTCAGCGTTACGGATTAGCAGAAAACCTTTTTCCTCATGCTAACTCCGCCTTTGCTCTCCATCCCTATTATCGGGAAAGTCGCCGTTTGGTAGGCTTAACAACCATTTCTGAACAGGATATTTTGCCTTTAGCGAACAGTAAAACCGCATCAATATTTCCTGATGCTATCGCTGTCGGTAACTATGCCAATGATCATCATTATCCTGGTGTAGAATTTTTACTACAATCTAAATCTATCCGTTGGGGTGGAAGATGGACCGGAACGCCCTTTACTATCCCTTATCGCGCTCTGATTCCCACCACCACAGATGGTTTTTTAGTTTGCGAAAAAAACATTTCCGTTTCCCATATCGCTAACGGGTGTACAAGACTTCAACCAGTAGTCATGGGAATTGGTCAAGCCGCAGGTATGGCAGCCTCTCTTTGTATTCTGCTACAATGTCAGCCCAGAGATTTATCAGTGAAAATTTTGCAAGCTGCATTATTGACAGACCAAACTGCACCTAGCCTAATTGTTCCCCTGTTTAACTTATTAACTCATCATCCCGATTGGTTATACTGGCAAACTTATTATTTAGATCATCCAGAAGCCTATCCTGACGATGGTAACTGTCCTTGTGTTTCAGTAAAGTCAGACAACAAATTCGACCTTAACTGCTTCACAGGCAATTTCTACCCACTAGATTACCAAAATTACCAATTTAATATTACAAATGAAACCAATTTAACTACAAAAAATTGGCAGCTTGTTACATTGCGATCGCATATAGACCAGCAATTACAAGCTTTTCCTCCAGCAAAAATGCTCAAGATTTGGGGGAGGCCAAATTTTTCCGGAAATTGGTTACTTATTGAGCATCTCGAAGAATTATAAAAGTAACTTTTATTCAATTCCTCAATACTTTTTCCCGAATTTTCCGGATAGATATATAAAAGTAGAGTATTAGTGAAGTAGAGAGTTCTAAAATAGACATCTACTATGCGTGCTGCCATTTCACTTTTAGTATCGAGTCTGGTATGTGGCTCCTTAGCTTTTAACTGCAAAGCAGTACAGACTCATTTTTCCGCTCTGTCAACAGCTAAGTCCGATTACCAGCTTTCATCTTTATTAGACCAGGATTTCCACCTGGCTGATAAATCCAAACCCAGCCCCAATCAACCCGAAAAGCCCAATCCTCATCGAGGTAGTGGTCGCAGAAGCTTAAATGGATAAGCTGGCAATTTAAGTTCTGCCATGGAATCGTTGAGGCGTGATATCTGCCAATCTAGTAATGATATTACCGGATTACTGGATAATTTAAATCCTACGTAGGACTTCTTGAATTAAGACAACATAGACAGTTACAGCACTACACTTGTTTGATTCTCTTATTCAATATTTACCTTTCCCTGGTATTAGGTATAGCTAGTCACACTACTATATCTTAGATCAGTTGTGTGGCTTTTGGGTCATCACACAAGCTATCAGTATTTCCGTTTCTCGGCCAAACACATAGACAGTTACAGCACTTCATAATTTCTGGCAAATTGTTCAATATTTCAGCAAAAAAATCCGGTAATTAGTCAAAATTTGGTGTGTATTGGTGATTTAGTCATTAATACACGACCATAATTACCTCGTTTAATGTTTAGGCGTTAATAGGCGGGAATAATTACCGGAATTGAAAAAAGCAATCTTTTGGTTAAATTTGGTCAAATCATCACTTTAGATCAAGTTTCTCTCATTAACTTTAGTATTTGTCCATTACCACAGGTCACATCTATGACTCGGAGTTGTCCTTGGGGAAATGGTTAAAAGCTATCGGTTGGGACTTGAGAGAGATTTGGCTAAAGTGATGGATAAATTCAGTTTCTCAACCTTTTTACTAACTTGCCCAAATTTTTATAGCCAAAAGAATGGAAAATATAAATCATTCATGACAATTTTTGCCTGTTAACAGGTGTGAATGATTGATTTTATGGACATACAAACCGCGATAGTCGCCATCTTAGCCTTCTACGTCGCCTGGAATTTGGGTGCAAATGATGTTGCTAATGCCATGGGTACTTCGGTGGGTTCTCAGGCCATTACCCTCGAACAGGCCATCATTATTGCTGGGGTGTTAGAGTTTCTTGGTGCTGTCTTATTTGGACAAGAGGTAACTTCCACCCTTGGCACAAAAATAGCTAATCCAGCCTTATTCGCTGGGACACCACAAACTTTAGCTATGGGAATGATTTCGGTACTTCTCACCTCTGGGGTGTGGTTACAAATTGCCACAGCTAGAGGTTTGCCCGTTTCTTCATCTCATGCCGTCGTGGGAGCGATCGCTGGCTTTAGTTGGGTATCATTAGGAATAGAGGCAATAGATTGGTCATCCATTGGTTTAATTACCATTGGCTGGATTTTAACACCGATTATCAGTGGAGTTATTGCCCTAAGTTTGTATAGTCTGATTCGGCACTGGATTTTTAACCAACCCCATCCCCTATTACAGTTACAGGAATGGATTCCCTGGTTAAGCACCCTACTCTTGAGTGTATTTGGACTTATTGTTCTCCCCACAATCATTCAATCTCTGAATCAGTTTTTACCAGAACAGGGAAATTTACATATTCCTCCCCATGACATCAGCCTATTTATCACTGGAATGGCGGCAGTTAGCTTGACTTTGATTAGTTGGCGACAATTAGCAGATGGTCGAATTGAAAATACAATTCAAGGTTTATTTGCCAATTTTCAGGTTTTGAGCGCTTGCTTTGTGGCTTTTGCCCATGGTTCTAATGATGTTGGTAATGCCATTGCTCCCCTAGCAATAATTTCTTATATTCATCAACAGGGTAGAGTCCCCAATGATCAACTAACGATTCCTCTCTGGATTCTGGTTCTCGGTGCAATGGGAATTGTGGCAGGTTTAGCTGCTTGGGGTAAAAAAGTTATTGCTACTATTGGTGAAAATATTATCCCTCTAGAACCTAGTAGTGGATTTTGTGCGGAATTGGCCACAGCTATCACTATTTTACTGGCTTCTCGCTTAGGTTTACCTGTTTCTACTTCCCACGCCCTTGTTGGTGGAGTTGTGGGCATTGCAGTTGTACAAAATATTAAATCAATAAAATTTTCCACTATCCAAAATATCGCTGCGGCCTGGTTAATTACAATTCCTATCAGCGCTGCCTTTAGTGCTACTATTTTTGTTTGCCTAATGGCAATTTTCTAACTTTAAATAAAAATACTAATCAGAATTTTCCAATGTTAGTGGTATGCAATTAATTAAGGCATTTACGGGGTAGGGTGTTTGTATCTCTCCTTATGGAGAAGGTAATAGCATTCCGCACTGATTAGATGCTTGTAGTTAGGTATTTATTTGTAAGGCTTTCATGATATTGCCTCAAGAAATGATAGGTACTAGTGTGGGATTATGTTAATTAATTTTATAACTTCGGCAAAATTTTTCAGTTTCCTGTTCTTTCTCAAGGAAAATTAATAAATATAAGTCGGTTAGGGTAGTGTCCCTGGTCATCGGGGCCGCAATTTAATCATCAAGGTGTTAGAGGCTAGAAACTGATGGGGCGATTTGAGAAGCGACCAGAAAATCCACGCATTAGAGGTGAGCTATCCAGAGCTGCTGAAAATGCTTTATGGGATGTAGTTGAGGATTTAGAAAATCTCCAACAAAATCTGTTGAGGTCGTTACAGGAAGACGTAAAACGACTAGAAATTGAGAAAAACCGCTTATCTAGCGATATTCAAAGATTAATTGAGGAAAAAGAAAATTTACAACAATCACGACAAATCACTGAGCAACAGGTACTAATTCGTCAATTAGCAGAGGTTTTAGCTAAACACATATCTTCCCAATTGCAATCCTCTCTGAAAACTTTAGCCACTCAAGCCGTAGAATATAACTCTTCTGATTCGTCCGCGCTGCAAAATCCTCAATTAGATAATCATGCTGTTCATGAAATTGGACAAAATGTTACTAATATGCTAAGTAGCCTGGATGATTCTGTAACTATTGCTTTTAGTTCGCTGTTACAAGAACTCAAAGACTATCAAGGTGATCTTTCCCAACAGTTGTCGCGGATGTATAGTCAACAACAGCAAGGGGAGGCAATATTAGCGGAATTTGTCAATCGTCTCCGTAGTCAGGTAGAAAAAAATCAAGATGCTACTTCTGTCAAGGTAATAACGGAGGGCGCACCCACGGTTTTGCAATTAGCTGATAACCTGCGCGGTGAAGCCATAATTTATCAAAATGGTTCTACTCAAAATGGTTCTACGGAAAAATCCCCACCAAGACCTTTAATGGATCATGGATCACCACATCCTGATTCTACATCAGCCGCTAATGCGATTATATTATCTTCACCAACAGATAAAATCCCTGAACCCAGTTCTTTTATAAGTCCAGATTTACCGACAGCAATACAAACTGATCAAAATTCGGAATCCAGTTCTTTCATTAGTCCAGATTTACCACCGACGAACACACACCCTGAACTTAGTGCTGTCTTAAATTCTCAGGTATTAATTGCACCATCCCTGGAACATATCACACCTGAACCACCTTCTGTTTTAACTCCTAATTTATCAACGGGACGACCCCCAACCCCAAAATTAAGACGGGAAAGCACTTCTAAAGACAAAACAACTCCCAATCTACAAATAACTCCCAGACAACTAAGATCCCGCACATCTCCCAACTGGTCAGAATTACAAATGGGTTTTTTGTTGATCTCTGTGTCTACCGTGGTTTCGTCTCTTTATAATGTAGCAATTAAAGGGATTTTCCTGACAGCTTCTAATTCCTTGGGAGAATTGTCAACGCAGCAGTTAATTCTGCCGACTTTGGGTAATATTTTCTTAATTTTAATGTTGCGTTTATTAGTGGTTGTACCATTAATGTTACTTTTATCACCTATATTACATCCGCGTATTTGGCAAGAATTAGAAGATTTATTGACTTCACTACGAGCAAATGCAAATCCTAGTCAGAACAAAACCAAACAGGCTTTATTTTTGTCAGTAATTAGCGGTTGTTTATTATTTGTATCACAGGTATTTATTTATGTTGCTATTGGTGAAGTCACAACAGGAATGGCAATCGCCCTCTTTTTTATCTATCCGGTAATGAGCGTATTTTTGTCCTGGTTTCTATTTCGGGAACGTCCTAATTTATTGGTGACAGGGTCAATAGCAGCGGTTTTCTGCGGTGAACTGTTAATTTTGGGTAATCAGTCAGGTATGAATAATATCTCATTGGGAGGCACTACAGCTATTCTAGCTGGCATAGCCTTTGCAATTTATCTCGTTGTCACCAGAATATGTGCTACTAAACTTAAACTACATCCCGTATCTTCAGCTTTAATTCAATTCACTACTATGTTAATATTAAGTTTTATCTGTTTAATTATACCCTTACCCAGTAATTTAGGTTTAACAATTAATCCATCTAATGCCCTTGAATTAGTATTAAGTGCGTTTATACTAGGTGTCTTAACCTTGTGTGGTTACTTATTCAATAATTTTGGCATCCGTAAATTAGGTACTCATATTTCATCCTTAATTGGAGCTACAGTCCCTATTCTAACAGTAATTTTTGCTGGTTTAATGCTACAAGAATCTCTAAATATTACCCAAATCATAGGAGTGATTTTAGTCACAGTCGGTGCATCTAGTATTAGCTGGAGAAAAACGCCAAATCAGCTACAAGCATCTAAATAGGATTTGTTGAAAAAGGTTTATAATAACAGTAAAGCGTGGTGTCAATTTTAATTCCGACCCCTGTAAAAAAATATGGGAAAAATATATAGATATTTCTAAAGTAATAAGTTATAATATTTTCTTAGGTTAAGATCTGAAATGCAAATCATCTAAAGTTTCTCCGTCTTACCCTATACCCCTATGTCCCAACATCCTGAGTATCTAAAGTTTTTAACTAATACCAGGTAAAAGGGTTAGTTAGCCTGACGCGAAAAACTAGCAATTTACACTCCGGACATTGAAAACCTAAAATTTTCCGAGTCAACCCAAAACTTTAGGCTTAGATGTAAAATATTTTTTCCAAGTGGGTGTATAATTCTTAGTTTGATTTGAATATCACACTTGTAAACAAGTTATTCATCCGTCTGTATAATATGACCAACGACATAGATCTGATCAAGCGTCTTGGACCTAGTGCGATGGATCAGATCATGCTTTATCTAGCCTTCAGTGCCATGCGTACAAGCGGACACAGGCATGGAGCATTTTTAGATGCAGCCGCAACAGCAGCCAAGTGTGCAATTTACATGACCTATTTAGAGCAGGGACAAAACCTGCGAATGACCGGGCATTTGCATCACCTTGAGCCGAAGCGAGTTAAAATCATTGTTGAAGAAGTAAGACTGGCTTTAACTGAGGGCAAGCTTCTAAAAATGTTGGGTTCTCAAGAACCGCGCTATCTGATCCAACTTCCCTATGTTTGGATAGAAAAATATCCTTGGCAACCAGGAAGGTCCCGCGTTCCCGGTACAAGTCTAACCAGTGAAGAGAAAAAACTAATTGAGAAAAAGCTCCCAGACAACCTTCCTGATGCGAAGTTAGTTTCCTCATTTGAATTTATGGAGTTAATTGACTTTCTGCATAAGCGATCCCAGGAAGAATTACCTTCTAATCACCAGATGCCCTTGAGTGAAGCCTTCGCAGAACACATCAAGCGCCGTCTGCTGTATTCAGGAACGGTAACACGGATTGATTCTCCGTGGGGAATGCCATTTTATGCTCTCACACGTCCATTCTATTCTCCTGCTGATGATCAAGAACGTACGTACACGATGATAGAAGATACGGCTCGGTATTTCCGAATGATGAAATATTGGGCAGATCGTAAACCAAATACGATGCGGGCTGTTGAAGAACTGGATATTCCCAGTGATTGGATCGATTTAGCCATGGAAGAACTAGACGGAATTATTCGGTCTTGGGGTGATAAATATCACCAAGAGGGCGGAGTACCGATGGTTTTACAAATGGTTGTCGGTAGTAAAGATGAATAGAAAACATAATTTTTATGTTGCGTAGGGTGGTTGGTATACTCACCAGCCCTACAGTTATCTATTTACTTATTGGGAGTTGATGACTTTGGTTTTGTCTCTTCATTGGGTTTAACCAATGGCTTTGTGGACACCGCGCCAAAACCGCTAGATCCTTCACTGGCATTAATACAAGTATCTAATGCCTGAGTATGAGTCAAATCATCAATTTCCCGATGTAAACCAACTACACACTCAGCAAAGTTTACTGGTAACAAACTGCGACCACAGGATGTTAAAGTAGCTGAATTTTCCAATCCCTGATAACTCTCACTAATGCTAACTACACAGGTTGCTAAATCCTGTGGACGACGGGCTTGCTCACAGGAAGAAAGGGCATCCACAGGTGTAATTTGTGTAAGTTTGTGAATTTTTACTACACATGATGATAACTCTCGTGGGTAGAGTGATCCGGCACAACTTTGAGATGCTGATTTAGCTGTGACACCGACTCTCCCTAGTTGAGCAACACAAAGCCGATAGTCATTCCGATATGAATCGGTGACAGCCAGAGTCGGTAAACTACTGGTTAGCAATCCACCTATAGTTATAAATGATGCTGTAAATGCTCCGAAGGAATAATTGATTTGTTTGTTCCCAAAGTTACTCATTTTTTCTCGCTTTTTAACATAATTGTTTTTGATTCAACCAAGATTATGCTACCGTAGAATCTAGTTCCAATCTTCTACTATCAGGTAATGTCGGTGCAATCACCAAAAATCCTCCGAAAATTAGTGAATTTAACGGGTTGATTTCTCTGAAAATTAGCGGTAATAAAAGACAATTTAGCTATAAAATGTCTATGCTTTTGGGAACTATGCCATAATGGTAGGTCTGAATAAAATTTTAGAAGGATTAAATTAAGGAAACTCATGTCCCGATATAGAGGACCCCGCCTCAGAATTGTCCGTCGTTTAGGCGAATTACCAGGCTTAACTCGGAAGAGTGCTAGACGTGCCTATCCCCCTGGACAACATGGCCAAAACCGTAAAAAGCGTTCCGAGTATGCTATCCGTCTAGAGGAAAAGCAAAAACTCCGCATGAACTATGGTTTAACGGAAAAACAAATGCTGCGTTATGTCCGTAAAGCTAGACGAGTAGCTGGTTCTACCGGACAGGTGTTATTGCAATTGTTAGAAATGCGCCTGGATAACACCGTTTTTCGGATGGGTATGGCTCCCACAATCCCAGCCGCCCGTCAATTGGTAAATCATGGTCACGTAACTGTGAATGGCCGGCCAGTAAATATTGCCAGCTATCAATGCCGTCCTGGTGAGGAAGTCGCTGTGAGAAACAGAGAAGCTTCTAAGAAGTTGGTGGAAGCTAATTTGCAATACCCCGGTTTAGCTAATCTTCCTAGTCATCTAGAGTTTGATAAAACCAAGTTGTCTGGTAAGGTGAATAGTGTGATTGAACGGGAATGGGTAGCGCTACAAGTTAATGAACTACTCGTGGTGGAATACTACTCACGTCAAGCGTAATAGTCAGTGGTCAGTGGTCAATGGTCAGTGGTCAGTGGTCAGTGGTCAGTGGTTATTAAATAAGCAACAACTGACAACGAACAACTGACTAATGACTAACCACCAATCTGCGACATGGTACGGGTGTATGTGCCGACAGTACCAGAGTCGCGTTGTTTAAAGTTTATTTCTGATTTGATATTTAAAATTTGTCTGACTTGTGTTTGTAATTCATTGGTACTGATACCAGCACGTAGGGATGTTTTTAGGTCTAGTTGACCTGTTTCGTTTAATAAACAAGGACGTAGCCAACCATCGGCGCTAAGACGCATCCGGTTACAGCGATCGCAAAAACATTCTGACATTTGGCTAATAAATCCTAGTGTTCCTTGAGCCCCGGGAATTTGAAATACATCCGCTGGTCCGTTACCACGAATTTGTGATTCTGTCAAGCCCCAACGCTCACGGATAGCTTGACGTAAATCAGATGAGGATATCCAACCGCGATCGCTAAATAGGTCTCCGTTGCCAATGGGCATAAATTCAATAAATCGGACGTGCCATTGTTTATCAATAGTTAAAGCTGCTAGATCTAAAATTTCATGGTCATTAACGCCAGGAATTACAACTACATTTAATTTTAATGGGTTGAATCCTACATTATAAGCAGTTTGGATGCCTTGCCATACTTGTTGCCAACGTCCACGTCCATGATTACCGATAATTTGTTCAAATATATGTGAATTTAGAGAATCTAAACTGATATTAATTCTTCTTAAACCTGCATTATAGAGATTTTGAGCGATGGGGGCGAGTAAAAACCCATTGGTTGTGATTGCCAGATCTTGGGTTTGGGGAAGATGAGCAATTTTTTCGACTAAATCGACTATGTGGGGACGGAGTAAGGGTTCACCACCAGTTAAGCGAAAGCGGGTAAAACCGACGGGAATAAATACTTCTTGAATGAGGGTAAGCAGTTCCTCGTCAGTTAATAATTGCTGTTGAAGGATATAATCAAGTTCTGAACCTTCTGGCATACAATATTGACAACGAAAGTTACAGCGATCAATTAAACTGATGCGGAGGTAGTCCACCTGGTTTATAATTTCGCTAGTTGTCATGTTAGGAAAAGGGGTGACAGATTAAACAGTTTGATCTTAACTTATGAACAGGGAACAGAGGAGAGAAATATTCTTTTGCAACTGACAACTGACAATCGACAACTAACAGGTTGATCATTTAATCTTGTAGCTGTAATCGTTGATTTAACTTGATTCAGAAATTATTAGATAATGAATTTTTGCCAAACGTGATTTTAATTGCAGATTGATTATGTTGAATATAGCTAATTTCCCGTGGTTAACGACGATCATTTTATTCCCTATAGCCGCATCACTACTACTTCCTATCATTCCCGATAAAGACGGAAAAACCGTGCGCTGGTATTCTCTGATTGTTGGGTTGATAGATTTTGTCCTGATAGTCTGGGCTTTTTACACTGGATACGATTTCTCTAATCCTGACTTGCAACTAGTAGAGAGTTATCCCTGGGTGCCACAGTTGGGTTTAAATTGGTCTTTAGGGGTTGATGGCTTGTCCATGCCTCTAGTTCTTTTGACCGGGTTTATTACCACTTTGGCGATTTTAGCAGCTTGGCCTGTAACGTTGAAGCCGAAATTATTTTATTTCCTAATTTTGGCAATGTATGGTGGTCAAATTGCGGTTTTCGCTGTCCAGGATATGCTGTTATTTTTCCTGGTGTGGGAACTGGAACTTGTACCAATATACTTCCTGCTATCAATTTGGGGAGGTAAAAAGCGTCAGTATGCAGCAACTAAGTTTATTTTGTACACTGCTGGTGGTTCACTGTTTATTTTGCTGTCTTCCTTGACAATGGGGTTTTATGGCGGTACGGTGACTTTTGATATGCGATCGCTGGCATTGAAAGATTTTGACCTAAATTTACAACTTTTACTCTATGCTGGCTTCCTAATTGCCTATGCTGTGAAGTTGCCAATCATTCCCCTCCATACCTGGCTACCAGATGCCCACGGTGAGGCTACAGCGCCCGTACATATGTTACTGGCAGGTATTTTGTTAAAAATGGGTGGTTATGCCTTAATTCGCATGAATGCCCAAATGCTACCGGATGCTCACGCTTATGTTGCACCAGTATTAGTGGTTTTGGGGGTAGTAAATATCATCTATGCGGCCTTAACGTCCTTTGCCCAGAGGAACTTAAAACGGAAAATTGCCTACTCTTCAATTTCCCACATGGGTTTTGTGCTGATTGGGATTGCCTCTTTCACTGATTTAGGTTTAAGTGGAGCAGTTTTACAAATGGTTTCTCATGGATTAATTGGGGCAAGTTTGTTCTTTTTAGTCGGTGCAACTTATGATCGCACACATACCCTGATGTTAGATGAAATGGGTGGTGTTGGCAAGAAGATGCAGAAGATTTTCGCTATGTTCACAACTTGTTCAATGGCTTCTTTAGCATTACCAGGAATGAGCGGTTTTGTCGCTGAATTAATGGTATTTGTGGGCTTTGCAACTAGCGATGCTTATAACCCGACATTCAAAGTTATTGTCATTTTCTTAATGGCTGTTGGTGTGATTTTAACGCCAATTTATTTACTATCAATGTTGCGGGAGATTTTCTACGGACAAGAGAATGAAGAGTTGGTTTCTCATCAAAATTTAATAGATGCTGAACCCCGCGAAGTCTTTATCATTGCCTGTTTGTTGATACCTATTATTGGTATTGGTTTTTATCCTAAGTTACTCACCCAAATGTATGACGCGACAACTGTACAATTAACAGCAAGACTGCGGGATTCTGTACCAACTTTAGCCGCAAATAAGGAACTACAAAATATCTCTTTGAGTGCGCCGATAATTGGTAATTAATTCATAATTAAAACTGGGGTGGGTTTGATACCTACCCTTGTTTATTAAGTAATTGATGAAATAGGAGATAGAAAAGATGATTTAGTATTATAGCAATTTCCCGCCAATTCATGTACAAGGAGTGAGAATTAAACGCAGATAAACACAGATAATTTTGTACCTAATTAAATTTGGAAAACCTAATAAAGCTGGTTACATATAATCAATAACCCTTATATGTTTCCATATTATGGTATTATGTCCAAATATTTACCCTTTGCCAGATCTCAAATCCTCGCTTTAGCATAACAAATACATAACAGCGTCAATCTATTTGCGAGAAAGATAGTAAATGGGTGTGTACAAATGCAGGTTATTAGGTTTATATAAATCGGAGCGGCGGGATTCGAACCCACGACCTCCACTACCCCAAAGTGGCGCGCTACCAAGCTGCGCTACGCCCCGTAAATGTGAGCCTTAGATCTTAGACTTTTGGAGTGGGGATGATTCCAAATTTATGAATCTAAAATTCATTAAGTCACTCTGACGAGTGTATCACAAGGTTAAAGAAAATAGCAAGGGGGTTTTCAGAAAACTTTTAACATTCCTGTTGCGGGCAACAATTCGGACACTGCTGAAGCTTCCCATTTACCTTCTGTTCCTCGTCCTGTATTCAGGATAAAGCGCAGACTATAAGTGTGAGGATAACCTTCCACCTCCATCCATAATAAATCACTTTCGGCTTCACAGACAATTTTTTCTGTATCCATTAATTCTGTAGCTAGATGCTTCATAGTATCTGCAAGCTGATTTAAAAGGCGACAAAATTCGTTTAATTCCGCTTCAGTTAATTCTATTGCCCAATCTTGGGTACCGACTAACCCTTTAAACTCTGGTGCATTTGGATTCCAACCTATACGCCAACCAGTCCCACTTTTAATTACTTGTTCCATAGTAATATATTCTCAGCCAGTCTTTCCCAATCTTAAATCTAAAATGCTATAATTCTTCAGCGATGGCTTGAGGATATTGGCAAACCTAATTTTGTAAACATTCCTAATTGGCGCACTTTCCGGTTAGGATAGTATATTCGTTCTATTAAAACTCCCGTCCAGTAATTTGGGAAAATCCTATACTTAGAGGCAAAAATGGCAGCTAATACTGAGACTTCTGGCAAGCAAAAAGCGTTAAATATCGTACTTGGACAAATTGAGCGCAGCTTCGGGAAAGGAGCAATTATGCGCTTAGGTGATGCTACCCGCATGAAGGTAGAAACAATATCCACCGGGGCACTCACCCTAGATTTAGCTTTGGGTGGTGGTTTACCGAAAGGACGGGTAATCGAAATCTACGGACCAGAAAGTTCTGGTAAAACTACTATCGCGCTTCATGCCCTCGCAGAAGTACAGAAAAATGGTGGTATAGCGGCATTTGTAGATGCTGAACACGCATTAGACCCTACCTATGCCGCTGCATTGGGTGTAGACATAGATAATTTGCTTGTTTCTCAACCAGATAATGGTGAATCAGCATTAGAAATAGTTGATCAACTTGTGCGCTCTGCGGCTGTTGATATTGTTGTGATTGACTCCGTTGCAGCTTTAGTACCCCGGGCCGAAATTGAAGGGGATATGGGGGATGTTCACGTAGGTTTACAGGCTCGGTTAATGAGCCAAGCCCTACGAAAAATTACTGGTAATATTGGTAAATCTGGATGTACAGTTCTTTTCATTAACCAATTGCGGCAAAAAATCGGTGTCACCTATGGTAGTCCAGAAACTACAACGGGTGGTAACGCGCTCAAGTTTTATGCTTCTGTGCGGTTAGATATTCGCCGAATTCAAACGTTGAAAAAAGGAACTGATGAATTTGGTAATCGGGTGAAAGTGAAAGTAGCTAAAAATAAAGTTGCACCACCGTTCAGAATTGCGGAATTTGACATTATTTTTGGTAAAGGTGTTTCTACCATTGGTTGTTTAGTAGATATAGCTGAAGAAACTGGTGTTATTCTGCGTAAAGGTGCTTGGTATAGCTACAATGGTGAAAACATTTCCCAAGGTAGAGATAACGCGATTAAATATGTAGAAGAAAAACCAGAATTTGCGGCCAAAATTAAAGAACAAGTTTTGGAAAAATTAGATAAAGGTGCTGTAGTTTCTGCTAATTCTGTTGTTCAACCCCATGACATAGAAGAGGAAGAAGAAATTGATTTAGAAGAGGAATAAATACTTGAGACAGTAGGGGCGCCTGGTCTGCGCCCAGTCAGGAGTTTTTTGGTTAAGAGCTTTTCATGACAGCTAATAATTCATGAGGATGATGAATTAAAAAATCTGGGTTTTGTTTGCTGAGGGCTTCGGGAGAATTAAAACCCCAACTAACTGCAATCACTTTGATATTTGCTTTTTTAGCAGATTCTATATCTCTAGTTTCATCTCCCACATAAATTACTGATTCTGGCTGGAAATGTTTTTGCCGTAAGACATTATTAATAATTGTGGTTTTACCAAAAATAGTGACTCCTGAATAAATAAAGTCAAACAAATAATCTAAGTTATGACACTTGAGAAATTCATTGACATTTTCTTGAGAGTTAGAAGTAATAATTCCCAAGTGATAACCTTGATGATGGAGTTCTATTAATGCGGTATTAATTCCCTCAATAGGCTTTAATTCTGGGATTTTATGTTTTAATTCTCCTTTTACTTTTTTGACCATAAAAGGAATTTTGAATAGGGAAACACCAGAATATTTAATAATTTCTCTGGCTGTTAAATTTCTCAGGAGAACTAGTTCTTGGGAATTAATCGGAACATATCCAAATTCCAGGGCTAAACGATTGGCAATAGTTACAAGAGCATCTACTGTATCAGCAATCGTCCCATCAAAATCAAAAATTATTATCTTCTGGGTCATTATTATGCCTGGATTTGTCAAGATTAGCGCGAGCATTACGTCGTAACATTTCTGGTTTAATGCGCCGCAGGGCTGATGCTGTGAATTGTGTATCCCACTCCTCCTTTGATATTTGGGCTAATTCTACCAGCTTGGGGGCTAAATTCCCAGGATAGGGTTGAAAATCTGTGACATCAGTAGTTTGAGCAAATCGCTGATTCCAAGGGCAGACATCTTGACAAATATCGCAACCTGCTACCCATCCTTGTAAATGAGGTGTTATGTCTGGTGGTAATTCCGGGGATCGATTTTCAATTGTATGATAGGCAATACAGCGATTAGCGTCTACGACAAAGGGTGCAGTAATTGCACCTGTTGGACAAGCTTGTAAACAACGAGTACAAGTTCCACAATGTTGGCTAGATGGGCGATCGCTTTCTAGGTCTATATTAGTTAATATTTCTGCCAAAAATACCCAAGAACCATATTTCCTAGTGATGACATTTCCATTTTTAGCAATCCAACCAATTCCAGCTTTTTGCGCCCAAACTTTATCTTGGACAGGTCCTGTATCTGCATAATAACGGGTTTTTATCTCCTTCCCTTGGGATTCTAGCCAAATAGCTAATGCTTTCAGCTTTTTGTGGATAATTCTATGATAATCTCGACCCCAGGCATAACGGGAAATTTTTCCGTATTCATTTCCGTGGGGACGTTCATGGGGGGTATAATAATTCAATGCTACAGATATGAGCGATCGCACATCTGGCATAATTAAACTAATCTGCTGACGCTGGGGATTTTCCATCCATTCCATGTCAGCGTGATAACCCATTTTTAGCCAAGCTGGCAATTTTTCTGTCTCTGTCGGATCTAAATCACCTACAGCAGTAATCCCCACTTCGTGAAATCCCAACTCTTTGGCTTTTGCTTTCACTACTATGCTGCTAATTGATGTACATTCAGGCATTTTTCTCTGGAAAATTTAGTAAGAAGTAGTGAAATGGCAAATACATTATACACCCAAATCATGATACATAATCTGGATATCCTTAATTCAGATCATGAAATTATGTAATCATAAATACCCATTTATCCTGAGAAAATAGCCAGGGGTAAAAATCTTTACCCTGTTTCCTCACAGACAATTATTGCGACTTGTTGAAGAAATTAGGGATCTAGTCTTAATAATGAATTTAAGGCAAAGGTGGAGTCGTTAAGTGCTAATCTAAAAGATGATATCACTTGATCTTCTGGTCTTTGACGACCAACTCTGAAAAATAGCTTCATTAATTTAGGCGCAGCATGGTCACCACCGCAGAAAAAACAAACATAGGTTACATTACCCAAGTAATTGGTCCGGTTGTAGACGTTAAGTTCCCCGGCGGTAAATTACCCCAAATCTACAACGCTTTAACCATCACAGGTACAAATGAAGCTGGACAAAATATCAGCTTAACCGTTGAAGTACAGCAACTTCTAGGCGACAACCAAGTACGCGCAGTTGCGATGAGTACCACCGACGGGTTAGTTCGTGGGTTAGAAGTAGTTGATACTGGTGCTCCGATTACAGTACCCGTTGGTAAGGCCACTCTAGGACGGATTTTTAACGTTTTAGGCGAACCTGTAGATCAGCAAGGTCCCGTAAACGCAGAAGCATCTTTACCTATTCACCGTGACGCTCCTAAATTCACAGATTTAGAAACCAAACCTTCTGTGTTTGAAACTGGGATTAAAGTTGTTGACTTGCTCACTCCCTACAAACGCGGTGGTAAAATCGGTCTGTTCGGCGGGGCTGGTGTTGGTAAAACCGTAATCATGATGGAATTAATCAACAACATCGCTACCCAGCATGGTGGTGTGTCTGTATTTGCGGGTGTTGGTGAACGCACACGCGAAGGAAATGACCTCTACAATGAAATGATGGAATCTGGGGTTATCAATAAAGACAACCTCAACGAGTCCAAAATTGCTCTAGTTTATGGTCAAATGAACGAGCCACCCGGAGCCAGAATGCGGGTTGGTTTGTCTGGTTTGACAATGGCTGAGTATTTCCGTGATGTCAACAAGCAGGACGTATTACTATTTGTTGATAACATTTTCCGGTTTGTACAAGCTGGTTCTGAAGTATCCGCGCTCCTAGGTCGGATGCCTTCTGCGGTAGGATATCAGCCTACTCTGGGTACTGACGTGGGTGCTTTACAAGAACGGATTACCTCCACCACCGAAGGTTCTATTACTTCTATTCAAGCTGTATATGTACCTGCGGACGACTTGACTGACCCCGCACCAGCAACTACCTTTGCTCACTTGGACGGTACAACAGTATTGTCTCGTAGTTTGGCTTCTAAGGGTATCTATCCTGCGGTTGATCCTTTGGGTTCTACTTCCACGATGTTACAACCTAATATTGTTGGTGATGAACATTACAGCACTGCACGGGCTGTACAATCCACCCTCCAACGTTACAAAGAACTCCAAGATATTATCGCTATTTTGGGTTTAGATGAATTGTCTGAAGAAGACCGTCTAATTGTGGCACGGGCACGGAAAGTTGAACGGTTCTTGTCTCAGCCTTTCTTTGTGGCTGAAGTATTTACCGGTTCTCCTGGTAAGTATGTGAAGTTGGAAGACACCATTAAAGGATTCCAACAAATTCTTTCTGGGGAGTTAGATGCTTTACCTGAGCAAGCTTTCTACTTAGTAGGCGATATTACCGAAGCGAAAGCGAAAGCTGAAAAGTTGAAAGGTTAGTCATTCGTCATTAGTCAGTAGTCAGTGGTTTTTTATGCAACTGACAACTGACAATTGACAATTGACAAAAGGCAAATGACAAAGGACAACTGACAAATGACATTAACTGTTCGTGTAATTTCCCCAGACAAAACTGTTTGGGATGCTGAAGCTGATGAAGTAATTTTACCTAGCACTACTGGTCAGTTAGGTATCCTCAGCGGACACGCTCCAATGTTGACAGCTTTGGATATAGGTGTAATGCGTGTTCGTGCTACTAAAAATGCCAGTTGGCAAGCGATCGCTCTTTTAGGCGGTTTTGCGGAAGTTGATCAAGATGAAGTGACAATTTTAGTCAATGGTGCTGAACGTGGGGACAAGATTCAACTTGAAGAAGCCCGCACTGCCTTTAATGAAGCACAATCTGGCTTAAATCAAGTTAAACCAGAAGATCGTCAAGCACAAATCCAGGCGACAAAAGTGTTGAAACGCGCTCGTGCTCGTTTTCAAGCTGCCGGTGGTTTGGTGTAAAACAAATTTCCCGACTGCAAATTGTGAGGGTGGGCTATTTGTCCACCCCATGCTATTGATATTTTAATTTTATTAGCTTTCTATTTTAGATTCCTGATTAAATATCTGGCTCTATGGTAAATTACCAGTCAAAGAGATAATATTTTGCCATAATATTGATAATATTCAAACTAGACATCATGAATCATAAAACCATAGATTATAAGCGGGTGGCGGGAATCGAACCCGCATGATCAGCTTGGAAGGCTGGAGTTTTACCACTAAACTACACCCGCGTGTTTGTGATTTAATCAAGATAACATACCTTTTATTAAATTGCAAGTAGTTATGGAGAATTTATTGTTTTAATTTGTAGACGAATATATAAGTTACTCAACTGGGGTTTTGAACCGTCTTGATTGTAAGCAGCAAGAAAACTCTCTTCTGCAAATATCTGGTTAAGTGCTTGCTCATAAATATTTTTTTGACTAGGGAGTACGATTGGTTCAATATTTATGATTTTCGCTTGTTGAAACTTTCCATTGTCATCAATTATTAAACTAGCTAGTATATTTGCTGGTTTGAGATCCTTGTCAGTCGGAAGTACACTAATCTCTAATTCCTTTTCTGGACTTCCTTTGTATTCAGCGAGAACATCTGGTAAACCATCCGGTGACAGAGTTCTTTGTTGTATTAATTCACTAACTTGTTCTCTGTGTATAGGATTGATGGTAGCTATAGCACCCTCTCCAGTGACGGTTGGAGATGGTTCTAGGTTGGGATTTGTGGAGGGTTTTGCTGTGGGAGTCGGGAAATCAGTAGGAATATCTTGGGGTAGGGGTTTTTCCTTACCTAGTTTAATTTCTTGACGACTATTCCAGGGAAGTTCACTTTCTGGAATTATAGGTGTTACTTCTGCTATTGGTTTTGTGGGATAGAATTGCTGTCTAACTGGTGATTTTTGGACTTGAGGTTTTTGAACTTCAGGTTTTTGGACTTGAGGTTTTTGGACTTGAGGTTTTTGAACTTGAGGTTTTTGAACTTGAGGTTGTTGGACTTGAGGTTGTTGGACTTGAGGTTTTTGAACTTCAGGTTTTTGAACTTTATCCTGCTGTGGTAAATTAGTATCAGAAGTTATCTGATCATCATCCTGATTCTCGAGTTTAACAGGTAATGATTTTGGTAAAGGAGAAAAATAAGATTGTGTTTTAATCTTTGTAGTTGTTGGTTGAGGTTTAATTTTAGATTTTGGTTGAGAAGGAATTTCAATCAGGTCAATGGGAACAGAACTTTGGTTAGATTGCGGAAACCAAGGTTTAAAATTATTAGATGAACCTACTAACCAAAATACTAACAAATGAAGAGACAGTGAACCAATAGATACCATGATCCATAAACCAGGAGGATCAATATGTCTTCTAGAATTGTGAGATATAATTAACCTATCATGTAAGTGGTTATTCGTAATAGTCGATATCATGTTATATTAGGTAACAGAGAACTGGGAACTGGGAACTGGGAACTGGGAACTGGGAACTGGGAACTGGGAACAGGAAACAAGAGAAGGATTTCCTGATTCTTTCTTCTTTATTTCTTTATTTATTTCTTTCTTTATGCTTTTTTCTTTCTGCTAATAGCGCAGATTTGCTCATACTCCTGTATTCTTTGTTCAACACCCTGAGTCCAAGGCAGTTGTTTTACTATTTTATTAGGATACCATTTACAGCAGTTTGAGATCAAAAGCGGTACAAAGATGGTAAACTTTAAAGATGGAAAAAAAAGAAAATAATTGAGATATATATGGCAGCAGCATATTCGACTGATATAAGACAAA
>NZ_JACJTO010000033.1 GCF_014698755.1 Aphanizomenon flos-aquae FACHB-1287 | reverse complement strand
CCACCAATTCTAAATCGTGCTGACTGCTGATTTGTTTTCTTTTTAAACTTAGGGCTACCAATTTTTTTACCTTTTCTTTTACCTTTACAAGAATTAAAAAAGTTTTTATAGGCAATTCCCAAATCTGCAACTGATTGTTGCAAAGGAATATTAGAAACATCAGACAACCATTGCCGCTCAATAGTTTTTTTCCCTTGAGTAATAACTAATTTTTGCAAATCGTTGTTACTTGGCAATTTCTCTACTTGCTTGCAAATAGCCAGGGCATCATTCCAAACGACACGAACGCAACCAAACAACTGAGCTAAAAGCTTTTGCTGTTGGTCTGTCGGGTAGAAACGGAATTGATATCTGGCTTTCATCGTTAATGCTATAATTGGGCTGTAAATTAATTATATATTGGTCTAGTCCCCTTAGAAGAGAAAGACACAGCGTTACAGACTTAAAGATTCATTTGGTCTGTGTTACGAAATATCGCCGGGCTGTGTTTAAAGCCGTCCTAGAAGGACGGGGCTTGTGTCCCGTCTTTTCGGTCATTGGTCATTAGTCGGTTGTCAGTTGTTATTTTTTCCCTGTTCCCTGTTCCCTTATCCTTCCTTGAATAGAAAACTTACTCATCGAAAGACAGATATTTTTTGATATATTTTCATGAAAAGATTGTACTGGCTGTTACAATCTTGTTAAGAAAAGTTGCCCGTTGAATTTTGGGAACGTGCAATTTGGTTTTAACTCTACTGAGAAGACAACGCAAACAACGTTTTTTTATAGACCAACCCTGTGGGAGGGGTTGGTCTTTTTGTTGACGTGATAGCTTAGAAACTGAAAGTAGTTCTCAGAGCACCAATCACTACATTACCACTATCCTTATTGTGATCTGGGGCTGTTAACCAAATTACAGCGGGAGTAATGGTGATATTGTCGCTAAGTTTATATTGATAAAATCCCTCAATGTGATAGGAGGTATTTGGGTCTTTCGCAACTCCAGCAACATTCGCACTAGAACTTGTGACTTTTGGTTCCATACCAACTATCAGACCAGCTAAGTTACCTTTTTTACCCAAGTCAGGTAAAGCCAGGGTAATAGCATAGTTCTGAGTGTCAAACTTTCCTTTTGAACCTGTTAAAACTTGACTATTGGTATAACCGGCCCAACCACCGAGAACAAAGTTCTTGCTAATTCCTAAAGATGCTTGTACACCGTAGGAATTGGTAGAAAAATTGTCAATGAGGATACTAGATGTAGCGTTATTACTACCTGTAACAAGTGGTAAGTTATAGGAGTTGATGTAAGTTAAACCAAGAGAAATATTATTCCTTGGCTTCACAGTTAACTGCGCTAAAGCACCGTAAGAACCATTAAACAAACCATTTTTAACCGTAGGGTCATTAGCTGTAGGACTCAAATAGCCTAAACTAAGGGCTAACTTATCACCAAACTGATGATTAACTGCCAGTCCCGCACCATTTAGTTGTCCATAAATTGGGTTTCTTGTCCCAAAAGTTGACAAAGCACCAAAGGCAGCATCACCATCTAAAAGGTTAACTGTATTGGTAAGATCATCTGCAGCGCCTCCAGTAGCAATTAGTTTTACTTGAGTATTTTTGCTAACAGGAAAGGCATAGGACAAAGTTCCTATACCAACACTATTACTGGGAACACTATTAGCAAAAAACAAGTTTCCTTCTGGAGTATTGATATCAGGACTCTTGATATTATTGCTTTCTAGCCTCGTAAGCAGTGTGTCTCGTCCTGTAAAGCTACTGACAAACTCTACTCTGGTTCTTGCAGCTAAGGTCGTATTTTTATCAGTAATTTCCGCACCAGCGACTGTTTTGCCCTTCACAATACCACTAACAACTGCTACAACTTGTCCTTGTAACTTGGTGGTAGTTGAAAATTGATTAGCTTCTAATTCAGCGGTTTTAGCTTCTAAGGTGTTTACACGCCCTCTTAAGGTTGCTAGTTCTGGAGAAAAGTCGTTTTGCAACTTTTGGATTGTTGCTATATCTTGCTTCGATGCTACATCATTAGTAGTTGTAGCAATTAATTCATTAACTCGATCTAAACAAGCGTTTAAAGCGGCCGCAAATTCATATCTTGTTAATACTCTATTACCACGAAAAGTGTTATCAGGAAAACCATTTATACATCCATAGCGCTCTATCAATGATTGTAACGCTTTAAACGCCCAATCACGAGGTTGGACATCGGAGAATTGAGACACGGAGGTAGTTTGAGCCATTACCTCTTCTTGACTATTATTAAGTTGTAGCTCGTTTACTGTTGGCGCTATTTCTGCCCGTACAGCAGAACCCATGTATAGCATGGAAATAATTACCGCAGGACTAGTAAGTAAATATGCTGCTAATTTTTGCATTTCTCTTCACACCCATTTTTGAAGTTAATCATGTCATACTTGATTTAAACGCATTGCAACGACTAACAAGTATTTTAAATATACTAATTAGCAGTTCCAAGTAGGCTTCTAACCAATAAAGATTAAGAAATCTTTATGACTTGGAAAAATATTAGTATATAGCAGTATTACCTGAAATTCCAAAAAAGTTTGTAATTCTCAATACATTAATATTTTTTTGTCAAATTGTATGAGAATGAATCTCATTATGGTAATATGGTCACAGTCAAGTTTTATAGTCAACCTCAAATCATAAAAGGCCTTAAATAAATGAAAATGGATAAAAAAACCAGAAAATCCCTACTTTTGATGACCTTAATAATATTGTCGGCAGTTTATGGATGTAATAATAATAGCGGTAATAAAAGTATAAAAACTGAGCAAACTCCCAATCAGAAATTACCAAAGATCAAAGTAGTTACAACGTTTTTACCAGTTTATTTGTTTACTAAAGCGGTAGCTAAGGATGTAGCAGATGTAGATATTTTAGTCAAGCCTGGTACGGATGTACACGAATATCAAGGAACACCAGCAAATGTAAGAGCGATTGCTACAGCAAGGGTATTAGTCAAAAATGGTTTAGGCTTAGAAGAGTTTTTAACAGATACAATTAAAAATGCCGGAAATTATCAATTAATAGAAATTGATGCCAGTAAAGGTATTCAAGCTATTAATAAAAGTTCCGCCAATGATAAAATAGTAATAGGAGAACATGACCACAAACATGAATTTGGCAATCCTCATGTTTGGTTAGATCCAGTATTAGCAAAACAGCAAATCATCAATATTAGAGATGGTTTAATTACTGCAGACCCAGGAAATAAAGCCAATTATCAAAGTAATGCAGCGACATATATCCAACAACTAGATAAGTTAAATGATGAATTTCAGCAGAAGATTAAACAAACACCAAACTGTACCTTTATCACCTTCCATGATGCTTTTCCCTATTTAGCCAAACGTTATAATATTAAACAATTAGCAGTAGTAGAAATTCCTGAAAAGCAACTTTCTCCAACCGATATCCAAAAAGTGGTGAATACAGTCAAAAAATACAAAGTTAAAGCCTTATTTAGTGAACCAGGGTTAGACAACAAATTACTGACCAGTATTTCCCAGGACTTGGGAATAACAGTGCAGACCTTAGATTCTTTAGAAAGCGGTGATACCAATCCTCAGTATTATTTTCAGACAATGAAAACTAATTTGGAAAGTTTAGTTTCTGGGTGCAAGTAACAGGAAAATTTCCATTGATCATGATAAATTATTGGCATCTCAAATCTTCATCTTTATGATTGAAAAACAAGTAGAATTGACATTACCAATATTAAAAGTTCTTGGATTAACAGTCTACCAAAGCAACTATCTAGCAGTGCGAGATGTTTCCTTTGAATTATTAGCAGGAACAGATACAGCCATAGTTGGTCCTAATGGTGCGGGAAAAAGTACCTTAATCAAAGCCATTTTAGATTTAATTCCGCGAAATGGGGGAACAATTGAAGTTTTTGGTCGGCCAATTTCCAGATTAGGAAGTTTGCGAAATCAGTTAGGATATATGCCACAAAACTTTATTTTTGATCGCAGTTTTCCTATTTCCGTTAGTGAATTAGTCGCTTTGGGAATAGGTAATAAAAAACATTCATTTTTCGGCAATTTTTGGCAAAATAAACGGGAAATGTCAGTAGCAGTCACCACAGCTTTACAACGTACTGACGCTTATCGCTTGCGAAATCAGGCTATTGGCACTCTTAGCGGTGGTCAACTTAAACGGGTATTATTAGCCTATTGTTTAGTAAGACCGAGAAAATTGTTAGTATTAGATGAAGCCTTTGCTGGGGTAGATGTTCAAGGAACAACGGATTTTTATGCTTTGTTAAACGAATTAAAACGAGAAGAGAATTGGACAGTGTTACAAGTTTCCCATGATATTAATATGGTAAGCCGTCATTGCGATCGCGTCATCTGTCTGAATCAAACCCTTGTCTGCACCGGTAAACCAGAAATAGCCCTTTCTCCGCAGAATCTGCTGGCTACTTATGGTCCTGGTTTTAGTCGTTATGAACATCATCATTAAATGAATCTATCTCACGCAAAGGCGCGAAAAATCAAGATTAAAAAGGTTAAATTTCCCAATTCATTGTTTCTAATATGACCATTAATTATCATGACTTGGTGAATTTATTGCAATTTCCTTTTATGCAGCGGGCTATTATGGGGGCTGTATTAATGGGCATATTAGGCGGCTTGTTGGGCTGTTTTGTAACCTTACGTCAGTTATCTTTTTTTAGCCATGCAGTGGGTCATGCAGCCCTAGTAGGTGTGGCTTTAGGCGTGTTACTTAACATTAATCCTACTTGGATGTTATTGCCTTTTACTTTAATTTTTGGGGTTGTCGTTCTTTACCTAATTGATAAAACTGATTTGGCTAGTGATAGTATTCTCAGTATAGTTCTATCTGGAGCATTAGCAATCGGTGTAATTCTCACCAGTTTTATTAAAGGATATCGCGGTAACTTAATGGGGGTACTATTTGGCGATATTTTAGCCATAGATAACACAGATTTAATTTTGACCCTGTTGGTACTTGTGGGTAGTAGCGTTTTTTTATTATCAACTTTACCACAACAGATATTATTAACTCTTAATCCCGATGTTGCTCAAGTGCAAGGCATACCTGTACAATTATATCGTTATGGATTCGTTATTTTGCTTTCTCTGGCTGTAGCTGTAGCGATTAAAGCCGTCGGTGTTTTATTGGTGAATGCGTTTTTAGTAATTCCGGCCGCTACAGCCAAACTCATGAGTCACCATTTCAGCCGCTTTTTGATTCTATCGGTGGTTGTCGGTTTCAGTAGTAGTATTGGGGGAATGATGATTTCTGGTTTGTTTAACCTAGCTTCAGGTCCCAGTATTGTTTTTGTTCAATTTTTGGTATTTGTGACCGTGTTTAGTTGGGTAAAATTGACCCTGAAGGTTAATTGAAAATTTTTTTGCATAACCCCTTGACTCATCTTTTTTCTTATGTTAGATTAAGTTGCGGTGGTAAGCAGAAAGCCCCACGCCGGGATAGCTCAGTTGGTAGAGCAGAGGACTGAAAATCCTCGTGTCACGAGTTCAAGTCTCGTTCCTGGCATTAATACAGCGGTTTCCGCTCTTATGAGTTATAAAGTTAAATCATCAAACTCTTACAACACCGGGAAGTGCTGTAAAAATAGCTAAAAGTATTCAATAGAAAATATGGTATTTGATGCTACTTAATACTAAATTTGTACCATCAATTACGACATCAATTATTTTTAAAATGTAAAATGTCTTTCTAAGAGGAATTTGGAAAAGTTTTAGACCCATAGATATAGACTTGACAATATCCTCAGTTCATAAGCATAGAAAATGTAATTAATTCTGTCCAGGTACTTACCATTTCAAATCCAAAAATCAATCTCCAAAGTATTTTTTACCATTTTAGGTATTGATAATGACTTACAACTCAGAGGAAATGCAGCAAATTCTCGAAGTAGCTTTTAAAAGGAAGCAACAGGGAGAATACACAAGGGAACAAATAATAGAAATAGCTTCAGAGTTAGGTGTTTCTTCAGAGTCGCTACAAGTTGCAGAACAAGAGTGGATAAAAAATAATTTAGCAGTGAAAAAAGAGCAAATATCCCATGGTCAACAACGCAAAGGATTCAAATCACACCTATTTGTTTTTCTAGCAATTAATGGTTTTTTAGTGCTGTTAAACTTGCTAGTAAGTCCTGGATATTTCTGGGCAATTTATCCTATATTAGGATGGGGACTAGGTTTATTACTACATGGAATTAAGGCTTATACAAGTAATACCTAAAATACAGCCCTTCCTGGTGTTATGAGGTACATATCTAGCGGGAAAGATACCCCCACCACAAAAGTTTAAGTAATCAGAGCGGAAACCGCTGTATATTCCCGACTCCTAAGATTAATTTATGTACCTATAGAAAAATCACCCCAGGAAGTCGGGGATTTTGCTGATTACTAACCTCAACTATCAACATATCTCTGCCACATTTGCTCATAGGCTGTTTCCATCTCCCGGGTAAACTTTTTGGCATTCCATAGGGGTGCTGTATGTCTTGACTGTCGTAACTTCCACGATATTTCCTGTCTTAATTTTTCATCCTTACCTAAACGCACACCCCACTCAACATACTCATTCTCACTCCAAGCAATACCCTCTGTAATCCCTGCATTCATCATCATACCGTAGCTATTGCGAGCCGAAAATTGTTCACCCACTCTTGTAACTAAAGGAACACCCATCCATAGAGTTTCTAAAGTTGTCGTTGCTCCATTATAGGGATAAGTATCAAGAACCACATCAGCAATCTGTAAATTAGCACGGTGGACGGCTTCGCTACGGACATGGGGTAAAAATCTAATCCGCTCAAAATCTACACCTTCTTCCTCTGCAATTTTCTCAAAAAATAACTTGGTCGTTTTTGGATCAGCATCCCCTTTGATCAAAAGATAGCTATTAGGTACTTCTTTGATAATTCTCATTTGTAATTTTAAATGAGGTAGATGCCTTTTGTACCCCTTTTGGGTCATAAAATAAATAATCGCATCACTGGGAATATCTAAATCCTCCCTTCGTAAATCAGGTACATCTACCTCAAAACCATCAACAGCAATATAAGTTTGCGGTAATCTCCAAATTGTCTCACTATAATAATTCTGTGCTGATTCTGGTAGCACATAAGGATCAGCTATAAAATAGTCAATTGATGGTAATCCTGAACTATCCCACCCTAACCATGTTACCTGTATCGGTGCAGATTTAATTGACATCAATTCACAAGTTGAATCCGAAGTTACACTATCTAAATCAACTAAAATATCAATTTCGTCCCCTTGGATTTGCTCCCAAACTTTATCACTTTGATCAATTCCAAACTTGTAAAAGTTATATGAGTTCCTAACAAAATTATTTTCGGTAAACATTTCCAGTCTTTCAGACTCGTCAAAAGAATAACAAGAGATTTTAAATCTTTCTGGATTATGATATTTAAACAGCCAACGGCATAACCAACCAACAGAATGTTTCTTAAAACAATGGGAAATATAACCAATATTAAATATTTGCTTATTTCCGTTTAAATTTTGTCTTCTTATATTTATATTTTTAGAATTCCTTTCTGCAATTTCTACTTCCTTTTGAATAAATTGAGATTGGCAAAAACTAGAAATCTGATTTTTAAGTATGTGGTTTCTTTCCGGTTTATCTTCAAAATACGGAACGAAAAACAACACCTGAGATAATCTATTTAGATCTACTATCTGATCAATATCAGGTTGGGTTTCTACTAACTTCCCAGCTAATATAATCTGCTCTTGCAAGCAATCATTAGCTTCTTGCCAATAACTACCAGAAGTCATTAATCCTCGCAGAACAACCTGGTTAGCACAAATTTTTTCTACTAAATTATCTGATAATTCATAACATAATTTACCTGATTCTATTCCTTTATCATATTGTCCACAGTTTTGATACATATATGATATTGCTATTAAAATTTCTCTATGTTCAAGATGATAATTCTTAGGAATTCTCTCTAAACAAAGTTCTGCAAATTTTGATGCTAAGTCAGGTCTTTTATAAAAAGCTGATACTTTGATACATTGAACCATGATAGATCTAATAATTATCTTTATCAAACTATCTGGATAATTCTGTAGACAAATTTTCACAAAATCAACAATTGAATTAAATTCTGATTTTCCTGTACTTGTATAAATTAACAATTTATTAATAACATCTAATAACAAATTCAGATCACAATTATCTATTGTCATAGATAAGGAATCACTGATAGATTTTAACAACTCTGGACAATCATCCTCAAAGGTCGGTAATTGAATCACAATTACCACCAAACCCAATAAATTATTAATATTTTCAGGGGCAATTTCTCTGATATGCTGACGAATTGCCCAAGCAAGATGATAGTCCTCAATTGCGATACGACGCTCCGCTTCTGTGTTTAAAACTTCTAATAATTCTTTAGTATCAAAATCTGCTGGAGCTACTTCTGATAATGCCGTAAACCAAGTGACTTGTGCCTCCGTTTCCTGACCTTGTAATAATAATAGTAATCCTAAATACCAGTAATAATTTTTAATATCAGGTTCTCTTTCTATTGCTTCCCTATACAGTTTTGCTGCCACACTATAATCTTCATTAATCAGATACTCCTGTGCCTGTTCCTGCCAGTTAGCTTCAATCATCTAATTTTTACCTATATACTCCATATACAGCCTTTCCCTCTCTAATATAGAATTATCTCTCCCCAACCCTCCCCAAAGCTTATAGGAAGGTGTGCCACAGCGGGGGGTGTATTTCTTGACCATGGAAACTGCTATATATATTACTTCTCAACAAAGACATTAACCCTCTATATGTCACATAGAAGGTTAATTGTCTAATCTTACTCTTAATTGCCAAGAACAACTCAAGAATTACTTAATTGATTTACCACCAGTCGCACAACCTGTACTTATAGCAGCTATATTAACGGCAGCAGATCCAACTGTATCCACGTTATTAGTTTCACACATAAATGCTAGGCTTGTTACCTCGGAGTTAGCTCCAGCAGTTCTTAAAGAAACAACACCACCGTAGTTTTTCAGTCCACTGCCAGAACTTGCGGAACTAGAGTAGTTAGCAGCGAAAAGCTGGGTTCCAGTACCAGCACCAGCAACCGCTATATATACGTAATTGGCAGTCTGAGTACCAATACCAACACCCATAGCATCAACACTACTAGTAAAAGAGTCATTTTCTGTGTAGAAAGCTTGCTGACCTCTGTTCATAGAACCAACATAGGTCTTAGCCTCAGATTGTCTAGCTTTCTTAGCTTGGTTCAAAAAGGAGGGAAGAGCAATAGCAGACAAAATACCGATGATGATGATCACAACTAACAATTCAATCAGGGTAAAACCTTGATCATCTTTCTTTTTACCAACAAGGTGTTGCAAAAATTTTGCTTTCAATTCAGTTTTCATAGGAGTTTTCCTTACAGGGTTAGTGTTGCTTGCTTCTTTTGTTTATGTAAATAACTTACCCAGTTATGAGCATTTTCATATCACCTCACCAAAAATATTTTTTCCTAGAGATAGGACAATGGTTGACAAAGCTTAAACTCTCTAGGTCTTACATAGAAGGTTAATTATCTAATCTTACTCTTAATTGCCAATAACAACAATTCCAGAATTACTTAATTGCTTTACCACCGTCCGCACAAGATGTACTTGTAGCAGCTATATCAACGGCAGCAGATCCAACTGTATCCACGTTATTAGTTTCACACATAAATGCTAGGCTTGTTACCTCGGAGTTAGCTCCAGCAGTTCTTAAAGAAACAACACCACCGTAGTTTTTCAGTCCACTGCCAGAACTTGCGGAACTAGAGTAGTTAGCAGCGAAAAGCTGGGTTCCAGTACCAGCACCAGCAACCGCTATATATACGTAATTGGCAGTCTGAGTACCAATACCAACACCCATAGCATCAACACTACTAGTAAAAGAGTCATTTTCTGTGTAGAAAGCTTGCTGACCTCTGTTCATAGAACCAACATAGGTCTTAGCCTCAGATTGTCTAGCTTTCTTAGCTTGGTTCAAAAAGGAGGGAAGAGCAATAGCAGACAAAATACCGATGATGATGATCACAACTAACAATTCAATCAGGGTAAAACCTTGATCATCTTTCTTTTTACCAACAAGGTGTTGCAAAAATTTTGCTTTCAATTCAGTTTTCATAGGAGTTTTCCTTACAGGGTTAGTGTTGCTTGCTTCTTTTGTTTATGTAGATAAGTTACCCAGATTTGAGCCTTTTCATGTCATTTCACTAAGAATATTTTTTCCCTAGACAGAGAAAAAGGCTAAAAAAGCTTATTTATATAGGATCTTGGTGTGATTATATTTTTTCTATGCAATGGTCAAGTCCTCGACTTCTGGAAAAAATCAGAGGCCTTGGTTTTCAGAGTTAATTCAAGGGTGTTATAGTGGTTTTATGTTATTTTTGTAACGGTATCCAATTGCTAGGACACTGATTTAAAGCCATTGTTTGCTGAGTACCTTCACCAATAGCAGGACTTTCGCATAAAATACTTATAGCTACATGGTCAGTAGTATCGCTGATCAAGGTTTTTAAAAAAGTAACTCCTACGTAGGATTTTAAAGACCCTTTTTTAGAGATACCGTTATTTGTAGCTATTGTGCTGCTGGACATACTGATGTTGTATTCGTAATTATCGGTTTGTGATTTAATACCAATACCTAAGTCATCAACAGCATTGGTAAAGGTGGTATTTTCTAAATAGTAAACCTGTTGAGCGCGGTTCATGGAGCCAACAAATAGTTTAGCTTCTACCTGTTTAGCTTTAGAGGATTGTTGAATAAATGAGGGTAAAGCTATGGCAGACAATATACCCACTATGATGATTACTAGAAGTAGTTCAATCAGTGTAAATCCCCCATTATCTGGCTTTTGTGCTAAACAATATTTTAGAAATTGCTTTCTGAAATGGCTGTTCATATTATTTTCAACAATTAATGGAAAATTAGGACGAATATACACTCCAATCCCAAGTATTCCCAAATATCTCTAGTTTTCTATCATCACAGAACGAAAAAAATAAATGCTATCTATAAATAAAACCCTGTCTATTTTTTGTAGCTCATGTTAGGTTGAGTGATAAATTTATCCAATTGACAGCTAGTCGAATTTTTCAAGCCGGTGTTTAAATGACGATTATAAAAAAGCAAGTGCCAAATTTTTGGAAATTTACGGAAAATCCTAGCCTATCTCAGCGATTAATGCAGATTGGTCTGGGTATGACTCTATTTTTTATCTTTTTAGCCTTTTTTGCTCCTGTTTTCCAAGGTTGGGGTTGGTTGCAAAACCCGAAAGAATTTCTTTCTAACCCTATTCACCAAGCACCTTCGGCTCAACACTGGTTTGGAACAAGTCGTTTAGGTTATGATGTCTTTTCTCGCAGTGTGTTTGGTGTCCAGGCCGCGCTGCAAGTTGTGACTTTAGCGACATCATTGAGTATGATTATTGGTGTGCCTTTAGGGATGGTAAGCGGTTATTTAGGGGGAAAATTAGATAAAGCTTTATTATTTCTAATGGATAGTATTTATACTTTACCAGGATTACTACTGTCAGTAACATTGGCTTTTGTTGTCGGTAGAGGTATCTTAAATGCAGCGATCGCTATTAGTATAGCCTATATTCCCCAATATTATCGAGTTGTCCGTAATCACACCGTCAGCGTCAAAACTGAAGTATATATAGAAGCTGCACAAGCTATGGGTGCTTCTACCTGGGTTGTTTTATCACGATATCTATTTTTCAATGTTATTCAAAGTGTCCCTGTTCTTTTTACCCTGAATGCTGCAGATGCTATCTTGGTTTTGGGCGGTTTAGGATTTTTAGGGTTAGGATTACCGGAAGAAGTCCCGGAATGGGGATATGATTTAAAACAAGCCCTGGAAGCACTACCTACAGGCATTTGGTGGACTACTCTGTTTCCTGGTTTAGCAATGACAACTTTAGTGGTAGGGTTATCACTACTTGGTGAAGGGTTGAATGAATTTGTCAATCCTCGTTTGAGAAGAGAAAATAGGCGATAGTTAGTGGTCAGTGGTCAGTGGTCAGTGGTTAGTGGTTAGTGGTCAGTGGTCAGTGGTCAGTGGTCAGCTAACAAAAATGTAATTATTATTGAGGGAGTTGTGTGAAAGATAACATTACTTTAATTGCGGCTGCTACTGGTGGGTTTATGGTTTCTGTAGCTTTATCGGGTATTTTAAAGGGTGCGCCAATTATTAATTGGCAACAAGCACATAATAATTCATACCCAATTGCAAATGTGCAAGTTATTAGGAAAAATCAATAGAAGTGGGAATGAGTAATTAACAACTAACAACTGACAACTGACAACTGACAACTGACAACTGACAACTAACAACTAACAACTAACAACGAACAACTAACTAATGACAAAACAAGTAATTGGTATTGATTTAGGGGGAACTGCGATTAAGTTGGGACGGTTTACAGCAGATGGTAATTGTTTAAAGTCTTTATCTGTAGATACTCCCCAACCTGCAACACCAGAGGCTGTATTATCTGCAATAGTAGATGCAATATCACAAATTGACCCCAATCATGAAACTATTGCCATTGGTTTAGGTACTCCTGGACCTACTGATGCTATGGGAAGAGTTGCAAAAGTTGCCATTAATCTGGTAGGATGGGACAATGTACCTTTAGCAGATTGGTTAGAAACTAAAACTGGTCAACCAACAATTCTGGCAAATGATGCTAACTGTGCTGGTTTAGGAGAAGCTTGGTTAGGTGCTGGCCGAAATTTCCCCAATTTGATTTTACTGACTTTGGGAACCGGCGTTGGTGGAGCAATTATTCTAGATGGTAAATTATTTGTGGGACATCAAGGTGCAGCAGCAGAATTAGGTTTAATTACCCTAAATTCTGACGGACCAATGTGTAATAGTGGCAATCAAGGTTCTTTAGAACAATATACTTCCATTGCTGCTATCCGTCGTCGTACAGGCAAAGAGCCAGCGGAATTAGGCGCACTTGCCCAAAGTGGAGATCCAGAAGCCTTGACTTTTTGGCGAGAATATGGTAAAGATTTAGGAATAGGTTTAACAAGTCTACTCTATGTGCTGACACCCCAGGCAATTATTATTGGTGGTGGTGTGAGCGCGAGTTTTGAGTTTTTCTTACCGTCACTAACAGCAGAAATTGAAAAAAGAGTTTTACCAACTTCCCGCGTAGGGTTACAAATTCTACGAGCAGAATTAGGAAATACAGCGGGAATGGTCGGCGCTGCTAAATTAGCATTGACATAGGAAATTAAGATACTTCTACTGTTTTGGTTGCGGTAGTTAGAGGACGGCTTTGAGAAATAGCAGCGGTAATAAATCCTTTAAATAAAGGGTGAGGTGCATTAGGGCGAGATTGAAATTCGGGGTGAAATTGACAAGCGATAAAGAAAGGGTGTTGAGAATATTCAACGATTTCTACTAGTCTACCATCAGGAGATGTACCACTCACCAAATAACCAGAATCTAATAACTGGTTTCGGTAAATATTGTTAAACTCATAACGATGACGGTGGCGCTCATAAATGACTTCTTCTTGATAAAGTTGAAAAGCCAGGGTATTAGGAAGTATTCGACAAGGATAAAGTCCTAATCGCATTGTTCCGCCTAAATCTACTACGTCTTGTTGTTCCGGTAATAGATTAATAACCGGGTCTTCAGTGTACGGATTAAATTCAGCACTGTCGGCATGGGATAAACCTTCGACATTTCTAGCCCATTCAATAACAGAGCACTGCATTCCTAAGCATAAACCTAAAAAGGGAATTTGCCGGGTGCGGGCGTATTTAATGGCTGCAATTTTCCCGTCTATGCCGCGACTACCAAAACCGCCAGGAACAATAATACCATCTACACCGGATAAATAGTTTTCGGCGGGTTCAGTTTCGAGAGCTTCGGAATTTACCCATCGTAACCGCAAATCGCTGTGAGTGGCAATAGCCGCATGACGTAAAGATTCAACTACGGAAAGATAGGCATCACTTAACCGCACGTATTTACCAACTATGGCAATTTCGACGCTGTATTTAGGATTATACATCCTTTCTACCATCATTTCCCATTGGCTCAAGTTGGGTTGACGTTGTTCCATTTGCAGCAAATTGAGGACTTGTTCCGCGAGTCCTTCCCGTTCTAAAATGACTGGGACTTCATAGATACTGCGGGCATCTGGGCTAGTAATAACACATTCTACAGCTACATCACAAAATTCTGATAACTTTTGTTTCAAACCCACAGGAATGGGGCGATCGCTGCGACATACTAGAATATCTGGTTGAATGCCAATGGATCTAAGTTCCTTCACAGAATGCTGAGTAGGCTTAGTTTTCATTTCTCCTGCTGCTGCAATCCAGGGCAATAAGGTAACGTGCATATATAGTACATTTCGTTTTCCTACCTCTTTTCGCAGTTGACGAATTGCTTCTAAAAATGGTAGCGATTCAATATCGCCCACAGTCCCACCAATTTCTGTAATTACCGCAGAGGGATTAGTCTCTTTAGCGACCCTAAGGATTCGTTCTTTAATCTCATTGGTAATGTGAGGAATTACCTGAACAGTGCCGCCATTATAGTCTCCTCGGCGTTCCCTGTTAATAACTGACTGATAAATCAAGCCAGTAGTTACACTGTTCAGCCGGGACATTGAAGTATCAGTAAACCGTTCATAATGTCCCAAATCCAAATCCGTTTCTGCACCGTCTTGGGTAACAAAAACTTCTCCATGCTGAAAAGGACTCATTGTGCCCGGATCAACGTTAATATAGGGATCAAGTTTGAGAATGGAAACAGAATAATCACGTGATTTGAGCAAACGACCCAAACTAGCTGCTACAATGCCCTTACCAATACTGGAAACAACGCCTCCAGTCACAAAGATAAACTTAGTCATAGTATTTTCAATTTCTAGTAACTCTTAATAGATTTTGCTCCCGCAGGGAGAATTTGTGTAGACGATTTGAGAAGCTTGTATGCGGGGTGAATTATTGATGTCTTATCTCATCTTCCCCATTTTGCCACAGTTCCTATTCTAAAAACCCTTGTATTTGTCCATGAAGAAACTTTTAGGATTAATATTATTTAACTTTTCATTAGCCTCCTCAGTTGCGTTAGCAGAAAAACCACTTTTAGTAGTTTTTCCCTCCACAAACTACCAAACCAGTACAGAAAAAATATTTTTTATCGGTACAGCGCCACCGGGAGGCCAAGTTTTAATTAATGGTAAGCTAGTTAAACGTAGTCAGGCTGGGCATTTTTCCCCTAGTTTTCCCTTGCAGTTAGGAGAAAATATATTTAAAGTCCGTTACCAAAATCAAGAACGAGAGATTAAAATTAACAGGGTATCTACGCAACCTGAGTTACCCGCGGGTTTGGGCTTTGCTAAGGATTCTTTGACTCCTGCTACTGATATTACCAGATTACCAGGGGAATTAATTTGTTTTAGTGCCATTGCGCCACCTCAAGCTACTGTCTGGGTTAACCTAGTCAATCAAAATATTACTCTTTTAGCCCAACCATCATTTGCACAATTACCTCCTGACGCGAGTATTTTAACAGGTTTAAATCAGCCTAATCTTTCTAGTCTTACCAAATACCAAGGTTGTACAACAGTCGCAAATGCTGCTGATTTAGGAAAACCCCAATTTAATTTACAACTTGATAATCAAAGAATAACTCAAACTGGGTTAGGTAAAATCGAAATTCTCGCGGCCACACAGTTAGGAGTTGCAGAAATTGCATCAGAATCAGGCATTACTCGCACGGGACCGAGTACGGATTATTCACGACTTACACCCTTGCCGAAGGGAACTATGGCGACAGTGACAGGTAAAGAAGGTGAATGGCTGCGTTTAGACTATGGTGCTTGGATTAATCGTAAAGAGACTAGAATTATCACAGGTGCGGTTAGACTACAAACAGTGATTCGGAGTGTGGGTTATCGGCGACTAAGTACAGCTACGGAGATTCGTTTCCCCTTAGAAACTGCTGTACCGGTGAGTGTGGAACAGGGAAATAACGCTTTCACTCTCACTCTTTACAATACTACTGCCCAAACAGACACAATTCGCCTAGATGATGACCCCCTAATTTCTCGCCTAGATTGGCAGCAGGTAAGCCCTAAACAGGTCAAATATACTTTTAACCTCAAAAAGTTCCAACAGTGGGGCTATAAGCTGAAATATGAGAATACAACTCTGGTTTTAACTTTACGTCATTCACCCCGTCTGAACAAGAGTAAACGTTTACCTTTGTCTAATATCAAGATTGTACTTGATCCTGGCCATGGTGGTAAAGAATCTGGTGCTAGTGGACCAACTGGGTATCTAGAAAAAGATGTGAATTTGATTGTTTCTAAATTGCTGCGGGATGAATTGGTGAAGCGGGGCGCTAAAGTGGTAATGACGAGGGAAGATGACCGAGATGTGTCCTTGGTGGAACGTCAAGTAATTATTAATACACAAGAACCCGCGATCGCTCTATCTATCCATCATAACTCTTTACCGGATAATGGGGATGCGGAAAACACGAAAGGATTTGGAACTTTTTGGTATCATTCTCAATCTCATAGCCTGGCAGTATTTTTACAAAATTACGTAGTTACAAATCTCCGTAAACCTAACTATGGTGTATTTTGGAAGAATTTAGCCCTGACTCGTCCTAGTGCTGCACCGGCGGTATTATTGGAATTGGGTTTTATGAGTAATCCCTATGAATTTGAGGAGATAGTGAATCCCCAAGCACAGCGGAAAATGGCGAGTACTTTGGCTGACGGGATAACTAAATGGTTTGAGGGTATTTATCTAACCACGGAGGCACAGAGAACACAGAGGTAAGAGCTAGGTGTCAAAATGTCGTCGAAAACGGTTGTCAATTTTATCTGTTTTGTGTTGGTTGCAGGTTAAGCAGAGTGTTTGTAAGTTACTAATATCGTTTTTTCCTCCACGAGATAAGGGGATAATATGATCAATACTGAGTTGAGTTTCTTGGGAGATTTTACCACAGCTTTGACATTGATATTTATCTCTTTGAAAAACGTAGTTTCTGACTTCTGGGGGTATGGGAATGCGTGGGGTTTTGTTCATAGATTGAAATTTTGTCTGAATCAGGATATCCAGGATTTGAGGATGTACAGGATGTGATTTGGTGTTTATTTTTTGGGATTTCTTGATTTGATATTTTTAAAATAAAATTCTTATCTTTCACTATCTTCGCTAATCATACCAATAAGTATATCATCAATTATCAATCTTAAAATAAATTAACTTTTTAGAAAATCCTGATTCAGACAATTAAGTAAATCGCATCCACACAAACAAATTCTATCTGTGTGGACTAATTTATTTATAATGTAGCTTCATTTATTTATCTGCCTCGGAATTCGTCAAGGGGTGATTTTGGTTCGTCAGGACAAAATTCCAAAGAAACTTTCATTCTTAATTTCCCTTTTTGCCAATTTTTACTCGGTTTTAAAATTTGACAGTCAACACCATCATTTATCCAATCATCAGGATTTTTAACAGATGGTAAAACACGACTATTTATAGATTTTAGTTCATGATTTAAATGGTCTAATTTCCCCTTATCTAAGATTACTTTTGACAAAGCTAAATCTAATTGACTGGCTTTTAAAATATAACCATCAAAATCAATCACAACATCACTTTGTTCAGAACTTATCATTTCAAAATTATCTTCCATTTCTTTCTTCCTCTGTGTCCTCTGCGCCTCTGTGGTTCGTTAAAAAACAAAATTAGGTGAACACAGAAAAACCCTGCATTCACCCAAAACATTATACCTCTTCCTCCCCAATTATCGGCAGTAAATGTTCATATAACTGCATCGCTTGTAAACAGCCATTAATTCCCGCAACTGCTGTATTATATTCCGCGATTTTTCCCTCAACTTGACTCAACAAACGTTGATTATTAGCAATCTTTTCCTCAGCTTCTTGTTGCAATGTTTTCTCTAAATAAGCCCGGGCTTGGGGATATTGTTGTAATATCTCATCTGCTTGTTTTTCTCCCATTGGTAATAACTGAATTTTGATAGTTTGGTTGATAGTTTGACGGAAAGATTGACGAATAGTATGGGAAACTTTCGGTTCAAAATCTAGCTTTAATAATTGTCTAATTGCAGGTTCAGCGTCAACTATACTTTCTGCGTCGTAACCTTGGGAAGTTTGTTCTAATACTTGTCGAAATTGATAGATAGAAAATGTGCCTTCGTTATAAAATCTGGGGCTTTCTCTGACAAAGCGATCGCATTCTACCCTAGCACTATTTACTAAAGTTTGAGAAATTACTTTTTCTATTTCTTTTACCTGTGATTCAATTCCTCCATCATTACCCAATAAGCGATACAATTGACGGTAATATTCTGATTTTCTAATTTTTGCCATTAATTGTTGGAATAGATTAGCAATGATTTGTTGACAAGATTCTATTAAAATATCTTCCAACTGATTTGATAGGTAATAAAAAGCCTCTACTAAAACAGCTAATAAGGGTGCAGTTGCGTTTCTAGGATGACTTAAGGTCGCACGTCGGTAAGCTTCTGCGACGGAGAAATTATCTAGTAATTCATCAAGACGACGAATCATGCGTGATTGTAATTGTCGAAAATCTGCTTCAAATTCTTCGGAATTACTATTAATTAATCCGTTAACTTCATCATGAATGTGCTGATTAAAATCTCTCCCAATTTGTTGGAGTTGCTGATTTAATTTTTGCAACTCATATTCTTTCATGCTTTCGATTTCTCGCGGTTGACTATCTAATTCTCGTTGTTGATCTTGATAGTGTTTCTTGAGTTTAATACAAATATCTCCTAAATCGTCTGCAAGATTTTTGAATAATTGCGGACGTTTTTCTTCTGTGAGATAGCGAGTAATTGAAGTCCGAAATTCTTCAATTCCACTATCTTGAATGAGTTGGTTAATTAATGGTGTTCCCTGTTCTTCTAAAATCCTCACATAGTTTTCATTGGGAGTTTCATAACCATGGATAGAAATTCTAAATTGACTGGGAGAAAGTTTACCTGCATTAACACAATAATTATTAAAAGCGTAAACAAATTGTGGTGTTTCTTCTCTCTCATTTAAACCTTTGACGCTTTCTACGAAAATTGAATCCAACCCAAATCTATCTAATCGCGTTGTTTGTTTAAGTTGACTTCCGTAAAATCCTAACAAACCACTGGTTTTATAAACTCTGTTACTATCTCGAAATTGACTATTAATTAGATCTTCTAATCTTTCTCTGAGTTGGTTATTGTACCAAGTTTCATCTATGCGGTTAAAGATATAAAAAACTCTGTCTCTTATCCCTGCATTTTCCCGCATTATTTCTAATAATTCGGTTTCTTCTTTGGTCATATCTCCCGCTGACGCAGGTTTGAGAACACAGACTACCGCTGACGTATCTGAATCTTGAATTTTTTCATATGTTAATTGTGCATCTTTTGCTACTGGTGCATCAATTCCTGGAGTGTCTATAATGACGTTACCATCTTCTAAAAGAGGATGATAACAATAATATTCAATCCGTTTTAAAACCGCGCTATTACTACCTCTGCGTGCATATCCTGCGGCTTCTTTGAGGTTAGTAAAATTAAATTGTTCCATGGAATATGTCGCATTATTATGGGTATTAATCCTATCTCTATTAGTGACATATCCTTCTAATAGTAAAATCAGCGCTTTTGCTTGTTTTGCGCGTTCTGATTTACTCTCTCCCCCTTCTTGTTTAATAATTGCTGTACAACATTGATGTAATAAGTTAACTACATCCTGTTTATTGATATTTTCTACAGTATTAAGTCCCAATTGTTGACATAAAAACACCGCTTGTTCTCGAATTTCTGCTTCACTCAAAAAGGTTAAAACAACTCTTTCTGAATCTGCTGGTGCATATTCAATTTTACATTCTGTACCCGTTGCGTGTCCTTCTGCACTATATAATAATTCTCTCTCTAATAGTGCATTAATCAACATTGATTTACCCGCACTAAAAGCACCAGCAAAGACAATTTCAAACTTAGGAGAAATGGCTTTATCTAAGGAAATTTTTACCGGTGTAATGTCTTGAGAACGTAAAGCTGTTTCTTGGTGTAAAAGTTGCAGAATAGATTCAACTTGTACTGATAATTCTTGACACTGAGGGATTAAACTTGACATAAAAAGTAGAGAACGAGGTTTATAAGCATTGTAATATTACTTGTCCCATTTTGGCTACATTATCCTCAATGCACCACGAGTTACACCTAGTTGATTTTGTAGCTTCAATTCTCTCCAAAGTTGCGAACCAATGATTTCTCCTTTAAGTAATTTCTGATAACTTTGTATTGTTTTTTGTACCTGTTCCCGTGTTTCATTGACAAATTCAATCCGTAAGTGCTGTAAACCCAATCCTATTAACCGTTGTACGTATTCTGCTCCAGTTTGTGCAGTGCTGTTATATACTGTATTTCTACATCCTGCGTCTGCTTTCAGAATGTGTTCACTACCTACCCTGTCTCTAATTGTTACCGCTTGTGTATCACAAGGCCTACCGCAGTTGGTATAATCTGTTCCTGTAGATAAAAAAGCGCAAAATACACAATGTTCCATGTGAAACATGGGGATATGTTGATGAATTGTGACTTCAAAATTTTGTGCTGGATAATTGGTAATTAGATCTTCAAGTTGGTTAATATTTAAGTCGTAAGATACTGTTAATCTTTCTAAATTAAATCGGTTTTTAAAGTAATCTGCTGTTAAGGGGTTAGCGATATTTAGAGAGAAATCACCAACACATTTTTCATTAGCAAAATATTCTAATTGATCATAATTTCTGATTAAATAACCATCAGCTTGAGAAGCATGAACTTGTTTTAAAATCCAGGTTTCTCCAGGTTTGGTTATACGAGGTGGTGCGACAAAAATTGTGATTTCTTCTGCAGATTCTCGTACTATTTTTACCGCTTCTTTATAGTTGCGTGGATCTTCAAATTCACAATATATTATTTTAATATCTGTGGTCAATACTGCTTTTAATTGTTCTATATTTCTCACTAAAACAATCAGGGAGGGAGAAGAGAGAATTGCTGTATATTTATTAGTAATTAGATCTTGCCATTTTGCGTGATGATTTAATTGCCAAAGTTTGGGTTTACTTCTCAAGTCTTCTAATTTACTGACTATTTCTCGACGCATTCTATTTAATTCACTCACAGGTAACATAATATTACCGTTAAGATGATTTATGAAAGTATCTAAATAGAAAGGTGTATTTCCTAACCGTCCAAATTGTTCTTTTAATCTTTCTATAGAAAGAGGTCTTGTATGTGCTTCAGCTATAAATATTTCTGATTCTACCTGAACAATATTACCCAATTCATCACGACATACAGCTATTAATTTTTCTCCAATTTCTCCATACACTTCTATATTAATAGGTCTGGTAAATTGGGGATTTTCTCCAGTATAACTTTGACGAATTTGTTTATCTAATTCTGGATCATTGGTTTTCCAAACTTTATCACCTATATGAATACTATGAAAATTTAAATCATTTCTTCCAAAAGTTAATATTGTCTCTTTTCCATTAGGGATAACTGCATATATTCTTCCCCCTTCTTCCTTCCTTTCTGGGTGTCCACAATCAAAAACAATTCCGTCTCCCGCTTTAACAGGTTCTTCTAACTTTACAGTTATTTCTGCATTTTTAATCCGGGTAACTTCTCCTAAATAAACACCCCGTTTTTTGCCAAATCTCCCATGTACTAATTCTTGATTATTAATTCCCTCAAACCAACCTGTATATAGTCCGCGAGAAAATGCCATTTCTAAATTATATTGGTCTTTTTCTGTATGAGAAAATGTCTCTATGTGAGTTTTTATAATTTGATTTAAAGCTTGACGATAAACCCGAGTTACATTAGCAACATATTCCGGTGCTTTTAACCGTCCTTCAATTTTTAAAGAAGTAACTCCAGATTTTACTAACTCTGGTAAAACTTCTAAACCCGCTAAATCTTGAGGACTTAATAAATATTTCCGATTACCTAAATTAACAACTTCCCCATTAGCAATTAAATCATAAGGCATTCTACAAGCTTGAGCACATTCTCCCCGATTTGCAGAACGTCCTCCTAATGCTTCACTGGTTAAACATTGTCCAGAATATGCGACGCATAAAGCACCGTGAACAAAAATTTCTAAAGGTAAAGAAATGTTTTTTGATAATATTTGTTTTTGAATTTTATTAATTTCTAAAATCGAACATTCCCGCGCTAAAACTACCAATTGACAGCCCAAAGATTTGGCAAATTCTACCCCCGCAGCACTGGTAATAGTCATTTGAGTGGAAGCGTGAATGGGAAAGTCTGGGGAAAGATGACGAATCAGTCGACAAATACCCACGTCCTGAACAATTACAGCATCAACACCCGCAGAAATGATAGTTTTGAGGTATTGCTGTACTTCCGTTAGTTCCTGGGCAAAAATGAGGGTATTCAGGGTGATATAGCCTTTGACTCCCCGCAAGTGCAGAAATTCCATTAATTCGGGTAAATCTGCTAATGTAAAATTTTCAGCCCGCATTCTCGCATTAAACTTTTCTAAACCAAAGTAAATCGCATCTGCACCATTTTCTATTGCAGCTTTCGCGCATTCCCAATTACCAGCGGGCGCTAATAGTTCAGGGATTTCTAGGGTAGACGTAGAGATGCTTGTCATTGTAGTAAGGTCAAAGTTATGTCATCTTATAGATTGTACCTGATGTTCCGTACTTCAATTAGTATTGTAGAAAAACTATATATAAAGAGAATATTAGTAACTATAAAAGATGATATCAGTCATATCAGCAAAATTTTCTGGGAAGATAGATTAGATAATTAAAACTTAAAAGACTTCAAACTACCAACCAACCATCATAATATGGAAAAAATTCAGTCAGAAATAGCAGCACTGAAATCTCAAATCCAAGCACTCCAGCAAGAACGCGCTGCACTGACTAATCATCATGTAGAATCTAGCGAAAATGACTCACCCCTAGCCATAGTTGAAGCTTACCGTCGTCAAGCTAGAGAAAATGTGCAATTATCCGCTGAACTTAAAGGTATAGACGATGCTATATATTTTCTCGAAAAGCAAATTCAACAAAGAAAAGCTCATCTCAATCGGTACTTGCCTATGTCTATCCGCATCTCTCAACAACAAGAACAACTAGAAGAAGCCAAAAAAATTGCTCAGATTCATGCTGAACGAGTTAATGAACTAGCTGGGGAACTGGCCAAGGAAATTAAACTCCTAAAAAGCTGTGCTGACGAACTTAGTCCCATGTATTGGCAAGTTTACTACAAACCTTTTATCACAGGCTTTAAGACCATTTCTGTCCCTTTTGTTCGTTCTGATGGAGAAGTCTGGATGATTGTCAACCGTATTGTTTGAGTAACATAAATAACTTTGATAAAAATTTGATTTATCCTTAAGCGACCCATGATAACCAAAGACAGCGACTAATATCGCTGTTTTTTTGTTGACGTTACAAAAATTTACATTTACAATGAACTCACAGCATAATTTAGTAAGTATTTATGACTACTCATCCTCGAAATCGAAAATCTTCATAAGAAATTGTTTACAAGCGTAACGATTCCTTAATATAATGTAAACAAAAGTGAAATCAAAAACATATTGTCAAAAGTGATGAATGCCATAGAACTCCCTTGGTTATCAGCCATAATTTTCCTGCCCTTGGTGGCAGCCCTCGCAATTCCTATCATTCCCGACAAAGAAGGTAAAACCGTCCGCTGGTACGGCTTGGGGGTGGCATTATTAGACTTTGCGTTGATTATCTTCACTATTTGGCAGGGTTACGACTTCCAAAGTTCAGCCTTGCAAATGACAGAAAGCTATCCGTGGATACCGCAGCTAGGCTTAAATTGGTCACTGGGTATTGATGGTTTATCAATGCCCTTGATACTTCTAACAGGCTTCATTAACACACTCGCAGTATTCGCGGCTTGGAAAGTAACCACCAAGCCGCGTTTATTTTATGGGTTGATGTTGATACTCTACAGCGCTCAACTAGGTGTATTTCTTTCTCAAGACTTGTTAATGTTCTTCTTGATGTGGGAAGTTGAGTTAGTACCCGTTTATTTGCTAATTGCCATCTGGGGAGGTGCAAACCGCCGTTACGCAGCTACCAAATTTATTATCTATACCGCCGCTGCATCTATTTTCATTTTGGTAGCTGGTTTCGCTATGGCTGCCTATGGTGATAACTTCACCTTCAATATGACCGAATTGGGAATGAAAGAGTATCCTAAAGCCTTAGAACTCGCACTGTATGCAGGTTTCTTAATCGCCTATGGTGTCAAACTACCCATTTTTCCCTTACATACATGGTTGCCTGATGCTCATGGTGAAGCGTCTACCCCCGGTTCAATGATTTTAGCTGGTGTCTTGTTAAAGATGGGTGGCTATGCTCTATTACGTTTTAATGTAGAAATGTTAACTGATGCTCATGTCATCTTTGCACCAGTTTTAGCGGTTTTAGGTGTAGTTAATATTGTTTACGGTGCTTGTTGCGCCTTTGCTCAAACTAACCTCAAACGCCGTTTAGCTTACTCTTCAATTGCCCACATGGGCTTTGTGTTAATTGGAATTGCATCTTATACAGAACTGGGTATTAGCGGTGCTGTATTACAAATGGTTTCTCGCGGTTTAATTGCTGCTAGTTTATTCTTTTTATCCGGTGTAACTTACGAACGTACTCACACATTGGTAATGGATAAAATGGGTGGTATAGGTAAAGTAATGCCCAGAACTTTCGCGCTTTTTACCATAGGTTCAATGGCTTCTTTAGCTTTACCTGGTATGAGTGGTTTTGTCGGTGAATTGATGGTGTTTTTAGGTCTTGCTACCAGCGATGTTTACAGTTCTAGCTTCAAAATTGTAGTCATCTTTTTATCAGCCGTTGGCGTAATTTTGACCCCCATTTATTTGCTTTCCATGTTGCGGCAAGTGTTCTATGGTCAACAGAATGAAGACTTACATTTAGATCCTGTAGTTCTGGATATTAAGCCTCGTGAATTGTTCATTACTGCTTGTTTGTTTATTCCTATCATCGGCATTGGTTTTTATCCTAAAATGATTACACAAACCTATGATGTAAAAACAGTGGCAGTTGCGGCTCATGCTCGTCAAGTTTTACCAATTGTCGCTCGTCAAAAAACCGGAAACTTGTACTCGCAAATTTTGACCACACCAACATTAGCTAGTTCTGAAATAGTTAATATAGTTGAGTAATTATAAAGCCTCAAAGGGCACTCTAGTAAATCTTAAACTTAAATATGAGGGGAATTTGTAAATAAGATCCTTGACTTCTTGAAGAAGTCGGGGATTTCTATTTTTGAGTTCTTTATGTCTGGACTGGTTTGTTTATAATAATTCAGGATATCTTCATACAGAATTATTATTGGGAATAAGATACAATAGGATCAAAAATCAAACAACTTTGATAAAGATGATATCTACAGATTCCCATAACTACAATTTCTTAGGCAGATTTTATCGCCTTTCCAGTATCAGTGTACTTAGTAATATGATGGTTCCTTTGGCTGGTTTGGTAGATATTGCTTTTTTAGGGCATTTAACAGATATTCGACATTTAGCCGGAGTAATTTTAGCAACTATTTTATTTGATTATCTTTATCGAGTCTTAAAATTTATGCGTTCTAGCACTAATGCTATCACTGCTCAAGCTGTTGGTAAAGATGATGATAAAGCAGTAATTTTAGCTGGATTACGTAGTGGTTTAATTGCTTTATTTGTGGGTTTAATTATTCTTTTATTACAATATCCTTTACAAAAAATTGGCTTTTTAATTTTAACCGGTTCTTCAGATATTGAAGCCGCTGGAGTTGATTATTTTTATGCAAGGATTTGGGGTGCACCTGCTGTATTAATCAATTTTGTTTTATTCGGTTGGTTTTTAGGTCGGGAAATGAATTGGGTAATGTTATTAATGTCAATTGTCGGTAATGCTTCTAATGTATTGTTAGATTATTTAATGATTTTTAAATGGGGTTGGGCAAGTACCGGAGCAGGATTAGCTACAGCATTAAGTCAGTATTTAGCTTTAATTGTAGGTTTAATATCGATGGTTTATACTATTCCTTGGCAAGCTGTACCAGCAGCTATTCAAGAATTATTTGATAGGGTAGCATTACAAGAAACTTTTGCTTTAAAAGGCAATATTTTGATCCGGTTTTTAGTCTTAGTTTCTGTCTATTCTATTTTTACTAATTTAAGTGCAACTATGGGAACAACTGTTTTAGCTCAAAATGGTTTGTTATTACAAATTGCTTTGTTAAGTCAATTCACTATTAATGGTGTGGGACTGACAATGCAAACTATGACAGGTAATTTTAAAAGTAAAGGAAATACTCAACAAATGTTCCCTTTATTGATAGTTTCTTTAGTTACTAGTGTGGTCATAGCATTAGGTTTTGCTGGTACAGCTATTTTATTTCCTGAGCAGGTATTTGGATTATTAACTAATCATACAGAACTAAATCAAGATATTAATAAATATACAATTTGGTTACTACCTATTTCAGTTATTACGGGAATAACTTTTATGTTAGAAGGTTATTTCATTGGTTTGAAAGAAGGAGAAATTTTACGTAATACCGTATTATTATCTTTTGTAGTGGCTTTTATCCCGTTAGTTATCACTGCTTGGTATTTTCATAACAATCATTTATTGTGGTCTACTTTATTATCTTACATGACAAGTAATATGATTTTACTAGCTCTATCTGTACCTCGAACATTAACTACAAAGATAAGTATCACTACTACCCCTAAATCCATGGGAGGTGATATGATGTGAATAGATATAGGGTTTTTGGGTTATACTGAAAACTTCTTTACTCTTGCATGAGTGCCTCTTAACCTTGCTACAACGACAATAACTCCCATTTACTTACATCTGTTCAATACTTTCTTTTAGAAGTTTGTTATCATGTATTATTAAGAATAATAAACATTCTTTGTCAATGAAAAATGACGGAGATGTTTATGATTGATACCGTTTAATTTGACCATCCCCTATGAATAATGATAAAGTAGTTTTCGATTGGCAAGAATTAACCGCCTCCAATGTAGTTGTTCATACAAACTCCAATTTCCTGGCAGAAATTCTCCAAGAAACTTTGGCTTTAACTCGTCGTCTGTTCATTCAACTCCAACGCCGTCCTTCTAGCCTGATAGCAGGGATTATTCAGCCCGTTATGTGGTTGGTTTTATTTGGGGCTTTATTCCAAAATGCTCCTAAAGGTTTATTTGGTAGTACGTCAAATTACGGACAATTTCTTGCGGCAGGTGTAATAGTATTTACCGCTTTTGCCGGAGCTTTAAATGCCGGTTTACCTGTCATGTTTGACAGAGAATTTGGCTTTTTAAATCGGTTGCTAGTTGCCCCTTTAGCTTCACGCTTTTCAATTGTTTTGGCATCTGCTATCTTTATTATTAGCCAAAGTTTACTACAAGCAGCGGTAATTGTGGCAGCAGCGGCATTTTTAGGGGCTGGTTTACCTAATTTTATAGGATTATGGGCGATCGCTCTCATCGTCTTTTTACTAGCATTGGGAGTCACCGCTATTTCTTTGGGTTTAGCCTTGGCATTACCCGGACACATTGAACTCATTGCTGTGATTTTTGTTACTAATTTACCCCTATTATTTGCCAGCACAGCCTTAGCACCTTTATCTTTTATGCCCGGTTGGTTGCAGGTTATCGCCACCCTCAACCCTCTCAGTTACGCAATTGAACCAATTCGCTATTTGTATTTACACAGCAGTTGGGGATTAAATGATATCGTCATGCAGTCCTTTTGGGGAGATGTTACCTTTGGAGGAGCATTATTAGTATTACTAGGTTTTGCATTTGTGGCTTTACTGAGTATTCAACCCCAACTGCGTCGAACTCTTGCTTAAAATATATTCAGGGGGATTTTCATGAACAAATCATTTTTACCAGTTCACAAAATTATTCTCGCCACCATCGCTGGTATTAGCTTTGCTGTTATTGTAGTGTTAGAACCCACGTTAGCTGATATTAATCAACCCTTTGGTAGCGCGGAAAGCAATCAAAATAATAATCCCTTGTCTAGTGACGGCTCAAACTTCATGTTAGACATGATTCATAGAGCAAACTTTGGTAGTATCCAATGGAATGCTGATGAACAAAATCAACAATTAGACGCAGCAGCAGCAGCATTTAAGGCTCAACAACAAAAACTACTTCAGTCTCAGAATAAACAAAACCCAGACACACCGAAAATTAAATCTGGTCAAAATTCATGGCCTTCACAGATTTTACCATCATCAGATAAATAAAACCTGAAGGTGGAAAAAATCCTCATAAACAGTTAATTAACATCTTAACTCTGAGTCCTCTGTGCCTCTGTGGTTAGATAATAAACTATTTTAGCCAAGAGACAGAGAACCCAGAGAAAAAAACTCAATGCTGATGATTAACCGAGTTTTGCCAAAACATCACTAGCGTGGGTAGAAGTGTTAACAGAAGCATCAACATCAATGATTTTGCCACTACCATCAATAATGTAGGTAACACGCTTGGCATAACCACCACCATCAACATCATAAGCTGTAATGATGCTTTTGTTGGTATCAGCCAATAAAGGGAAATTTAGATTATACTTATTGGTGAAAGCTTGATGACCAGCTTCATCATCAGCGCTCACACCTAACACCACGATACCTTTGCTTGTATATTCTGATTGAGCATCGCGGAAACTGCAAGCTTGTTTAGTGCAGCCCGGTGTGTCATCTTTGGGATAAAAGTAGAGAACCACGGTTTTACCGGCAAAATCAGATAATGAAACTGTGTTACCGTTAGTATCTTTGGTGGTAAATGCAGGTGCGTCTGTACCAACTGCTAGAGCCATAATTCACCTTATCCTGTTTAAAAAATATTCATGCAATCAAGATTTTATAATAATTTACAATGTTTAAATAACTTGATTATTCAATATGTTTCCTCAGAAGTATTTATTTTCAAAGCCTTGACAAAAAGCCCAATTTATAGTAATAAAAAATGTCTGCTGTGGATTTTCCAAATCTTAAACCCCTAGTTTACACTAAGGAAGCCCTAAAAAGAGCCGAGCGATCGCTAATTTGTTCCCCCTTCCATCTGAATTTGTTTATGGCCATGACTAGCCAAAGTATCCCATTAGGTGCTATAGCAATGGATAAAGGAGTTAAGCAAAATTACACCAACCGTCCATTATCAGAATTAAGTTGTGAAAATGCTTTAGCTTGGTTAATTGATGTAGGCGTGTTGCGACGAGAAGTTGACGGACAGGGAATTACAGACAGTTTTCGCTTAACCCCCCTTGGCTATCAATTGATCGGAAAGTTAAAAGATCACAATTATCCTAGTGCTACACTGAGCGATCGCTTAAATGATTTTATCACCCGTTGGTTACGTTTACCCTTTTGACTAAAAAATTAATTGTAGTTAAAAGTCTTGTCCGGTGGGCATCACGTCCACCATACTTATACAACTTCAAAAAATAACAGTTTATTCACTGATGCACTACTGAATCTAAACATACTCAATAGTAGTTAAAAATGAAATCAATTATGGTAGTGGGAACGACATCCCACGCGGGAAAATCACTGATAACCACAGCTATTTGTCGGATTCTTTCCCGGCGCGGGTTGCGAGTATCCCCCTTTAAGGGTCAAAATATGGCTTTAAATGCCTATGTTACCGCCAGCGGAGGTGAAATTGGCTATGCTCAAGCGGTACAAGCTTGGGCAGCGGGAGTAGCACCTATAGTAGAAATGAATCCAATTCTGCTTAAACCTCAAGGGGATATGACATCTCAAATCATTCTTAAAGGTAAAGCTATAGGTAGAGTCAGTGCCACAGACTACTATGAACAGTATTTTGATATCGGTTGGCAGACTATTCAAGAATGTTTACAATACTTATCAACGGAGTTTGAAGCCTTAGTTTGTGAAGGTGCTGGTAGTCCCGCAGAAATCAATCTTAAACACAAAGATTTAACTAATATGCGGGTTGCTAAATACTTAAATGCACCAACATTATTAGTAGTGGATATTGACAGAGGAGGGGCATTTGCTCATGTCGTCGGGACATTAGAACTTTTAGAACCAGATGAACGCGCCTTAATTAAAGGTGTAGTTATTAACAAATTTCGCGGACAAAGATCAATTCTTGAACCTGGAATTAAATGGTTAGAAGCACGGACAGGTATACCTGTTGTGGGTGTTATTCCCTATTTAGAACAGGTTTTCCCCGCAGAAGATTCCCTAGATTTACTAGAACGCAAACCCGCAAAAGCTAATTCTGAGTTGAATATTGCGGTGATTCGTTTACCCAGAATTGCCAATTTTACCGACTTTGACCCCCTAGAATCAGAACCATCAATAACAGTCAAATATTTGCATTATAAGCAAGAATTAGGACATCCAGATGCAGTAATTATACCAGGGACAAAAACCACCATTGCTGATTTAATAGCGTTACAAAAAAGCGGTATGGCGGAAGCAATTCAAAACTACGCAGCTTCTGGTGGAACGGTTTTAGGTATTTGTGGTGGTTTCCAAATGCTGGGACAAACTATAATAGACCCAGAAGGAATGGAAGGACAATCTGGTAAATATCAAGGGTTAAATTTATTACCAATTAAAACAGTAATAACAGGACAAAAAGTCGCCCGTCAGCGTCAAGTCACTTCTAATTATCCGCAAGCGGGTTTACCCGTTACTGGGTTTGAAATTCATCAAGGGCGCTCGCGCATAGAAAACCCCGGAGATCAAAAATCTTGTCAACCTCTATTTGATGATGCTAATTTAGGGTTAGTAGATAGTTGTCAATCAATTTGGGGAACTTATCTCCATGGAATTTTCGATAATGGACCTTGGCGACGCGCTTGGGTAAATCGTCTCAGACAACAACGGGGTTTAAAATCTTTACCTACAGGTGTGGCTAACTACAAAGAACAGAGAGAGCAAATGTTAGATTCTTTAGCGACTCAAATCGAAGAACATTTGGATTTAACAAAGTTCATATAAGCGGGAAAAGCAGATTTTTTTATGTCTTTCTCACACTAACCCTATCCTTATCAAAGAGAGGGGAATAAGTTCTGTCTCCCCCCTTTACAAAGGAAGATTAAGGGGGGTAATTTCTTGGTAAACAGAAATCATTTTTAATGATATGCTATCCCATGTATAATTATCTAAAATAAATTTCCTAGCACTATCACCCATTTTTTTAGCTGCTTGAGGATGATCTAAGAAATTTTGAATTGTGGTAGCGATATCATTAATATTAAGTTCTGTAACATATCCCAGATGTTGTTGCTGGACTATATCACTGAGTGCTACACCAGGGGTAATTATAATTGGAGTACCCGCAGCTAGGGATTCTAGAACTGATATACCAAAGTTTTCGGAATAGGAAGTTAGCGCAAATATATCTGCTCCTTGCATTAATAAATCCTTGATTTCACCCTTGACAAATCCGGCAAAATATGTTTTCTCTTTAATTCCATGAGTTGTAACTAGGGTTTTTAACTCATTTTCATAATCTAAATCGCCGCTACCTGCGATAATAAATGTGAAGCGGTAATGAGATAACTTACCTAATGCGGGAATTAAGTAATCTAAACCTTTTTTAGGATGTAAGCGAGATAAAAATAAGACAATTGGTTCATCTGCGGGGATGTTAAGGTGTTTTTTTAGCTTTTCACGAGTATTAAGAATTCTTTGAGGGGCATAAATACCAAGGGGAAGGATAAAACTGGAAGAAGTCAAATTTAATAGTGATGCTTCTTTTTGTTCTAAAATTGATGTAAAATGAATTGATTGACTGTGATTAAGATTAGCTGTTTCTAAGAGTTTAAGATAAAGCTTTTTTTTGCGCTCTTTTTGCTGTAATGACCATTCACAAAGTAGTCCATAAGGACGAACAATATAAGGAACTTTTTGACAGCGGGCGATCACCATTGCTATACTCGGAGCATAGGAGAAAATACCATGAATATGTAATAAATCATAATTATGGATATTTTGCCATAACCACATTGTTAATTCTCTCGAAAAAGCAAATTCTCTCAAAAAGTGAATAGCAGGAGAAAATCGGGGAAAAAACTGGACAGGAACTTGTTGATAATTTATAAATTTTCCTAAAGGTACATCTAATATATCTTCTCCATTATCATTAGTAGTGATAATTTCCGCGTCAATATCATTTTTTCTTAAAGCTTTCACCATTTCTAAAATAGCCTGACTCGGACCACCGCGAACCGTCGCAACTGAAGGAATTATATGGAGAACTTTCATAAGTTAATCTGCTCCCACCAATGGTGTAATATTGCTAAACTCCAACGACGATACCAAGGTTTAAGGGGTATATTTAGTGGGATATTGAGGTTTTGATGGACATTATCAAAATAATCACCAAATTCACTATTCATCCAACTTTCAAAGGGAAAAGAAAAGCCTTTTTTTGGTCTATTTATTACCCAATCAGGTATTTCTGTAATTGCTTGTGTTAACAGTTTTTTCCCCTGTGCTAAACGAATATTACTAGGAATTGGTGCAACAGCTTCTAATAAATTTTTATCCACAAAAGGAACACGCAATTCTAGACCCCAATTCATACTCATTACATCGCTATCTCGTAGTAATTGATTACGCATATAACAACTTAGTTCTAAAAAGCTAACTTCATCTTCTGGAGTAGAACCCCACCCTAACCCTCCCCTTGCTAAGGGGAGGGAACTAGATTCCGGTTTCCCCACTTGATAAGGGGGGACTAAGGGGAGGGAACTAGATTCCGGTTTCTCCCCTTGATAAGGGGGGACTAAGGGGAGGGAACTAGATTCCGGTTTCCCCACTTGATAAGGGGGACTAAGGGGAGGGAACTAAATTCCGGTTTCCCCACTTGATAAGGGGGGACTAAGGGGAGGGAACTAGATTCCGGTTTCCCCCCTTGATAAGGGGGGACTAAGGGGGGTAATATCGGGGTGCTTATTGATAATTGATTAATAATCATACAAGCTTCTTGATGAGAAAAAATACCGCGAAAAGTACCATAAGCAGAAGCAAAACTAGGGGTTTGTGTTAAAAAATCACCGAATCTTTTTATTCTTGGTGAATTTCCCCAACTTTCTAATCCTATACCCAAACCCGTACGTAGGAAAGGTAATATATTTAGTTTTTTACTCCATTCTACCATTTGGGGAACTTTTTGAAATGACTGATATCCACCAAATATTTCATCTCCTCCTAAACCTGATAATACTACTTTCATGCCATGATCATGGGCAACTTTAGAGACACAAAATGTATTAAAGCCATCAATACTTGGTTGATCAATTGCTGCGAGGAAATCTGGTAATATGGTCTTAGCAAAGGATGATGTAACTTGATATTCTGTGTGTTTTGCACCGAAATGATTAGCGATTTTTTGAGCTAATTCTCCTTCATTGAACTCCGATTCAGCAAAAGTTATGGAATAGGTAGATAATTGTGATTTTTGAGTTTGGGTTGCTAAACCGAGAATGGTTGTAGAGTCAATACCACCACTGAGGAAAATTCCTACGGGTACATCACTAATAAAATGATGTTGAATGGAATCTAATAAAGCTTTACGGACTATTTCTCGCGCTTCTGGAGGAGAAATTTTTTCAGGAGTAAAATTTATTTGCCAATATTGTTTTTTAGTAATATTTCCATCCTGCCAATATAGCCAATTACCAGCGGATAAACAATAAATGTCAGCGATTAGGGTGTATGGTTCGGGAACTGAACCAGTTGTTAAATAACCATATAATCCTTCCAAACTCATATTAATTGCAGGTAAACCAGATACTAAAACCGCTCTGAGTTCGGACGCAAATACTAAAGTTGTACCTAATTGGTAATAATAAAGTGGTTTAATTCCTAAATGGTCACGAGCTAAAAAACAAGTTTTTTCTAAATCATCCCAAATCGCAAAAGCAAACATTCCTCGTAAATGTTGGACACAATCGGAACCGATTCTTTGATATAGTTTAAGAATGACTTCTGTATCTGTTTGGGAATGAAATTTTTCACCTTGAGAAATAAGATTTTCTCGTAGTTCTTGAAAGTTGTAAATTTCTCCGTTAAATGTAATATGATAGCGGTTGTCAGTGGTGGACATGGGTTGATGTCCAGCAGCACTGAGATCAAGAATAGAAAGCCGAGTGTGAGCTAAAGCTGCTTGTTTGTCAGTTGAAATATAAATACCTGCATCATCTGGTCCACGATGTTTGAGTGCAGTTTGCATCTTTTCGATTTTTGCTTCTAATCTTCCATTATTGGTATTTAGTCTGATAATACCCGCAATTCCGCACATATTTTTTATTTTTTATTTTTTATTGCTATATAAAACACTATGAATTGGTATAAAATCGGGAATTTAATCATTGGATTTAACTATGAATTAAATAGATATATATCTATGATAATCATGTTTAAATTTCACCTAAATCTCATCTAAATTGACTCCCAAAACTCGCAATTTTTCAGCTAATTTATCTGCTCGCTGTTTTTCCTGTTCTGCTCGTTCAGCAAAAGTAGGAATCCAATCACCATTTTGATTGTACCAACGTAGCCATAAACCTTCTGTACCTTGATATTTTCCCGACCAAACTCCTACTCCTAATTCCAATTCAGGAAACCAGAATTCTGGCTCTACAAGTTCTACTGCTTGATATCTTGTACCAACCAATTGAAATACTCGTAATTTATTTTCATACCTATCAAAGATAACATAGTAGGGCGATCGCAAACACTGTTCATAGGCTTGCCATTTTGTGGGTGGTTTGTTCGCGCTTCTTAATGTTTGTCCTAAGTCTTCTGCTTCCGTACCTGGTGATAATAATTCTACTATTAAAAATGGAGCTAATCCTTCTTGCCAAATTACATAACTCAACCGCATATCTTCTTGTTTTTCAGAAGCAGCTACACCTAAGACTAAAAACCAATCAGGTCTTTTATACCATGAATAATGACGACCATCATAGTATAAGTTTAAATCTGTACCAATGAACATTTCCTCCCTGGGATAAATGGTAGATTGACAGGTTTCCCGTAATAATTGCGGTTGAAAATCATGAAATTCGTCTGGCAAACCTGGCTCCTCTGGATTTTCACTAGGTAAATCATACATTGTGGGCATGGTTTCCCATGGTGGACGGGGATGTATAGAGTCTAATTCTTCTTCAACAGCTTCGCTGGGTAAATCATACATTGTGGGCATGGTTTTGTGAGGAGGTGCTTCTTTTTGATACATAATTAACTAGCTACTATGTTTCATTGCCGTTGTCACAATTATATCAGGCCGGGGATTTATTCCCTGAGTTCCAGCCGTCAAAATCCTGCAAATATCCAGCCAATGTTTTCTGAAACTGCTCGAAACTAAAGTTATCAATGACCTGTTGACGCAAGGATTCTGGTTGATACATTAAAGGGTTGGGATATGTATTTTGTAAAATTTGAATAATAGTTTGAGTAATTTCACTTACATCGTCAGGATTTACTAACGCCCCTAGTTTACCATGACAAAGCGCGTCCGTTGCACCGTCTTGATTACCTCCCAATACAGGTTTACCACAAGCTAAGGCTTCTAAGTAGACAATACCAAATCCTTCTTTTTTACTGGGCATAGCAAAAATATCACAGAGATTGTAGTAATCACACAGTTGTTCATCAGGAATAAATCCAGCTAAGGTAACACAATCTTGTAATCCGAGTTGGGTAATTAATTGCTTAATTCTAGTTTCGTCATTTCCTTTACCCACAAGGATGTAGTGAACATCGGGAATTTGCTGACGAATTTGAGGAAGTGCTTTGAGAACTTGGTCATAACCCTTATAGCGTTCGACTTCCGCTAGTCGAGCTACAGTTAATACTATAGGTTGTTCGCGCCTTAGTCCATATTTTTCTAATAAATAAGCAGGTTTTGGGGCTATTTGAAAGCGACTAGGCTCAAACTGGCATGGTAAAATAACAATTTTATTCGGGTCGAGGTTTTGTTCTTTGATTAGGCGATCGCGGGTATAGCTACTAATTGCTAAAATCAGGTCTGCATGATGTAAAGCTGTTTGTAAAGCTGGGTTTTTTACATCCCAGGCCTCGATACCATAAGCAGTAGTCCAATAAGGGATATTTGTCAACCGTTTTAGCCAGTAGGCTGCCACGGTAAAATTCAGGTGTCCGGTAATGATTAATTTTGGGCGTTTCCAGATTCCCCAACCAATTAGCTGGGCTGCAAATACAGGTGTTCTCAGTGGTAATGGTATAGATCCAGCAAAGTGAAATGTAGTAGGGGCTAGGGTTGAGAAGTTGGGTGAGGAATGTCTATCATGTTTGATCAAGATATCATAATCAGTATCGGGGTAGATATTTTGAATGGCTTGGAGGAAAAAACAGCAGTATGTTTGAATACCCCCTGTAAATTCAAATAAGTTGGGAAACCAGAGGTGAAAGTTAACTTGATTCATAGTTTTTTTAGGTTTTAACGAAATCCTATAAGTAGGTGGACGTAAAATAACCAAAATGTGTAACGATATGTAAATTCATCTCAATGCGTTATTGTGGTTGAGTTTTAGCCATTTCAGAAAACGAAATATATTTTGATTTTCCTCCACCCATCTACTTAACCCTTGTAGGGACGTTTCCTAGAACTGTAAGTCGTCCGTGGACTTAGTTAGCATCATTTTTCATGAATATAAGGCGATCACTATGCGGTGAAATATCCTCTAACGCTTGGATGAAAAAAGCAGTATAAACCTGAAATCCTCATTTCCAATGCAGGTGAATTATGGTTAATATCAGCGAACCAAACAAAGAACTATAAATAATCTGCAACTAATATAATTTATTTCTATTGAATAGAACATCTGGCATTTGAAAATAAAACAAAATTGAAGTTAAAATGGGTAAAACAGCATAGGTTTCAAAGATAATAATAGTTGCTAAAATAGCAATTAAACACACTAAAAAACCAATTTTATCTTTATTGAGATTGCCAGTAAAAACTAAAGCCAAATAAGGATTTTCTGTATATATAAATTTCGGCATTTTTTGAAAAAGTATATATATCACAATACCCACAACTAATAAACCACAAACACCAAATTGTCCTAACAAAAAAGCCAAGGTAGAATCACTAATAAAAAGAGTTGAGTTATCTAATGTTTTTTCCGATGATGCAGATAATATTTGAACTATATTTGAACCATATCCTAAATGATGACCAAATAATAATGACCATATATCTGATCGATCAATTAATGATATAAATATGTCTACCCTACCATCAATTGTAGTTGATGAAAATGCACGGCTACTAATACTATTCACATTGTTAATAATATTAATGAATATTATTGAAATTATTGGCATCGTTATCAATAAATTTAATAGGTTATTTTTAGAAATATTAATATATACTTTGTTAATTTTTCTATAGGATGCAATTATAGAAAGCATAAGAATTAATGATAATCCTGTTCTAGAGCCAGAAAAGAAAATCCCTACTCCACAAAGTAACAATATTAAAAATCGCCATTTGCGTTGTGGTAAAACAGACAGATTTATGTAAAACACCATAGCTAAAAACAGTGCCATTGTATTAGGACCAATAAAAGTGCCAACAGCACGAGCAGTGCCAGAATTTAACAAATCTATATTGTTGTATTGTAAGGCACTTTGGCGTTGCCAGTAGGCATAAAATACCTGAATTAAAGCCAAAACATTAATAGCCTCTAAGACCCATCTTAAATAGTAAGGTTGAAGATGACGATGACAAAAAACAAATAATCCAACAAGATGGATAAAAGGTCTTACAGAATTGAAGATCATTACAAGTGTAAAGTTACTAGCAATACTACGAGCGATCGCAATACCTAAAACTACAATATTTAGAGCATAGCAAGTAGTTAAATCTTTATTTTTAATTAAATCTTGATTAGGAGTAGTTGCCGGAAACCATAAACTTCCGATTAACAGTAAAAAGGCAAATAAATCCTTTAAACCCTTTTGCCAATCAGGGACTAATGAGATGTAACTGGATTTTTGGTAGTAATAAGTATTCCAACTCACCTTAATAGCATATTCTGCTACATACCAATAATTTAGAGCAGAAGCAGCAACTATTAAAAATAGTAGTGTATGTAAAAAAATAGAAACTTTAGCTGACGATCTACGCAACATAGTTAAGGTTATAAATAGGGTAGGAGTGTTGTGGTGACGGCATTCCAACTAAGATTACTTTGGTAATACTCTTGAGTTACTTGGATAGCACCTTTTAAATTAGACCTTTGCTGCAAAACATTGAGTAATTGCTCTTGAAAAGCTTGGTAATTGCCATCTGGGGATAAAAATATACTAGATAATTGTCGTAAAAATGAGTCGGTTAATCTAGCATCAGTCCCAACCACTGGTAAACCATGTTCTAAAGCAGACATTAATGATGTACGTTTGGCGCTGACACCAAACTCATGAGGCATTAACAGTAAATCAGAAATTTGTAAATGGTATGATAAACCTTGTGCAGATAGATAACCAGGGCGAATCACCGGATTACAGAAGTGAATTTTAACAGATTTAGCTTCTCCTAAGAGCAACCAAGTTATTGAATATCCTAATTTTCTGAGATAAACATCTAAATTTTCTACCCAATTTTGGCGAATTGAGGCCAAACAACCAAAAAGAATTAAAACAATCTGCTGTGGAGGAATACCTAAATGATGGCGTAGTGCTTGCTTTTGCTCATCAGAGAAATATTGAGGGGGAATATTATTCGGTATAGGTAAGTAGTGAATTTTGTCATGACTGTTACTAAAGCGTTTTATGTGTTTGAGATAAAGTTCAGAACCACAAAAGATATGATGACTGGTATTAACTATAGAGCGAAGAACATACTGCTGGATAATGCCATTCACCCATGTACCTGGATATTTAATAAACCAGTAATAGGTTTCATGAGCAATCAGTAAAGTTTTAAATCTTTTGGCGCATTCTTGCCAAAATATTATGAAATTACGATCATAGCCTTTCTTTAAATATAATCCAGGAGCGTACTGCAAAATTACAGTTCTTACATTTTCTGCTTCTAGCCGGTTGATAGTTTTTTGACAACTTTCTAAAGACCAATCTTCTATATATGGTAGGATATTTACTGGTTCAGAAGTGGCTTGACAACCTTTTTCAACTAGTAAGTCAATATCTATATTATGGTAAGTTTTACAGTATTTAGCTAGGTTAACTGTATAATCACCAACACCACATACATGAGGATGGGTTTTAGGTGTAATTGTTACTAATTGGTTAAATTTATTCATAAAATATGAAACACAGATATTTGGTGGAACAAACAAACTAAATTTAAAGCATAATCCTCCATAGAAACCATTTGGTATCTTTTGCAAAAAAATTAGTCTGGGCTTTGGGCAAATACTTATTAATTTAATGAAACCGCATTTTGATCATAGTTACAAAACAGGCTCTAATTGCATGGAAAAGTTGGACTACAATGAAAGTAACGTTAACTAAATTACCCATGGTGTATTCCTAATTTGCTTGATAACAGGATAATTTCAGAAAATTTATAAAACTCAAATCTCAAATCCATGTCATACACTGAATTTACCACACTTGATCAAGTTAAAAGGGCTTTCAACTTAATTATCGAGGAAGATCATAATCTATTTACTGAAGTCGAAGGTCTTGTATTATCTGATTATCTGAAGCAAACACTGAAGGAATACTTACCTCTAGCAACTGCTATTAATACGGAAAAAGCCCGTTCTGAATTTTTAATTGCTCCTATTTTAGCAGAAGTACGTCGTCTAGCTAACTATCAAATCAGTTTATTTTCTGGAACTGAATTTGATGTTGATCAGGAAAAAGGGTTATCTGGCTATTGTGACTATATTATTAGCTGCTCAAAGGAACAGTATTTTATTACTGTACCAGTAGTTACGATTGTGGAAGCTAAAAATGAAAATATTAAGGGTGGTTTAGGGCAATGTATTGCTGAAATGGTAGCCGCCCAAATATTTAATCAACAAGAACATCACCCTTTACCGGAAATTTATGGTGTGGTTTCGACGGGAACTGTTTGGAAATTTCTGATTTTAAAAGATAATCTTGTTTTAATTGATTCTCAGGAATATTACATTAATCAAGTTAATATAATTTTGGCTATTATGCTCCTACCTATTAAAACATTGTTGTCTTGATATAGCAATTCGGAATTATTCAGAATAAAACTCTGTAGAATTAGGAACTGGGTTTCGCATTATCTCCAGCGATTTAATTATTTAGTTACAGTAGTTGCAGTTATTTTGTCACTTACCAGTAGTTATCCCCTATATTTGAATATTATTTTCTCCTCAGCTTGTTTAAATTCAATATCAAATAAATCAAACACGATTTCTCTACCTAATAAAACTTCCTGGCAATCCTCATTTTGTAACCAAGCAACAGGAGCAGAAAAGGTATAATCATCAATCTGCATTTCAACTTGTCGGAGTACATATTGTACACTCCCTCCTACCCCCTCTCCATTACTAAGAACTTCTCCTTGAGAGAGGGCATATCCCAAATCTGTACCTAAATAAAGCGTAATTAGGCTAATATCTGAACCAGAATCTACGAGCATTTCCAGGATTTTAGAATTTTGAAAAGTTAGACAGACTTCGTATTTTGGCTGCCAATCATGTTTTTTAACTGTTCTAAAACGCACTGGTAAAAATTTAACTGGCTCAACAAATTCGTTTTCGTAGATACGCTCAGTGATGTAGTCAGAAGATTTTAAGTTCTGAAGGTCAATTTGCTGTGTCATGATTCTATAATCTTGGTGATGAGCTACTACACCATCTTTAGTGTAAATAATCCATTCTCCACGATATTGTTTTAATTTTTGGTAATTTGCCTTACGCCATTCTTTGGCACTATTGTATTTTTCGCTCATATATTTAGCTATAGGAAAGTCGGGGGACAATTTAAATTATAATCAATAGTGCAATTTTTGGTGTTCTTTAACCCATTCTTCGTAGGTTTCTGAAAGTTTCTGAATATTTGCCTTCCAGGTAAGCGATCGCTTAATTGTGTCAATCTTGTTGCTAATTGTCTTTGTAATGAAGACAACCAAAATAGACATCTGGTGGTAATTAAATGTGCATACAAGATGTCTAAATCACTTGTCCAGAGAAGACCTGAAGCAGAGATTTCATGAAACATTTTAATTTACTCATTCACTGTTATGAGTGTTGCATACCATTCTCCCGATCCCATCGGGGTAATTTGATACCCACATGATAAGAGTAAATCCTTTGCTGTCTCTGATAAAATACCCAAAGCCGACATCCGCACTTTATTTTCTTCAAAAAAGATATGCTTTATTCTTTTTTCTTTAAGTAGTTGATATGCTCCTTGAAGCACCCATGTATCTGCTCCTTCTGTATCAATTTTTAACATATCAATCGTTGAAGTTGAATATGAACTTTCTGCCCAAAATTGATCTAACGTAACAACAGGTACATTAATGGTGTTCATTTCATCTTTAAGAGACAAACCACCCCATCCTGTTTGCTCTTCGGACATGAAACTAAACGGTAGATTACCTACCTCTTTTCCTAGCGCAATATCATGAATCTCTACACGAGATTGAAAATTATTATTGGTAATATTTTCCCGCAAAGGAGAGGTATTTCTCGGAGAAGCTTCAAAGGCTATAACTCGATTTTTTGGATTTGCGGCAGCCCATAAACAGGAGAAATACCCATAATTTGCGCCTACATCTACAAATAAACCACCTTCTTTAGCTAAGGCAAAAATTTTACGGGTGAGTTCTAATTCATAAAAACCACAGAAAGCTATTACTTGGTGTCCTACATCTTTTGGTTCAGGTTTAAGCCTGATATTCGGCGCAAATTCCAAATAAACAGAGTCAAACAGATGGGATAATTTATGCGCTTGTTTTGAAAAGAAGCGATAATATAATTTTTGTCTTAACCACAAGAGTGGAATTTTTTTCAAAAAAAGCTTAATCATCATAAATTTAATTAATGTACTAGATAAAGATATTTACCAGGATTATGAGTAAAGTCACTACAACGTCTATAACCTACTAATTGAGCCGGATTACCTATAACGATACCTAACGGAGGAACATCTTCTCTAACAACTGCACCCGCTCCCACTACCGCTCCTCTACCAATAGTTACCCCTTGCAGAATTATAGCTTTAGTTGCTATCCACACATAATCTTCAATTTTAATTGGTAATAATTTGCCTGCGAAATCGGGAGTATGTAATTCATGATTACCAGTTAAGATTGTCACGCACTCGCTAAGGATTACATGACTACCGATGGTTATGGAAGACCATCCATCCATAAATACATTACCACCTATTACACAGTCATCACCAACTTCTATGTTGCTAGGATTTCCAAAGGTAGAATGCTTATTTATGCTTACGTACTCTCCAATTTTAGATCCTTTGCTTCTTAAAATTTTAGCTCTAATATTGCTGTTAACTAAAGGAACGGGAAGGCGAAATACTAAGTTTTTTAGTCTGTTATACATCACTAACATCATGGATATATTTAATCAGAAGGCTTAAAGATGAAATTATTTATATACGGGATCTGATTTTGCGATAAATCTTGATGAAGATTTACGTCAAATAAGTTTATTGGGGTAAGTTGACCACTTTGTAAGAAAAAACCATTATATCCAAGTGATATTATTTGATTAAAAATCACATCAATAGGGATATTGCCTAAATGCCTTTGCTCTATCTCTATCAAAATTATTGGATGATCTCTTAAAATAGTCATTTCCGCACCTTCAATAACTTTGCTTTCATGACCTTCAACATCAATCTTAATAAAGACAACATCTTGGAAATTATATTCATCCAAGCAATTAACACTTACACTGAGTATTTTATGTTCACCCTCTGGCTTACTAAAACTAGCTAATCCAGTCAACAAACCAGTTCTTATTCTACCATGTAGAATAGGGATATTTAGTTCTAAAGTGGAGTTTGAATTAGACAAAGCACAATCATACACATTGATGTTTTTATTAAATTTCTTACTATATTCACGTATTAACTCACTACACCAAGGCTGTGGTTCAAGTGCTTCAACAGAAGTACATAGTTTAGAAAGAGCATAAGTATATAGTCCTCTATTTGCTCCAATATCAATCGCACGACCTGACTTATTGATTAGGCTTTGTAGATAATACATTTCCCTTTCTAAGTTTTGTGAAATTCTTCGAGCTTGAAATTCAACTGGTAAATGTAAATACTTAGGGAGAAGATGAAGTATGTTACTAGTAACGCTAATTAAATTCATGTGCCTTAAAACCTATAGATGTTAATAATTTAATTATTATCTTCTCACTATGAGAGGATAACTTGATTACCCCTGTTCTGTCACTCTCGGAAAACAATATCGAATCCATCTTTTGGAACTCTTATTGCATCAAGGTTTGGCACTTTTTTATGTATTAAAAATACAATTGCTGCATAAAATGTCAAAACCAAAGCCCCATAAACCTTTCAGGTATTGAATTTTCCCAATCTGACAGAAGAGGGTTACACATAAAAATGTAGACAAAATTCAAGATTTAGATTTCAGACAATACTCTCATTGCTTTATAGCTCATATATAAATTTACACACAAAGTAGGTATAGCAGAAAATAAACTAAATAAAACTACACCTGTTACTGTAGAAATGTCTAAAACGAACAATAGTAATATTTGTATCATTATCGTGCTAGGAATTGCCAGCCAGGAATCATTAACCCAGCCCTTAGAATAATTTAAAGACCAAATCATAGTAGTTAAAGAAGTTATTAAGCTCGTGATAAGGATTAAAACAAGCTCATTATTTAAATGAGAATACTGACTTCCCAAAATCCAGAGAACTTGTTTAGAGAAAGTGATCATTGATAATAATAAACACGCTGATATTAAGATATAAACTAGTATCAACTGCCAATATCGTCTTGGTAGTAATTGAGTTGACTGACAACGAGCATATTTGGGAACAATAATAGTATTGATTACTGGATTAATAATTGTTAAAATCACACCGATTCTTGATAATGCTCCAATTTCTGCGATACTACTAGTATTTCCAAATATACTTATAAGCCAAATTGTTATTTGTCCTTGAAAACAATAAAAAGTAGTGGGTAAAAACTGGGTTTTCATTAAACTCCATATCTTATATTTATATTCAGAATTCACTGGTGCATCTGGAATAATGGTATCTTTATCTTTTATCCATTTGGATAGAAAAAAACTATACAAGCCTGAAGCTAAAGTAGAACAAGAAGCAGCCAATACTGCATTCATCCCCAAGATATATGCTATAAGTAACCCAGTTAGTCTTGTAAAAGATGAAATTAAATCTAACTTTTGTATTTGGTTAAAATTATCATTAAACTTAGGAACTATACCTAATATTTTATTAGTTGAGTAGAATTGTAATTCTACTAATATCGCTACTATAAGTAAAATATTTGTATTAAATACAGCACCATTATTAGATAATAGAAAAAATAAAATTGGTGAAATTATAACAGTTGAAATAACAGTTAAATAACGTCTGATAAAAAAAGCTGTGTTGATTAGCTGACTAAATTTATCATAGTCTTTGTAAACCTGACCACCAATTGAGTTAAGTCCAATAGTAATCCCAAAATCAGACATCATATCCATTGTAGATTGGAAAGCATTAGCCATCAGAAAATAAGCATATTCCTCCTTACTAAGGGTACGAACAATCAAAACTCCACTGGCAAATCCTAATGCTTGAACAAGCAATTGAACAGAAACAAATTTACTAAGTAACTTAAGCCAGTAAATAGCTTTTTCCGAGCGAGTTGACATTAAATTTCAACCTCTAAAGAAGTTGTACTGCATAATTCTAGCGGTCAGGATGCCAGTAGCACAAGATCTAGCCATATTAGAATTATAAAATATAACTGCGTGATAGCTTAACTGGATATGACATGGGTAGAAGTTTGGTAAATAATATAACATATTTTAACTGCCTAGTTGTTGAAAATTGATAGCTGCTAAAGAGTTTCATTTAACCAAGCGATCGCTTTCAAGTAAGATAAACAAAGTATATCTCACTTACCCCCACCCTAGAGTTTCAGATCCCCGATTTCTTTGATTTATTGTGTCCATAAATGATCAACTGCTCTGATGAAGTCGAGGATCTGGGCATGATCAGATTATATATTCAGTTGCCATACTAGTACAGCGCTGATACTTCTCTTCTGGCATATCGTCTACCCTTTATAGACCGTAGCACGGAAATAGGCATCACCATTTTCAAAAAATGGCGACTTTTGATACAAAGGGCTACTATGAAAATTATAAAACTTAATAATTTTTTGTAGTCCACGCCCCAACCTATCCATGAAACCATAATCTTTGAGCATTTGGGCAATAAGAGGATTGCGGTAATAAGAAATACCAGCTAAAGCCCGATCTAAATTGAGTGTATTAGGTAAACTACCGGGTGAGAACAACTCTAGGCGATTATTAAATAATGATAGCCGAATACGCTGTCCAAATATTGACCAGTCTCGATGGGCAAAAGCATTAACTATTAGTTCACGAACCACAAAAGGTTCATATTCTGGAATGTCTTGTCGGCGGGTTTGTTCTACATTAAATACTGGATGATGTCGAGAGTTGCGACGGACAAATGACTCTGCGGCTTGAATGCATTCGGGAATAGTTTCTCCTAAATCAAGGCTGTCTAAGAACTCTGAAGTTACATCATCTCCCGTAAAAGCATTTAACTCAATGCCAGCCTGTGGTAGCATTTTCATAGTTTGCCTGGAAAAAAATAGACTTCCTGCGATATTTAATCGTTCTTGTTCATCTAATACTTGAAGATTATACCACGTCCGTGGACAATTTTCTTCTGCTGATAGTCCTCTGATTTCTTGGCAATAATGGTTTATCTTTAATGGATCTAAATCAGATATACCAGTGTTGGGTAATGCTGAAACCTCAAAATGAAATTGTCCACCATCTTGTAATAATCTAATCAGTTCTTCTTGAGTTGGCTCAATTGCCGCAGTACCAGCACGAATGTAGTAACGATTGAGAGATTTAACTTTGTAAGGCTTGAAAAAACCTTTTTCTACTTCAATAATGACAACTTTCTGTTCACCAGAGGATACGGAAAATAATTCAGGAATTATAGGGGGTTGTATATTATTTCTACAAATTTGGATAATTTTTTCCATTAAAAGATGAGTATCTTTTACCCCAGATATTTGCCCATTATCTTCTACACCAATGAGAATTTTGCCGCCCCGCATATTGGCAAAGGCTACAATTTCTTTAGCTAGACTTTCATTGCGAAACTCTCCAGATTTAAACTCAATTTGAGAGTTTTCACCCAATGTAATTAATTCTAGTAATTTATCTGAATTCATTTAGTTAGTAAAAGAGTTTATCTGCTTTTGGCATCACATTATATGTTCAGTAGCGATCGCTCTACATAACTTCATTTTTCAGCACTAAGGGCGAACTGCTTGCAGCAGCGCTTCGCTATCGCTCGACAATTTTCGCTCATTTTTTACCTTTAATTGTTTATCTTAAAATAAGGTTACAATCCCCAAGGACTAATTTGAGATTTCATAAAGAAGAGCGATCGCTTTCAAGCAAGATAAACAAAGTATATCTCAATTGCCGCTACCCTAGAATTTAAAATCCCCGACTTCTCGGAAAAGTCGGGCATATTATGATCTTATTTTATAGGGTGAAGGCTTCTTTTTTGGTGATGTCTATTGATCAAGGCTTAGTCAAGAGAAATACCAAGCGATCGCATTTTTTGCTTTAATTCATACAACTCCCTATTAGCTTGTTCAGCCCTTTGGGATTCTTGTTCAGCCCTTTGAGATTCTTGTTCAGCCCTTTGAGATTCTTGTTCAGCCCTTTGAGATTCTTGTTCAGCCCTTTGAGATTCTTGTTCAGCCCTTTGAGATTCTTGTTCAGCCCTTTGAGATTCTTGTTCAGCCCTTTGAGATTCTTGTTCAGCCCTTTGAGATTCTTGTTCAGCCCTTTGAGATTCTTGTTCAGCCCTTTGAGATTCTTGTTTTGCTATTTTAATTGCTTGGTTGGCTTTGAGTATTTCATCTTTGGCGGCTTCTTGGGGGGTAGGGATAATAGTTCCTTCTAAGGAGAAGTAACGCAATTGGCCATTGTGAATACCCAGGAAAAAGCCCAGGGATTCACTCCATAGCCATTCCTGATCATTGGGGGGAATAGGGCGATATTGATTGAAATTTAGCCTAAATCCTGCAAATTCTAAGGTTTGGGGTGAAAAGTAAAAGTATTCAGGGGTATGAAATCTCTCTGCGTATAAGTCTAGTTTGGTGGTGCGATCTACATTGGCGGTGGAGTCGGACAGTAATTCAATAATCAGGTCGGGATAACGCCCGTCTTCTTCCCAGACCACCCATGAGTTGCGTGGTTCTCTGGTGGTGTTTTTGACTAGGAAAAAATCTGGACCTCGAAAGTCACGATTTTTGAGTTGTTGGCGACTGAAGTAAATGGTCAGGTTTGCACCAATGAAAAAATCATCCCGCTCTTGCCATGCCCATTCGAGGCAGGTTACTAGCAATAACAGTTGCATATAGTGCAGGGAGCTTTCCATCTCTGGTTCATCACTTAAAAGTTTACTGGCATCGGGCATTTGCAACTCTAGTTCGCGGGCCGTAATTGCTGCCATGGATTTGTTCTCCTGATGCTTTGGATAATTATCTATGAGTTTAACTACGCTATTGGCGATTATAAATCGCTACTACACAAACAAAGTCCACCTGCGTGGGCTAAATAAAAATTAAGGGTTTATATTCTTCAAGGGCGATCGCTTTAACCCTCCCTAATCACTTCTTTTGTTAGCAGTTTAATGAACTGCTAACCAGTCTATCAGGTCTTGTATTTGGGAAAAATCCAATAAACTTTCTCCCAATATCTCTAACTCAGTAGTGGGTAACTTCTGGATTTTCTCCCTAATAGAAAATTCTATTTCCCCAAACCTCCTAGTGAGTTGACGCAAAACCAGGACGGACTCCCCTTGTTGTAGTCCTTGTTGTTCTCCTTGTTTAGCCAGATAAGATCCCCATAACGGGGGACGTAATCTACCATTCTTCATTACCTGTTGGTTTACCCCAGTCAATCTCCGCTTCTGGCTCTAAATCTTGGCTAAGGAGTTGTGAGAGGGTGTATTTGGGAAATTTTTGAACTGGTCTTACCATGAGTTGCCCTTGCTCAATACGGCAGTCAACTTCATCATTGATTGATAAAGCCAATTTATCTGCAATATACTTGGGGATTCTCAAGGCTAAGGAATTTCCCCAAGGACTAATTTGAGATTTCATAAATTAGCGATCGCTTTTAAGATCAACGGCGATTATCTTGTAACCAATTTTCCAAATCTGACATATTTTGAAAATCCAATAATGCCTCTCCTAATGATTCTAATTGAGAAATTGAGAGCGATCGCACTTTTTGCTCTTGAATAGCAGTTAAATTACCACAACGGCGTTTTAACTGGCGTATAGTTAGATTTGCTTCTCCTTGTTGTAAACCTTGTTGTAAACCTTTTTTCTCACCAATTTCTAACACCTCTTGATAAAACTGTGTTTGAGTAACATCAGCCTCTTTGAGATTAAGCATTTTTTGAATCTCCTCTAGGGTTAGTTGTGTAAATTTGTTGACTAATATGGACTCTACTAAATCTAATTTTAGCTGAAATTCTGTTTTCATTTATATAACTAATTTTCACAATATTTTTTTAACTAAACACTTTCATAATTCCTTTATATCTATACTAGAGGTTATTTTTTTTTACAAAATAGTGAGGATCTG
>NZ_JACJTO010000032.1 GCF_014698755.1 Aphanizomenon flos-aquae FACHB-1287 | reverse complement strand
ACAAATGGGGGAAACTTGATTTAAAAATTCGGTCGGTTAAGTGCCTAAATTGTGGGACTGAACACGACCGAGATGAAAACGCCGCAAAAAATATAAATAAAGTCGGGATAGGGTATTGCCACGACTCTAAACGGGCGCAGAGACAGAGTAAGACTACCTCGGTAGCATCAGTCTGTGAAGCGTCAAGAATCACCTCGCCTTCAGGCAGGTGAGTATGTCAACCCTCAAATCCCCAGGTGATTTTGCAGTGCTTGACGCATTTCGGTGACCGGGACTGTTTCCCGTTGTAACCAAATTTTCAAGGCGGCTGCACCTTGTTGTACAAGCATTTCTAAACCATCGATAATAATTGCCCCTTGTGTTTCGGCTAGGTGTAAAAATTTACTGGGTTTAGGAATATAAATTAAATCATAGACAATGGCCTCTTGTGGCAAATAACTAATTTCCTGGCTACTCAATGGGGAGTCGTTAATATGAGGATACATACCAATAGGGGTTGTATTTACCAGTAGGTTAGCTTGATGAAGTAGGTTAGGTAATTCTGTCCATTCATGGATCTGAAATTGGTCTGCAAAAGGTGAATTTTGCCAACTTTGCCGAAAAGCTTGTAATTTCTGCCAATTACGCCCTACAACATGAATTTCTGCCAAACCGAGTTGAATACAACCAGCAACCACAGCCCTAGCAGCACCACCATTTCCTAAAATTACGGCTTTTTTCTGACTCCAATCCTGATGATATGTTGTTTGTAAAGGGGCAATAAATCCTTCTACATCTGTGTTTGTCCCTACCCATGTATCACCTTGACGGGTAACAGTATTCACAGCACCGATAACTTGAGCAATGGGGGAAATTGTGGATAATAAGGGTAATATCGCTTGTTTATGGGGAATTGTGATACTAAATCCGACTATACCAATACTAGCAAAACCAGCGATCGCTGTTGCTAAATTTTCTGGTGAAATGGGAAAAGGCAAGTATACATAGTCTAATCCCAGTTTAGCTAATGCGGCATTGTGCATCACTGGTGAAAGAGAATGTTCTACAGGATGTCCAATTACTCCCAAAAGTTTCGTTTTTCCGGTAATCATTTTTATCAGTTTTTAGGTCTAAAAAGATAGTTAGAAACCGCATCTATACGGGTAAAACCCACCTGGATTTGTATATCTTAATAGATATTAGTTCCCGTGGGCGGATTTTGTTTGTGTAGCTAAATTCTATTTACTTGGGATGCCAGTTACTTCTCTGATAATTTAATTTACAATTATTTACAGTAACTTAATATTTCTTGGCAATATGCAAACAAGAACGGACTCTTCTACAAATCCAATTCCTGGTCAATACTGGCAATGGCGCGGACATAGGGTGTACTATGTGCAAGCGGGAGAAGCACAACCTCTCCGTCCACCTTTACTATTAGTACATGGTTTTGGTGCTTCTACGGATCATTGGCGTAAGAACATTACAGAACTGAGTGCGGATTTCCAAGTATTTGCTATTGACTTATTAGGATTTGGGCGTTCTAGCAAACCTAATTTACAGTATAGCGGTAAGTTGTGGCGAGATCAACTTCATGATTTTATCAGTGAAATTATCTGTCGAAAAACGATTTTAGCTGGTAATTCTTTGGGTGGTTATGCTTGTTTATGTGTTGCTTCTCAATGTCCTGATAGTGCTGCTGGTTTAGTATTAATCAATAGTGCTGGATCATTTTCTCAACCAGAAAATCAAATTCAACCTTCTCCAAATCCTGTGCAAAAACTTTTAGGTAAACCTGCCAAATGGCTTTTTAAACAGCGATTATTACAAACTTTATTATTTCAATATACGCGCCAAAAGTGGGTAATTCGCCGAACATTAGAAAAAGTTTATCTTGATAAAGGTGCAGTTACAGATCAATTAGTAGAAGAAATTTATCGTCCTGCTTTTGATGAGGGAGCAATAGATGTATTTATTTCTGTTTTTAGCACTCCTCAAGGTGAGAAGGTTGATGTTTTACTTAAACAATTAACTTATCCATTATTGTTAATATGGGGGGAAGCAGATCCTTGGATGAGAGTTAGAGAAAGTTCTCGGAAATTCCATGAATATTATCCCCAATTAACAGAATATTTTCTCACAGCGGGTCATTGTCCCCATGATGAAATTCCCGAACAAGTAAATTCACATTTACGTGAGTGGGCAACTAGTTTAAGTTAAGACACAATTAAAGACAAGAATTTTTGAAGAATGGAGACGTTATCTAGAACGTCTCTACAAAATTATTTATTTAATGTCTAATAAATCTAATAAACATCTGTTATCAGACATATTTATTTAGTGAGAAATTGGTAGGAACAAATTTTGATAATTACGTCTTGAGACTCACGTATATCAATCGAAAAAGTTTAACACTAAAAATATCAATCATGTTCATAAAACTAAAATCCTAGTAGAATTATATGACACAATCTTTACATACAAAACCACAGGTTCAGGAATTACGTAAATTACTTGAAGGTCTTGAATGTGGGATGTTAACCACCATTGATAATGATGGTAGTTTACATAGTCGTCCGATGTCAATGTGGAATGAAATTGATAATGATGCTACACTCTGGTTTTTTACTTTAGCTAATTCCCATAAAGTCGTAGAAATTCAACATCATCAACAGGTGAATATCAGTTTTTCCGCACCTAATCAAGAACGATATGTTTCTATATTAGGAATAGCCGAACTAATAAGAGATCGTAATCAACTTCAATCAAAATGGCAACCAGGATTAGAAACTTGGTTTCCTCAAGGTATAGATGAACCTAACATTGCTTTACTAAAAGTAAAAGTTAATAAAGTAGATTATTGGGAAAGTTCATCTAGTTTTGTACCGCAAACAATTAATTTTTTAGAACTATCACACCGTTAAATTATCATACCGAAAATCTCCAGATCCTCAACTTTTTCAAGAAGTCGGGGATCTAAAAATTAAATCATCCTAAAAATAACTTATATGCGGGATTATCGCTTTCATGCCAATAGTGATAACCAAGAGTATCTAAAAATGATTGCCATTCTGACATTTCGTGGGGGGGAACTTGCATTCCTACTACAATCCGTCCATAGTCTGCGCCATTATTGCGATAATGAAATAAGCTAATATTCCAATCAGGAGATATGGAGGTGACAAATTGCATTAATGCTCCTGGACGTTCGGGAAATTCAAAGCGATAAAGGAGTTCATTTTCTGCTAGGGGAGAATGTCCTCCTACCATGTGACGCAAATGCAGTTTTGTTAATTCGTCGTCTGTGAGATCTATGGTTTTTAAACCATGAGATTCAAAATTTTCTACCATTTTTGCCGCGTCAGCGCGATTTTCTATTTGCACACCTACGAAAATATGCGCTTCTTTTTCGTTAGCAATGCGATAGTTAAATTCTGTCAGATTGCGTTTACCAATACATTCACAAAACTTTCTTAAACTGCCTCTTTCTTCGGGAATTCTGACTGCAAAGATAGCTTCTCGACGTTCTCCAAATTCTGCCCGTTCAGCAACAAAACGTAAGCGGTCAAAGTTCATGTTAGCACCACAGGCAACGGCGACCAGGGTTTGATTTTGAATTTGTTCGCGTTCTGTATAAAGTTTTGCACCAGCGATCGCTAATGCCCCCGCAGGTTCTAAAATAGAACGAGTATCCTCAAACACATCTTTAATGGCTGCACAGGTGGCATCTGTATCCACTAAAATAATTTCATCTACATATTGCTGACATAGCCGAAAGGTTTCTTCTCCGACTTCCCGCACTGCTACCCCGTCAGCAAATAAACCTACCTGAGACAAACGGACTCTCTCACCAGCTTGCAATGATTGATACATAGCGTTAGCGTCTACGGGTTCAACACCAATAATTTTAATATCGGGACGCAAGCGTTTAACATAAGCTGCAATACCGGAAATCAAACCACCACCACCAATGGCCACAAAGATTGCGTGAATAGGTTGCTGATATTGACGCAGGATTTCCATACCAATAGTTCCCTGGCCTGCTATCACTTCAGGATCATCAAAGGGATGTATAAAGGTTAACCCTTTTTCTGCTTCTAATTCCCGCGCGTAGGTGTAGGCTTCATCATAATTATTACCATATAATACAACTTCTCCACCCCGGGCTTTGACTGCATTAATTTTAACTTGGGGTGTAATCACGGGCATAACAATAATTGCTTTTGTTCCCAAGCGATTAGCAGCTAGGGCTACACCTTGAGCATGATTCCCCGCAGAAGCGGCTATAACACCCTGTTTCAGGAGGTCTGGTGTCAGGTTGACCATTTTGTTATATGCACCCCGTAGTTTGAAGGAGAAGACTGATTGCATATCTTCCCGTTTGAGAAGGAGTTTGTTATTTAGTCTCGCGGACAGGTTCGGAGCATATTCCAGTGGTGTTTCTTGGGCTACATCATAGACGCGGGCGGTGAGGATTTGTACTAGATAGTCGCAATACATATCAGGGGGTGTCATGGGGTTGGTTGTCAATTCTACCCCTTGTTGGGTCTTTAATCTAATTTTGAGAATGTGATTTATCTGTGGTTCAATATTTTTGCTAATTTGTCTAGTGGAGTACACACCAATTTATTCCCTATTCCCAGATAAAACTGAGGCCAATTGACAAAAAAATCCCCAGACACAGCAGCAAGTTAGCGGCCGACAATAGCGGAAACGCATAAAACCAAGATGTTAAGCGACATGATAGAATTAGAATTAACTAGAAAATCTGCGTATCTTCAGTCCGCAGGGTGTCAAACTCATTAGACAGTATTCACTTTCAACGCGCACTTTTTAATTATGACCGAAACACAGCCCAATCTCCAAAATCCCGAACAAAATACAGCTACAGAATTATTGGTCAAGCTGAGACAAAAACAGGGAACTTGGATAGAATGGGGACAAGCCATAGCTTACCTGCAAAAAAACGGTTACAATCCCCAAGAAATCTTTGAAGCCACAGGATTTGAACCAATTCAACAAAATCAGGTCATTGTCGGCTCTCAGGTTTACAATTCCATGGAAAAATGTGGCTCATCACTAGAAACATTAAAATATTATAGCAATAAAAGTAGTGATGTGTTATATGAATTACGTGGACTAACACAAGAAGACCGTGCTACCACTGCCGATTTAACCTATCAATATAAGCTAGATGCCGATGTGGTCAGGGATATAGCCAAAGCTGTTAAAGATTATTCTTGGTTTCCTAATTTACCAGAAGGTTTCAGTAAACATCCGGGAGATGCCATTGCCTATCAATCCTGGAAATATGCTAAACAAAAATCTGACCTCTCAGAGAGATCGCGCTTAATTGCTAAGGGTTTACGCTTTGTTCATTCCGAAACAGCTAGAAAACAATTAGAACAACTTTTAATGGACTTTAGCGTTGCTCCCAAAGTAGCTCCGCCTATACTACCATTTTATCGTCTGGAAATTGACGAAGACCTACCCCGGATTTTACCAGTAGTCGGTGAATTGCCATTAACACCAGAAATATTAAAAGCTGTACCTTTTATTACGGAAATTCCACCCTTTCGGATCGTTAAATTTGCTGGAGAACAGGCTTGGGTAGCTTTACCAGGTTGGAAAATCCTTCTCAACGCAGAAGATCCTGTAGTCGTCATTGGTAACAGTGATATCTTCCCCAATCCCCATCAAAACAAAATTGAACCAATCATGATTGTTATAGATCGATCACAAAGAGAATGGGATGTTTCTAACTACTTTGTATTTGACAATGGCGGTACTATTGACTTTCAGTGGTTTGAAACCGCACCAGCAATTCCCCTATTAGGAAAAATGATTGTTTTAGTTCGTCCCAAGAAAGTATTAGATGAGGAATATACCAAAGATGCTTGGCAAATTGACGAATAATGAAGAATAATTAATAAAAAGAACAGAGAAGATGTTTATTTTCCAATGCTAATCAAATCAATGTCATCTATCCAAAGACATAGATTAAATTTTTTGTAAAATTCAGCACAGCCTAGAGAAAGCATCGCAGTAGAAAGGGAGTTGTGGAAACAACCCCTTTAATTAATGCTTGGTGACTGGACAAGTGACAATATTTAATTGTGATCAAAAACTTATTTATAGTTATTAATATTTAACCCAGGTAAGTAATTTATGATATCATTTAGTCACCCTTGATTTTAATCTATAAGGAAATAGTAAAAATGCTGGCAAGTTACATTGATAAAGCAATGGAATTAGCAATTTATGAAATTATTGAAGATGATGGTACTTATTGGGGTGAAATTCCAGGTTTACAGGGAGTATGGGCAAATTATCAAACATTAGAAGGTTGTCGCCGTGAGTTAAAAGAAGGATTAAGTGATTGGTTAGCTTTGCGTTTACGTTTAGGTTTAGATATTCCTCTAATTGAAAATATTAACTTAAATCAAATTACACAGCTTGTATAAAATGCCTAGATTAACACCCGTTTCTGGGAATGATTTGGTAAAGCGTCTACTTGAGTTGGGTTTTGAAGGTCCCTACGCTGGTGGGAGACATCCACAAATGCGCCGGAATGAGGTAACTGTGATCATTCCTAACCCCCATGAAGGTGATATTAGCGTGGGTTTGTTATCAAGTGGCCAAACTCCTAGCGATAGAATCTAATTTGAGAATAAAAACCAATGAATAATAACCAATTACCTCTGAACAAATTAAGAGAAAATATTGCCCTCATTCGCGCCAAACTGCGCCCAGGACAAACAGAAATGGCGGATTGGCATGGGGGACCATTAGCCGTATCTGCCGTGCCTGGAGCAGGAAAATCAACGGGAATGGCAGCAGCAGCAGCGATCGCTATTGCTCGTCAATATGAGTATTATTTAAACACAGGCAATAAAGAATATAAACAGTTAATTGTTGTCACTTTTACCCGTTCTGCAACTGCCAATATCAAATCTAAAATTCGAGTAAAATTAAAAGAATTATCTTTACCACAAACGGGATTTGCCGTTTATACCTTGCATGGTTTAGCCTTAATTATTGCCAGTCGTTATCCTCATTTATCCGGTTTACAGTTAGAAAATGCCACATTAATCACACCAAATAAAAGTCATAAATTCATCCGCAAAGCCGTAGAACAATGGATAATTAATTATCCTGAAACTTATCTAAGCTTACTTACTGGACAGCAATTTGATGGAGAAGAAACCGAAAAACTCCGTCGTCAGTCAGTGCTACGCACAGAAATATTACCAGATTTAGCTCATACAGTAATTCATGAGGCTAAAAGTTCAGGAATATCACCAGCAGATTTATTGAAGTGGAGTGAACAAACTCAAGATAAATATGGTATTTTAAGAATTGCGGCCGGATTATATGAACAATATCAAAAAATCATGCAATTACAGAATTTTATTGATTATGATGATATGGTATTAGGGGCTTTAAAAGTTTTAAAAAACCCCAGTACCTGCCGCATTGAGCAAAACAAAATTCTGGCTGTTTTTGAAGATGAAGCTCAAGATTCTAGTCCATTACAAACAGATTTATTAGAAAAATTAGCCAGTCAAGAATTTGGAGATAATTTAGATAAATCAGCCTTAAATTTAATTAGAGTTGGTGATCCTAATCAAGCCATTAATTCCACCTTTACACCTGCTGACCCTATTTATTTTCGGGAATTTTGCGAAGATTGTCAAAGTCAAAATAGACTAGCGGAAATGGACCAAGCTGGACGCAGTACACAAATAATTATTGATGCTGCTAACTTTGCTTTAACATGGGTAAATAATCAGGATTTTGCTAAAATCAAACATAGAACAGCACCATTTAGAACGCAGACAATTCAACCAGTTAATCAAGAAAATAGAAACCCTGAACCTGTAGGACAAGGATTAGAACTTCATATTCCTAGAGATATTTATCATACAGTTGAATTAATTTCTCAAAGAGTAATTGAATTATTTGCAGAAAATCCTCAATCCTGTGCAGCTATATTAGTTAGAGAAAATCGACAAGGAAAATGGTTAGCTACTGCTTTAGAACCGATATTGAAAGAACATAAAATTCCAGTTTATGACGTGGGGGAAAAAGAACATCGTTCTCATATTCCTCAAGAAATATTATCATTATTACAATTTTGTGAGCGCCCCCATTCTCCTGATTATCTCAAAGCTACTTTAGATGTTCTTGTTGCAAGGCAATTAATTCCTACTCAAGATATTAATACCCTAGCTAGTGTACCGGAAGAATTTTTATATCCCAGTCCTTTAAGCACACCCCAAACAGAAATAGTGCAAAAAGCGGCTCATTTTTGTCGGAGTTTACTTAGGGCTTATTTAGAATTACCATTTTATCAAATAATTTCTTTTTTCGCCTTAACTTTAAAATATGATCAAGCAGCATTAGCAACTGCTGATAAACTGGCAGAACGGGTAAATCAGCAAATTTTTGGTAATAGTTCTATGGGGGCAATAATATCAACTTTAAGTGAAATTGTCAGTTCTGAAAAATTTGAATCAGTAGAACCAGAAAATGTAGAAGAACAATATACCAAACAAGGACAATTAACAATTATCACTATGCACAAAGCCAAAGGGTTAGACTGGGATTATGTATTTTTACCCTTTCTCCATGAAAACCTAATTCCTGGGAGATTTTGGGTCCCCCCCCAAGGACAATTTTTAGGTAATTTTACCTTACCAGAAGTTGCCCGCGCCCAAATTCGTGCCGGACTTCACAAAAAACCCATACCTGATATTAACCAAGCTTGGGAAGAATCGAAATATCTAAAAACCGCTGAAGAATATCGGTTACTTTATGTCGCTATGACTAGAGCCAAAAAACTTCTATGGATGTCAGCGGATAAAAAAGCACCCTTTACCTGGAGTAAACCGGATAATTTACAAATCTCAGCCCCTTGTCCAGTTTTTACAGCTTTAAAACATCAATTTTCCCAATAAATGAGAATTTCCGTCTCTTAAAAAAGGGCATTGTTCAATTTACCAAGTTAACACAATAAAACCAAATTGTGCAAATAAACATAAAATCAGTGAAAACTTCTTTGCTCTTGCTTATTGCTATAACGACAATGTACTTAATCTAATTAAGTGTTTAGTTTATCAAGTTTTACTTAGTTGTAGAAATCTTTATTATGATAATATCACATTCAGTAAAAATTAGGCGACAAAATTGTTGCATGAGTCTCTTATGTCTCAGACATCAAGGAACTGGATTTTACCTTTACTAAGTAGTTCTCTAGCTAAAAGTGGATAAGGATTGAATATTATGGAAAATTTAAGACGCGTACCAGTTGGAATTGTTGGCGCGTCAGGGTATGGCGGAGTGCAGCTAGTACGACTACTAATGGATCATCCTCAAGTAGAAATTGTGTATTTAGGTGGCGAAAGTAGTGCGGGTAAATCCTTTGCTGATCTTTATCCACAGTTCGGTAATATAGTGAATTTGTCTATTGAGGCAGTAGAACCGGAAATTATTGCTAGTCGTTGTGAAGTGGTATTTTTATCTTTACCCAATGGACTAGCTTGTAAAATCGCTCCCCAACTTATAGAAAAAGGTTGTAAGGTACTTGACCTGAGTGCCGATTATCGCTTTAGTGATTTGAAAACTTATACGACTTGGTATGGTACAGAAAGAAGCGATCATTCTATAGCAGCAACAGCGGTTTATGGTTTACCGGAATTGTACCGCTCGCGCATTGCTGAATCAAATCTTATTGGCTGTCCTGGTTGCTATCCTACGGCCAGTTTACTGGCATTGTCACCACTTTTAAAACAAGGTTTAATAATTCCCGAAACAGCGATTATTGATGCTAAATCTGGCACATCTGGGGGCGGAAGACAAGCTAAGGTTAATCTATTATTAGCGGAAGCTGATAACTCTCTAGGTGCTTATAACGTCGCTAGACACCGCCACACGCCAGAAATTGAGCAAATTTGTAGTGAATTGGCTAGACATGAGGTGACAATCCAATTTACACCCCATTTAATCCCTATGGTGCGGGGAATTTTAGCTACTGTCTATGCTACCATGCGTGATCCGGGTTTAGTTCGTGATGATTTAATTACTATCTATAACGCTTTTTATCGCAATTCTCCCTGGATAAAAATCTGTAACAGTGGCACTTATCCCCAAACTAAATGGGCGTGTGGAAGTAATACTTGTTACATTGGTATAGAGGTTGATCCCCGCACTGGTCGTGTTATTGTCATGTCAGCTATTGATAACTTGATTAAAGGTCAAGCTGGACAAGCAATTCAATGTATGAACTTGATGCTAGATTGGGATGAAACTTTGGGATTACCTAAAATTGGGTTTTATCCATAATTCGGTAATGGGTCATGGGTCATGGGTCATGGGTCATGGGTCATGGGTCATGGGTCATGGGTCATGGGTAATGCTGTTTACAATCACCAATCACCAATCACCAATCAACAATCACCAATCACCAATTGCCTATTTTGGTCCTAAACCAATAGTACCAGCATAGATAGCGCGATCGCCTAATTCATGTTCAATACGTAGTAGACGATTGTATTTTGCTACTCGTTCACTGCGACACAGAGAACCGGTTTTAATTTGACCAGCGCGAGTAGCTACAGCTAAATCAGCAATAGTTGTATCTTCTGTTTCTCCAGAACGATGGCTAATTACTGAGCGGAAACCGTTGCGAGTCGCTAGGTCAATGGTTTCCAAGGTTTCTGTTAATGAACCGATTTGATTTAATTTAATCAAAATCGAATTACCGGCTTTTTGTTCAATACCTCTTTGTAAGCGGGTAGCATTGGTAACAAATAAATCATCACCCACCAATTGCACCTTTGAGCCTAATTTCTCAGTCAGTAATTGCCAACTTTGCCAATCTTCCTCATGTAAACCATCTTCAATAGATACAATGGGATATTGATCAACTAATTCCCCCAAATAATCAATAAACTCAGTTGGTGCATGGGGTTTACCATCATAAACATACTGGCCATTTTTGTAAAATTCACTAGCAGCCACATCTAAAGCCAAGGCTACTTCCTCCCCGGGCTTATAACCAGCTTGTTTAATCGCTGCTACCAACAATTCTAAAGCTACCTGGTTAGATTCTAGATTAGGTGCAAAACCACCTTCATCACCCACACCTGTCAGCAAACCTTTATCATCTAACACTTTACTGAGAGTGGCAAATACTTCCGCACCCCAACGCAAAGCTTCTTTAAAAGAAGGAGCACCAATGGGGACAATCATAAACTCTTGAAAGTCTACATTATTGGCTGCGTGCGCTCCACCATTGATCACATTCATTAAGGGGACAGGCAATAAATTCGCCAAAGGTCCACCTAAATAGCGATAGAGAGGAATACCTAAAGACTCCGCACCAGCCTTTGCAGCAGCTAGGGAAATGCCCAAAATTGCATTTGCTCCCAAATTGGCCTTATTGGGTGAACCATCTAGGGAAATCATCAATTTATCTAGGGCTTCTTGGTTGAGAGCATCTAAACCTAGTAACTTGGGAGCTAGTACCTGATTGACATTCTGGACAGCCTTGAGTACACCTTTACCCCCATAACGGCTTTTATCACCATCACGCAATTCATGAGCCTCAAATGACCCCGTAGAAGCCCCGCTGGGAACTTGTGCCAGTCCGATAGCGCCATTAGCTAAGTGTACCTCGGCTTCGATGGTTGGTCTACCCCGTGAGTCGAGGATTTCGCGGGCGACAATGGCTTCAATAGCAGTATCTAGGAATTTCGTCATGGGTGGTTTGTCCTTGATTTTGAGTATGTCGTTGGAGTTTAACTTTTACAGTTTACTAATAACCCAATCGTTAGCTTATGCCGATAACAGAATTTTTTGCCTGAGACTAAAGAAGATTTCCGACTTTGCATGATCTCAGGGGAAATTTGATAAGTTTCTGATCACGTACCGTGGCATTATCCATAACCTGGAGAATGGTAATTAATGTATAAATTACTTCATCTAACTACTTGATTAATTTTTTTTAAGCTTTTAACCGTATAGTTCCATAAGGGGACAGATAGTTGTATTTTATATAAATGTAAAAACTAATATCAAGACTTTTAGCAACAACGCTCTAACGCTGACAATATCCATAGCTAAGTTAATGTTACAGCAAATCTTAGTTGCTGGTAAGCATAAAAACGCAATTACCATCAAATAGCCTATGACTGAAAATGATGAACAGGAATTTAATAAACTACTAGCAAAATCTGATAGTGAGTTGATTAAGGACATTCTTGAATACAATCAAATTTCATCTCTTGTATTATCTGGATTCCTAACCGTAAACCCAGGTAGTCGTTATGGATATTTTAAATCTGTTCTTGATCATAACGGACGAAAAATAAAATATCCTAATGGTGATCATATTGATTATGTATTTATTTACGATCCTTATGAATTAGAAAAAGATGAACGGTATTATTTTGAGTGTGAATTAGAAAAAAACCTGAAGGAAAGGAGAAACAGGAACAATCCTTATTTATTAAAAACTACTGTTGATAGAGTTCAACAGGGAGAAAAATTAAATAGTCTTGTCAAAGCCATAGAGGAAAAGAATTATGAAATTAACGAACTAAATCAGACAATTAAATATTGGGAGGAAACAATCGCTCAAAAAATCACTGAAATTTCAAAAAATGAGAGTTTCATATCGGAGTTAAGTGAAAAAATAGAGTTCAATAAAATACAACTTGACAAAATAAAAAATCAAAAAACGGAAATGGAAAACACCATAAAAATTCTCCAGCAAAGGATTAATATTTGCCGAAAATTAGAGTTTTTGAACGAGGAGGAGGAAAGACAGTATATTTCACTATTCAGAGAAAAATACGTTATTCCTAGTAATTATTTAAGTTTTGAAAACGAATTAGAAAGTAGTTTTGTAAAATTAGCAGATCATGTACATCAATATTTATTTCATCAGAAAAATCTGATTTATACAAGATTTCAGATCAGAAATTTTTTGACCCTATTAAGAACAAATGATTTAATTGTTTTGAGTGGTTTGTCAGGTTCGGGTAAAACCCAAATTGTCAAAGCATTTGCGGAAGCATTGGGTGGAGTTGCCAAGATTATACCTGTTAAACCTAATTGGACAAGTTCAGATGATTTGCTGGGATATTATAACCCTATTCAGATGTCTTTTCTGCCCACACCTTTCACAGAAGCAATAGTAGAGGCTATTCACAATCCAGATCAATTATATCTCATTTGCCTAGATGAGATGAATTTAGCAAGAGTTGAATATTACTTTGCAGATTTTCTTTCAAAATTAGAAGAACGCAGTAATCAACCAGAAATTGAATTATATGCCAAACATGAAGAAGAATTATTCATATCAGAATTTAAAACTTTATTAAACCTGCTTGAAAACAGTGCTAAGGATATTGAAATAAAATCTTGGCAGGACTTTTTAAACAATCATGAGGCAAGAACGCGCTTTTTAGAAATTTTTGGTAACAATGAAAAAGAATCGCTTTTGCAATTACACACCAAAACCAAAAGACGTTTAATGGATATTTTGAAATTTCCATCTACTATCAAGATACCGAATAATGTCAGGTTTATTGGTGCTATTAATGTTGATGAAACCACAAATTACTTTTCACCTAAGATATTAGATCGTGTACACATTGTCAAGTTTGAAAATCCACTACTTTATGAAGCAAAGGTAAAAACATTTTTTAAAAGTTCAGAATATGATCGGAAATTAGCACCAGTTTATGTTAACCCACTTGTTTTTTCTCAAAGAGAAGAATACCCTGCAATGGATGATTCCTACATTAGTATGAATTTAAAAGAAATAAATGAAAAATTTCTGTTACCTTTAAATATTGACTTTGGTATTAGGTCTATTCGTCAATCACTGAACTATGCTAAATTTAATCACCAAGTTTATGAAAATTACAATAATAATGATAAAATTTCCCTAAATATAATCATTATTCAAAAAATCCTACCTCGCTTTTCCTTTGATAGTAGCCAAGTTTCCCAAAATGGTAGTAGTAAATTAGAGATATTAGAACTTCTCGTTTCTCATCTCAAAACTCTGTTTAAAGATTATTACCATAAAACAGACGGTAGTGAAGAAATAGGTAAAGTCTCCGATGCTTTTATGTCGGAAATGATAAAAAAAGCCAAAAATAACCCTCAAATTGACTCTGAAATTAACTTTTTTGCATAATATAAAGGAAAGACATGATGAAAGATTTTGAAGTTTTAATGATTTCTGTTGAATGGGAGTCACGCGACAAATATTTAAGTATCACCAAAAGCGCAAGGCCATTGAAACCAACAATAAAACCTGCCAACATAAATACTTATGAATATGATATTGTTCTCTATACTCAAGAGGATGGTAAGTATTTTCAATTTTGTGTAAAAACACCGCACACACCCTTTTTAAAAGGTAGTGACGGCAAATATCATGAGTCTCTTTTTAATTTGAAAGATGATTTATGGATAATTAAAAGAGAATGGGAGATAGGACAAAGGGGAATTGGATATCATCATTGTCCTTCTATAAATACAATTGGTCAAATTGAAATTGGCATTTTAGACAATTTTATTTCAATTGATATAAATAGCAATATTCTGGATTTTGACTTTGAACAACTTAAAAATGATTTTGAGGGTGAATTATGGAATTTAATCACCTCCCAAAAATCAGAAATAACTTCTAGTAGATTAGAGTTAAAATACTATGATAAAATATTCCGTTATTCAGAAAGTAAGTCAATTATTGATTTTTTAAAAGCTTATGATGCAATTGAAACAAAACCTAAATCTGAATTATTAACCTCAAAAGGTATTGCCAAAATAGAGAAAGTAAAACCTATTGCTGAAACTTACAGAAAATTAGTAAGTATTGGTGGTAGTGCTAGGGTTTTACCTTCAAAAACATTTATTGAAAATTACGATATTTATGAAAATCGCTATTTATGTTTGATGTTAAATAGTATATATAAAATTGTTTCAAATAATATTAATTATACTAGCAAACAGTTAGAATCTTTGGAATTTAAAATAAATGATAAAAAGGCTAAAATTAAAGTTTTAAATGATCCTAATCCTCAAGTTAATCAGGAAGAAATTATAGAAGAAATTTTATTACAAGAAAAAAAAGTGCAAAATATGGAGGAAGAATGGCAAAACATTAGTCGTAATATGCCATTTGATAGTCAACAGAAATTTTATACCCTAAGTATATACATTAAATATAAACATAAAAAATCCAATAGTGGGTTCTGGTGCAAAACCGATAAGACACCATTTTGTCTAATCAACTTTCCTTATGCGTGTTTAAATTATTTGGAAGAAGAACAAAAATATACATTTGAATTTTCTTTTATAAAAGATCGTGATATTAGAGTGGATAAAGGAAAGACTTACCCACAGTTCACGATAACGGGAATAAAAAAGATAGAACCCTATTTGATAGAAGTTGAAAAAAATATATTAAATCAACGACTCAATAATAAACAAAAATTAGAATCAAATAATTGGGTTCAAATATTAACACAAAAAGACATAAAAGAAAGAGAAAATCAAGTCAAAACTCTAGAGAATGATATCAAAAAACTTGAAAAGCAAATTAAAGACTTAGATGAATTTGTAAAAGAACAACAAAAATTATTACCATTAATAGAACAAAGAATAAGAAAGACATTTTTTAAAACTATTAAATGGCAAAATATTCAAGGTTTTACATCTTCAATGACTTTTATTCAAAATATAAGTTATCGAAACGCTTTAAATTCATATAAAGAAATATTAAAATCTGAGGGAATAGATTTGGAAGTTTTTGATCTTTATGAAAAAGCTACAACTTATGGTATGAGAGAAATACCTCAAATTTATGAATTATGGTGTTTAGTTTCTATAATTAAGACATTAAAAGAACCATACGGATTTCAATACAAATCACAGGATATTCGTACACTCCTAAAAGTTATTAATCCTGAAAATAATAACTTGAATAATCAGGTAACTATTAATTTTAAAGGAGACTTGAATGGGAGAACAATTACTTTATATTATCAAAAAACACTCCCAAATAATAAAAGACCTGATTTTATCCTGGAAATATCCATTAATGATAGAAAAATTTATCTTGTGCTTGATGCTAAATTTAAAAATTATAATTACAAAAAATCTTTGAATTATGAGATCAAAAATTTAAATGATAAATATAGCGACACGGATTATTATGTTTTTATCTTACACCCCTGTAATGATTTAACTGGTGAAAAGAAACCAGTAAAAATGACAAATCATGGAGGTGATAAAATTTATTTTGGTGAAGAAGAAGATCAAAAACCTACATTTCCATTTCACAAATATGGATATATTACGCACAAACCAAATTTTACAGATAACCTAAAAAAATTAATTGGAATGGCTTTTGAGTATCTTTTAGAAAGTAATAAAAATGCAAACAATGGAACTACAAAAGATCCAAAACCTACTAATGATTTATTTTGTTTGAATTGTGGTAGTACCAGCGTAGATCTTCACCCAAAACAAGATGCAAAAAAATACACAGCAGACTGTAGAACTTGTGGACATCAAACACACATAAACTATTGCTGGAATTGTTCAACAAAATTATTTAAACATGGCTATTATTGGGACTATCATAAAACATCTGTTTGGAGTAGCTTTGATATTCATTGTCCCAATTGCGGTATGGCATTTGCAGATAAACAGATTTTTGACATCTGACGCACCTTAGTAATTGCTGTGTTTTAAGCTACAGAAAAATCTGCAAATTGCCGATATTCAGGACGAATAAACCCTGATATATAACCCTGAAAAACGCTATAATATAAACCTATCCCAAGCTATGTATGAAATATGAAAATAATTCTAGATAACTTAGAACCCAACCTAGTCGAAAATCTCAGATATCAAGCAGAACAACATGGACGGATTCTAGAGACTGAGTTAAAACTAATTTTAACACAAGCTGTTACCAAAAATATCCAAGAAAACTTTCAGGAACAAACATTAATTCCCCTAGAAATATTAGCAGCACAGGTAAAAGAGTCCTTGGATAATAAAGGATATCATTCCCATAAGCAAATTAGAGCATTTCTAATTTGATTGTGATATCAATTATACTGTGGCATTAATAAATAGATTTTTGATAGAGGTCTAGGAATCATAAACCTCTACATATGGCACTTACGGGTGTTATGAGGTACATATTTTGCGGGCAAGATGCCCGCACCACAAGAGTTTTATATCAAAATCACTAAAAATTATCCTTCATTCCCCGAATTCGGGCAAAGGTTTGGATTTTATCTTTACTCTTTGCTGTTGCTTGTAGTGATGGTTCATTCCAACGTAAAAAAGGATTTGTTAGCTTTTCTACTCCTAAAATTGATGGAACTGTTGGTTCTAATTTATCTCGTTGAGCTTTAACATCTTGATAGCGTTTTTGTAAGTCTGCATTTTCAGCATCTACAGTTACAGCAAAACGCAAATTACTTAAAGTGTATTCATGAGCGCACCAAACGCGAGTATGATCAGGTAAAGCTCGGAGTTTACTTAGAGAATCTACCATTTGCTCCGGTGTCCCTTCAAATAAACGACCACACCCCCCCGCAAACAATGTATCACCACAAAACAATTCTCCAGACTCTCCTGGGCTTTGTGGGGGGAAATAGTAAGCAATATGAGCGCGGGTATGTCCAGGTAAAAAGAATATATTAGCAGTGCGATCGCTAAATTGAATACAATCACCTTCCTGTAAAAATACCTGTTGTCCGGGAATCCTCCCCCGATCTTCTGCACCTCCATAAACTTTCACATCAGGAAATACCTTAATTAACTGTGTATTTCCACCCACATGATCGCCATGGTGATGAGTATTAAAAATTGCCACTAAATCAGCTTTAATTTTTCTTAATTCCTCTAAAACTGGTTGTGCTTCCGCAGGGTCAACAACAGCCGCAATATTCTTCTGTGGATCATGTAGTAAAAATATATAATTATCTGAAAGTACCGGTAAACGAATGATTTGCATTAGTCTTTTCTCCCACAAAAATTATTTAGTAATTGGTAATAACATAACTGTTTTCATCCTGTTAATCCTTTAATTATGAACATTCTGATTCAGACAATGTGCCTAAATAAAAACTTAAATTAGTAATGATTTATATCAATATATTAACCCAGTTTAATTAATTTAGGGGTGCAATTTCTGCCCCCTAATTAATTATATCTAAGACCAAGAATCTAAATCTAAAGACTGCATTCCCTCACTTTTCACATAATCAAGTAAACCTCCCAACTGTCTCCAAACAAAAAAGCAAGTTAGTAAACTCATGGGTAAACCAATACTTAAAGCCATATTGGTAGGAAAACCAAATATCTCAAAACCAGAACAAAGAAATAAACAAGAACCACCAGTAATACCCACAAATGGCATTAATAATTGTTTATAAAAAGAACGGGTATTAGTCTTTTCTTTAGCTGATTTATCCTGCGGCCATTCCTGAACAATTACCTTTAATGTTCCAGATAAAGCTAACCCAGAAGTAAAAGCAGTGAGAAAACCAACTAATAGTAAAAAGTAAGGCGGTTGTAAAGGGTAATAGTACATTAAAACTCCTGGTTGTTATTAAAATTCATTTTTATTTGCTAACAAATTACTTTGCTAAAATAGCTGCTACACTGTCTTTAGAAAACTCTGTTAACAGGCTAATTGCCACATTTATTAACCGATTTGGCGGTAAATCATCCTTAACTAAATCCCACAGACGTTGGACTTCTTCTGTGTGTAAACGGTCATCTTCAGTTAGAGCTAAAACCAACTGACGACGCAAGAATTTACCTTCCTCTGAAAGAATAAATTCTAACCCCATTTTTGCCGTTGGTAAAACATCAAATTGACTATCAGTGCGAGCAATGGTAATCAAATTTTCTAACCTTTGCCATTGAAATTTACCATCTTTAAACAACACATTCAAGAGCCGTCGTCGTAATGCGGGAGATTCCCCAGTTAATAACCGCCGTGCTATGTAAGGATAACCCACTTCTACGATTTTGAAATTGGGGTTTAAACTCAGCGCAATACCCTCTTGTGTCACCAAAGAACGAATAATCAAAGCAAACTTTGCCGGTACACGGAAAGGATATTCATACATCAATTCCGAAAACTCATCAGTAATAGTTTTGAAGTTAAAATCCTGGACATTTTTGCCAATAGCATTTCCTAATACCGCTTCCAATGCAGGAACAATAGGAGCAATATTAGTATTTGCCGTTAAAAAGCCCAAGTTGACAAAATCTACCGCTAAATCGGCGTAATCCTTATTTACCAAATGCACTAAAGCATCAACTAAACTTTCTTTAGTTGTTTCCTCCAATTGGTCCATCATACCGAAATCAATGTAAGCCATGCGACCATCAGACATAGCGAACAAATTACCCGGATGAGGGTCAGCGTGAAAAAAACCATGCTCTAATAGTTGTTGTAACCCAGTAGTTACACCTACTTGAATAATTTTTTCTGGGTCCAAACCGACGGATTGAATATTGTGAGTATCTGTGAGTTTAAAACCATTAATCCATTCCAGGGTTAAAACATGATTACTAGTATAATTCCAATAAATACTTGGAACTTTTACTTGCGGGTCATTACGGAAATTATGGGCAAATTTTTCCGCATTTCGTCCTTCATTGATGTAATCAATTTCCTCAAATAGCTTTGTCCCAAATTCGTCTACAATTAAAGTTAAATCGTGGCCGAGATTCAGTGGTAGCCAGGGAGCAAGCCAACTAGCAACCCAACGCATAAGATACAGGTCTTTTGTTAGTAACGGACGAAGATTAGGGCGCTGTACCTTAACAGCCACTTCCTCCCCAGTCAGTAAGCGACCTTTGTATACTTGACCCAAACTAGCCGCTGCTATCGGTTGAGGGGAAAGTTCCCGAAAAATTTTGCTAATGGGTCGCTGTAAGTCCGTTTCAATGATCTGGTATGCTAGATCACTATCAAAAGCTGGTAACTGGTCTTGGAGCTTTACCAGTTCTGCTAAGAAATCCTTACGAATCAAGTCGGGACGAGTCGAAAGGGCTTGACCAACCTTAATAAATGTCGGACCGAGATTTGTCAGTAGAGTCCGCAACTGGGTAGCGCGTTTTCCTTGATTTTCCTCTACTTGGTCTTGCCATTCGTCCCACTTGAGACTAAATATAAATCCAGCAAAAGACCAGATTATTCTCAGTAGTCGTCCCCATGCTAACCAGGGACGGTAACGAAAGTAACGAGCGATAGTTTCTGGATTGTACTGCTTTAATTTAGTAGATTGATACTGACCCACGCCTTTATTTGCCTCTCCAACAATTTTACACCATCGCCTTGATCCTGAATGCTAACTTAGTTGTTGGCACAGGAAAATGGCAGTTTTTAGTTTAGAAAAAACTTTAACCGAATCTAGCGGACAATAGGTGAAGAAATAAGCCTATTTAGCTAGATTCATTGCTCTTTTTCTTAATTATACTTCATAAAAGTACAAACTTTTTGTATGTATTTGGGGTATTTTATCATTTCTTAATGACTAAACCTTTTCCATAATGTAGTTAATTTTGTCACCACTCAGTAAAAATTTTGAATCAGTTAGGCAAATCACTAGTAATGAAATCCAAGCTATGCGGGAATTAATGCCTGATTATAACCCTGGACTGGAAGCAATGGATCATTTAGAAAGGAACAATGGCGACGTGGAAAGGGCTTTTGAGGATTTATGGCAAGCAAAAAATGGTCAAGCTATGATGGGGGGAGATAAGTCACTTTTACAAATCACTCTCAAAGCCTTGCGAAATGAACTTTGTGGTGATGACGGGTTTCGTGGTCAAATCAAGGAATATACCAGAAATCCGGGCAGTTCTCCTTTACTCACTGGTGTTATAGTTTCCTTAGTGGGTTTAGCTTCGTCCAGTGGTTTACCTCTTGATCCTGCCATTGCGACCGTTATAGTTTTATATATCCTGAAAATAGGCGTAAATATCTTTTGCGATTACACTGAACCCCCGGCTGCTAGTGGTGGAACTTTACCCCCAGCACCATAATTGATTATATACGGGCGGGTTTTCCCGTCCTCTGCTGATTGTGTAAATTAATTCTTGGAGCTATAGCAAATGGTAATGCAGCGGCCACAAACTAACCCAACTCCTCAAATTCTACCATTAGAAAATGGCGATCGCTTATCACGCCATGAATTTGAACGTCGTTATGCTGAAAGTCTCGATATTAAAAAAGCTGAATTAATCGAAGGAGTAGTTTACGTGGCCTCACCCTTACGCTTTCAACGTCATGCAGAACCCCATAGCAATTTAATCGGTTGGTTGTGGAATTATCGTATTCATACCCCCGGAATTAAATTAGGAATAGAACCTACCATCAGATTAGATCAAGATAATGAACCTCAACCCGATGGAGTTTTATTAATTGATGCAAGTTTAGGTGGAAAATCTCGAATTACCGATGATGATTATATTGAAGGCGCACCGGAATTAGTCGCGGAAATTGCCGCCAGCAGTGCAGCTTATGATTTATATGATAAGAAAAAAGCCTATAAACGGAACGGCATTCAAGAATATATTGTTTGGCAGAGTTTAGAAAATAAATTAGATTGGTTTGGGTTACATGACAGTGAATATATATTATTGAAACCTGATACAGAGGGAATTATTAAAAGTCAAGTTATGCCGGGATTATGGTTATCTGTAACCGCATTATTAGCAGGAGATATGGTTAAGGTTTTAGAAGTATTGCAAACAGGATTAAATTCACCAGAACACACGGAATTTTTACAGCGTTTATCAGGTTGATGATATAATTTAAGCCAAATATTCACAAATAACTCAAGTTATGAATACAGAAGTTTTGCATTTTTTCCAAGAATCACATAAGCAGGATTTGGAAACAATCACTCAAATTTTGGCTGATATAACCAACCGTAATCCTGAAGAAATTAAACCATATTTAGATAGAATACTAACGCAATTGGTAGAACCGCAACAAGAACGACCAATTAATGAAACTGCTACTCCAGAAAAACGGATAGCTGCATTTCAAGCATGGGTAGAGAGTCATAGAAATCTGAATTTACCAACCCTTTCTGATGAAGCAATCAGCCGAGAGAGTATTTATGGTGACAGGGGTTAAATGCCTTATCTTATAGACACAAATATATTATTACGTAGCGTTGATTTATCTCATCCTATGAATAGTGATGCTGTCAATGCTATCAATAAATTGTTAGGTCAGGGCGAAACATTACATAGTGTCCCGCAAAACTTAATTGAGTTTTGGAATGTTTACACTCGTCCCATTGAGAGAAATGGATTAGGACGTACAGCAATAGAAGCAGAAGTAGAAATACAAAGATTAAAAACTATTTTTCATCTTGCTTTAGATACCGAAGCAGTTTATTCCGAATGGGAAAGGCTTGTTATTACTTATTCTGTTATTGGTATTAATGTGCATGATGCGAGACTTGTAGCTGCAATGCTTGTTCATGGGATAACTCACATTCTGACATTTAATATCGTTACTCGGAAATAATAGCTGTTAATCCCACAAAGATGAATGAATCTGAGAACTCTATCTTTTAACATCACTCTGGTAATCTCTCTAAATTCTCCCTCGCAATATTCCCCCAATATTCATCTTTATATTCAATAAATATCTCTAACGCTTTTTGTAAATTTGTTCTAGCTTCTGTATAATCTTCTTGTGCTTCTGCTAGAGTGCCTAAATTGTGGTAAGTTGAGGCTTGAGAATATCTATCCCCAAATTTGATAGATAAAGCTTGTTGATAAAAGTCCCGTGCTTGGGCATATTCTCGCATTTCTTGGGCTACCATTCCCAAATGGTGGTAGATTCTAGCTTGAGAAAAGCGATCGCCAAATTCGATACAGATAGATAAAGCTTGTTGATAATAGTCTCGTGCTTGGGCATATTCCCGCATTTCTTCGCCTACTCTTCCCAACTGGTGGTAGGTACTAGCTTGAGAAAAGCGATCGCCAAATTCGATACAGATAGTTAAAGCTTGTTGATAAAAGTCCCGTGCTTGGGCATATTCCCGCATTTCTTGGGCTACGATTCCCAATTCGTGGTAGGTACTAGCTTGAGAATATCTATCGCCAAATTCGATAAAGATAGATAAAGCTTGTTGATAAAAGTCCCGTGCTTGAGCATATTCCCGCATTTCTTGGGCTACTGCTCCCAAATTGTGGTAGGTACTAGCTTGAGAAAAGCGATCGCCAAATTCGATTTTGATAGCTAAAGCTTGTTGATAAAAGTCCCGTGCTTGGGCATATTCTCGCATTTCTTGGGCTAATATTCCCAAATTGTGGTAAGTTGAGGCTTGTTTACGATGATCATCTAACTCTTGATCAATTGCTAAACACTGTTGATAATAGTTCCTAGCTTCTAAAAATTGCCGTAAATTCAAATAAGCATTACCTAATTTAAACAAAGCATAACCTTCATAATCACGGTTCTTTAATTTCCGCGCAATATCTAAACCCTGTTGATAATGATCAATCGCTGTTTCAAACTCCCTTTCCTCAGCAAAAGCATCACCAATTTTATTTAAAACCTGACGTTTAAAATTAACATCTGCTAATTTTTCCGCAATTTGTAAAGCTTCTGCTAAATATTCCCTCGCTGTTTTCGGTTTATGCTGACTAATATAAGCTGTTCCCAACTCCAATAAAATATTGCTATACCTGCGTAAATTACCATCATTCGTTTGCTCACCGGTAGGCTTATATTCCATCAATAAACTTTGTAAAATCTCAATTCTTTCTTGCTTTTCCTGTGGTTCTACTCTATCAATTTCTATATTAGATTGTAAAGTTTGAGTAATCGCATTTTCTTTAGTTTTTTCTAAAGTTTTAAATCTAAATACACCAGAACGCCAAGCCCAAAAATCAGGGGCAAATTTAGCTAAACGGTTAATAGCGTAATCTGGTAAAATAAATAATATAGGATAAGGGACAGTTTTTTTATAAGCATCCCTGACAAAATTCAAATCTTGTAAAAATGGTGGATATTCACCAAACACACCAATAGATTTTTCTAAACCTTGAATAATTAATACTAACTTTTTATTTACTTCTCTTTCGATTTTTGGCAATTCTTTGATAATTTCATCACGCAAAAAGCGCAAATTAGGATCAGCAAATTTGAGAATTACAAATTGAATTTCTTCACATTGGGAATTTGTTTTTAATGCCTCAATTAATAACTCTCCATGAGGAGAAAAATTAATCTCAATAAATCCCAAAGTAAACTTTTCCGAAAAATCTATAAATGTCAATAATTCCGCCAAAATATCTTGATTTAGAGCCATAAATTGCCCCAATTCGGCATCAAAATCAGGTTGTAATATCTGCCAGTGCTTTTTTGAAGAATTCAGTTTGCATCACTACTGGGTTAGGATAATTCCATTGGTTATCGTCATTGTAGACTAAAACAGAAGTACTAAACAGCATTAACTGTCCAATATCATCTTTACTTACATTTTTATTCAGATAAACTTGCGCTAAAACTGGATAATGTTCTTCAGGAATAAATCTTTCAAAACTAAATTGTTGTTCTTTGACAGCATAAACAATATCTTCAGTTTCAATCTTACTATGATTTTTGATTTTAGCTTGTATGCAACTAGTTCGCATCATTTGCATTAGTTGACGCACATAACCACCACTGGCTTTAGCTAATTCCAGCAATTCCTGACGGGAATTAAACACAGCATCAACATCTACTCGTTTTTCAATTAAACTTGCTATGGCATCTAATCCAATTTGATCATAGTTTAAATCACGCCCATTCCGATCAAATTGGTATATATTCACCATTGGTATAATGTGAACTTCACCATCAAGTAAAGCTAGAGGTTTTTTCGGTGAACAAAGAATAGAAATGGGAACTGTATAAATAATTGTACAGTGCAGTTCTTGTAATTGGGCTGGATAGTCAAAAAATAAATGATCTGCAACCGCCGGGGGAACACGATCTAAGTTATCAAAAATAATTAATAAACCCTTAGAGTCTGGATATTTTTGTCTCAATTTACCACAAGCGTCATCTAGTAATAGATTGATATCTGCCTTGAGTCGAGAAACATCTTTTTCTAAAGTTTGGCGAATTGTATTCTTTTGTTTATCAGAACCTTTGATTTGCGCCAATAGCTTAACCATTAATTTTGCAATAAATGGTGCACCATCTTCTAAACTGGCTTCCACACTGGCATATTTTTCTAAACTTTCACTTTCTTTTGTAATTTCTTTAAACCATGCTTCAAAATTATTTAATAACTTTTGATCAAACTTTAACCCTAATTTCCGCAAAGTAAATTCAACTTGCTTGATCACAATTAAATATAAATCTGTATAGTTAGCATCATTAATATCTGTTTCTTCATCTACTTCTATATAAATAACATGATAACTTTTTTCACATTCTTTTTGAATGCGTTTTAATTCGGTACTTTTACCACAACCACGATATCCAGCAAATAAAATAGTGCTGAAACTTCCTTCTTCTTGAAATTCTAAAATTGTAGTTACATGATCAATGCCTGAGATTTTACGGACTGCTGATAAATCAACATAATATTGTTCTATTCGTTCACCGTCTAATCGTCCTAAAGTGCAAGCATTATAAGCAGATTTTAGAGTATTGGCACGTTGAAAGTTAGATTGATTCATAGATAAAGTAATATATTTAGGAATCTCAAGGAGTCAAGTTTAATTTTAGTTGATTCTTTGCCATTTTCGTGATCCTGATTGAGAAAAAGAAAGTTACACCACTTAAAGTAATAACCACCTAACCATAATTATAGCGGGCAGGATGCCCGCACCACAAGATTTAGCTACATCAGGATTGTAGAATTTAGCTGGTTAACAGCTTACTTACTTTGATTTGGCTTCTAGATTTTCCAAACGGCTTTTCAATTCCTGATTTTGCTGTTTAATTTGATCTAGTTCCTCTCGTAACTGCTTTAGAGTTTTGTCTGTGCCTATATTCTTTTGCACCTTACTAACTTCTTCCTCAGCGTAGCGACGAACACGACCATCTGCGGTTTGATTCGCTAAAGATTGCAAAATACCAATCGCTTTTGGCGTTTCCATTTGTCCCAAAGCTGTTAAAACTGCTACCTGAGTTAAAAAGAAAGTCTCTCTGGCAATTTCCGATAATCGATCTAAAATCCTTTCTATATTAGCCGGAGTTTGACCAGTGGAAATTTTGCCTAAAGCGCGAATTGCGGAGAGTCGTAAGGGTTGTGGTATACCTATTTTTGTGTATTCCAACAGTAAATTTAAAGCTGCTTCCGAAGATTTAAATTCAGATAAACCAGCTACAGCCCCACTGCGAACAACTTCATTCCAACCCGCTCTTTCCTCTAATACAGATTTTAGCAGTTTAATTACTTTATCTTCATGGGGTTTATCTTCTAAATGCGCCGCTGCTATAGCTCCAACAGTTCTACAAGCGGCAGCTTCTACATAATAGCTTGCATCTCCATCTTGCACAAAACCTTTTACAGCTTTATAGCTATTATGAGTTTTGATTTGTGATAAAACACCAATCACCGCTCGACGCACAAAGGGGCTAGGATCATTTAAACCAGCTACTAAACCATCAAAGGCTTGATCTAATTGAACTTCTGCCAATTGTTTAACTACTTCAACGCGAACGCCCCAAAAAGAATCATTTTTCAAAGCTAAGGAGAGAGCTTGAGTTGCTTCCAATCCGCCTTTCTTCGCTAAAGCTTCCGCCGCATAAATGCGAGAAATCGGGTCGAGATCAAATTCTAACTGGGCTTTTAATTCAGAAATTGGGTATTCTAAAGTAACAGTTTTTAAGTAATTATTCCCCACATCAAAACTAATAAAATCAGGTTTTTGTGATAAAGGAAAGTAAAAACTTTGTTCTTTTTCATGTATCCGCACTGTAAAATTTATTAGCTGTGGATTTTTCTTGTATCCAAAACCAATGGGAATTTTCAGATTAAATAAATCCTTACTTTCAGCTTTAGCTTGGGTTTGAGTGACAGTCACCTTTGCCAAATTTGCATCATTATCCCAAGAATAAGCTACCTTAAAGTCAGGATGACCACCACGATAGACATATTGATCAAAAAGGAAAGCTAAATTCCGTCCAGTGGCTTTTTCAATGGCTCTTAATAAATCTATAGTTTCCACAGTTTGGTGAGCATTGTCCTGGACAAAAGTTTGCACAGCTTGCCAAAATAACTCATCTCCCAATTCTGCCCGAATCATGTGATAAACACAAGATCCCTTTTCATAAATATGGCGGTCATAAAGTTCGATCGCTTCTCGGTAAACATGAGTTACCATAGGTCTACGGTAGCGACTACTATCTTCATTAAAATAACTTCGCGCTTCCGATAATCGGTAATATGCGGCTTCTTGGTTGCCATATTCCCGTTCTGTCCACATTACCTCAGAATAAGAAGCCATACCTTCCTTAATCCAAGCGTGAGACCAATGTTTAATAACCACCAAATCCCCAAACCATTGGTGTGCCAGTTCGTGAACGACTAAACTTTCAGTATTACGGTTGTCTAATATAGCTCGTTCGTCCAATAAACATCGGTCAGTTAATAGAGTGGTAGAAGTATTTTCCATTCCTCCAAAAATAAAGTCATCTACACAAACTTGGGCATATTTGGGGAAAGCGTAAGGATAACCATACTTTTCGCTCAAGAATTCGATCATTTGGGGAGTTTTGCCCATACTGCGTTTAGCATCTGCTTCTCGCCCCTTTTCGACGTAATAGGTAACGGGTTTACCATGCCACTCGTCCCGAATTTCCGCAAAATCACCAACAGCCAAAGTCATTAAGTAAGTAGGATGGACTTGTTGCTGTGACCAATGGTAGGTTGTATGTTTTGCCTCTGCTATGGTGTCAACCAGTTCACCATTGGAGATAGCTACCAACGGTTGAGGAACACGGACGCGAATTTCTGAGGTTGATAATTGACCGGGGTAGTCGAAACAAGGAAACCAATAGCGAGAATCTTCGTCCTCTCCTTGAGTCCAGACCTGGGTGGGTTTGTGGGGGTAGTGTTTGTCTGGTTGAATAAAGTAAATACCTCGCTGGGGTTTTTCAGCAGAGTAAGCGATCGCAATTAACAAGCGATGACCAATTTCGGTTGGTTGTGACAGGTTAATACAAAGTTGTTCTCCATCATATTCAAACTTTTCTGCAACTTCGTTTACCTGTACAGCCTCAATCTTCAAATTGACAGCATCCAAAGTCAAGCGCTCAATGCCATTCCGAACTGGCAATAGACGAATATTACAACTTCCGTAGCACTTTTGGGCAGGAATATCCAAACTGATATCCAAAAATATATGTTCTACCTGTCCAGGACGGTCAGGGTTATAGTGTGGTTTTGCCCCTGGTAACTCAAACCGTTTGTGTCCGGTTTTTTCGGTATCAAAATAAAACTGCGACATTGATTATTACTAGCCTTATAATCCTAAAACATTTACTGGGATGTAAGTCATGCAAATAAACAAGTGTAGCGTAGTATGACATCTTTTGACTGCTTGATCCTGGTAGCGTCGGCACTATCTGATCTACAGATTAATACAGCTAATTTAGCTACTACTGTTACACTTAAAACTCCAGATATCGGACTCTTTTCTGCCTCGGTTCAAGAGGATCTTGGTCCGTGATCAATTTTTATTGAGTACAAATACCGCTAATTTTCCATATAGTTTTAGAATAACTTGAAGGTGACAAATTGACTATTTTTTTGAAGAATTAAGAGATCATTTGCGGATTCCGCCCTGACATGGTGTAGTATTATTTAGAGCCAACTACAAATATTAGACGAGAATAAATTCTTGAATGATACGTGAATTTTATCAGTAAATGCTGTGAAATTAGCTCTACTAAACTAACGAATCCCTAGAATATACTTGTTTGTCATGAATTATCAATAAATTCTCCCACTCACCAATAAATATTTCATAAAATCTGTTACAACATTTACACAAATAAGGATCATTTATCAATGTCTGACCAGAAATCATCATTTTTAATTCCTGTGATTGGTACTGCTGTAATCATAGCAGGAGGTCTAGCAGTTTATATGTATCTCAAAGGTAGTCCGATTAGTTCTAACCCTTTAACTAGTGCTAAATTAGTACCTGGAACTGCATTAATGGCAACTTATATTGACACTAATCCTGAGTTCTGGAATAAGTTACAGCAGTTTGGTACGCCAGAAGCACGGAAATTACTGACAAAAGAGTTTGAGAATTTCAACCAACAAATGTTGAATAATACTCAGATTTCTTACGAAGCAGATATCAAGCCTTGGGCTGGTGGTATAATGATTGCAGCCCTACCACCAGATGCAAAAAAAGTATCCCAGGATAACTTTCGCTCACCCGAAAACCCAAATTATTTGTTAGTGGTAAGTATTAAAGACAAAATAGCTGCTCTGAAATTTGCCAATAAATTAAAAGACCAAAAAAACATCAAAAATCAGGAATCGGACTACAAAGGTCAAAAAATTATCGAATCTATAGGTCAAGGGAAACCGATATATACAACTGTTTTAAATAATGACCATTTACTTTTAACATCAAATAAACAATCTGTAGAAAAAGCCATTGATACCTATAAAGGTGAACCTTCTTTTGCAACTAAAGAAGGTGCATACGATATTCTTACCAAGGGTGTGGATATTAAGAATAGTTTAGCGCAAATTTATGTGCCTGATTATGCCAATATGGTACAAAAATTAACGGCTTCCAATCCCCAATCTCAACAATTACCCCCACAAACTCTGGCACAAATTAAGCAAGTTAAATCACTTATAGCAAGTGTGGGAATAGATGATGAGGGATTGAGATTTAAAACCATTGTGAATTTAGATCCGAAATTGAATAAATTTCAATATCAAACCACTCCGGGAAAGGTAATAGGACAATTTCCTAGTGAAACAGTTAGTTTAATCAGTGGACAGGGGATTAGTAAAAGTTGGCAAACTTTTGTGGAACAGTCTAAAGATTATCCTGAATTAAATCAAGGAATACAACAAGCACGAACTCAATCAAAAACCCTGCAAATTGATTTAGATAAAGATATTTTTAGTTGGATGAATGGAGAATTTGGCTTAGGTGCAATTCAATCTAATCAAGGGTTGTTAGCTAGGGTGGGTTTTGGGGGTGCGTTAGTATTGGATACGAGCGATCGCAAAACGGCCGAAGCCACTCTCACTAAACTCGATAATTTTGCTAAACAGCAACAGCTGAATGTCGCTCAAAAAACCATTGGTGGTAAAAATGTCACAGAATGGCAAATTCCCCAACAAGGCGCTTTGGTGGCACATGGTTGGCTCAATGATAATACAGTATTTATAGCTATTGGTGAACCCATTGCGGAAACACTAGCAGATCGCAAAGGTGCAGCACTTGATCAAAGTGATAATTTTAAAAATATCACGGGTTCTCTACAAAAACCTAATGGTGGTTATTTCTATTTAGATATGGACAAAACTAAAACTATAATTGAGCGTTTATCGGCTCAAAGTCAGCCTTTATCTGCGGACGCTACAGCTATTTTTGATTCTATTCGCGGTGTTGGTGTGACTATTAATAGTCCTAGTCAATCAATGACGCAAATGGAAATGTTGTTGTCTCTGAAATCTGGTAAAGGGAAATAATATTCTTGATGAATTTTTTCAAGCAGAGGTGCTCCAGTCCTGGGGTGAGATATAAACTCATTCCATGACGGCTAATACGGATTTTGGTATAAGTTTTTCTTTAAACCAAATTATTCTCGCGGGTAAGTTGTCTAGCTTGATTCCGGCTTTTTCTAAGTTCAATCTTTCGGAAATTGCTAAAATCAAATTATCACAATTTGCCCGTCTAACTTGAGCAAATTTCTTTTGTAAATATTCTGGTCGCCAATAACCAACAATTTCTAAAATAAACACCCGCCCGTCGGGGTGAACTAGCCGAAAATCAGGAATCATCACACTACCAGGAATAGGAATTAAATCCACTTCTCTTTCTAAAATCCAACCACTCTTTAAGGCATCCCATTTACTCGCAAAAGATTCCTCCAACATACTATCATAGGGTTTACCAGGGGGATAGTGAGAGACTAATCCGCATTCAGAATTAAGGGTAAAACGTCCGGTTTTCCATTCATTTGTGTAAAAATCACGGGTTTGTAAGGTCGCTGACAAACTCCATTTTGTCACATGAAGTAAAGCGGGAATTAATTTGGCTATGGCTAAACCATAGCGGGTACTGGGGGTAAATAAACTTGTCGGACCATCTACACTAATTGTAAAACCATGCTCGGCATCACCTTCAATATAAGCCATTAATTGAAATAGCTTTAAATAACGAAATAAAAGTTTATATTCTCCAGGAACATTACGATGAGCATTTAATACTAATTGACTAGCTTTGTAAAAAACTCCTTGAATTTGAGATAAATTATAACGATGTAAAACTTCTTCTGGTTTAGGAGTATCAAAAGCAGTTAAAATTTTATTTTCTAATAAATCAGCATAAAGTCCATTGCGGATTTGAATAGGTAAAATTTCCTGGTTGAGTTCTTGGCTTAAATCATCAGCAATTTTATTTAAAATAATATCAGTTGCTTCTCGACTAGAAACGGATTTTGCTGCTAATGCAAATACTTTTGCTCTTAACATGGGTGGTTCGAGGGGACTAACTATTTCAAAGGTGCAAAAACTACTTTTGAGAATATAAGCCAAACCCCGTTTCATGCGGTAATCTGTTGTATCTCCTTCAAAGTCTGCTAACTGACGTTCTAGTAATCCTTGAGTTTTCCCCACGGCTTCCTCAAAAAAACTAATTAATTCCGTCGCTAGATTCAAATGTTTTTGATCAAGTTTCAGTCTTTTTGGGATAATCTCTTCGCCGTTTTGGCGGTGTATCAGTAGGTCTGTTGGTAACATCTTTCTTTTCTGTTGAATAATTAATTTCTAATTGTTCTGCTGCTTTTAAATCTCTTTTCTTTTCACTACTATAAATAACTTGTAAATTCGCTTTTTGTGGTTTTTCTTCTTGGCTATGATTTTCTCCTCTGCGTCTGGCTGAAGTTCCCTCTTCGCTGGTATCTTCGGCTATAACTTCATATAAAATTGCTTGTTTATTTGCTAAGTTGCCTTTTCTTAATATTCTCCCTAAACGTTGAATATATTCTCTGGTTGAACCTGTTCCTGATAAAATAATGGCAATAGTAGCTGCGGGGACATCCACACCTTCATTTAAGACATTAGAAGCCACTAAAGTATTATATTCACCTTCCTTGAATTTAGTTAAAATTTCATGTCTTTCTTTAACTGGTGTTTGATGAGTAATTGCTGGAATTAATAGGTCTTGAGAAATGCGATAAACTGTGGCATTATCAGCAGTAAAAATTAAAATTCTTTCGGGATAATGGGTAGCTAATAAGTCTACAAGTACCCGAATTTTCCCATCTGTTCCTAAAGCGATTTCTTTGGCTTGACGATGGGCTAACATCGCTCTACGTCCAGGTTGAGAACGCGCACTCATTTGTACAAACATTTGCCAACCTTGCAAACTTCCTAAAGATATTTTTGATTGCTTTAAAAAATCATTGCGAGTTTGAATTAATTGACTATATTTTTCTCGTTCTAATGGGGATAATTTAACTTTAATTTGCACAATTTCATGAGCCGCTAAAGCTTTACCAGCTAAATCTTCAGCACATTTGCGATAAACTTCCTTACCAATAAGAATATCTAAATCTGCGTGTTTTCCGTCTGTGCGTTCTGGTGTAGCAGAAAGTCCTAAACGATAGGGGGCGATCGCATATTCTGCAATTACTCTATTAAAACCTGTAGGTAAATGGTGACACTCATCAAAAATAATCAAAGCGTATTTATTACCTAGACTTTCCGCGTGAATTGCCGCACTATCATAGGTAGCAACTAAAATCGCGGTTCTATCCCGTGAACCACCCCCCAGTAAACCTACTTCCCCATCAGGAAAAGCCGCTACTAAGTGAGCATACCACTGGTGCATTAAATCCAATGTTGGTACGACAATTAACGTCGTGCGCGGTGTAGCTTGCATCGCCATTTGCGCCAAATAAGTCTTTCCCGCCGCCGTAGGTAATACAACTACCCCCTGTCGTCCTGCGAGTTTCCAAGCCGCTAACGCCTCATTTTGGTGGGGATAGGGAGTCATTTCTAAACTCGCAACCAACTCCACAGGATAAAAAGCCTTAGCTTCATCAATAAAATCCGTTGCTTCTACTTGCAATGCTTCAACTAAGGACCGGTATCTAATAGCGGGAATCCGAAACTTTTCGATTCTATCATCCCAAACTGCATAATCTATCCAAGTTTTACTTCGTGGTGGTGGATGTAAAATTAATGTACCACGATCAAAAGTTAAGGTGGGATGACGACCCATTTATTTTCTCTGAATACGGTGACAGGGATTTAACTACCCTTGACAATCTCCGTCCATTTGTCCGGGAGTGGCAATTGCTTTTAATCCCCAATCTCATAATTATATGCTATGGCTACAATGATAATTATTGTGATCTTCTCTATTAACTAAAGTGTCAGACTCTTTACCATTACGCGACCATTATCTAGCTTTAATTAACGACATTATCGAAACCACTCTCAAGGGTAAAATTAGCTCTGTAGAGCAGGTTTATCAAATGTTGCTCAAAGGTATCACTTCCGGGACAGGGGAGGTATTTGAATTAGTTTTGAGCGATCGCCTCAATGCTATACAATCTCAGGTAGACTCGGAAACGGACGAACTCAAAACAGCCAAAGCTACCCGCAGTTTACGCGCCGCTAAAACGATTCAAACTCAATGGCAACGGTGGCAAGAACAAAATAAAGCCACTGAAGCGATATCCCTATCTATGCGAGAAATTACCACAGCCACCGCAGATGAGCGATTAACAGCTTTATGGCGAGCTACTGATCCTAATCAAAAGTATCCTTTAAATTTATCCCAACTTCAACAGTTAGCTAAATCTCTTCAACAATTTGCTACTGCTAACGAAGACTTTCAACAAATTGCTGACGGTATTAATAATGGTATAATTTCTTGGCAAAGAATCCAAGCAAATTTACTGAATTGGATGTATGAACAAAAAAATTCCTTGGGATTTGGGGGTGTACCCGGAGAAAATAGCCCTTGGACAAGTTGGGCAAAAATAGTCAATAGTGAAATTCCCCAAGCATTTTTTCATACCCTAGCAGTAGAACAATCAGCTTTAGAATTTGCCCAAAAACAACAGCAAATTAGTTTGAGTAATTGGGTAGAATTAACAATAGTTTTACAGCTTTTACAAAGAGGTTTAATTAATTGGTTTGATTCCTACGGAGCGCTTCGCTATCAACAAGCTTATGATATTAAAGCCGGTCCAAAATTATCTATTTCCACATTTTTAACCTTTGCCGTAATTTGGAGTCAATTAGCCAGTGGTTTTCAAAATCAAGCCATAATATATAGTAATAGTGCAACGCAAATCATGCTGCAAATTTTGCGAACCTTTGCCCAACGTCCTTATTTTCCTCTCTACGGTGGGATTTTTGCCTCATTTTCTGGTAGTTATTTACGAGATGCTTTAGATTATTTAGATGCCCCCTTAAGTTCAGCAGCAGGTACTCAGGAAAAAGCCCGGATTTTGACATTATTGGGTTATTCCCAGCGAGGTTTAGGCAAATATGATCGTTCCCTTGATTTTCACCAACAAGCCTTAGAAATAGCCAGAAAGGCAGAAGATAAAACCTGTGAAATTGCCAATCTTAACCACCTCAGCCGAACCTATGTACAACAGCAAAACTATAGTGAAGCCATTAATTATAGTCAAAGGGCATTAATTTACAGCAGACAAACAGGAGATAAAACTGGAGAAGCCAATGCTTTAGTAAATTTAGGTTATAGTGAAGTTATGCAAGCCAAGCAAACAGAAATTAGTGAACTTGAAGTTTATGAATCAGCCATTAACTATTTAGAACAAGGATTAAAACTCGCAGAAAAATTAAACGATTTACAAAGTCAAGCTTTATGTTTTAGTAGTCTAGGAATTGCTTATTTAGTCACCGCACAATACCCCACAGCAATTAAATATTTAGAAAATGCCTTTAGAACTGCTCAAGTTTCTGGTGATTTGTATTTACAAGGCAGAAATTTAGCATATTTAGCTGAAGCTAATTATCTTATAGCCAATTATGAAAAAGCAGTTTATACTGGTAGTTTAGGGATGTATCTTTTAGAGCAAATTGCCTCCAATGAATGGCGACAACCCGCTAGTTTACTAACAATTATTAGGGGACAAATTGGTACAGACAAATTTCAATTATTACTACAAGAAAATCGCCCTAAAATGATTGCCATTATTGGCGTTGACGGATATGATTATATTCCTAACTTGTTAGTAAAATATCAAGAAGATATGTAATTTGATGTTAATAAAATTGTAGGTTGGGTTAAGCAACAGCGCAACCCAACAAAAGGATTAATTAACAAAAAGATTAATAATGTTGGGTTTTCTTGCGTCAGCCCAACCTAGGAAATTTACCCGAAAATCTCCGTAATTTATTATTTCTCTATCATGGATAAACAGCAATTAAAAAAATTGCTTATTGGCGATTTAACTTGGAAAAGAATGTTAAAATCTCTCATTTTTATTTACGCATTCTTTGCTGTCTATGTTTATTTCCGCGCTGACAGCATGATTTTTCTACCGCAACCATCTAGTTATCAAGATAATCAGGATATTCTCAAGATAAAAACCGCAGAGAATAAAAATATTTCTGCAATTTATTTACCAAATTCTCAAGCTAAATATACCATTCTTTATGCTCATGGTAATGCTGAAGATTTGGGATATATAAAACCACAATTAGAAAAAATCCGAGATTTGGGTTTTAGTGTCTTTGCTTATGATTATCGCGGTTATGGAACAAGTGAAGGAACTCCTACAGAAAAAGCTGCTTATCAAGATATTGATACTGCTTACAATTATTTAACCCAAATTTTAAAGATTTCTCCTCAACAAATTATAGTTTTTGGGCGTTCCGTTGGTGGTGGTTCAGCAGTAGATTTAGCATCTAAAAAACCTGTAGCTGGGTTAATAGTTGAAAGTAGCTTTACTTCGATTTTTCGAGTAGTTGTTCCTGTCCCACTTTTACCATTTGATAAATTTACTAATCTCGATAAAATCAAGAAAGTAAAATGTCCAGTTTTGATCATTCATGGTAAATCTGATGAAATTATTCCTTTTAGTCATGGAGAAAAATTATTTGCGGCTGTATCATCTCCAAAACTTTCTTTTTGGGTAGAAAAAGCCGGCCATAACGATTTATCCTTTGTTGCAGGTGAAAAATATTGGGAAATGTTAAAAAAGTTTGCTGATTTAGTTGAGAAAAATCGGAAAATTATCTATATGTAGGTTGGGTTGACACGAGGAAACCCAACCTACTTAATTAGGAAATCCAAATACCGTGGAATCCGTAGGGGACACGCTGGGGAATCATTACCCGCGCTACAGATTCCCTTGTAACATCTTGGGCATTAATAACTACAAGTTCCGACCTTTGGGAATTTTCATCATAAACAAATGTTACTAACCATCCTTCATCCTCAGTAGTAGCACGAGGATGAGGTGCAAATACAGTTTCTCCCCCATAACGATTTTTACCAAATTCATGGGTTTGGGATTTACCGCTTTCAAAGTCGTATTTTATTACACCACAAAATAAGGGATTTTGACTATCTGCCATTTTTCCTACATAGCCATATTGAGTTTTTCTTCCTAATAAGTGTTCATTGACACGAGGAAATTCTCCAGGTACATCATCTAGTTTTTCTTCAGTAACTCCACCTGTAGAAAGGTTAAAACGCCAACGGTGTAAATAAGGAATGTCTCCTTTTTCCTGACTGTATGTATCGTCAGAAACAAGCACATTAGTAGAATTCATGCGACAAGCAATAAGTACCACTTCGTCTCCAGCTTCGTAAGCGTTGAGGGTATGGAAGACGTAGCAAGGAGGACATTCAAACCAGCGAATATTGCTGTTGTCACCATGACGAGGCATTATACCAAAACGACTGGGACGATCTTTTTCAAACATCATCATCGGTTCTCCCTGCTGCATTCGTTCCATACTAAAAGTCAGAGGTAAATCCATGAAAATGGTATAATTTTCCGTAATGGCGAAATCGTGCATCATTACCGCTGTGGGTATTTCTATAGGTATCGTTCTTAACAACTCCCCTTGGGCAGAAACTACGCCATATTGTAGATAAGGTGGTCTAAAACCGTAACCAAAAAACATCATTTCCCCAGTCACAGGATCTACCTTCGGATGGGCAGTAAAGGCCGAAACTAGTTTATTATTATAAGTATGTTCCCCAATAGTTGCTAAATCAGTAACGCTGATGTGATGGGGTGCACCTCCTTCCCACAGTGCTAAAAGCTGTTGATTGTGCCACACAAGGGCTGTATTAGCGCGATTTTTGAACAGTCCGTGAGGGTTGTCCATTTGGGGTGGTTCTAAAATTCCACTCCACATAGCCTTACCCGCTTCATGTTCAATATTCCATCCCCTAGTTCTCACATAGCGATTATGATAAGTGGCTTTACCGTCCTTAATTTGTACACCATGTAACATTCCATCACCATCAAACCAGTGATATTGACCAATGGGACTCCATTGGGGGTTTGGACCATTACGGACAAACATCCCTGATAATTCTGGAGGGATTTCTCCGATTACTTCCAAGGTATCAGTGCTGATTTCTGTGTTTATCGGGGCAAAGTTGCCTGCTAAATAAGGATTTACCGCTGTTGATGCCATAGTTATAGTTAGCAAGCTAGACAAAGATACTGTATTTATTTAATATAATTTATGGTTGGCTATTAATGCTAGAAAGACAGTAGAATATTACTTTCTCATTTTTTATCGCTTCCATAAATATGCGATAATTAATTTAGCTCTAATTTAGGCGTTAGTAAATTGAAGTATAAAAATAGAAAATTTACTATCTCTAACTTTGCATCTTAGTAAGAAACATGATTTAAAACTCTTGTGGTGCGGGCATCTTGCCCTCTAGATATGTACTTCATAACACCGGGAATTACTGGATCTCATCCAATGCCCAAAATTGCAAGAGAATTTTCATCAAAGTCCAAATAATATCTTAATTATAACTGTAAACAATGCAAGTAGAATCACAAGTCTCTAATATTGATCATAATATTTTTACTGATTTCGGTGGGGCAATGATTCCTCAAGCACCTACGGGATTTAAATCAGGTTTTATCGGTATTATCGGCCGTCCTAATGTCGGTAAATCCACTTTAATGAATGAATTAGTTGGCCAAAAAATAGCCATTACTTCCCCCGTATCCCAAACTACTCGCAATCGCTTAAAGGGGATTTTAACTACAGAAACAGCCCAGTTAATTTTTGTAGATACACCAGGTATTCATAAACCCCATCATCAATTAGGGGAAGTGCTGGTAAAAAATGCGAAAATTGCCATTGAATCGGTAGATGTGATATTATTTGTTGTTGATGGTACTGTTGCTTGTGGTCCAGGCGATCGCTATGTTGCAGAATTACTAATTAATAGTCAAACACCCGTAATTTTAGGGGTTAACAAAATTGATCAACAACCAGAAGACGCTCAAAAAATAGATGATAGTTACATTCAACTAGCTAATAACTATCAATGGCAAAATGTCAAATTTTCCGCTAAAACCGGCGCGGAATTATTACAACTTCAGGACTTATTAATTAGTCACATTGAACCAGGTCCATTTTACTATCCACCAGATTTAGTAACAGACCAGCCAGAACGGTTTATCATGGGTGAATTGATTCGAGAACAAATATTATTATTAACCCGTCAAGAAGTGCCTCACTCCGTAGCGATCGCCATTGATTTAGTCGAAGAAAGCCCAAAAATCACCCGTGTTCTCGCCACTATCCATGTTGAAAGAGATTCTCAAAAAGGGATTCTTATTGGTAAAGGAGGAACAATGCTCAAATCAATTGGTAGTCAAGCTAGACAACAAATTCAAAAGCTAATTACTGGGAAAGTTTATCTAGAATTATTTGTGAAAGTTCAACCCAAATGGCGACATTCACGGGTGCGGTTAGCAGAACTAGGTTATCGGGTAGAAGAATAATAAATAGGGGTAAATTATGCCTTTGATTAGTCTCATTGCTGCCATTTCTGAAAATCGAATTTTAGCAGACTCAACAAGAAAACATATTCATTCGGGTAGTCCCTGGAATATTCCCAGTGATGAACTTTATTATCGGCAAAAGATCCTGAGACATCCGGTAATTATCGGGCGCAAAAGTTATTCTACCTTAACTAAACCATTTCCCAATTGTACAACTATTATTCTTACCAGAGATCCCAGTTTTCAAGCCTTTGGTTGTGTAGTTTTGCATTCATTACCAGAAGCAATTGCATGGGCTAAAATGAGTGAAACAGAAGAAATATTTATCGCAGGTGGTGGACAGATTTACACTGAAGCAATCAAATTTGCTGATCGACTTTATTTAACTATTATTGAAGGTAATTTTGTAGGAGACATATACTTCCCCGAATTTGCCGATTTTGGAAAATTCATAAAAGAAAAGAAAATGCAGGAAAATGGTTTTCAGTTTAAATTTGTAGAAATTGAAAGGCGCGTTAACGAGGTAACGTCACCTCCGATAATTGGATAACTTATTGTAACTTTAAAAATTTATCCAAAGCAGCCACCATACTCGGCGGCCAGCGACGGATATTCATTACCCAGTTCATATCTTTATAACGGTTATCCAGTCCATAAGCTGCTACCCAATTACTTTCCGCCTCTCCCTTACTTCCTGTCACCCAATAAGCCGCCGTTAAAGCCGCCCGCATATCAGCAAATTGGGGATATTTACGGACTATATTCCGCATTTCCCGGATAGCTTTATCCCTTTGATTAGTTTCGTATAAAGCCAGGGCATAATTAGCCCTAGCAAAAGCAAAATTTGGGGTAAATTCCGTGGCTTTTCGGTAATCTAGAATCGCTGCTTGCCATTTCCCTAAACCTGCCTTAGCATTACCACGATTATTATAGGCCATAGCATCCTGCGGATCTAATTCTAATACATGATTATAATCAGCGATCGCCTCATCCCATCTTCCCAAACCTTCTAAGGCCGTTCCCCGATTTAAATAAGGATCTGTTACATTGGGAGCAAGTTCTATGGCTTTGTTATAATCTATCAATGCTGCCTGTAACTTATTCTGGCTGACACGGGAATTACCCCGATTACTCCATGCTCCGGCATTAGTAGGGAATTTTTCAATAATTTCTGTCCAGTAAGCCTCCGCACTCGCAAAATCACCTTGATTCGTAGCTGCAAAAGCCTTAGTCGCTAATTCATCCCCTGCTTGCAACTCTTGAGCGGTAATAGGTTGAGACTCTGCCATAACTGGTGCATTCCAGCCAAAAACCAGTAATAGACCCAGAAAAATACCAATTAGTTTGATCATCTAACTCTGACGTGATATGCAACAAAATTAATGATATAGCAGATCAACCAACCGCCACAGTCATGAGGATATAATAAAACTCAGACCTCTCAACTCCTCACTCCCGCTTACAAAGAAGATTTGCAAATTTCTTTACTCATTGGTCAATTAGTCAAAGATTAAGTTAAAATGAGGGGTCGCAAAGCAAGTAAAACCCGGATATTCCCCGGAGGTGTAATTGACCAAATTCATTTTGAAAATTCTCTGGTTAGACGAAAACGTTGCCCTAGCAGTAGATCAGGTTGTTGGTAAAGGTTCTAGCCCCCTAACCAAATACTTTTTCTGGCCTAGAAATGATGCCTGGGAAGAGCTAAAAAAAGAGTTAGAATCCAAACACTGGATTAATGATTTGGATCGGGTAGAGTTGCTCAACAAAGCCACAGAAGTGATTAACTACTGGCAAGAAGAAGGCAGAAAACGTCCCATGACAGAAGCACAATTGAAATTTCCAGAAGTTGCCTTCACAGGTAGCGCCTGATGACTTCAATTTACTAATGGGTAATTGACAAGTGATAAGTGATAATTATCAATTATCACTTGTTATCAGCGCTAAAACTTAGCTATATTATTAACGCATTTACTTTTAATACCTACTAAGCGTAAATCTCGGACGCTTTAGTATCAAATCCCAGTTCTAACCCCCATGTAATACTCATGACTGCGGAAATTATTTGTGTCGGTACAGAAATGCTACTAGGAGATATTCTTAATAGCAATGCCCAATATCTTGCCCAACAGTTAGCACAGTTAGGCATTCCCCACTACTATCAAACCGTAGTCGGGGATAATCCAGAGAGACTAAAAGAAGTTATTGAAATTGCTGCTTCCAGAGTACAAATTCTCATTTTTACAGGTGGTTTAGGGCCAACACCCGATGATCTTACCTGCGAAACTATCGCTGATTTTTTTGGCGTTCCTTTAAAAGAAAGAGCCGATATTATTGAAGATATCGCCGAAAAATTTGCCCAACGGGGACGAGTAATGTCTGCAAATAATCGCAAACAAGCCTTAATACCCCAAGGTGCGGAAATTTTACCCAACCCCACAGGAACAGCCCCCGGTATTATTTGGCAACCTCGTCCTGGGTTAACGATTTTCACCTTCCCCGGTGTCCCCAGCGAAATGTATCAAATGTGGACTCAAACCGCCGTACCTTTTCTGAAAAGTCAAGGTTGGGGAAAAGAAATTATTTATAGTCGCAGTTTAAGATTTTGGGGAATTGGGGAATCAGCCTTAGCGGAAAAAGTAGCCCCTTATTTTAACTTAACTAATCCCACAGTCGCCCCCTATGCAGGTAAGGGAGAAGTCAGACTACGAATTTCAGCTAAAGCTACAGACTCAACCACAGCAGAGGCTTTAATTACACCTATTGAAAAACAACTCATAGAAATTGCAGGTTTAGATTATTATGGAGCTAATGATGATACCTTAGCCTCCGTGGTCGGTAATTTGTTAAGATCTTCAGGAGAAACCCTATCAATAGCGGAATCTTGCACAGGTGGAGGACTAGGGCAAATGTTAACAGAAATTCCTGGTAGTTCTGATTACTTTTGGGGTGGAGTAATTGCTTACGACAATTCTGTAAAAATTGGATTATTAGGAGTTAACCCAGAGGATTTGGAGAAATTTGGCGCGGTGAGTGCAACAGTTGCAGAACAAATGGCTGCTGGTGTCAAGAATCGTCTCTCAACCACTTGGGGATTGAGTATTACAGGAATTGCCGGACCAACCGGGGGAACAGAAACCAAGCCAGTAGGTTTAGTCTATATTGGATTAGCTGGACCGGGAGATGAGGTAACCAGTTTTGAACATCACTTGGGAACAATTCGCGGACGGTCTTTAATTCGTTATGTGGGGGGAAATTCAGCCTTGGATAATTTACGGCGACGGTTACTGAGTACAATCTTTAAAAAATTAAACCCAGGATTTTTGTGATCAAGTAACTTAACAATTATTTACTTTTGATTCCATATAAGTTTTCTGGGTAAATGTTGAGAGTCAAATCATAACAGAAAAATTAATGTCAGGAAACGCCAAAAATTTCAAGTTATTGTTATTCACCTCTAGAAGATAATAACAGGCAAAAAACCCAGCATAATGCCAAAAAAACAATGCAAAATAATCATGAATTTATAAAATCCTATTCACCAAGGGAGATTGGGTCATGGGAAACTGACAGGAGTATGTATCATAAGTTAACTGAATTGTCCATAATTACTGAGTTTTTTCCGCCAGACTATGCTGCTACAGGACAGTTAATCGAAGAGCTAGTCAAACAATTAAAAAACAAGGTGTTAAGATTAGAGTATTCACAGGACAACCAGGGTACGCTTTTACTAATGATCAAGCTCCAGCATTAGAGCAACTGGGCAACATTAACATTCAAAGATCTCGATCTACCCAAGTTTGGTCCGGGAGGATTCGTGGTAAGGCTATAAATGGGATTTTATTTACATTGAGGTCGTTTCTTCACATTATTAAAAATGTCAAAGGAAATGATGTAGTTTTATTAACCTCAGCCCCGCCATTTTTATCAATAGCTGGATATCTCGGTCATTTATTATTAGGATTTCCGTACGTATGCCTAATGTATGATATCTATCCAGATATTGCGATCGCTTTAGGAGTAGTTAATAAAAATCACTGGTTAGCCAAGTTTTGGTGGACAATCAACCGGAAAATTTGGCAAAAATCCAAGGGTATAATTGTTCTGAGTCCTACCATGAAGGAGAGAGTAGTAGAAATCTGCCCACAGATAGCCGATAAGGTATCCGTAATTCAAAGTTGGGGAGATCCGGATTTCATTTTACCCATTGCCAAAAAAGATAATTGGTTCGCTAAAGAACATAACTTAGACAGTAAATTTACAGTTCTTTATTCTGGGAATATGGGTAGGTGTCATGATATGGACACGATTTTAGCAACTGCTCAACAATTGAAAAATGAACCGATTCAATTTGTTTTTATTGGTGGTGGACCAAAACGAGAAAGTTTTATGGAAAATGTCAACCGTTTAGGACTAAAAAACTTTCTCTTTCTTCCCTATCAAGATAAGAATGTGTTACCGTATTCCCTAACGGCTTGTGATTTGTCATTGGTTAGTATAGAGGCACGTCTTGAAAGCCTAATTACCCCCAGCAAACTCTATCCAGCCTTAGCTGCGGGAAGACCCATAGGAGCTATTTGCCCAAAAAACTCCTACTTGCGCCAGCTAGTAGCAGATGGTGGGTTTGGTGCCAGCGTTGACAATGGGGATAGTAACAGTTTATCTATGTTTATTCTCAAGTTGAAAAGCGATCGCCAACTGGCAGAAAAAATGGGCAATGCTTCCCGCCAATATTTACAGTCACATTTTACATTGGAAATTATAGCTAAACAATACATCAAGGCGCTAGAACAAGCTATAAATTGAACTGTTGACCAAAATCAGCATTAGTATGTAAACAGGGTGAGGAAATTTAATACAACCAAGTTAACAAAATTTAATACCTCAGACGACATTAAATTAGGAGTTGGGCTTTGATGGTCTTATTGATCTCAGTCCCTCCCAAGCAACCTTACAATGATCTATTGTTTACTGATCAGGAGGCCAAAGTGCAGAAAAGGTGTGATCGAAATCGGAAACGTTCTCAAAGGAGAGCTATCCATTGTCCTATACATAACTGTTATATAGATAGTGTTAGCCAGAAATACGGACTATTTGCCGAACAACCTGGACAACTACAAGCGCGAGGTATTCCCAGAAGGGAAGCGATGCTTTTAGTAGCAGCTAAAACCACAGTTTCTTTACAGGGTGAGTGGTTAGAGGCTTTTTGGTGCGAAGAGTGCCAAGAAACAACATGGTATCATTTGCGTAAACAGGGATCTAAATATGATTTATCTGTTGCCCCTGCTGAACTTTGGCAACAAGCAACAGGAGTGATTCATCCTGATCGTAACCCATCAGTCGGGGAATTTACCTATAGGCAATCCCGGACACCTGGTGGTAATAGTGTTAAAGACTTCTCAATAATGAATTGATATGAAAAAAGCCCTCATTTGTGGAGTATCTGGACAAGATGGAGCTTATTTGGCACAATTACTTCTTGAGCGAGGCTATACAGTCTGTGGAACTTCTAGAGATGCCCAAATTTCACCTTTCCAGAATTTAGTTTACTTAGGTATTAAAGATCAAGTAAAACTGGAGTCCATGTCCTTGACTGACTTCCGTAGTGTCTTACAGGTACTCACAAAAATCCAACCAGATGAAATTTATAATTTAGCAGGACAAACTTCTGTAGGTTTATCTTTTGGACAACCAGTAGAAACTTTAGAAAGTATAGCGACAGGGACACTTAACTTATTAGAAGCCATTCGCTTTTTGGGCGCGCCCATTAAATTTTACAATGCAGGTTCTAGTGAATGCTTTGGTGATACCGGCAATATAGCGGCCGAAGAAACAACTCCCTTTCGTCCTAGAAGTCCTTATGCTGTAGCTAAAGCCACCGCTTTTTGGGAAGTGGCTAATTACCGAGAAGCTTACGGTTTATTTGCCTGTTCCGGTGTTTTATTTAATCATGAATCTCCCCTGCGTCCAGAAAGATTTGTCACACAAAAAATTGTGGCTACTGCCTGTCGTATTGCACAGGGTAGTCAGGAAAAATTATATTTAGGTAATATGTCAATTCAGCGGGACTGGGGTTGGGCTCAGGAATATGTGGAAGCCATGTATTTGATGTTGCAGCAAGCACAGCCTGATGATTATGTAATTGCCACGGGAGAAAGTAGTTCATTAGAAGATTTTGTAGCAGCAGCATTTACATCTGTAAATTTAGATTGGCATGATCATGTAGTTGTTGATAGTAGCCTGTTTAGACCTACAGATTTAGCTATAGGTAAAGGTAATCCCAATAAAGCAAAAATCCAATTAGGATGGGAAGCTAAGTATAAAATGCAGGAGGTGGTGAAAATGATGGTAAAAGCGAGGTTAGAATCAAAGAAATCTAATCTAATCGGGAACTTTTGCTAAAATGGTCAAAGGATGTTTTCAAAGTTTTGGGTGACTAAAATTCGCTACTACACAAGCAAAGTCAACCTGCGTGGACTAACGAAGAACTGTAATTGAGTAAGTAAAATGCCACCTACACAAGCAAATTACGAGGTTTATGAACAAGATTATCCTGAGTGGTTGGATATTACCCTTAGCCAACTGCAAAATCGGGATTTGGAAAATATTGACTGGGAACATTTAATTGAGGAAATCACTGCCTTGGGAAACGAACAAAGGCGAAAGGTAGAAAGTTATTTACTAAGACTTTTAATTCATCTTCTATTGTATAATTATTGGAAATTAGAAAAAGATTGGTCAGGGAGGGGTTGGGAAAAAGAAATTGATAACTTTAGGCTGGAATTAGATTTATTATTAGAATCTAAAGTTCTTTATAATTATTGTCAAAAAATTATAGATAAAATTTACATCAAAGCTAGAAATAATGCCATTCGTAAATCTGAACTATCTCCAGAAATCTTCCCTGAAACTTGTCCTTATTCTTTAACAGAAATTCTCAACCCTGAATGGTTGCCATAATCAAAATAAATCTAACTTATCAACAGAAACATAAATATAAAATGCAGGATATCGTGAGAATGATTGTAAATGCGAGGTTAGCTAAGTCAAAATCATGAAAGAAACCACTTCTCCTTCAGAATTGATAATTGAAGCAGGGCGGACAGAAAAGCAATACTGGCAAGATTTATGGCGATATAGAGAACTATTTTACTTCCTAGCTTGGCGAGATATTTTAGTTAGATATAAACAAACAGCCATTGGTATTGTTTGGGCGCTAATTCGTCCTTTTTTAACAATGGTAGTATTTACAGTTGTATTTGGGCAATTAGCAAAATTACCTTCTGAAGGTGCGCCCTATCCCATTCTCGTATTTTCCGCCATGTTGCCTTGGCAATTCTTTTCCAATTCCCTTTCAGAGTGTAGCAATAGTTTAATTAGCAATGCCAATTTATTATCAAAAGTCTATTTTCCTAGATTAGTAGTACCCACTAGCGCGGTAGTAGTCAGCTTCGTAGACTTTATGATTTCTGGGATAATTTTGTTAGCTTTAATGGCTTGGTATAACTTTATCCCCACTTGGCGAATTTTAACGTTGCCCTTATTTATCGGTGTCGCTTTTGCTGCTTCAATAGGTGCGGGTTTATGGTTAGCTTCTTTGAATGTGCAATATCGAGATTTCCGGTTTATTGTGCCATTTATAGTGCAGTTTGGTTTATATATCTCACCCGTAGGATTTAGTAGCACTATTGTTCCTGAAAAGTGGCGGTTTCTCTACTCCTTAAATCCAATGGTGGGAGTGATTGACGGTTTTCGGTGGGCAATTTTGGGTGGGAATTCCCAGTTATATTTACCCGGTTTTCTGCTCTCCATGGGATTAGTGTTTTTATTATTAGTAAGTGGAATTTGGTATTTCCGCAAGATGGAACGGACATTTGCAGATGTGATTTAGTTTGTTAGACTTAAAAAAATTCTGGGCGATTAGTAATTATGGCTATCGCTACGCTATCGGAATTTCAAGTAAAGGAGATAAAAATGTATCAAACTAATCCTCCCGTCTCCCCAAAAGAAACCTTGCCAACGATGTATGATTTACCTAGCGAAGATCCAGAGGAGCCAGGGTTGCCAGACGAATTTCATCTTTTACAACCAGAATTATTGCGTAGCACCTTTCGTCCGCCTTCTTATACAGAAGATAATGTATTTACAGGTAGTGACTTGAATTTATATTATGACAGCAAGCATACACAATGGTATAAACGACCAGATTGGTTTGGGGTATTAGGAGTATCCCGTTTCTATGAAGAAAAAGAACTGCGGTTGAGTTACGTTTCTTGGCAGGAGGGAACTAATCCTTTTGTTGTAGTAGAGTTGATATCACCGGGTACAGAAGCGGAAGATTTGGGGAGAAGTTTGCGGGAAGTTAATCAACCTCCCAATAAATGGATAGTATATGAGCAAATTCTCAGAATCCCCTATTATTTTGTCTATAACCGTTATACTGATGAGTTTCACTGTTTTGGCTTGGTAATGAACCGTTATCAACCGCTCTCTATGAATGGATTAGGGGTATGGCTCGAAGAAGCTGAGTTAGGTTTAGGATTATGGGAGGGAGAATATCAAGGACTAACTAGACAATGGTTACGTTGGTATGATCGAGATAATAACTGGTTGCCTACACCAGAAGAACGAGAAAAACAACGGGCAGATTCTGCTGAATTAGAAGTAGCTAAATTACGACAATTGTTATTGGCACAAGGTATCAGCTTACCTAATGATCAATAGAGTTGAAAAATTGTTCGGTACGAAGGTAATCATTACTAATTTAGCGATTAAATACAGGAGATAATTAACAATGTATCAAAGTGATGTGTATAGCAAACCTAGCTATGAGCCATTACCTCCTCAACAAACACTGCCAACGATGTATGATTTACCTAGCGAAGATCCAGAGGAGCCAGGGTTGCCAGACGAATTTCACCTTTTACAACCAGAATTATTGCGTAGCACCTTTCGTCCGCCTTCTTATACAGAAGATAATGTATTTACAGGTAGTGACTTGAATTTATATTATGACAGCAAGCATACACAATGGTATAAACGACCAGATTGGTTTGGGGTATTAGGAGTATCCCGTTTCTATGAAGAAAAAGAACTGCGGTTGAGTTACGTTTCTTGGCAGGAGGGAACTAATCCTTTTGTTGTAGTAGAGTTGATATCACCGGGTACAGAAGCGGAAGATTTGGGGAGAAGTTTGCGGGAAGTTAATCAACCTCCCAATAAATGGATAGTATATGAGCAAATTCTCAGAATCCCCTATTATTTTGTCTATAACCGTTATACTGATGAGTTTCACTGTTTTGGCTTGGTAATGAACCGTTATCAACCGCTCTCTATGAATGGATTAGGGGTATGGCTGGAAGAAGCTGAGTTAGGTTTAGGATTATGGGAGGGAGAATATCAAGGACTAACTAGACAATGGTTACGTTGGTATGATCGAGATAATAACTGGTTGCCTACACCAGAAGAACGAGAAAAACAACGGGCAGAACAAGAAAAGCAACGGGCAGAACAAGAAAAGCAACGGGCAGATTCAGCTGAATTAGAAGTAGCTAAATTACGACAATTGTTATTGGCACAAGGTATCAGCTTACCTAATGATCAATAGAGTTGAAAAATTGTCCAGTCTGAAAGTCATTATTACTAATTTTATGCCTAAATCACCTCTCTACGAAACAGATTTCATGGATTGGTTAACTCAACAAAAATTAGCCTTAGCCAGTCGAGATATCACAGCTTTAGATTGGGAGAATTTGGCAGAAGAGTTAGATAGTATGGGCATTAGTGAAAAAAATGAGTTAAAAAATCGGTTAATAATTTTATTAACTCATTTACTAAAATGGCAATATCAATCTTCTAAACGTTCTATTGGTTGGTTTACCACTATTGCTAACCAGAGAGATAATTTACAGGATTTACTCAATGAAAAACCAAGTTTAAAACAATATATTCCTGATATTTTACCCAAAGCTTATCGAAATGCGAGAAGAGAAGTATCGGCAGAAACAGGTTTAGTATTAAGTACGTTTTCAGAAATTTGTCCTTATGATATACAAGAAATATTAAATCCTGAGTTCTTGTGTAACACTACAGATGATTTTGAGAGAGCTATTAAGGTTATAAAAAATGGCTTATAGTGACTTTACTTTAGACAGAATCACTAAAATATTTGGCATTAATATTGAAGAAAGAACAAATGTTTTCACTGCTTTCGACCAGTTGACAGTTGATGCTTTTTTTATCAAATACTTACAAAATAATATTCCCTTAGCGCAAGCAATTAGTACAGAGAAAGCCAAATCAGAAATGATTATTGCGCCTGTTTTAATTGAAGTCAGAAGATTATTAGATAATAAAATTAGTTTATTCTCAGGAATTGATTTTAATGTTAATATTGAGCAAGGTTTAAATGGATTTTGCGATTTCTTAATTGGTCTATCATCTCAACAGTTATATGTAACATCTCCTGTGATTGCTTTGGTGGAGGCAAAAAATGATAATCTGAAACAAGGATTCGCTCAATGTATTGCAGAAATGATTGCTGCTGCTCAATTAAATCAATCAGAGGGAAATAATGTTGAAAATATTTATGGTTGTGTTACGAATGGTAATCAATGGGTATTCTTACAATTAACTGGTAATCTAGTGGTAGTTGATTTAGATGAGTATTATATAAATCAACCAGAAAAAATTATTAGTGTATTTGTGAGTCTAATTAAGTCAGAGTTAGAGTTGAATCTAAAACAAATCAGTGGAATTATCTAAATTAAGCTAGTTACTAGCAGAACAGGGAATTAATTTCTAGAGATTTCTGTCAACCAAATATCAATATTTAAACTGTAGCTGAGTAAGTAAAATGCAACCTACACAAGCAAATTATGAGATTTATGAACAAGATTATCCTGAATGGTTAGATATTACCCTTAACCAACTACAAAATCGGGATTTAGAAAATATTGACTGGGAACATTTGATTGAGGAAATTACTGCATTGGGAAACGAACAAAGGCGTAAAGTAGAAAGTTATTTGAGACAACTTATTAAACACTTACTTCTTTATCAATATTGGGAAACTGAGAAATCCTATTGTGCTAAAGGATGGATTGAAGAAATTGATAATTTTAGGTCTGAATTAGATTTATTATTGGAGTCTAAAGTTCTTTATAATCATTGTGCAAAAATCCTAGATAAGATTTACATTAAAGCTAGAAATAATGCAATTCGTAAATCTGAATTATCTCCGGCAATCTTCCCCGAAAATTGCCCTTATTCTTTAACAGAAATTCTCAATCCTGAATGGTTGCCATTATAAAAAGAATATTACTAATAAACTATGTCTGATACAGTTATTCGCGTTGAAAATCTAGGTAAAAAATATATTATTGGACATCAACAGCAGGAACGCTATACTTCTTTGCGGGATGTAATTACTAATAAAGTTAAATCTATTGGTAGTTTACTAAATCCTCAAGCTAAGAATGAAAATCCTGCTTTTGAGGAATTTTGGGCTTTAAAGGATGTATCTTTTGATATTAAACAAGGTGACAGAGTTGGGATTATTGGGCGCAATGGGGCGGGAAAATCAACACTATTGAAGATTTTAAGCCGTATTACAGAACCGACAAAAGGGAGTATTAAAATTAAGGGTAGGGTTGCGAGTTTATTGGAGGTGGGAACTGGGTTTCATCCAGAATTGACGGGGAGAGAAAATATATTTCTCAATGGGGCAATTTTGGGAATGGGTAAGGAGGAAATTAAACGGAAGTTTGATGAGATTGTCGCTTTTGCGAAGGTGGAGAAGTTTTTGGATACGCCCGTAAAGCGGTATTCTTCGGGGATGTATGTGCGGTTGGCGTTTGCGGTGGCGGCGCATTTAGAGCCGGAGATTTTGATTGTGGATGAGGTTTTGGCGGTGGGGGATGCAGCGTTTCAGAAGAAGTGTTTGGGGAAAATGGAGGATGTGGGGAAGGAAGGAAGAACGGTTATATTTGTTAGTCATAATATGAGTACAATTCAATCGCTATGCTCACGATGTATTCTTCTTCAGTCAGGTAGTATTGCTCTAGACAAAAATACTGCCATAGTTGTGCAGGCTTACTTAGAAGATACCCATGTATCAGACTCATTTGTTCGCCCAAATCAGGAAAATGGCAACCCAACATTAACATACGGAAAGATTGTTCATAACAGTATGATTGAATCTGAAAAAGTCGAAATCAATGTTGGTATTTACAGCAAAAAAGTCTGTGAGGTTTCCATAGAAATGAGACTTTATGATTCTATGGGTATACCAGTAGGCTTTGGTAATTTAGGAGTGTATCATCCTAGTCAAATAATTGAATTAAAAGAAGGGTTAACTTCTGTTTCTTTCTCTTTTCCTATTAATCAACTTGCTATTGGGTCTTACTATATAGGTTTAGATTTGGCTTTACCAATGCTTGAATATCTTGATCGTATTGATAACGCTCTATATTTAGAAATAGTTCGTTCTCCAATAAATGGTGCAAGCTGTGTGCTTCCTCAATCTTGGGGACGAGGTTCTATAGAAATCCCTTTAGAAAGGATACATCTTGCATTCCAGTCCTAGTTAAAGTAAAGACTAATACTTTAATTAAAGTAAACATATAAAATATGTTTGAGATTTTTATACCTAGCGTGAATTTTAAACAAATGAAACCCGTAAATTTTATAAAGTCTTTAATTTTGAGATCCTTACGTTTGATGGGATATGAATTATCTAAAAGTGAATATGTTATTAGAGCAGAAAGGCAAAAAACATTATGGCTGGAAAATTATGGAATTAAAACAGTAATTGATATTGGTGCTAATGAAGGGCAATTTGCAAAATATATAAATCAAATCCTGCCAAAAGCAATGATTTATTCGTTTGAACCGTTACCTGATTGTCATGAGAAGTTAGTAGCTAATAGTTCAAGTATTGATAAATTTCAGTCATTTAATATAGCACTAGGAGATTCTTCAGGCAAAATCAATATTAATCGCAGTAATTTTTCTCAATCTTCATCTTTACTGCCTATGAAGCAGTTACATGAAGAAGCTTTTCCATTTTCAAAAGGAGGATCAATACAAGAAATTGATATTTGTCGTTTAGACGAAGTTGCCAATCAGATGATTTTAGAAAAACCCATTTTAATCAAAATGGATGTTCAAGGATTTGAAGATAAAGTTATTTCAGGTGGTTTAGAAACAATTAAAAAAGCAGATATTTTAATAGTTGAGTTATCGTTAGAAATTTTATATGAAAATCAATTATTATTCGATGATATGCACAAGATTTTGACGGATTTAGGTTTTAAGTATCAAGGAAATTTAGGACAAATTCATAGTGGAGTTGATGGAAAAGTCCTTCAAATTGATGGTATTTATGTATCATCTAAAAGTGATATCTGAAGTTGTTAAAACTGATTGTTACTCCTGCGGATAAAAGTGCAGTTTTAGCACAAGAAATTGCCAAGGAAACCTATGAAGAAATAACTCAAAGACCATTGCAATTACAAC
>NZ_JACJTO010000031.1 GCF_014698755.1 Aphanizomenon flos-aquae FACHB-1287 | reverse complement strand
TTTTAAACTATCAATTTGATTAACAATTGAATTTTCTTTTCCTAAGGTATTATCCGGTATTAACTGAGCAAATGCGCTTTGATTGGCAATTATTCCACTAATAATAAATAGGGTTTTTATTGCTAATTTCCAATACTGATGTTTTTGAGATTTCATTTTGAAAAATCGGGATTTTTTAGAGATTATATAACCACACTGGAATTATTTTACCATCTTTCATGGCACAAGTATCATAAATACCACAAGTGTTGAATCCTGCAATAAAACTTTACAATCTTTGCGTTTTACCCAGGTAAAATCCATTGTCTATTGAGAATAGAGTCATTAATTGACCAAATTTGGTATCACCAATACCAATGCACAACTTGGACACAATCCTCAAAATCTTAACATTCAACACTTCTGCATAAATACTGAATAATAAACTTCAATTAGTGTAAGAGAATAGTCGCGGATGCTCTAAAACCAGTTTTCACCCGTATAAATTGGGTCATGGTTAGTGTAAATTCTGGGTATACGTCACAAATTCAATCAGCATATCCGGATATTCTTTGTCTATTGAGAAGACCTATAATAAGGCTTGAAGGCTTTTTGGTGGCATAATAGAAATCAATAACAAGGTAACTTAAAACATAATAGAGAATTATACCACTGACAATTGACCACTAACCACTGACAATTGACAATTGACCAACTGACACTTGACAATTGATAACTTATTGGCATTAATGAAATTATTGAGAGGAGGAGTGATCATGAAATTATTAGCACGTTGGGGCTTAACATTGGGTTTAGCTGGCAGTGTGGTGTTTACCAGTATACTGGGAATGAATAATCTACAAGCCTTGGCTTTACCGCAGGAACAGGTGATAAAAACTTTACAAGAAGTACCCGTTTTTACACTAACTAATCCCAAGGGAGAATTTGTAGTTATCTCCAGAAAAGACCAATCCAAAACTATTTCTCAAATAGGATTTTTTATCAGTAAAAAAGATGCCCAATTTTTCCTAGAAGACCGAATTAAAAAAGAAAATCCTCAGTTAGCAAGCACTATCCAAATTACACCTGTTTCCCTAGCGGATTACTACAAATTAGTGGTAGAAAATAAGAAGAAAAAAGATTCTGATATATTTTTTATCTTAGTTCCAACAAAACAACAAGTTGATAGAGCTAAAAGTATTTTGACTTCTAGTGGGAAACCTGTTCAGCAATTTAATGGTGTTCCTTTATTTGTGCTAAAATTGAAGCAAGAAAACAGCTATCTAACCATTCCTAATGGCAAAGATAGGTCTATTCCTTTCTATTTTGAAAAAGAAGGGGCAGTGGCTCTTTTAGAAGCCTTCAAAAAGGCTCAACCAAAGGAAGCAGCAAAGACAGAAATTCAGGTATTAGATTTGTATGGGGTGATTGAAACACTCAATAGTAGTAATGATTCCAGCACTAATAAAATCTTATTATATCCCTCACAGGAATCAATAGAATTTCTTCGTTCTATAGTTCCAAATCCACCAAAGAAATAGAAAATAATCTTTACCTCCTAATATGTTAAAGCCAAATCAAGTAGTTTCTGGATTAGAACTTTGGCAATGGCGAAAAACCGCAATTCAAGCAGCTATAACTGCGGATATATCGCCAATGGAGGTAGATTGGCTATTATTAACAATAGCTAATTTAGACCGATTGGCACTGCGTTTAGAGTCTTTCAAAACATGGCCGCGGATTCCCATAGAATTGTCTTTAACAGAATTAGATCATTTATGGCAAAGGCGATTACATGAACATTTACCAGTTCAGTATATTGCCGGAACGACGGCTTGGCGAAAATTTCAACTCACAGTTTCCAATGCGGTCTTAATTCCTAGACCAGAAACAGAAATATTGATTGATTTGGCTGTAGCTGCTGCTCAGGGTGAACTCAAAGCAGGTCATTGGGCGGATTTGGGGACCGGAAGCGGAGCTATCGCCCTCTCAATAGCTGAAGTATTGACAAATGCTACTATTCATGCAGTAGATATTAGTCCAGCCGCTTTAACCATTGCTCAAACCAATGCTGAAAATTTGGGTTTTAGGGAACGGATTCAATTTTATCAAGGTTCTTGGTGGCAACCTCTAGAAGCCCTCAAAGGTCAGTTTAGCGGTATGATATCAAATCCGCCCTATATTCCTAGGGATACTGTACTGACTTTACAGCCAGAAGTGGTTAAACATGAGCCACATTTAGCTTTAGATGGTGGTGCAGATGGTTTAGACCATATTCGGCATTTGATCACTGTTTCCCCCGCGTATTTGTCTCCTGGTGGGGTGTGGTTAATTGAAATGATGGCAGGACAGGCGGAAACGGTGCGGGAATTATTAGAAAATAATGGCAATTATAGCCATATTTCTATTCATCCTGATTTAGCGGGAATTGAACGTTTTGCAGTTGCTTATATAACTAATTGTAATTGATATTTGGGCAAAATCTTGAAAACCTTATCTGACTCTACCACCATTTTAATAGTTGATGACAATCCTATTAATTTAAAACTTCTTGATTATATCTTGAGGCAAGCAGGTTACACGGTTAAAATGGAGATAAATGGACTAAATGTCAGGAAACAAGTTCATGCTAGTATTCCTGATTTAATTATGCTAGATATTATATTGCCTGATATTAGCGGATTTGAAGTTTGTGAGCAACTTCAAGCTGATCCTTTAACTCAGGGTATTCCTATAATTTTTATGACCGCTCTGGCTGATACTGTAGATAAGGTCAAAGGTTTGAGTTTAGGTGCTGTAGACTATATAACTAAACCATTTCAAAAGGAAGAATTACTGGCCCGTGTACGGACTCATTTACATTTAAAGAAGTTAATTAGATCTTTAGAAACCCAAAATCAAGAACTTAGACAACTCACACAACGGAATGAGGATTTAGAAAATAGAGTTGCGGAACGAACAGCAGCATTAAAGCAATCGCTAGAAAAAGAGAAGGAGTTAAATCAATTAAAATCACGGTTTATTGCAATGGCATCCCATGAGTTTCGCACACCTTTAGCAATTATTTCTTCATCATCAGGAATTTTACAAAAATTTAGTCATCGTCTGACTGAAGACAGAAAACAAGAACATTTAAAAACCATCCAAAACACTATCAAACATATAACTCAAATCCTCGATGATGTGTTAATGATCAACCGTGTGGAAGTGGATAAAATAGAATTGCATCTAGAAGCATTAGATATTATTGATTTTTGTCAGCATTTAACAGCAGAAATAGAAGCTAGTTATAATCAACATAAAATTGATTTTTCTGTAGATTTAGAAGCGGAGATAATTAGCAATTCTTTAATTATTCAGTTTGATCAAAAACTGTTGCGACAAATTATTACTAATCTATTGACTAATGCTATTAAATATTCCCCTGAACATAATTTAGTTAAATTTAGTTTGAATCAAGAAAATAATCAAGTTATTTTTAAAGTTATTGATAGTGGTATTGGTATTCCTGAAGTAGATAAAGCTAATTTATTTACATCTTTTCACCGAGCCTCAAACGTTGGTAATATTGCAGGAACAGGTTTAGGACTATCCATAGTTAAAAAATGTGTAGATTTACATAAAGGGGAAATTAGGATAGATAGTCAATTAGGAAAGGGAACAACAGTTACAGTTACTATTCCTTACCGCCGGCTAAATCAAGCATAAAATAATACTTATACCTATGATTAAAGGTTGGGTCAGAATATTACCCATAGAATTTTTTAAGAATTGGATTTTTTTAACTTTTGTTTTTTCCGACGTTTTTCTGTAATTGCTACACCATGTTCTACTGGATAACCGGCTATAGGAATTACCTGATATTTTCTATCTTCTTCTAAATTTTTTAGTTCTGTGTAATTAACCCAGTGAATACAATCAACAGGACAGGTATCTATTGCTTCTTGAATTACCTCCTCCATATCTCCATCTTGACGGAGGACACGCGATCGCCCATAATCTTCTTCAATAAAAAAAGTATTTCGAGCAACATGAGCGCAATGCTTACAGCCAATACAGGTAATTTCATCAACATAAACGCCTTTTTGTCGTACCACACCGCCTAATTCCGGTTCTAAACCAGAACGTTCGGGGACATCTCGTAAAAAACTCCCTAATTCTGGTTCTAAACCGGAACGATTATATTCTTCTTCTTTTGACGACGGCGGCTTAGACATTACGCGCTCCAGCGTTGTACTACTAGACGAATAGAACCATCTTCATTTTTTTGTTGTTCCGCTACTTGGAAACCAACTTTAGTAGTTTCTTTGACTACTGTTTGATAAGCATAACGTTGAGTGACTTGGCGGAGAAATCCATCTACAGATAGATTTTGTTGCCAATATTGTAAATCTGCAACTAATTCGTATTCTTGACCATTCCATCTAAAACCGATATCATAGCCGTTTTGCTGCTCGATTGTTACTTCGGTGGACTGAGTTTGACCACGATAACCGCGCACCTGACCAGGTCCAGGTTTCCAGTCTATTCCCAAGTCGGAAAGGGCATCTTTTAAGGATTCGAGATTACGGATTTGTGTTTTAATTTGACTAAAGTGTGACATAGTGGTTTGTAATCAATGAACATTAACTAGTTGGAAAATTTACCATTCACTGTGGGCGGTTTGTGGATTCCCGACCATGTTTTGTTGGGGGTTAGTGGCGAAAAATTCTGAGGTTGGTTCATTACTCAACACTCGTCCTAGCTGGGCTTCTATGGCTGCTGTCACCTCAGCACAGGATGCACCGATAATACCGGTGACTTTTTCCTGTACTCGACCATCTGGATAAATGATGAATTCTAATGTTTCCATATGCTGAAAGCCAACCTAGGTAGTATATTTGTACTTTTCTAGTTTACTAGACTTACTCAAAATTTAGGGGGTAGGAACTTAGATACAAATTTGCCACTTGTCTCATAATGTTCCATACTTAAGGACATATAGTTCATAATTTTTACAAAAGTTATTATTTTAGTTGGTATTCATGTTTATCAATTATCAGTTTCTCTTAACCTGATCAATTAGTCAAGATGAGGACTGCCAAAAATCAGAAATTATCAAAATCTCATTACATCAGGATTTTAGTGTTTGTTAGCAGGTATAATTGTGACTGATTGAGCATGATGAATATTGATAACCACTATAGTATATTAACGATTTTCAATCAAAAATATGAAATTTAGAGATTGGGCAACTAGAGTTATTCTGATTTTTCTGATGTTAGCTACCCTGATTTTAGCTGTATTTCTTGGGGGTGCGAGACAGCGACAAGATCAAACAATTGCATCTACTACAAAGATGACATGGAATCAGTCTACACAATTACAACCAGCAATCAAACGGAAAGAAAAGCAAGATTTTATACCGTCTCCTGCAAAGGTTTATGACATTAATCCTTTGTACATAACTACTAGAGATTTTGCTAATTATAGACCTCCGCTTGCTCAGTTTAAAGTTGATCCTAGCAATTATGGCGATCGCTATACAACAGATGTTAATGGTATACCTTATAATAATCAAGCCATTATTGTCCTTCATGAAACCACTAATTCTGCTTCTAGCGCCATTAATTTCTTTCAAACACCCCATGATGATGAAAGTGTTCAGGCCAGTTATCATGCCATAATTACGTTAGGGGGAAAAGTGATTTATTTAGTACCCCCAGAAAAACGCGCTTTTGGTGCTGGTAATTCGGTATTTAAAGGAGCTAATGGTGTGGAAACTGTGCAAACTAATCCTAATTTACCCCCGTCTGTCAATAATTTTGCTTATCATGTATCTTTAGAAACTCCTCCAGATGCTTGGGGAAAAAACAATATAAAACAACATTCAGGATATACAGAACCTCAATATAATTCTCTAGCTTGGTTAATTGCCCAAAGTCAAGTTTCTGATGAAAGAATTACTACTCATCGTATGGTAGATGTAGGTAATGGCAAGGTTGATCCTTTAAGTTTTGATCGTGAAAAATTTCTCAAGAAATTGCATTCTTTCCGACAGTTAAAAACTTTTGATTAGTTAGTAGAATAAGCTAAATATGAACAAAATAGGAATTACGCAAGTGTCACAAAAAAGGGAACAGGGAAGATCATTTAGCATAACAAGTACCGAAGATCCAAAATTCTATTAACGGAGGGTGAGCTTTTTGTCGCTTAACCCCTATAACAAGATTTCCGTTCACTATCATGTTCAGGATATTGCCAAGAATAAGCAAAATGACTAACTCCCTTAATTTTAGGAGAAAATCGCCTAAGTGCTTGCATTTGCACTTCCAAGGACGGACGATTACTAATTGATTCTCCCCACTTACCAGCTAAAGCCGGAATGACTTTTGTACCTGGTTGCGCCATTTTCAAAACCTGTTGAACCTGCGCCACAATACAATTAACATTACCACAATTTGCGTAAGACATGGGATGCCATTGTAAGGTACTAGAAAACCTATCCCAAGGTTGTAAACGGGAATCATACCCTTGTCCTAAAGCTTGATTACCTTCGGGGAAAAATACCACTCCAGCAGGAATACCTTGTTGTTTTGCTGGGTAAGTTGCTAAAGCTACAAAATCTAAAATACCTTGCATAGCGTGAGCAACGGTAAATAACCACAAATCTAATTGCAAAACGCGCTGTTTTTCCTCTGGAGAAGGCAAAGATTTCTGGTTTTTTGCAGGAATACGTCCTTCCCACATTGGTTCTTCTTCTTGAGGATAGCGTTTATCTACCTCCGCTATATCACCAGCACTGACATATCCCCTAGTTAAAAACCGACGAATTAATTCTAACCCTTTGGAATTTTTGGCACGACGAAACAAGACCTCTTGGGTGGCCGGGGTAAATAGCCATAAATCATGAACCTTGGTAGCAATAGAATCACTACCAGTTTGGCGAGGATAGCGAACATAGTCAAAGAGAATACCATCTGGACGACGGCGCAAAACCTGCTGTACCATTAGGTAATAATCGGCTTTAGCTTGAGTATTATAGGGATCAATAAAGACTTGAGATCCCTCCTCTACTACGGATAAACTGGTTTGATTCTTGCCATTACGAGCGATCGCACTTTGTCTATCAATCCGTTGAGCATAAGTATACCCAAAGTTATTTGTAAACATCCAAGCGTAAACTTTTAAACCGCGTTGCTGTCCTTTTTTAATAGCTAATGCCAATAAATCAAAGGTTTCTGTACCAACAGTGCGAACTACAGCAGGCCAAACAGTGGGATTATCTGCGGCTGGTAATAGCACCCTTCCATCATAAAATACTTCTAAATAAACTTGATTATAGCCTTTATTGACAATACGATCCATAATTTGCTCAACCGCACCCGGTCTGATATCACAAGGATATAAGCGCAACCATAAGGCTTGAGTTTCTGGCCAAGTCTGACTACGACAACTTTGTAATTTTTGTTTATGCTGTTTTAAAAGTGTTTGATAGCGATTTGCTGCATTCTTATTGCCTTTGAGAGCTAATAAGCGGAAATTTTCTTTTTCTTGAATTGCTTTTAATGATACTCGACAATCTGGTATTTTTTGAGCAATAGCTGATTTAGCAGCCAGGTTGAAAATCAATAAACCATTAATAATAATAGCAGACAGACTTTGCCAAGACAAAATCAGCCTTAAAAATTTCCAGTTGTAATTAGACATACAGCAGAAACCAGGAATCAGAACTGAAAACCGCTTGATAGTTGATAGCACAGCACGGAGTAACCACAATATTTGTAATTACTACAAAAAACCTCACAAATAGAACAAGAGTCAGGAAAGAGTAAACCAAAGGTTTTTAACTTTCTCCCAACTCCGTCTTAAACAAACTAATACATTCAGTGATTAACCTAAATGGGCAGTACCAGACTCGAACTGATGACATCCTGCTTGTAAGGCAGGCGCTCTACCAACTGAGCTAACCGCCCTTTTGTTTCACTTAATCAATATAGCATAGCCTTTAAAAATTTTGCAAGTCTTTTGAGAAAAATTTTTTTTGAACTGGGAAAGGCTGATGTGAATGGGATTGAGCTATACTGATTTAGGGTTTTACAGTTTTGATATTTGTAGTTTTCCAAGATGCCCTCAGGTCAAACTCATGATCGCATTACTATTTGGTCTATGCCTGTTGTGGCGGGTATAACGTTAATTTCCACTCACAGCAGTAATATGACATTGTTAGTGGCGGGTGGGTTTATGTTTGGGGGGCTGATGTTTGGTCCCGATTTGGATATTTATTCCCGTCAATTTCAGCGTTGGGGTGTTCTGCGGTGGATTTGGCTACCTTATCAAAAAAGTCTGCGACATCGCTCTTTTTTATCTCACGGTCCGATTATTGGTACAACATTAAGGGTGGTATATCTGACGACTTTTTTGGCGTTGGTTGCCATTCTCATGGTGATGATTTTCACCAAGTTGGGAAATGTGGCCTGGGATTGGGGTAAACTGTGGGGAAATGTGGGGAAAACTGTCTACACATATTCTAAAGAATTTTTTGCCCTCTTTGTCGGTTGTGAACTCGGTGCAATGAGCCATTCTGGCAGTGATTGGACTGTTTCCGGTTATAAACGCTTTCAAAAACAGGGTGTTCAAGGTTTACTCCCCCGTGGCAAAATCAAAAAACGTAAAGTTAGCCCCAGTCGTCGCAGTGTCAAAAAGCGTTAAAAATATGGAAGTTAATCAGACTTTAGCGGCATTACAAGAGTTAATAAATGTGGTGGCGAAATTGCGATTCCTACGGAGTGCTTCGCTATCGACTGAAGGTTGTCCTTGGGATTTGGCACAAACCCCATCAAGTCTAACTCCCTATGTGATTGAAGAGGCTTATGAGGTAGTAGACGCGATTCAAACTGGTGATAAACAGGCTATTGCTGAACAATTAGGTGATTTATTATTACAAGTAGTATTACAGGCGCAAATTGCCAGTGAAGCGGGTGATTTTTCGCTGCAAGAAGTAACCGAGGGTATTGCTAAAAAGTTAATACGTCGTCATCCTCATGTATTTGCTGATGTGAATGCAGTAAGTATGGAAGAGGTACAAAAAAATTGGGAAACGATTAAAGCAGCGGAAAAAGGAGAAACTTTAGAAGAACAAAAACTCAGTGATAAATTGAACCGTTATCGTCGTAGTCTCCCCCCCTTAAATGCCGCGATGAAAATATCTGAAAAAGCTGCTAAAGTTGGTCTTGAGTGGAATAATGTAGAAGAAGTTTGGGGAAAATTTCATGAAGAGTTAGGGGAATTTCAACAGGCTTTAGCTGAAGAAACCAAAGAAAGACAAGAATCAGAATTAGGTGATTTACTATTTGCTATTATTCAAGTTGCCAGATGGCATAAACTTGATCCTAGTGCAGGTTTACAAGGAACAAGTCAGCGATTTATTCAACGGTTACAAAAAATAGAAACTATGATTGAACGACCGTTAACAGATTATAGTTTAGAAGAATTAGATGCCCTTTGGCAACAGGCTAAAGCTCAACTTGCTAACAGAAATGTTTAATATTAAAAAAAGATTTAAAAAGTGCCATTCTCATGCGACCTTATTACCAAATCCCCATTATTGAATGCGGTGAACCTTTAGTACAAATTCCTCTAGAATTATTTGCAGTAGAATCTCCTCACCCTTATCAAAAGTTAGGTGCTAATTACGAAGGACATTCACCCTATTATTTACGACAAACTGTGATTACAAATTTGATTCAAGCTCAAAATCATTTACAATTACTACATCCCCATTGGCATATTCAAATATTCGATGCTTATCGTCCCGTAGCTGTTCAGAAATTTATGGTAGATTATAGCTTTCAGGAAACATTAAAAACTAGAGATTGGACAGAAAGAGAATTATCACCCCAGCAACTGGAAGAAGTATGGAACGCAGTTTATCAAGTTTGGGCCTTACCCAGTTTAGACATAAAAACCCCTCCTCCCCACAGTACGGGCGCTGCGGTGGATATTACCCTAGTCAATGACCTTGGGGAAATTGTCAATATGGGTTCACCCATTGATGAAATGTCTAAGCGATCCTATCCTGAATACTATCTGAATAGTAATCAAGAATATCATAAAAACCGTCAATTATTGCGGGATGTGATGTTACAAGCCGGATTTCAACGCAATCCTAAAGAATGGTGGCATTTTTCCTTTGGTGATCAAATGTGGGCTTGGTTATATAATCAATCTCATGGCCAAACCTTAATGACAGCACGTTATGGAAGATTAAATTAAGATAAATATAGGAATTTTAAACATATTATGTTATAATCCTAATGGCCACCATTTTGGAGAGGTGTCCGAGTGGTTGATGGTGACGCACTCGAAATGCGTTTTGGGGAAACTCAACGGGGGTTCAAATCCCCCCCTCTCCGTTACTGCGGTTTTTCCTCCTTTTGCGGTTGACTTTCGGGTACTTGATTTGGGTTTGTTTCTCCAGTAGGAACGACCACAGCAGCAGGATTTTCTGGTTGAGATTCCTTGGCTGGGGTGACTATAGGACGAGATTCCGGTAAAGTATTTTCTGAGGGTGGAGGAGGAGAAACTTTTTCGACTTCTTTACTGTCGCGCGGAGTATCAATTAAGGATGGTGAGAAAGTAACAACCGGTATTGATTGTTGGATTGTCGTATTGGGAGGTGAAGTGGCTTGAGAGTTATTTTCAGATGCTTTTTCCTCGGAATTGCTATTAATAGTAGGAGTTGGTTCTGGAGAAATAGGAATATTTTTGCGTTTTTTCCTCACTTTCCGAAGTGGTGTAGATTCGCTAAAAGGGGAACTTTGGATTTTTTGATTTACAGATGATGGTGATACTTCTATAATAGATTTCGGTGAATTAGATTCGGGAGTAGATTTTTCAAAATTTGGTTTCGGTGATGATTGTAAATTAGGTTTGAATAATATCCGCATCATACTAAAACCCGCTATAGCTGCAAATAAAGCAATACTAATACTAATCACTCCCTTAGATACACCTGCATTTTTTCCCTTTGATGATGTTTCCAGAGAATGAGAAGTAGCTTGTTTAGATAAATATGCTGATTTTAAATTAGCTAAATTAATAGTACGTACCGCTGGAGTTGGTAAAATGGGTGATGTCACATTTGGTCCATTTTCTGGTAAGAGTTGTAGCCATTCTGCTACTGTTTTAGGACGAAAATGGGCTTCTACAGCCATTCCCCGGCTAACTGCTTGATCAATAGCCGCACTTAGATGAGGTTGTAGTTCACGGGGAGAGGGCATTTTTTCCCGGTCTCGCAATAATGCAGGTATAGGAACTTGTGCCGTTAACAGTGCATATAAAGTTGCTGCTAAACCATAAACATCTGTAGCAGCCGTGCGTGGAGCTTGAGTTAAATACTGTTCAATGGGTGCATATCCCTCACTGACTAAGCCTGTATGTGTCTGTTTTGCCCCATTATTAAATTCTCTAGCAATGCCAAAATCAATTAGTACGACTTGCTGAGTTCCTTGACGCAAAATAATATTATCTGGTTTAACATCCCGGTGCAATAAACCATTATTATGTACTACTTGTAATGCTGCCCCTATTTGGCGGATATAATGAATAGCGGTGGCTTCTGGTAGGGGTATTCCTGGTAAAACAAATGTTGCACCTAAAGTATCTCCAGGAATGTATTCCATGACCATGTAAGGTAAACTATCTTCCTCAAAAAAGTCACTTACCCGAACAATGTGAGGATGAACACAAGTAGCTAATCTTTTGGCTTCATCTTGAAATTGGCGCTGGAACTTAGGAAAATCGGGGTGTTGTCGCAATCTTTCATTAATAGTTTTCATCACCACTTCCTGACCTAAATAGTGGTGTATAGCTTTAAAGGTAACACCAAATCCACCCCGCCCTATTTCTTGGATGATGGTATATTTTCCATTCTGCAAAATTGTTCCTGCTAACATGATTTTTTCGGTCTTAAATAAGCAGATAATTAACTGGGTTATAACATTCTTATCTATATATTTATTACCTATTTCCTATGCTCAGGCTAGAATCTGTTAATTTTTACGGGCAGTTACAGCACCAACACCAATACCCAATTCTACAGGATATTTCCTTGAGGGTATCACCGGGCGATCGCTTGTCCATAGTCGGTGTATCCGGTGCTGGTAAAACCTCTTTATTGCGTCTTATTAACCGTTTAAGTGAACCCACCAGTGGCAAAATTTATTTCAAAAATCAGGAATATAGCCAAATTCCCGTTATTCAACTGCGTCAACAGGTAATACTCGTCCAACAAGAATCTAAACTATTGGGGATGACAGTTGGGGAAGCTTTGGCTTATCCTTTAATTTTGCGTGGTTTACCAAAGCAAAAGATTCAGGAAAAAGTCAGTTATTGGCAAGAACAACTGCAAATTCCTGAACAATGGTTAGGACGAACCGAGGTACAACTTGCTGCTGGACAAAGACAGTTAATTGCCATTACTCGCGCCCTAGTTACGGAACCCCAGATTTTACTTTTAGATGAGCCTACATCAGCCTTAGACACTCCCACATCCACTCATTTAATAAGTATACTCACCCACCTAAATCAAGCCCATTCCTCGGCGATTTTGATGGTAAATCGCCAAATTGATTTAGTCCAAGAATTTTGTACCCATCTTTTACATCTTCAAAAAGGTCAATTAGTTGCCAATCGACCCGCCGCTGAGATAGATTGGGATCAGTTAGCGACCAGCCTCACTCAAGCCAAAACTCAAGCACTAGGAGAATGGATTTAACTTACCGTTCCCTGGTTTCTGATACCCGCTTTAGGAACTTTGGGTAGTGAGTACAGGAATTTGATTAATAAATCTTTCTCTTGGTAATTTTGTTTGTGTTTGCGGAATATTGACATTCAAAAATTCCATGTTAAATCTGTATCCCACATTGCGGATAGTTTGAATTAAGCTGGGTTGACGTGGATCAAGTTCCACTTTCTTCCGTAGGGATAAAACATGAGTATCAATGGTGCGTGGATTATCAATAGCATCAGGCCAAGCACGACGCAATAATTCCGATCTACTTAAAGCCATACCTCCAGCTTGTGCTAAAACATACAATAAGCTAAACTCCTGGGGTGTTAAGTCAATAAATTCTCCTTGAAAACGAACCCGACGCTGAACTAAATCAATTTGTAAACTACCATAGTCTAAATAAGCGGGTGCGGTAGGTGTCCGGTTACGGCGGATAATTGCCTCAACCCTAGCCAAAAATTCTTGCATTCCAAAAGGTTTGCTTAAATAGTCATCCGCGCCCGCTTTTAAGCCCGTAACAATATCAGCTTCATTAGTACGAGCGGATAACATGAGCACTAAAGGCTGTTGTTGATGATGTAGCCAGCGACAAAACTCCACACCATCACCATCTGATAAATCCGCGTCTAGAATGACTAGAGTGGGTTGATGGCTGATAAATACTTCCTTGGCTTGATAAATACTGGCAGCTTGATGAACTCGGTATTCTAGTTGTTGCAAGTGCCAACCCAATAATGACCTTAGATGGGGATTCCCCTCAACGATTTCTATACAAACCGAACCCACAGTGGTAAGACCCCTTTGCGTTGATGAATCTCAAATTAACAATCTCATGCTCAAGGTTTTGTAGTTTTTGTTACCCTAATAGAGATATTCTTTACATTTCCCTTAAAAAAACCTTGCCAAAAATTTATTTTTTACTTTATTTGCAGCCAAACTGGTAGCTTTGTTAAATTTTTATTACATTCATATTTATATCATATTAACACAGTTCTTTCTGCCGCCTTCTGTCTTTTTCTTGACTCCTTAGTTCTGACCCCCATTATTAAAGTTTATTTGTAGTGATCTGTCCTACTCCCTAAGAGATATGGTAGACTTGTGAAACAATCATTTACCATAGGGAGTAGCATAAAAATTACACCTAATTACTGCCAAAGGTAGAGACAGCCTGTTATTTATCCCCCGAAATTGCGAGGGAAGTTCGCAAACTTGATTTTACAGATTTTGCACTCATGGCTAAATTTGTATTTATCAACAGGAACGTACAAAAAATTGGCTAAAAGTCAATTACCCTCTGTGATTGTAAATATATAGCCAAGGGTGATTCAGAGCAAATTTTTGACAAAAAAAGTAAAAATACCTTACAAAATCACCATATTTCCCATTTTTTGGCTTAATATCTAATTAAGTTTTTAGCTGCTGGAGGGTCTCACCCAAGGTGAAAATATTAGCTTATGAGTTAATACATAGGCAAGAAGTGATACTTCATTGATCGTAAGTCAATATCTACAGTTCTTATTCCTACGAGACTATACAACAGTTATGCTACAAGACACACAAACTATCCGCTACTACCAAAAACTTACCGATGCCTTCGTCGAATTATGGAATCGCGGTTATCGTCTGGATGATATGCGGATGTATTTGGATGGATACTTAGCCGCACTTCAACATGGTAACACCATTGAGCCTTACTGGATTCACCGTTTAGAAGAGGAAGCCAGCCGCTACTTGTATGATGTATCTAATTTTGCTATGGTTCAACCAGAACCAGAAAGACAACGTGGCTATTACTAAAAGTTCTGTATAGTTTTCTGGATTGATTTATTCTCGGTGATGATCATAGCACAATTTTTTGCTTTGGTCAATGGGTTATTGTGGGATAAATTTGGGAAATACTGCAATTGAATGGGAAAGCTTATTTCTGATATAGATTCCCGACTTCTTTAAGAAGTTGGGAATTTGGATTGTAAATTGATAGTTTATGGAGATAATTGACACAATTCTTCTAGACATATATGTTTTTCATTGTATAATTCTTCAATCTTCTTAGTAGCAGCTTCTAAAATTTCCTGACCACGTCTAATTTCGATGTTTAATTTATCTTTATTTCCATCAAAAATCACAAACAGGGATATATTTCTCTCAATAGTTTGAGTAGTACCTTTAATTTTAAAATCGGTGACAAATTTACCTTCTGTGGGAATATGCAGGGGTAAATTGGAAGTTTGAACAATTTCTTGAATATCTATAAGTTGTAAACTAGAAATTGGTGAAATTTTTGCTTCAATATTCACAAATTCTGTTAAATATGGCTGTTTAATTATAACATCTTCTAAAGATTGATGTTGAAATGTAATTTTCCCTGCTAAATTATCAGTGATTGCATAAATTAACACAGAATATGGAGGTTTAGGAACAGAACCTTGTTTATAAAATAAACTCCCTTCTGTGGTGACAGTAATTTGAGATGTATCTGCTAGAGTTTGTAAAGATTGTAAATTAGCAATCGTACTTTTAACAAATACAGAATCCAGTCCTAAAATAGATGCTAAGTCATTAGCTGTAGGGGGAGGATTAAATTCCATACCGGCCCGAATAATAAACTCTTCTAAAATATTAAATTTCCGAGGTTCTTTAATAGTTAATTCTAAGGAATTTTGGGTTACATAATAGCGAAATTGACGCGCTGTTAAAACCGATAAATCAGGATTTTCAGCTTCTATTTTATCAACTAAATATTTTAAATTGTCGTCAATTATTTTAACTACAGAAATAGGAAACATCAATAAAACCTCCATGATGATTAACGGTGTTTGCAACTTGAGAATACATATTACCAACTGTACCGGGTTTAGATGTAAATAAATCGTGACAACCGACAATTATTAATAATTCTTGAGCGCGAGAAAAGGCCACATTTACCCGTTCTGGTTTATTTGCAAATCCCACATCTCCTTGATAATTATTTCGCACCATACTGACAATTACTACTGGTCTTTCCATACCTTGAAATCTATCAACTGTACCCGTTCTAATTTGTAAAGAAGGAAAAAGTTCTGATTGCAAACGTTCATCAATTTTTCTTAATTGAGCGCCATAAAATGTAATTATAGCTATTTCTTTTTTTGATTCTCCATTAGCAACTTTATTAAACCAAACATTCTCAAATTGTTGACAGATACCTGCAATTACATCAATTTCTTTAGTATTAAAAAATGAAGTACCATTGCGTTCTTCTTGAAATTCATTTTCTCGCGGCATTTTTACCCAACATAAATGATGATAGGGTTGAATGATTTTTCCTGCTAAATTATGAGCGCGTTTACTGTCAGGTTCTAAAATCCCACATTCTAATTTACCATGATAAAATTGATTAATTGCTCCCATAATCATCGGGTGCATTCGATATTGAGTATTCAGCATTTTTTTAATACTTTTATCTGCAGTTTCAAACTGATTTTTAAATAATGATTCTTCTAAAAATTGCAATTCTTCTCTAGTATTACCCATTGTTTTCGCAACTTCTTCCACAGTGCTAGTATCAAGCATAGGTGGTAATTGTCGATGATCTCCTACCATAACTAATTTTTTACCTTTCAACGCGGGAATTAGTAATTCTGGAGGAGTGCATTTACTAACTTCATCTATAATTACAACATCAAAAGATTGAAATTCTTCTGAAAAATTATAATTTGCAGCTTGAACGCAAGTGATACCGACAACGTTAGCATTATCTAAATAAATTCCCCTTAAATCTTTGCTGTCTTGTTCTGAAGGTTGACGGAGTTTTGTAATCCAATCTTGAACAAAGTTTTGATATTTATGCAGATAATTTTCTTCACTTTTTAATTGTTGTTTCCATGATTTAAATTTATTTTTGATGCTACGTAAAAACTCTAAATTAAATAAATCATCATGGGATAATTCTGGTTTTAATTTATCTGGTATAATTTGCCAAGTTGACTTCCACCAATTCCGTTCTAGAATTAAACTATCTGATAACTGTAATTTTAATTGTTGTTCTAAATCAGATATGTTTATTTCTAATTCTTGAATTTCTTGTGTATAAATATCAGCTTCTGCTTGCAAATTTATGAATTCTTGATTTAAAGAGTTTTTAATTGTTTCTAAAATAGTAAAAGGTGCTAATGATGAAATAAGAGTTTCTATTTCATTGACGCGATTTTCCCAAAATTTAACTTGCTGGAAAAATTCCTGGGGTTGTTCCCAAAAATTTGCTTGTCTATTCAGATATTTTTCTGCTAAAATCCGTAAAGGAGCGGGGATATTTTTCTGTTTACGAAATACTTGTAAACTATTTATAACTTCTACAATTTTTAAATTAGCAGATTCTTTACTTTGCTTTACCTGAGATTTAGCTTCAGATATTTGTTCTAAAGAGATTGTATTTTTCGGGAGTTCTTCTAATTGCTGTTGTAAAATTTGTAATTGTTGTTCAGCTTCAGTTTTAACCCTTAAAACACATTGACGAGCATGAACTAAAATAATATCTAGTAATTCTTGGGTAATACGGGTAAGAGTAACTTCAATATGATTCCATTCAAAGGACTTACCATAAGTTTTTTCCAATCTAATTAAAAAGACTTGAGTATTTTCAACTAGCAATTTTCGCTGTTTAGGATTAAGAAGTTGATAATTTTGGAATTTTTGATAGGTTGTTTGCCATTGAATTTGATCACTTTTTGATAATACTATAGGAATTTGACTAAAACTTTGCTGTAAAAAATAACTAAAATCATATTTCTTGCCTTTTCTATCCGTAAAGTTACCTTCAATTTCATAAACTATAGCTTTTGTTAATACTCCCCAATCTGGTAAACTGATTTTATAATTTTTAGGAACGATAGTTAATTTTAATGTCTTAGCAAACATCAATAAACCTAATGGTAAATCTACCATATTTTCTGTTAATACTAAATCAGATTGTTGACATTCTTTTAAAACTTGATACAAATTATTATAAGCTGTAGATTTCCATTCGACAACTGCTGCAACAATATAATCAATTTCGCGTTTGCGATTTTCCCAAATTTGAATTGTTGGCTGTAAATCGTTTTGGTTACTAAATTTTTGATAATCTGTTTCTAATTTCTCCAAGGATACAGAATGCTGTTGAAAAATATCAACTAATTCTGCAACTTCAGAAACAGCTACAGCTATATTATTAGCATTATTGAATCCCGATTTAAATTCAGAAAGATGAGTTTTGATGTTTTCCTGTAACCAAACCGCTAACCCAAATGCACCAAAACCAGGACGGACAAAACCAATTTCTTCACTATACTTAATAGCTTGACGGACATTTTCTCGAAAATCTTCTACTTGTTGATTGTTTTCTATATAGGGTTGAACACGGAGGAAAAAAGCTTTAGTTTCTGGAGATTCCCAATCTATATTTGTTGATTTTTTTAGTATATTCTCTAAACCAGTAATTAAAGATGCAATTTCATTTTTATTTACTAAAGTTTGATTATATTCAATTTCTTGATTTTGATAAGATAATTCTAAATTTTCTTTTTCATTTTTGAGTTCATTTTGTTGTTGATTAGTTTCTTCCTCAGCTAAAAAATAGGTTTTAAATCGTGGTAATAACGGTAATAATTGATTTAAGATTTTGATATTTTCGTGACGTTGATTAAGATTATTTTCGCAGTCAGTAGCGGTATTTTGTAGCCATGTACCAATTACTTGATCTTCTAAAAATGGCTGTCCTTCCTCTCCAACTTTTTCGGATTTTCCCTTTCTAATAGCACGAATAACAGGATTATGAACTAAGCGACTGAGGGCGTTATCAACGGCTAAATTAGCTTGAGATGTAATTAATGTCCGTCCACCGCGCAAGGCTATTTGATAGCAAATTTCCGCAATTACAGTAGTTTTTCCTGTACCTGGTGGTCCTTGAATTAAAACTAGATCCTCTGCTGAAAGGACTTTTTCAACTGCGGCTTTTTGTCCAGCATTAGCGGAGGATAATAATAAATCAGTTGATTTAAGTGTAATCCTTTTAATAATCGGTCTGGCCTGGGAAGCATCAAATAGAAAGTTACCTAAATAGGGATTTTGAGTACGTCCTTGTCTTAATTGTTCCAAGGCTTTTTCTTTACGTTCAATTTGTTTTATATCTCCAGCAGCATCAAAAAATAAGTAGCCATGATTGGGAAGTTGATAATTACCTTTGGCTATATATTCAATTAATTCTCGTTCTAATCGAACATGAATAGAATTATGTTTTTGATCAATTTTTTCAATAGTTCCTAGTTGACGACCATTGCGGCGATTTTTCTCTGTTGGTACAGATTCTAAAAATTTAACTTCTTGATTTTTAGCTTTTCTTACCCGTTCCCAAAAGTTCTCTACACCTAAAAAATGTTCTTCAGAACCATCTAAAGTAGCCGAATTAATTTTAATTTCTAAAGCGATTTGTCGGTAGTTTAATCCGTTATTATGATTTAGGAAATATACACAAAATTGTCGAGATTTAGCAATGCGTTCTTCAACTTTTAAAAAGGCTTTCCAGGCTTGAAGTTGATCTTCTGTTGGCACATGATTTCCGCAAATTGGCATATTTTTAATTTTTACCAATAATGTTTTTGGAATATCTAAACGCTGTTGATGATTAGGAATTAGTCGCAACCAATAAGGTAAAGCATAGCCATCAATATTTCCCCGTGATTCTTGGATTAAATAAGCTGATAAAATTTTAAATCCACCATATCCATCTTGACGAATAGCAGCTTTAAATCCTAAAGTTTTTCCTAATTTTTTCAGTCTTTTTGGTAATTGAAAGTTATCTTGATCTGTAGCTATAGTTAACTCCCAAATCTCTTCTCCTGGTTCTTTAGCAGCTCCTTGACGACGAATATAAAATAAACCAGGTTGTTTACCAACTAAATCAAATAATAATTCATTGGCTCGTTCTCGCCGTTCTCGAAAATCAGGATATAATTGTAGGAATGATTGACCTTCAAAATGGCGAACTAAATTATCAACTGCTGAACCTATAAATGTATAACCACAATCTTCTATCTTTGTTTTATTATTCATAGTTTTGGTAAAAAATATCAGTAATAAATAATTTAATATTTAAAAATAAATTTGAAATTGCCGCCAATAGATATCAGGTGTTGGGTTGCGTTCCTTAACCCAACCTACACCTAATAACTAATATTAAGAAGCTAATGCTACTTCAACTAGTTGTTGTAATTCACCTTTGTTGTACATTTCGATCAAAATATCAGAACCGCCTAGAAATTCACCATTAAGGTATACTTGGGGAATTGTTGGCCAGTTGGAATATTCTTTGATTCCTTGACGAATTTCTTGATCTGCAAGTACATCAAAGGTTTCAAAGGGAACTCCTAATGTATTAATAATTTGCACAACGTTATTAGAGAAACCACATTGGGGCATTAATTTGTTACCCTTCATGAAAACCATAATTTTGTTTTTTTGTACCAAACTATCAATTCTTTGTTTAAGTTCTGGGGTCATGATTAATTATTTCCTGTGTTGTTAAAAGTCAAAAGTCAAAAGTCAAGACAAATTCAGATTTTGTTTTCTCAAGGCAATCATTTCAAATTAGTTTGTTGCTTGCCAAGCTTCGGGAGTGTAGGTTTTCAGAGCTAAAGCATGAATCGCTTCGCTTGACATAGCTTGTTGCAATGCGCCATAAACTAGTTGGTGTTGTTGAACCAGTCCCTTGTCTGCAAACTGCGATGAAACTACTGTTACCTGATAGTGATCACCACCACCCGTCAAGTCTTGTACTTGCACTTGAGCATCCGGCAGTTTTGCCTTGATCATTCCCTCTACCTGTTGCGGACTCATCATCGCAATTCCTGAAAAAACTTACTTCTCTATTATTAACAGATATGTAACGCTTGGCTGTTGCCTGTTAGCATTTGCCGATTATTTTTTACCTTGAGAAGGAAATGGTGTCTTTACAAAACCTAGTTCAAATAATTGTTGGTAAGCTTTTGTACCTAGTTCTCTGGTGGGGTTTTGACTTGTGATAATTTGCACTAGCAAAGGAATGGCTAATTCTGGCTGATTTTGCGCTCTATAGACCAGAGCTAATTGATAGGTAGCTTCATCTCGCTTTTGGGCAGTTGCTAAAGCATTTTTACGGTGGGAATCAGCAGCGCTAATGTCAATACCCGTAAAACTAGAATTTAGTTGTTGATAAAGGCTAGACAACTGATTATAAACTTGGCGTGCTTGTTGGAGTTTTTTGACAGCTAGGGCATAATCTTGACTAGTAACCGCTTGGTCGATCTCTTTCATCAAGCGATCGCCTCCCTCTATACTTAAAATATTACTACTGCTTTCTGTGGGACTAAGAATGTTAGATTCACCCTCTTCCATGGGTTTTGGTTGATTAGTTGGTTTTGGTTGATTAGTCGGTTTTGGTTGATTAGTTGGTTTTGGTTGATTACCGGGTTTTGGTTGATTAGTTGGTTTTGTTTGACTAACAGGATTTGATAACTTTTGTCCCTCAGCATAGGCTGGTGATAGCAGTCCCAAAACTGCTATGAGTGATAAAGATGTGAAGCGAATTAAATTAGCAGCATTCATGAGTTTAATTAGTGCGACAATTCCATAGATAAGGTTAGGAAACCTAGTGTATCTTAACTCTCTTTGTGCCAGAGATAAAGTCAAGTCACTTGATCACCTTGAGTAAGTAGGAGATGATATCCTCCAACCGGTGCTAGAAGATATGTTCTCCATACTTTGTGTTAGTCGCAAGTTGCCTATTTTAAAGTTCCCAAAACGGGAGTTAACTCAGATGCTGGAATTTGCGGACTTAAAAATCCACTAGCATAAACACGGGGATTACTTTGGGAAATAATGGTATAAGATTGGCGAACATGAGCATTTACAGCCACAGTGGTCGCGTCATACATTTGCATGGCTAGTTTAGGGTAGAAACCGATGCCAATAATCAGCACTAGAAAAGAGGCAGCAATAAATACTTCTCTTGGTCTGGCATCAGTATATACAGTTTCCGTTGGTAAAAGGCAATCTGTACCAAAACAAGCCGTTCCTTCATCTTCTTGATTCTGAAAACCCTGATTGTTAACATCACATACCAGGTCAGCACCAGAACCGTAAAATACTTGACGCAGCATGGACAGCAGATAAATAGGTGTAAGAATAACTCCCACAGCAGCTAAAAAGACGGTGACGGTACAGAACGTAGAAGTGTAAACATCGCTAGTTGTTATCCCCACAAACACCGAAAGTTCACCGACAAAGCCACTCATACCCGGTAAAGCCAAAGATGCCATTGCCCCCATGGTAAAGAGAGCAAATACTTTTGGCATGGCTTGACCAATACCGCCCATTTCTGCCATCATCATGGTATGAGAGCGATCGTAGGTGACACCAGCCAGGAAGAACAACACCGAAGCAATTAAACCATGTGATATCATTTGCAACATTGCGCCATTGATACCCAAATCGGTGAAAGAGGCAATTCCTATTAATACAAAACCCATGTGGGAAATTGACGAATTAGCCAAACGCCGTTTCATATTCGTTTGGGCAAAGGAATTTAAAGCACCATAGATAATGTTAATAACACCGAGAATGACGAGAACAGGAGCAAAATAAACATGAGCATCGGCAAGTAGGCCAAGATTTAGGCGAATTAGTCCATATCCACCCATTTTCAACAACACACCGGCCAAAATCATAGATACTGGCGAAGATGCTTCTCCGTGGGCATCAGGTAGCCAAGTATGCAAGGGGAAAATGGCCAATTTTACGCCAAAGGCAATTAACAAACCTGCATATAGTAATAGTTGCAGCGTCAAGGGATATTCTCTATTTGCGAGTTCTGCAACATCAAAAGTTACATTTCCGCCGCCATATAGTCCCAGTGCCAGGGCTGCTACCAAGATAAATATAGAAGCTGCTGCGGTATAAATCAAAAATTTTGTAGCTGCATAACGTCGTCGTTGTCCACCCCAAATACAAACTAATAAGTACACAGGAATTAGTTCGACTTCCCACATAATGAAAAATAATAGCAAGTCTTGGGCGACAAATACCCCAACTTGTGCGGAATACAACACAAGCATGAGAAAATAGAAAAGCTTTGGTCTGCGGTCAACTTGCCAAGCTGAAAAAATGGCAAGAGTGGTAACAAATCCTGCCAAAAGCACTAAGGGAGCGGAAATACCATCAACAGAAACCGCCCAGTTTAAGCCCAACTGAGGCATCCAGACATAATTTTCTACCAGTTGAAAACTCGCATTACTAGTATCGTAATGTTTCCAAAAAGCGTAACACATCAAAATAAAGTCGGTGATACCTATGCCCAGTGCATACCATCTGACAAGTTTGCCGTCTTTATCGGGCAATATTGGGATGAGAAAGGATGCTACAAGTGGAAATAGGACAATCGCGGTAAGCCAAGGAAATTGAGCCGCTATCATGTCAATAGGAAAAAATACTTATCAGTGAATATTGTACTAAACTTTTTAACAATTTCTTTATAGGTTTTTACCACAGTTTAGCATAAGGGAATATTTACTTAAATAAATCTTATGGTTAGGATTTTTTCTTTTAACTTAACTTTTATGTTTATGACCGTACCAGCAATTACAGCTTTCTCCAGATACATTGCTAGGGTGCGGAAAAGTCATCATATTTTGATATAATTCTCAACTTATCTTTCCCCCCGTTGCGGGGGGAGTGCGGGAGCTAGATTATCTTTTTGAGAGCTGAGAGACAGTCGCTAGAAATCTTTTCTTAAATCGTATCTGGGTCAATATTTAATTCCCGTAATTTTTTTGCTAAACGTTCGGCTTTTTGGGCTTCCTGTTCAGCGCGTTGGAATTCTTGTTCAGCACGTTGGGTTTCACGTTCTGCTTTTTGAGCTTCACGTTCTGCTTTTTGAGCTTCACGTTCTGCTTTTTGAGCTTCACGTTCTGCTTTTTGAGCTTCACGTTCTGCTTTTTGCATTTCCCGTTCGGCTCTTTTAACTTCTAATTCTGCGGTTTCTTCAGGTGTAGGAACTAAATCTCCTTCTGATGTGAAATAACGCAATAAACCATCATAAATTCCCAAATATAACCCTAATTGTCCACTCCATAAATGTCCTTTTTCATTGGGTTTTATAGGTTGATATTTTCCGTCTGTTATATGAAATCCTGCAAATTCTAAGGTATAAGGATCAAACCAAAAATACTCTGGAGTGCGGAAAGTTTCTTGATAAAGTTCTTTTTTTAATTCTCTATCAGTCTTAGCTGTTGTTGGTGAGAGAATTTCTACAATTACATGAGGATATTTCCCATTTTCTTCCCAGACTACCCAACTTTTACGGGTTTTTTTCTCAGTTCCTAAGACCACAAAAAAATCAGGACCTCGGAAATTTTCCCTTTTCCTCTGATGTGGACTATAATAAATACTCAGATTTCCCGCTGCATAAAAATCAGTTCTATCTTTCCATAACCATTTAAGACATTTGATTAAGAGCATAATTTGCTCTAAATGTAGTTCTGTTTCCACGGGAGGTTCATCACTATATAAATCACTGGGTGGTAAAATTACATCTGATGAGATGTTTTCTTGAGATTCTATTTCTTGAGTAATCATCATGATATGATACCAAGTAGTATTTATTTATTTTAACATTAATTACAATCACTACAAATATAACTAAACAATACGTTCTAGGATTAAATGATTAAGTTCAGTTAATTTTGCTTCCCAGTTAGGTTCGACTATAATTGTGCTGATTTTCTCGACAATAATTGCAGGGTGACTAATTCTATCTCCCAGTTGTAAATCTTCTCGACGATAAACTGGTGTGTCATACCATTGATTATCGCTAAACATTTTCACGATTTCCATTATTTTAGGTTCTACATTTTCAGGACGGGTACGACTAATTAATGGTTCTTCAGGAGTATCCATTTTTTGAATTACTTCTACAGAAATAGATTCAATAATTAAGTCTTTTTCTGATTGCATGAAACCATATCGTAATTTATGTTCACTTTCAAATTGTTCTCTCATTCCTGCTACATTAGTAAAATCAACAGTTAAAATAGAATTAGTTCCTGCATATTTTAAATTTACTTTCTTAATAATTTCTTGTTGAAACTGGATTTCTTCTATGTTTAATTCCCTACGAGATTGGGTTTCTAAAGATGCCATTAACTGTTCTAATTGAGGAATTAAGCTTTCATTTAAAGGTTGTTCTACTCCTGTGATTTTAGTCGCTCTAATATCGGCTAAACCCATACCATAAGCAGAAAGTACCCCAGCGAAAGGGTGCAGAAATATCTTTTTCATTCCTAAAGTATCAGCAATTAAACAAGCAACTTGTCCACCAGCACCACCAAAACAACAAAGTACATATTGGCTAACATCATAACCTCTTTGCAAACTGATTTTTTTAATAGCATTTGCCATATTTTCGACAGCAATCGCAATAAATCCTGATGCTACTTGTTCGGGAGTTCGATAATTTCCAGTGACAGATGCAATCTCTTTAGCTAATTCTGTAAATTTTTGAATAACTATTTCTTGATCTAAAGGTAATTTACCTTCACTACCAAAAACTGCGGGAAAATATTCAGGTTGAATTTTTCCTAACATGACGTTAGCATCTGTTACTGTTAATTGTCCTCCACGACGATAGGAAGCAGGTCCAGGATTTGATCCAGCGGATTCTGGACCAACACGATAACTAGAACCATCAAAATATAAAATTGAACCTCCACCCGCTGCAATGGTGTTAATTGCTAATACGGGAACTCGCATCCGTGCTCCGGCAATTTCTGAATCTAATTGTCTTTCATATTCTCCTTTAAAGTGGGCAACATCTGTACTTGTTCCGCCCATATCAAAGGTAATTACTAATTCAAAACCTGCTCTTTTACTAGTTTGAACTGCACCAACAATACCACCAGCCGGACCACTTAAAATACTATCTTTTCCCTGAAATTGTTCTGCGTTGGTTAACCCACCATCAGATTTCATAAACATTAATTTGACTTGAGGTAAATGACTGGCAATTTGGTTAACATAACGACGTAAAATAGGAGTTAAATAGGCATCAACAACGGTGGTATCTCCTCTACTTACCAGTTTCATTAATGGGCTAACTTGATGGGATACGGAAATTTGTGTAAAGCCGATTTCTTGGGCAATTTTGGCTATTTGTTGTTCATGAAATGGATAGCGATCGCTGTGCATAAATACAATGGCACAACTTCTAATTCCTGTATGATACACTGTTTGTAAATCCTGTTTTGCTTGGTCAATATTTACAGAAACTAATTCATGACCATGAGCATCATATCTTTCATCTACCTCAATTACTTGTTCATACAGCATGGTAGGTAAAATTATTTCCTGTGCAAAGATATTTGGACGATTTTGATAGCCGATTCTTAACGCATCTTTAAAGCCTTTAGTAATCAGTAAAACAACTCGATCTCCATGTCTTTCTAAGAGGGCATTTGTAGCTACTGTTGTTCCCATTTTCACTACTTCAATTGTTTGGTAGGGAATGGGTTCATTAACAGTGAGTCCGATAATATCCCGAATTCCTTGAATAACTGCATCTTCATATTGTTCAGGATTTTCTGATAGTAATTTATAAACTATAATCCATTCTTTGTTAGGTAAAGGGACTATTAAAAACCGTTCTGTAAAATTTGCCAGTCTGTCTATTATTGTCTCATTATTAGTGACAGCAACTATATCTGTAAATGTGCCACCTCTGTCTGCAAAAATTCTCAACATAACAATATTAAATGAAGTGATATGAATTATAAGATAGCGCTCTTTTTAGAAGTAGATCCCTGTCTTCTTTAAGAAGTGAGGGATCTTCAAGCAGTCAGCGATTTAGTGATTAAGAAATATCTTTCAATTCAGCAGTACGGACTGAAAGTATTTGTGTTTGATTACCTCTTTGGACTTTTATCTGCAAGGCTTGACCCAGGGTACTGTCTTCTACTACACTTTGCAACTGTTCAGCGGTGGTAATTGGCTTATTATCAATCTGTACAATTACATCTCCACGCCGGATACCTGCGGTTGCAGCGGGAGAATTACGGACAACTCGCATCACTAAAACTCCCTTAACTTCAGGAATGACAAACATGGAGTTAGGATCATCGTTATTTTGCTTTGCTAATTCCGGTGTTAATGTCACCATTTGTACACCTAAGTAGGGGTGAGCAACTTTACCATCACGTTGTAATTGAGCAGCGATCGCTTTAGCTTTATCAATAGGAATTGCAAACCCAATCCCCATCGCATCGGCGCGAATTGCCGTATTAATTCCAATTACCTCTCCTAACCCGTTTAATAGTGGTCCACCAGAGTTACCAGGGTTAATAGCTGCATCAGTTTGAATGAAGTCTAATCGTTTATCGCTAATACCAACTTGGGCACTAGAACGTTTGAGAGTGCTAACAATTCCCAAGGTAACAGTATTATCAAATCCTAACGGATTACCCACAGCGATCGCCCAATCCCCTACTTGGACATTATTAGAAGAACCTAAGGGAGCAATAGGTAAATCCTTACCAGCATTAATCTTGACCACAGCTAAATCTGTTACTTCATCAATACCTTTAACTTTACCCTCAAAGGTGCGTCCATCTTTTAAGCGGACTGTAACTTTATCAGCCTTATCAACTACGTGAGCATTAGTAAGAATTACACCACTTTTGTCAAGAATAAAACCAGAACCTAAACCACGTAACTGTTCAGTCGGTGATTGTTGGGGAAAGCTATCACCAAAAAACCGCCGAAAAAACGGGTCTTCCATCATCGGATCATTCCGGCGAGTAATCGTTCGTTCTGTATCAATTCTTACTACTGCCGAACCCACACGATTTACCGCTGCTGTCACAAAACTATGACCACTAATCACATTTGTAGCAGCAGATGGTTTTTGAGCAGCTTTTGTGAATGACTCAGTAACAGGATTTGGACCTGGTTCTGCTGCTGAAGGTAATACCCGTAGGGAGGTGACAGTCAAAATCACACCCATCAAAATCGCTAAAACATGGGTACTGAGTTGTTGGATAGACCGGGACATTTGGAAAAATCGCATAATCACAACCTAATCTACAAGCCTAATTTTTGCTGTTTCTTGACAAATCTATCTACAGCTATTTTTACAGATCAGATTCAGAATTGCCATTTACGTTCCTCTGCTCTGGGCTAAGATATTAATTAAAGCCAAAATGCCAAAACAAACCAAATATTAATATCATAGCTCATGAATGGAACAAACCCACCAACTAACGAATCCTTGACTACATCAGAATCAGGAGAACATTCACACCACCACAATTATACAGAGGATACGGATAATCAGGTTGATTCAGTTCATGTTCATCCTCATGTCCACAGTGAAGAGTCTTTACGGCGGATTATTAACCGACTTTCCCGTATAGAAGGTCATGTTCGCGGTATTAAGACTATGGTACAGCAAAATACTCCTTGTCCTGATGTATTATTACAAATTGCTGCTGTGCGTGGGGCATTAGATAAAGTAGCACGTATCGTTTTAGATGAACATTTAACTGAATGTATTGGTAGAGCCGCCCAAGAGGGTAATATAGAATCAGAGATTGCACAATTAAAAGCCGCATTAGACAGATTTTTACCTTGAGTTTAAATCAATATCAATTTCACTATTCTTTAATTCATAAATCAAACAAACCATTAATTCTATTTTTACATGGATTCATGGGTAATGTTTATGAATTTGATCAAGCTATAAAATTACTATTTGATGATTTTTCCTATCTAACTATTGATTTACCCGGACATGGAAAAACTCAAGTTTTAGATGATGAATGCTATACAATGGCATCTACCGCTACAGCTATTATACAACTATTAGATCAATTAAAAATTGACCAATGTTTTTTAATTGGTTACTCAATGGGAGGTAGATTAGCTTTATATCTCACCCTATATTTTCCTCAAAGGTTTATTAAAGTTATTTTAGAATCTGCTTCCCCTGGTTTAACAACAGAAACAGCAAGATTAGCTAGGGTTAAAAGTGATGCTCAAATAGCTAGAAAATTAACTAGAATCGTAAATAATGATGATTTTTATCACTTTCTCACTAATTGGTATCAAATGCCAATTTTTGCTGATCTCAAAAATCATCCTCAATACCCATCTATGATAGCCAGTAGATTAATAAATCAGCCTCTAAATTTAGCAAAATCATTGCAATTTATGGGAACAGGTTCTCAACCTTGTTTATGGGAATTGATCACTAAAAATACTCTTCCTCTATTATTATTAGTTGGCGAAAAAGATGAGAAATTTATTAATATTAATATTGCTATGACTGAAAAATCTAAATTTGCTAAATTACAAATAATTGATCAAGTCGGACATAATATTCATCTAGAAAACACTTTAGCATTTGTCCATAATATTCAATATTTTTTCTAACTATCCTCAATTAGTTATCAAAAACAAAAACAAGATCCCCAACTTTTTAGATAAGTCGGGGATATGAACCCATTAATTAAACTGTAACTTCTTCCATTTCTAAGATATTAATTTCATCTAAAATCCGCCAAATTTCCTGCATCATTGAATCTAAACCAGCACGAGTTACCGCCGAAATTATGAAAACTGGTGCTAAAGCCAGATGATTTAATTGAGTAGCTAAAGCCTCCAAATCAATAGTTTCTCTATCAACAGCATCTATTTTATTTAAAGCTAAAATTTGCGGACGTTTAGCTAAACCCCGTCCATAGGCTTTAAGTTCCTCTTGAATAGTATGAAAATCAGCAATGACATCTGCACTTGTCGCATCAATTAAGTGTAATAAAACCCTTGTCCGTTCAATATGACGCAAGAAATCATGACCTAAACCTGCACCATGGGAAGCACCTTCAATTAAGCCCGGAATATCGGCGAAAACTGTACCATCACCAGTGGGTTTTTTAACTACACCCAAATTAGGAATTAAGGTAGTAAAAGGATAATCAGCAATTTTTGGACGCGCGGCGGATAAAGAAGAAATTAAAGTAGATTTACCTGCATTAGGTAAACCAATAATTCCTACTTCTGCTAACAATTTCAACTCCAAACGTAAGACCTTTTTTTCTCCTTCTAAACCAGGAAGTGAATATTCTGGGGCGCGGTTACTATTGCTCAAAAAATGTTGATTTCCCAGCCCACCTTTACCACCTTCAGCAACTCGAAAAATTTGTCCAGGCTCAACTATATCGCATAGTAAAACGCTCGTTACTGCATCATAAACAGAAGTACCACAAGGAACTTCAATAATTAGATCTTTTCCCCCCGCGCCAGTGCAATTATTGGGACCACCACGTTCTCCATTTGGGGCTTTAAATAAATGCTTATATCGAAAATCTAACAAGGTTTGTAGATTGGTATCAGCCACAAAAATTACTGAACCACCTTTTCCGCCATTTCCACCAGAAGGACCACCGGCTGGGACATATTTTTCTCTGCGGAAAGCGACAATACCATCACCTCCGTTACCTGCTTCTACTTCAATTACTGATTGGTCTATAAATTGCATAATTAGTCATTAGTTATTAGTCAGTTGTCAGTTTTTAGTAGTCAATTATGCGAACAATTGACCACTAACCACTAATTTAAATATAAGGTGTAACATCCTCGCCACAGTCATCTGCTAGGTAGGAAAGAGCGCGGAAGCGTAAACCTACCATTTGTTCATAAAGTGGGTTAATTTTACATAATGGCGGAATATGAACTATTTTCCGGCCAAATAAGGTTACATCTCTTTCAAAGGGACATTGGGAAGGAATCATTTTACACAAAAACCGGGCAACTCTGGGATCTTGAATATCTAATCCATCTAACCAGTGACGCAAGGGAGTTAAAGCATCTGGGCGTGGGGCTTGAAGTCCAGCCGAGGGCAAATTTTCAGATTTTGCGGTATCTTCTAGGGTATGACGTAAGGCCGTGAGTAAATTCTCTTGCAGTTCTAATTTTTGGCACAATTGCTGAAGTAGATTATCTTCACTAGGAGAGTATACACCATCAGCGATCGCTACCATTACCGCTGTCCGCAAGAAATTTTCCGCCACAGGTGTACCTTTACCTAATATAGCTGCTAATTCATCCGGTTCAATGATCTCTAGAGTACCCCAGTCAATGGACGGAGCTAATTCTTCTTTGGTAAGATTAGTAATTAATTCCTGTTCTTGAGCATCAAAGTTACCATCAGCCCAAGCAATAGTCAGTAATCCCCGTAGCCAAGCCATAATTTGTTCGCTACTGTAAGGGGTTTGAGCAGTAGTTGTCATAAAAACACGCCTTGTAATTTTTATTGGTCAATATTAATTAATGTAACTTGAAAAGGACTAAAGTTCTGTGTATTTAACTGGCAAAAATCCAGGAAATATAGCTTGGATTGAGCGAAGACAAAACTCAACATAATCAGAAATTTTCTTGGGTTTTCTTGGATTTCTTTGGGTCAACCTAATCTAGGATATAATGACTTTTTAGCATTAACTTAGGCAGTATTTATTCACAATGACACAAAATATGGATATAATTAATTATATTTATCATTAATTGGGTATAAAGTATGTTTCGCTTTGGTATTGAACATGAAGTTGCGTTTTTCAATCATCAAGGAAAGTTTGCTGATTTCCAGAATACAAAATTTGCCGATTTTCAGCAAATTGTTGACAAACTACCTATTTATCCCAGTGACTATCCACAATTAAGAGTAGGTGATGCGGGAATTAAGAAAAAGCGCTGGTATATTGAAGGATTTGAAAGATTTAGTGATTCTGAAGAGGTAATTGATTGTTTAGCTAAAGGTATCGAAATTAGAACAACTATTCACCCTACTATTCAAGGAGCAATTGATGAATTAACAGCCAGTTTTGTTTTATTGAGTGACGTGGCTGCTAGTTTTGGTTTTTCACCAGTTTTAGTCAGTTTTAACCCCTATAGGTGCATATTTAACCCAGAACCTCCATTAAATGATTTTGAAATTAGGCAATTACAAGCTTATCCAGATGAACAAACTGCTCATATTTATATGGTTTCCTATGGACCAGATTTAAATATTTCTTTGGCAAATTTGTCTACTGAAAAGTTAATTGATATTGGTAAAAAATTAACTTATTACAGTCCTTATATCATCCCTTTTAGTTATAGTTCTCCTTTTTATAATGGTGGTTTATGGGAAGGTTTATCAGTGAGAACATTGATCAGAACTGGAAAAAGATCCGCAACATTAGTTTTTGTGGAAACAGCCGAAGAATTAATTAAAAGTGTTCCCTCATTGACAAAAATTGCCCGCATTCCCTCAGAGGTAGGACGGATAGAATTTAAAGCTTGTGATAGTTGTGATAACTTTACCATTTACGCGGGTTTATTAGCTTTATTAAAAGGTTTAGTATTAGACGAAACTTTACTAGGTAGAGCTATGATACCTGACGCTGGTTTACATCAAATTTCGGCAAAATCAGGCTTTGAAAATGAAGACATTTTTATGAACTCTCAAAAACTTTTACAAGTTGCTGAAATTGCTCTTAAAGATGATCCTGATCTAGAATTTTTAACCCCACTGAAAGTAATTTTATCCGAGAAAAAAACAAGATCTGATCAGTTAATTAATTCGTTCCAAAATCTAGGTTCAATTGAAGCAACTCTCCAGCAAACCTATGGCAATTTTAGATTTTAGATTACAACTAACAACTAACAAATGACAACTAACAACTAACTAACTAATGACTAGGTGGAATTTGTTCGATAGGGATTAGTGATTCCATTACCGTTTTAACAATTGGTGCGGCTACAGTAGAACCATAGGCGTTTTCTCCCTTTGGTTCATCGACCACTGCAAACACCACATAACGGGGAGATTCCACTGGCAAAATAGCGACAAAACTGGTAATTCTTGCACCCTTAGTATATCCACCATTAGGACTAGCTTTTTGGGCTGTTCCCGTTTTTCCAGCAATCCGATATCCTGAAATTCTCGCAGCTTTACCAGTACCTGAATTTACTACTGTTTCCATCATGTCCACAACCTTTTGAGTAGTTGTAGTCGAGAAAATTTGCCGTGGATTTGGGAGAGGAGTTGAATAGTGCATTTCTCCTTGACTATCAATTAGTCCTCTGATAACGTGAGGTGTAACTAATTTGCCCCCATTAGCTAATGCACCGTGCAATTGTACCAGTTGTAATGGAGTTAGAGAAAAGCCTTGTCCAAAAGATGCCGTAGCTGGTTCAATAGCTGAAGAAATAAATTTTTCTTGACTTTTTAATTGACCACTAACCTCAAAGGGTAAATCCGTCTCAACCTTTTGTCCTAGCCCTAAACGGACTAGCCAGTTGTAGTATATTGATGGTTTTAATCGTTGAATGATTCTAACCATACCAATATTACTAGAAGTTTGTAATATCTCAGGAATAGTTAATTGTCGATAACCAGTTTTTTCTGCATTTTTGATAGTATGAGTGCCGATTTTTATAGAACCAGGATCTTCAAAAATATCATCTGCTTTGATGATACCATTTTCCAGAGCGATCGCTACATTTACAGGTTTAAAAGTTGATCCCGGTTCATAAAGATCAGCTACAGTCCAATTTTTAAACAAGGAAATATCCGATATAGCATATTGATTTGGGTTATAGGTAGGTTGAGAAACTAAAGCAAGTATTGAACCATCCACTGCATCCATGACAATCACCGCGCCCCGTTTGGCACTAAATTTAGTCATCTGTTCTTTTAACGCCCCACGTGCTACCCTTTGCACACGGCTATCAATAGTCAATTGCAGTTTCAAATCATCAGAATTCAGAAATCCCTGGGGTGCATAATCGGGCATTAATGAGCCATTTCCAGACTTACTCATCCGTACAGTTGTTCCCAAACGTTCTAATAACTTCTCTTGACTATATTCCACACCAGCTTGGCCACGACGGTCAAGATTAACATAGCCCAATACATCCGCCACTAAATCATCTTGGGGATAAAATCGGGAGTATTTTTGAATAAACTCAAACCCATTTAAACGCAGTGACATTAATTTATCAGTAATATCTTCTGAAACACCAGAAGCTAATAAAATTCCACTACGTTTACTCTGAAATATTTTGATCAGATCAGCTTTTTCTTTGCCGATAATCGGAGCAATTTTCCCAGCAACTTTCTCCTGAGACTGATCAAATAATTTGGGATGGGCATATAATTTATATACAGGACGGTCAATAGCCAAGATATTACTACCCCTATCTACTATTGAACGACGAGGTATATAAGGACGTAAATTAACCATTTGTTGGTTTCGTGCCTTTTGAGCCAGCTTTTTTCCTTGAGCAATTTGTAAACGATATAAATTAAATGCCAACCCTAACATAGCAATCATTAACACACCCCAAACAGCAAACATTCGTAATTTAATATTAACTGGGGTTTCCGGTGTTTTCGGCTCAATATTTTCTAGTTTAGGTGGTTTGGTGAATTTGCGTTGTCGTCTAAATTCTAAATTACGTAAGTTTCTAAATTTTGTTTTAATTGATGTCTTCAACATGAGAGTAATATATGGGAATCCTGCTTGATTCCTGAAGTTATTAACGATTTTAATATCCTAGTGGAGAAGGAGGTTCAGGTTGTGATTCTGGTTGAGACGTTGAAAATGACGACTTGGGATAATTATTAGATGTTGATGGTAAAAAAATGGTTTTCTCAGAAGTCGGTGATACCATATTCATATTAGGGTTTTCCGCTTGCTGTGCCATTTTACTGGTCAGTGTCGCATTGGCAGTGTTTAATTGTCGCTCATGACGTTGTAAGCTTTGTACTTTACGATAAGAGTCACTCCAAAGCTCTTGGGAATATACTGTCCAACCATAAACTATTAATGTCGCCACCACTAATAAAAACGCTAAAATTGATGAATAGCGATTTACTGTGTACATACGCAATAACCATATAGGTATGATTAAATCATCGCTTATTTTGTGTACAGTATTATTTGAATGTATATTATTATCAGGAGTTTGTTTTTTACCTGATTCTAAGTTTGTATTGCGAATTGATGTCTTGCTTCTGCGAGAACCTAAAAAATATAAATTCATCCAAGCGTTGCCGGAATTGGGTGATTTAACTGCTATGGGTTCACTATGAAGTCGGGAGGAAACCTGTGTTTTTTTATTCACACTTCGAGAACGGCGCTGATTTAATAACAAAGGCGAGTTGCCCCAGAACCACCTATTTTTGCTAGAAACTGCTGATTTACGTTCAAAAACCATGATTTTTATGATAACAAATACTTTATTTTTAACTTGATTGAGATTTTGGCCAAAGTTGCATTTTCAGAGCCAGAATCCAAACCATTCTAACCGTTAATTGCCCTCTGTCCGTATTACATATAATCTACAAAAATGTTACAAGAGAAAATAAGTTGAAATATGTAATCAGAAAGTTCTTAAAAAAAATCAATAAATAAGGTATCTTATTCAACAGGCTGCATATTTTATTGCCACAATTGGTGAAAGAGGAGTTATGAAGAAAAAAGTTTTTGGTTTGGCTCTAATGTTAAGTCTAGCTACCATGCTTGGAGCTTGTGAAGGTGGTGGTGAATCACCTAATACCACAAGTTCCCCAGCAGCAACAAAAAGTGGCGAACCTGCAGATACTGGTACTACCCCGGCGGCGACAACCTCTCCTGCAGCGACAATCTCTCCTGCGGCGACAACCTCTCCTGCGGCTACCCCTAAAAAGCCCTAGTATAGGATAATACAACATCCTTCATGGGTAGTTGGCATCTTTAAAAATTATTGTCTACAAAACTCTAGTGAGAAGTGATTTGTAGATAAAAATTAAAGGTTCAACTGCCCAGTAGTGTTATGTTGGGTAAAGAACAAGAACATTATTAGGTTTTGGTTCTGGGCTAGATTCATTTCTCGCCCAGTCTTATTTTCTTATATTCGTTTTTTGACATACTCACCGAACTGAAGGTGCGGTGATTCTTGACACTTCAATGAAACACGCCACAAGTGGTCTTATCGTCCCTCCATGTCCGTTTAAAGTCTCCCAATGCCATAAGGCGACTATGACCAAATTTTAACATAAAGCCGTCCTAGAAGGACGGGGCTTGTGTCCCGTCTTTTCGGTCAGTAACCAAATTAATATTAATGTATGCTGTTACTGCAATTTAGTACATCTCATTATTGTCGCAAGGCCAGATTGGCATTAGGTTATAAGGGAATTAGTTATCACAGGGAAAATCTCACTCCAGGGCTGCATATTGTGAAAGTGAAGCCTTTAACGGGGTTAACTACACTACCTGTGCTATTACCCGAAATTGTCGGACAACCCCAAGCGGTTGCCGATTCTACAGAAATTTTTAGATTTTTAGAAAGTTATCAACCCGAACCTGCTTTATTTTTACCCAATTCAGAACACCAAAATCAAGCTGCGATGTTAGAAGATTGGTTAGATGAAAGTATAGGCACAGCGACTAGGTTTATATATTATCACTTTCGCGCAGGTGTTGGTAAAGCTATTGACCCTTCGCTGTTTAGTCAAGTGGTAATTAAAGTAGTCAGAAAACAATATGGTATTAATGATACTAGCGTAGAATTGGCGCGAAAAAGACTCGCTAATGCTTTGTTAGTGTTGTCTATGTATTGGCAAAAAAGTGATTATTTAGTGGGTAGTCGCTTGAGTATAGCTGATATTACGGCAGCGGCTTTGTTGAGTCCTTTAGCATTGATTCCTGATTATCGTCAGCAATATCCACAGATTTTTACCCGAATTACTCATATTCACGAGCTATGTAATGAACCATTACCACCAGGACTCTAGAAATTAGAGCGGGAGTTAGGAGTTAGGATGAAACGTATACTGTTTGTTATTTTGAGCGTTACTGTTAGTATTTTGGTGGGGTTAAGTGGTCATGGTAGTAAAGCTGTGAGGGCATTACCTCCACCGGAGGATATACCAGAGGAGATATTAAGGACGGAGATTATTCTAGTAGCGCGATCGCCCATTGATGGTAAAATTATTACACCCGCAGAATATGCCGAATTGCAAGCACAAATACAAACAAGTCCACCACCACGTTTAGCTTCGGGTATACGTGAAAAGGTATTTTTGCTGCAATTACGTAAAACATTATTACAACTTTTCCCGTTTTTAAGTCTTTGAGGGGGGAACAGGGGAGGTTGGGGAGGAATTTCTTTCCGACAACTGACAACTGAAAACTGACAACTTACAGTGGCGACAAAGATGTGAGAATATAACATAGATAAAAAATAGATTTAGTTAATCCCCATATACCACATAGGTAGCTTCATGTCTACAACCACAGTCGCCCCCGAACAGGTTAATCGGATTGTTGGAAATCAACATCACGATCCCTTTGAAATTCTGGGTTCTCATCTCATCGAACAAAATGGTAAAACTGTATGGGCTGTGCGAGCCTACCTACCAAATGCCAGTGCTGCTTATGTAGTAGTTCCAGAAGAACGGAAAGAATATCCAATGGACACAGTGCATAATCCTCATTTTTTTGAATGCACCATTGAAACCGCAGAACTGAAAAATTATCAGTTACGCATTCAAGAAGGAGAACATGAACGGGTGGTTAATGATCCCTACGCTTTCCGTTCTGCCCACTTAACAGAATTTGATCTACATTTATTTAGTGAGGGCAACCATCACCGCATTTATGAGAAATTGGGAGCGCACCCGACAGAGGTAGATGGTGTTAAAGGTGTTTATTTTGCTGTTTGGGCTCCCAATGCCCGCAATGTCTCTTTATTGGGAGATTTTAACCTGTGGGATGGACGCAAACACCAAATGCGGAAAGGACACACAGGGGTTTGGGAATTATTTATTCCCGAAATCGGTGTAGGAGAAAATTACAAATACGAAATCAAAAACTTTGAAGGACATATTTACGAAAAATCTGATCCTTACGGGTTTCAACAAGAACCACGTCCGAAAACAGCATCTATTGTTACTGACTTAAATTCCTACAAGTGGAATGATGCGGACTGGCTGGAAAAACGGCGACACACTGACCCCTTGAGTGAACCTATTTCCGTGTATGAGGTACATTTAGGGTCTTGGTTACACGCTGCTAGTGCTGAACCTGCTAAATTGCTAAATGGGGACACCGAACCTGTGGTTGTCGTTTCCGAACTAAAACCCAATTCACGATTTCTGACTTATCGGGAACTAGCTGATAAACTCATTCCCTACGTCAAGAAATTGGGATATACTCATTTAGAACTGCTACCAATTGCTGAACATCCCTTTGATGGTTCCTGGGGTTATCAAGTGACTGGTTATTTCGCGCCTACTTCCCGTTTTGGTACACCCGAAGACTTGATGTATTTTGTGGATGAATGTCATAAAAATGGCATTGGTGTAATTGTAGACTGGGTTCCCGGTCACTTCCCTAAAGATGGCCATGGTTTAGCCTTCTTTGATGGTAGTCACTTGTATGAACACGCTGATTCCCGCAAAGGTGAACATAAGGAATGGGGAACTTTAGTCTTTAACTACAATCGCCATGAAGTCCGTAATTTCTTGGTAGCTAATGCTCTGTTCTGGTTTGATAAATACCACATTGACGGTATTCGTGTTGATGCGGTTGCTTCTATGCTCTACCTGGACTATTGCCGAGAAGCAGGAGAATGGTTACCTAACGAATACGGTGGTCGAGAAAATTTAGAAGCGGCAGATTTTTTACGTCAAGTTAATAGCTTGTTGTTTGGTTATTATCCCGGTGTACTGTCTATTGCGGAAGAGTCTACATCTTGGCCAATGGTATCTTGGCCTACGTATACGGGCGGATTGGGCTTTAACTTAAAATGGAACATGGGCTGGATGCATGATATGCTGGATTACTTCAGCATGGACCCTTGGTTTCGTCAGTTCCATCAAAACAACATTACCTTTAGTATGTGGTATAACCACAGTGAGAACTTCATGTTAGCTCTGTCCCACGATGAGGTGGTACATGGTAAGAGTAATATCATCGGGAAAATGCCTGGTGATGAATGGCAGAAGTTAGCTAATATCCGTTGTTTGTTTACTTATATGTTCGCTCACCCTGGCAAGAAAACCATGTTTATGAGTATGGAATTTGGTCAGTGGAGTGAGTGGAATGCTTGGGCTGATTTGGAATGGCATCTTTTACAGTTTGAACCACACCGACAGTTGAAGGATTTTTTCCAGTCTCTTAACCATTTTTACCGTTCTGAACCAGCTTTATACACTCAAGATTTTGATCAAGCGGGGTTTGAGTGGATTGATTGTACTGACAATCGCCATAGTGTGGTTTCCTTTGTCCGTCGTGACAAGAATTCTGATAGTTTTATGATTGTGGTTTGTAATTTTACCCCTCAACCTCATTCTCACTACCGTATTGGTGTTCCTGAAAAGGGTTTCTACACTGAGTTGTTCAATAGTGATGCTCGTCAGTATGGCGGTAGTAATATGGGCAATTTAGGTGGTAAGTGGACTGATGATTGGTCTTTGCACAATCGTGCTTATTCCTTGGATTTGTGTTTACCTCCTTTGGGTGTGTTGATGCTCAAGTTGGATAAACAGAAGTCCGCACAGGTAATAGAATAATCCTGTAGGGTGGGCAATGCTCACCCTATGTGTTTGTTAGACCTAATTGATATCCAGATTTGTAGTTTAGAGGAATTAAAGGGGCAAACTTTTAACGCCGGTGGTGGAGTTAATTTGAGCTAAAACTAAGAGATATTTTGAATTGAATGTGTGAGCAGAAGTCAGCACAGGTAATAGTTCTTTGCTTTTTACCTTTGACAATTATAAGTTTAAAAAATGTCCGCAGGATCTGCAGAACGGAGTTTTTGCATAGCAATTGCACCGGAAAAAGTACACATAATTATTGTTAAGATAAAAACATTAATTGCCCGATCTAATTTCATAGCTATGGGTAAAAGAGTCGCAGTAAAAGTTAATTGATATATGCCAAAAGATAGCAAAAATGCAGGTAAATAACCAAATACAGCTAATAACAATGCTTCTTGTAATAAAACTAGCAAAAGATAATTATCAGTGTAACCCATTGCTTTAAGAGTCGCGTATTCTGGTAAGTGATCAGAAACATCAGAATAAAGGATTTGATAAACAATGACAATACCAACAATGAAACCGACAATCACACCCAAACCAAAAATAAAACCAATACCTGTACCATTAGCCCAATAATCCTTTTCCTTTTGAGCAAATGTTTCTGGAGTCCCAACTTCCACAAAAGGATTTTGAGGATCTGAATTTAATCCTATTTTCAATTTGGCTTTGATTTTTTCAATATCTACACCAGGTTTGAGAGTAATTAAACCAACTTCAATTTGATCAGGTTTGCGAGTAGGAAATAATTGCAGAAAAGTAGAATCACTAGTGACAACATTACCATCAGAAGCAAAGGAAGCACCATTTTGAAATAAACCTTTAATATTCAGATTTTTTCCGTTTAATTCAGCATTAAATTTTCCTGTTTCTCGAAAAATTTTCCCAATTTCTCCATATTCTGGACGACTAGCTTCATCAAACAAAACTTGATTTAATTGTTTGAGATAATCTTTATTAGCTTGAACTTCAGGAAACTTTAAACCAGGTGTAGCTGGATCTACACCCCAAACTAAAATAGATCGATCAAGTTTTGTTTGAGGATTACGCCATTGTCCCGTACCAATGTAAATAGAGCTAACTGATTTTACACCTTCATAACTTAATGCTTGATAAAGTCTTTCTCTAGAAAAACTTTTAACTGAAAATAGAGTTTGAAATTGCGGATTAATTAAAACTAAATCAGCTTGTAAATTACGATGAGGTTTGATAGCAGAATCAAATAATGCACTTTCAAAACCCATTTGAATAAATATTAGTAGATCAGCAAAGGCAATTCCCGATACTGCAATCACTAGCCGCGTTTTTTCTTTCATTAATTGTCGCCAAGCTAGGGGCGTTTTCCGAAATATATTAATCATGATTTTTATTTTTTGCACCTTTATGGTAAGGAATTTACAATGTAAATTACAATTTAATTGCTGTTTGGACTTGTAAGTTAGTTAAGCCAGAAACTCGTTTACTATCTTCAGGATTTAGGCGGATTTTTACTTCAATAATTCGACCATCTAAGTTTTCTCCGGGTTGATCACCAAAGACGTTTTGGCGCTTGACTTGTAACCCAATTTGTTGGACTATACCTTTTAATTCTCCTGTAAATCCTTGACTGGTAATTGTGGCTTTTTGTCCTAATTTTATCTTACTAATATCTGTTTGATAAACTTCTGCTACTGCCATCATTGTCTTAGTTTGAGCAAAGTCAGCCACCCCTGAATTATCAATTTTTTCACCAACACGGGCATGAATTTTAATAATTTGTCCCGTCATAGGAGCGCGAATATAAGCTGCTTGTAGTTCGGTTTTTGCACGTTGCAAATTAGCGATCGCACTATCTACTTCTGTTCTGGCTAATTCTATATCAACGGGACGAATTTCGGCAATACTATTAAGTTTAGCCTTAGCTTCACTAATTTCTTTATTGCTAGTATTATTAATACGATTTAGGGCAATTTTAGCTTCTGCTAATTGTTTATTTGCGGTGGTATTAATCCGTTTGAGAACCGCTTGAGATTCATTTAATATTTGTTTTGCGGTTTCTACATTTAAACGTTTACTATCAATTACAGAATTAGAAATTACTCCTTCAGAAAATAACTGTTGATAGCGTTGATATTCTGCTTCTGCATTTTTTAATTCTGCTATTAATTTATTAATAGTTGCTGTTTGGGCGATTCTATCACCTTCCCATTGGGCTGATATCCGAGCAATATTTTCCTGTTGGGCTTGTTTATCTCCTACATATTGAGCTTTAATTCTCTCAATAATTGCTTGCTGTGCGGCAATTTCTCCTGATTTAGCACCAGCCTTAATTTGTTGTAATTTAGCTTGGGCAACTTTCACCTGTTTCTGACTTTGAATTAGGGCATTTTCTAACAGATCACGAGATTGTAAAACGGCAATTACTTGACCCATTTTAACATTATCACTTTCTTTAACTAATAGTTCAGAAATGCGATCGCCATCTAATGCTAAAGGTGCAGATAATTTAATTATTTCCGTTTCCGGTTCTAATCTTCCTAAAGCAGTCACCATTGGCGAAATTGGGACAATTGGTTTTGCTTCAATTACAGAAGATTTTTCCACTTTTCCAAAGTTAGAAATCCCATAAATAGCAATTCCTCCTGTTATCGCAGTGGCCGCAACTATTAAAGCAATTAACCCTTGATTTTTAGGTTTAAACAACAGTTTATAACTCATCATAATTCCCAAAGTGACAAAACAAATTTCTTTACATTTATTGATGCTTAAATACTAACTTTAAAGTCGTTTTTTTGTCGTAAATAGGCTACAATCATTTCTCCTAAAAGCTGACACTGTTCAGAGAAATCAATATTCTCATTACCCCATAATTTCTCTAAAACCACACCATTTACAAAACTCAAAACAAAAGACGCTAATACCACGTCTCGAACACCTAATAAATCACAAGCTAACTGCTGACATCGTTGATTAGCACGTTTAAAAACAGTGCTATTAGTTAGCATTATTTTTGAGTCTTGATGTTGACAAAAATCAACCCATAGGTAAGTCCATTTAATTAAGTAATCCTCATTTCTAACAAGATATCGACCCAAAGCTGCCATCAATTCTAATAAGTTATTTTTTCCTCCAAATTCTGTTAAAGCTGTAATGATATCCTGCTGACTAATTTCTTCCACCAATTGTTCAAACAAAGCTTGTTTGTTGGGAAAATAATGATATAGCGTACCTGTGGAAACCTTTAAACTCGCAGAAATCTGGCGCATAGTAATCGCTGCATAGCCTTTTTCAGCAAACAAATTAAAACATTTACCGAGTAATTCTTTACGGTATTGTTCATGATTAACAATTTTTGGCATAACAGCTATCGTCTTTATATCGAACGCTCGTTATATTAAATAATATAATAAACCTAAAGTGTTTGTCAATATATTTTTACAAATTCAGATTAATTCAATAGGACTTACGTATTGACAGACTCAAACATGATTTTGAGATAATTTGTGATGCTTTTTGAACAGACTGCAAGTAGTCCTTCTATCACTAAAATAAATGGAAATTATTGGATATTAATATTGACATAGTGAAACACATAAATTATAATACTATCGTCTCATCTAATCAAATATGAACAAGCTTAAAGCATTAAATACATTGGATTCAGTTGCTTTTGCAATCAATACACTTATATTTGCCTTTGGTAGTTTGTTCATATACCTAGTGCGGACTCGTCGTCGTCAACCTCTGACAACTGAACCAGAGGAACAAGCTTTAACAGGTGAGTTTAGGTTTAACGTATGCCTGGACACGGACTGCAATTCGCATTAGCCTGTTACTCATAGCAATGATTAATTTTGCGATGCTAGGTCCCATTATCATCGGTGTTGCAGCCTTAGTTAATGTAAAGTTTGGAGCTAATGCCACAACCTTTGGTTATCTACAATCCGCTTACGGTATAGGTGCATTACAAGGCTTTTTCCAATTTGCACAACAGCTTTATTAATAATAATAATTAAAACGGTGTTTTTACCTGTAAGTGTAATATTTTTCCTAGCTGGGGATGATAAAAACTCAACTCCCTTGCGTGTAAATATAATCTACTGACACTCTTCAAACAACCATAGAGTTTATCCCCTAAAATCGTCATTCCCAGTCCTCTCTTGTCAGCAGCATGAACCCGTAATTGATGAGTACGTCCAGTCAAAGGCACAAATTCAACACGGGTATAATTTCCTTCTCTGTTCATAACGCGGAAGTGAGTTAAACTAGGTTTACCTCGTGATAAATCCACTTCTTGATAAGGACGATAATCAGGATTTCCCCATAAAGGTAAATTAATTTCACCTTCATTAATAGCTAGAGAACCTGTAAGCAAAGCTTCATAAACTTTATGAATTTGTCTTTGTTGAAATTGTTGACTTAATTGAGAACAAGTAACTACATCTTTAGCTATTAATAAAATCCCAGAAGTATCTTGATCTAAACGATGTATCGCCATTATTTCTTGATTATATAAATAACGTAAACGACTAATCACACTATCTTGATTATGAGAATAACGACCAGGAACAGACAATAATCCTGATGATTTATTAACTACAATTAGCCATTTATCCTCATAAATTATTTCTGGTTTATTTGGCTTTAATCCTGACAATAAAAATCCCATTAATGGCTGACATCTTTCTAAACAAGCACCATAAAATTCTCCAGAAACTTTATTTTCTATAGAAGAATTACCCCACCAAAATTCAGCCATTGCTAAAGGTTTTAATTTATGAGTAGCTGCATAATGTAATAATTTAGGAGCGCAACATTCCCCCGTTCCAGTTGGTGTTCCTCCTGGTAATAATTGCTGTAAAGATAGAGATTGTCCATAAAAATTAGTTAAACTATATGCAGCGTGCATTTCTGTTTGTAATTGGCGAGATAGTTGTTTACGTTGTTGTTTGAGTTCGATAATTTTCCTATCAGCAGCGGCTATAATAGCCTTTAAAGGTTGTAAAACTTCATTTTGACGGCGTTTAATATTTCGGCGTTCAATTCCCTGTTGACGGCTTTCTGCTTCCAGTTTTTCCAGGGCAATTTTTAGAGATTCACCTGTAAGAATTTGATCAAATTCTTGCCTTTGTTCCTGTCGTTGTAGTTTGCTATAATGATGATGGAAACTAATAGCTTGTAATTCTTCGATATATTGATCGGAGAGAGTTTGATATGTTTGTCTTTCAGTAATTTCTTGAAGATTAATTATCTGTTTTTTAATAGTTTCTAATTTTGCTAAAATCTCATTTTCTAATAAAGCTACTTCCTCCCTTCCAGGAATAGGTGAAACCCAGCCTAAAACCATACCATGACCATTTAATAAACCAGAAAAAGCTTTAATAATTCTTTGTTCACCATTGGGTAATTCAACTAATAAAATACCATACATTTTTCCCTCATAGAAATAAAGGTGATTTTGCTCAAATTGTTGCATGAGACTATTAGCTATATCTTCAGCTAAAGGGGTACGAGGTAATCTTAGTATTTCACCAGTTTGGGGACATTTTCCTTGATAATAATAGTTAGGAGGTGCAGAAGAAATGATTAAATCAGATTTGATAAAGTCTGAAATTGGATGCAGAAGAGTCATAAAATATATAGAGTATAATATAAGTAATAAATTTTTGTTAAAGCTGTTTTTTAGGGTAATTATCTATCTACAAAATTAAGAATTGGTTATTTCCATTAACTGAAAATAACCATCAATTAGGAGCAATTTGTTTTCCTAAAATTTAAATATCAACATTGATATTTTCTATCTGTCTAGCTGCTTTCTCCCACAACTTTGCTGATTCTTCATCATTCCAGTGAGTTCTGAGATTTTCCGCCTTTTTATGGCATATCCGTTCTAGCATTTCTAAAATTGCAGCTAGTGTCAACTGCTCGACTAATCCCTCTAAAATACTCATGTATTCTTTCATGACAGATACCCCTTTTAATTTATACCGAAAATTGAGGTAATTTCTCCAACTTCCTGAATTCAACATACAAGAAGTACAAATTCTCGTCAAAATATTTGATAGATCAATCATGACTTTTCAAACATCATGTAAGGCTTCAGCCCAACCACAAAGGAATTAATTATTAGATATCATTGTTCCCAGGGCGGCTATTAGCTTATCCACACTTTCAGGACGACTATTAAAACCCATTAAACCCACACGCCAAACCTTACCCGCTAATTCGCCCAAACCGCCACCAATCTCAATATTATGCTCAAGTAATAATTGGCGTGCAACTAATTTACCATTTACGCCTTCAGGAATACAGACAGTAGTTAAAGTTGGTAGCCTGTATTGCTTCTCAACGTGCATTTTTAACCCCATATCTTCCAATCCTTCCCAAAGATATTCTACATTCTTTTGATGACGTTGCCAACAATTTGCTAAACCTTCTTCTGCCAGCAAACGCAGAGCTTCCCGTAAACCATAATATAAATTAATTGGTGCGGTGTGGTGATATGTGCGTTCAGTACCCCAATATTTCCTCAACAATGTCATATCTAAATACCAGTTTGCCACCTTAGATTGCCGTTTGTGTAACTTCTCCATTGCTTGCCCACTCATGGTAAATGGTGACGCACCTGGAGAGCAACCTAAGCCTTTTTGACTACAACTATAAGCCAAATCAACACCCCAATCATCCAACAAGATGGGAACACCACCTAAACTAGTCACGGTATCCACCAATAATAACGTACCATGCTGACGACACAACTCACCCACACCTTCCAAAGGTTGACGAGCACCGGTGGAAGTTTCTGCATGAACTAAAGCTAAAATCGTCGGTTTATGGGTAGCTACTGCGGCGCTAATTTCCTCTAAATTGAAAACTTGTCCCCAAGGCTTAGTAATAGTTCTTACATCTGCGCCATATCTGCCCGCCATATCTACCAAACGATTACCGAAATAACCTGCCACACCAATTAATACCACATCACCCGGTTCTACGGCATTAGCTAGAGAGGCCTCCATTGCTGCTGTACCCGTGCCACTGACAGCGATAGTATGGGGGTTTTCCGTTTGCCATACATAGCGTAACAGAGATTGAATCTCATCCATCAGAGTTAAAAAAGCCGGATCTAAATGCCCTAAGGGTGTGGTATTCATCGCCTGTAATACCTCTGGATGGGCGTTAGAAGGACCAGGACCGAGTAATAGACGGTGGGGGATATCTAGGGGTTCTAGTCCTAGATGCTGACTATTATTGATGGAAATTGTAGATGTCATAAACTTATGTGAGATATAGTTGTGATTAATCGCATAACAAAGTTGCTGTTTAATAGATTTTATTGGTTTTTGACAAATTAACCAAAAGTACCCAGAAAAAATGAGAGTGGGAGGAGGCATTACCAAGCGCCTTTCTCTCCCACTCTACCATTTGCTGCTGAAGCGATTAGGAATTTTATTCATACAGACGAGAACCGTTAATCGGGGGGGGGTAATTTGCAGGTTAACGATAACGTCTATACTTTAGCAGGTGTTCCTATGCAGCAAATACTAATTCTATTTATTTTTTAGACAACTTACACAAGAACCTTTTGTTAATTGATTCGCTCTTTTAACAAATCCCTTGCTTTTCCTTGTCTCATATAATTTAACTTGGTTCTTTTCATGATGGTTGCCAATTTGGCATTTATTTTTAAATTCTTTTTATTTGTTTATCTGTAACAGTTTTGGGCTATATTTTCCCAAAATAATTAATAGGGGGTCTGACCCAGCATCCCTAATATGACTTGACTTCAAAAGGTTTTCAGGTAGTTAACCTATAACTATAAAGACGATTTCAAAATATTTTGAGTATGTAAAATCAAGGTTTTAAGGATGAGGGGTGAAACCCTTCATTAGTTCACTAATAGTTTTCTCTATATAGCATTGAGGCTATATCAAGTTAAATTGTTAAACCAATTCCTCCAGCCGCAAAATCAGCAACAGTTTGATCAGAAAATTCATGGGTAGCTATGGCTTGCAACATTGCCAAAGGTAAAGTGAGATGATTTGCCCCGGCTTGAAGAGAAGCGGCGGCGGCGGCTGGTGACTTGATACTAGCTGCTAAGATTTCTACATCACTGCCCTTGAGAACACTGGCCATATCTCGTACCAAAGCAATACCGTCTCCTAACAAGCGTTCAGCCCGGTTGACATAGGCTATGGCGATTTTTGCCCCTGCTTCTTTAGCCACAGCGGCTTGGGTGGGGCTGTAAATACCGGTAACAGAGCAGGTAATTTCTGAGGAAAGGATAGCTACCACCTCAAAACCTAGAGGGGTGGCGGGAATTTTTAAGATAGTTTGAGAACCAATAATTTCAAAGGCCTTTCTCCCTTCGGCGATCATTTTCTGCTGATTTGAAGCGAGGAGTTGGTAATATACAGGACCCGAAGTCAAGGAAACTAAGGTTTTGAGCGTAGTTTCTGGAGGGGTGTTAGCTTGCGCCAATAATGTGGGGTTGGTGGTGATACCTGTAACCCAACCCCAATGTTTAACGATTTCGGCTTCTGCGGTAATAGCTGAATCTAAATAAAACGCCATAATCATCCTGATAAATTCCTACCTGGATTACTTTACAGCACTTCATCATGTCATTATTATTAAATCGTTTATAATGTAATTAAGTAGGTTAACACAGGAAAAATACAAAAACATTTCCGTCAATCTAGTCAAAAAATGAGATACTGCAAAAAATTATATATTCACTTTACGTAACACATAGATGGAAAAAATACAACTGTTTGGTATGCCTGCGGAAAAAGGGCGATGGTTACTTATACCCCTGAGTATAACGATACTACTGTGCTTAGGTACAGTGTATTCTTGGAGTATTTTTAGAAAACCTTTGGAAAAACTTCTCAATGTGGGTGCAACTGATAGCCTATTACCATTTACAGTGCTATTGGTTGTGTTTGCAATTTTAATGCCAATCACTGGTTTTTATATCAATCGTTTTGATACTCGTCTGATTACAGGTGTTGGTGGGTTAATTACGGCACTAGGTTATATTCTCTCTAGTTTGGGTGGCAATATTCCCACACTAACTATTACCTATGGTGTAATTGCTGGTATGGGTGTGGGTATTACTTATGGTGTACCCTTAGCTGTGGTAGCTAAGTGGTTTCCCGATAAAAAAGGTTTAGCGGTTGGTGCCACTGTAATTGGATTTGGTTTGTCACCTTTAATTACTGCACCTTTGGCAAAATTTTTGATAGATGGTTTTGGAGTTCAGCAAACTTTTGTAATTTTAGGTATTGCTTTTGCTGCTATTATTACGGCTATTTCTGCTGTCCTCACAACTCCTCCTCCAGGTTGGCAACCAGTAGGATGGAATCCACCTGTAGTTGTTCAAGGCAATTCTAACACAACAACGTCAGGATCAATTTTTCAGACTTCCAGTTTTTACGGATTGTGGTTGTGCTATACCATTGGTTCTTTTGCGGGACTGGCCGCCATTGGTATTTCTAGTCCTCTAGCACAGGAAATTATTAAATTGGATGCAGCAACAGCCGCAAATACGGTTTCTCTGTTTGCTGTGTTTAACGGTGTAGGACGCTTGTTTTTTGGGTGGTTCACAGACAAATTTACGCCAAAACTGGGGGCAATTGTGTCCTTTGTTTTAATTTTGATTGGTTCAATTATGATGCTGAGTGCGGTTGAGGGCAATGTACTCACTTATATAGTCGCCTTTTCGCTATTTTACTTAGCTTTGGGGGGCTGGTTAGCGATCGCTCCTACTTCCACTTTAATCATCTTTCAATCACAAGACTACGCTAAAAATTACGGTATTGTCTTCACTGCTTACGGTATGGGGGCTTTGGGTGGAACCTTATTAGCTGGCAAAATTAGAGACATTTTTGGCAGTTATACTAATTTCTTTTATCCAACTGCGGGATTAGCAATTGTGGGAATTATTGTAGCTGTCTTCATGCTGAAACGCACCTCTAGTAATGCTGATTTAGTCCAATAATTTGTTCATTTTCGACATCCCCTCTTCACTTATGTTTTCTACATTAGTCAGAGGGATGTTGGATGATTGTGTACATTTTCTAATTATTTTTAATTTTATAATTTCAATTCTCTATCTGTGAGCAATGTTCACCATAACTATATGTTCAAAAATTCAATAGTAACCCTATATATAAAGATCGTGTGTTCAGTTACAGTTATGATCCCATTAGTTAAGCAAGAATAGGGATAGCGTAGGACATTAACTGATAATAAAACTCTACAAATAGACTTTTAACCCAGTCCCCAGTCACTTGCTATATTTAGCCATTTATATAAATTTTATGTTGCGGTTTTATGAAACCTCGAATTATTGTGTGTGGCTTAGGACGTACCGGATATAAAATCTTTCGGTTACTCAGAGAACAAGGAGCTTTAGTAGTAGGGATTCATTGGAAACCTGTTGCTGGTGAAAATATTACTAATATAATTGTTGGTGAGTTACAAGCAGCTTCTACTTTGGAAGCAGCAGGAATTACAGAAGCGCATACCTTAGTAATTGCCACCTCTGATGATGCCGTAAATTTATCAATTATGATGCAAGCACGGGTACTAAATCCCCAAATTCGGATTATTAATCGTTTTTATAATACAAATTTAGGTGAACGTCTTGATCAAACTTTGTCAAATCATTTAAGTATGAGTGTTGTTGGTTTAGCAGCGCCAGTATTTACCTTTGCGGCTTTGGGAAATAGGGCTATTGGCCAAATCAAATTACTTGAGCAAATTTGGCCAATTCAAGAAGAATATATTCACGAAAATCACCCATGGCAAGGCCAAAAAATCAGTGATTTATGGGAAGATCCGACGCGAATGCTAATTTATTATGTCGCTGTAGAAGGAAAAATGAATTTAGTATCTGCGGTGTTATCAGAACAATTATTAAGAGTAGGAGATCGCTTAATTATTGGCACTCAACCCCGTATTCGTACCCAACGTAAATCATTATTTAGAAAACTAGTCAAAGTTTTTGCTAATATTAGGAAATTTCAGAAACACGCCCAATCAGTTGTAGGCATGGCAATTGCTTTACTGATAATTATTTTAATATCCACTTTTACTTATATTGCTAGTAAACATGGTCTGTCTTTTATTGATGCTTTATATTTTGCTGTAGGTATGATTACAGGGGCTGGTGGTAATGATAAAGTCGTAGAAAATGCACCTGACAGCATCAAATTATTTACCGTTGTAATTATGCTCATTGGGGCTGCAATAATTGGGATTTGGTACGCTATGCTGACAGATTTTATCCTGGGTAGTCGCTTAAAACAATTTTTAGATGCTGCGAGAATTCCCCAACAAAATCATTATATTATTTGTGGTTTAAGTGGTATCGGTATTAGAATTGTTCAACAATTGCATCTGAGTGGCCATGAAGTAGTAGTCATTGAAACAGATGCTAATAATAGATATGTGACTACTGCTAGAGGTATGAGTATTCCTGTGATCCTTGCTGATGCGAGTTTTCGGGCTACTTTACAGGCTAGTAATATCAATACTGCTACTGCGGTTTTAGCTGTTACTAATAATGATGCGACTAATTTGGAAATTGCCCTCAAATCTAAGGCTTTAGCTCCCAAAATTCCTGTAATTGTCAACTATGCTGATCCTGATTTTGCCGGTATGGCACAACAGGTATTTGATTTTGAAGCTGTCTTTAGTCCTGCTGAATTAGCTGCTCCCGCTTTTGCTGCCGCTGCTCTGGGTGGTAGGATTATTGGTAATGGGATTATTGCTGATAGTTTATGGGTGGCTTTTGCAACCACAATTACACCGATACACCCTTTTTGTGATGAGTGGGTGAAAGATGTGGCTAAACTTGCGGATTTCGTGCCTTTGTATGTGGAAATCAACCACGAAACTGTACGAGGTTGGGATTTATTAGAAACTATTCTCTCTCCTGGAGATGTGCTGTATTTAACTATGCCTGCGACTAGGTTAAATCAGTTATGGCGAGAAGAAGGAAAAGGCATTGGAGCTTAATTCACTTTTTATTGCGAGATAGTTCTTCCTTATCGGAAACTAGTATAGCAAATTTCCAGGCGCAAGTCAACCACCTTTACTCATAAAATGCAAATTTTTTTCTTTATTTTTGTAAAGTAGTTTTGGGTAAGGTATTGGAGTTTAATTCACTTTTTGTTGTGATATAGTTCTTCCTCATCGAAACCTAGTATAGCAAATTTCCAGGCACAAGTCAACCACCTTTACTCATAAAATGAGAATTTTTTTCTTTATTTTTGTAAAGTAGTTTTGGGTAAGGTATTGGAGTTTAATTCACTTTTTATTGTGAGATAGTTCTTCCTTATCGGAAACTAGTATAGCAAATTTCCAGGCGCAAGTCAACCACCTTTACTCATAAAATGAGAATTTTTTTCTTTATTTTTGTAAAGTAGTTTTGGGATTTGTTTATCTGTTACCTATTTATAAGATGATAATGGAGAACCTAGATAGTGTTGTTGTATTCCCAAATAGGAAAATAGCGTGTCAATTCAAGAACATAAAATTACAGTAGATTCTTTAGAATGGTTTTATCGGGAAGCTGAACCGATTGGTAGAAGTGATTTAATTCCTGTGTTATTGTTACACGGGATAGTTTCTCAAAGTTATAGTTGGAGAAATGTTATTCCTAGTTTAGCAGCACAGGGTACAAGAGCGATCGCACCGGACTGGATTGGTTATGGATTTTCAGGTAAACCCGAAAAACAGGATTTTGCTTATACTCCGGACGCATTTATCACAGCTTTAGCAGGATTCGTGGAAGTTTTAGAATTAGAAAGATTTTCCCTGGTTGTCCAAGGATTTTTAGGTTCAGTGGGGTTACAATACGCATTACGGTATCCAGAAAAGATTGCTAATATCGCTATTTTAAATACACCGATTTCCACTTGGGCAAAAATACCTTGGAAAATCAAACAAATGGGTTTACCATTAGCTGGAGATATCATTACCCAAGATCCTTTGTTAGTTGATAGAACCTTAGAAAGTGGGAGTTGTTACCGTATTGAAGATCAAGATTTAGATGTTTATAGAAAACCATTTTTGAAAAGTTCTGCTGCTGGGAGAAGTCTGCTAAACACAATTCGCAATTTACAGATAGAAACAGCGATGATAGAAATAGAAAATGGGTTTAAAAACTGGCAACAACCTATTTTAGTCCAATGGGGGATGATTGACCCTTGGTTATCTATAAATATAGCAGAAACTTTTGTCCAATCTGTGGCTAATGGTGAGATAATCAAATTAAACAATGTGGGACATTATCCCCAAGAACATTATCATGAAGTGATTTTACAAGATTTACTCCCATTTGTCCGCCGTTCCGAGTCAAATTAGGGATATACCTGTGTTTTCTACTATCCCTCTTGATCATAAATAGGAATGTCTTTTAAAAGGAGGATTGTCAAGTGAAACCGGACATAGATTTACATTTCTTAATCTATCCATATCCTTGCTGTGGAATCCCTATTACCTGATAATAAGAGTAGATGCAATCATTTGTAAATTAGGTAGGTTACAATTCATGGCATATTCTTGGTTTAAAGCATTTCATATTATTGGTTTTGTGGTTTGGTTTGCGGGGTTATTTTACCTAGTGCGGTTATTTATTTACCACGTTGAAGCTGACCAAGAACCAGAACCAGCAAAAACGATACTGAAAAACCAGTATCAAATCATGGAAAAGCGTCTTTATGATATTATTACCACCCCAGGTATGTTTGTAACAGTAGCAATGGCTATTGGTATTTTATCTACCAACATGGAATTATTACAAGAACCTTGGTTACACTTCAAATTAGGTTTTGTAGGGATTTTAATTGGCTATCACTATTACTGTAGTAGATTAATGAAGCAGTTAGCAGCAGGTGAATGTAAATGGAGTGGTCAAAAATTACGCGCTTTGAATGAAGCACCAACGCTATTATTAGTTGTAATTGTCATGTTAGCCATATTCAAGAATAACTTACCCACCGATATCACAGCTTGGCTAATTTTTGGTTTAGTGATTTTCATGGCTGTAAGCATTCAACTTTACGCGAAAATCCGCAGACGCAATCAAGAAAAGCTCACAGCAGAATTAAATCAAATACCGGAAGGGTAATATTATATTTATTTTTGCTTATGCGCTAAACAAAAACAATGATTTAAGGGGTTCTTTGTGCTAGATAATTTCTACCCATGAATAGACAAATCTAACGGAAAGTCTATATATTGAGAGTAGTCCTAATTATAGACAAATTATGGAAGACTCTCAAGTGACGATTTCTATAGGAGATACTGCTAAAGAACTTGGCGTTTCAGTTAAAACTGTGCGTATGGGCTGACGCTGGTAAATTGAAGTTTGAACGCAGCCCAACTGGCCACAGGCGTTTTTATTTAACAGACATAAAAAGAATTACACCAAGAGATTTTAACCAGTTAGAAGACCGCATAACTATTAATTTTGCTCACTGGCTACTAAAGTTTTTTTTACGTCTTAAATCTAAGCGTTTTAGAGTTCGAGATAAACTGGATATACTTACATCTATTTCTGTTTGCTCCTTTATTGCTGCTTGAATTTCCCGTAAATATATATC
>NZ_JACJTO010000030.1 GCF_014698755.1 Aphanizomenon flos-aquae FACHB-1287 | reverse complement strand
AAATCAGTTATGTTCATTGGATGGAAGATATTATGAAATGTTGACATTTTTACCCTTGATAATACTAGTATACTTAAATATGTAAAGTTTTGTAACGACATTCAACATTTCTGATCAAAATACGACAATTATTATTAATCAAGATCAATACTATATTTCTGCAACAGAATATTTAGAAGATGAGAAATCTAGCAAAATTAAACATAAATACAGCACTTATTGATGTTATGAGGTATATATATAGCGGGCAAGATGCCCGCACCACAGGAGTTTCATGATTGAACTTTGTACCTCCTTAGAGCAGAAAATGATGTATATAGCATAACATCAGGAAAAACTATAGTTTTCTGCGTCTATAGGACAAACATAAAAGCACAAATAAAAAATAAATTGTTACCTTGATCTTAATATCATAGTGACTTGTGATCCCCGGGATCAAGAATTTGAATATTTTAAAAAATGCCCTCCAAAAATACGGACATAAATTAAAATTACTATAGAAATATCCAAATAAATTCCGTATTTTATCCTGATTAAAAACCAGATTTTCACATCCTACTATCTGCGCTTAGATCACCTCTACCTAAGCTAAATTCATAGCTTTAACTAGCAATACATAAAATCTCAAATTCTTGGAAAGTTGACATTGCTAATAATTCGTTTTCTCAGTTCATCAGCCATCAATATCAACGGTGGACAAAGCAATAAAATTAGTAAATATGATGGTTTTAAAGCTGCGGTAGAAAAGATTTTTTGCAGAGTAGGAGAATAAATAATAGAGAGAATTAAAAACCATTCCACAGCAATTCCTGCCCAAATCAAACGGTTAGTAAAAAAGCCCAAACGCAAAATAGAAAACCGTTCCGAACGACAGGCAAAAACATTACCATCTTGACAAGCCACAATTACGGCTAAAGTCATTGTTGTTGCTTGATAATAAATCGCCATTGTGGTAGCATTAGCCGAGTGCGATAAAATACTGGCACTAAGTGCCTGTAATTGGGTAATATTATAACCATTTGTCCACCAAACAAAGAAAAATCCCCCCATACCTGCCAAACCTTCCAGCAGTCCTAAAAAGCAGTAAGCACGTAACAATAAAGGTAAATCTAAGAGTGGTTGGGATTTCTTCCGGGGTGGTAACTCCATTGAACCAGCTTCCGGTTTTTCTGCCCCTAAAGCCAATGCTGGCAGCATATCTGAACCTAAGTCAATGGCTAATATCTGCAAAATCACCAAAGCTGGAGGTATTTTCAAAAACACCATTGCCAAAAAAGGCAAAAACTCCGCCATATTAGAAGCGAGAATATAAGTCATGAATTTGCGGATGTTTTGATACACCGACCGACCTTGTTCAACGGCAGCAACAATAGTAGCAAAATTATCATCTATGAGAACAATATCCGCAGCTTCACGGGCAACATCAGTACCGCTAATTCCCATGGCAATGCCGATATTAGCAGCGCGTAAGGCGGGGGCATCGTTGACACCATCACCAGTAACAGCGACGACATGACCAAGGGTTTTATATGCTTCTACTAATCTGAGTTTCTGTTCCGGCATTACCCTGGCAAATACTAACCCAGTTTTGTGTTTGTGGAGGATTTGCCGCAATTGGGTATCAGAAAGATGTCCCAATTGTTCACCGGTGATGATTCTGGGTTTACCGTTGGCTAAACCAATACGTTGTGCAATTGCTGCCGCTGTCAAGCCATAATCACCCGTAATCATCGTCACTTGAATTCCGGCACGATGACAAAGAGCGATCGCATCAGCAACTTCTGGCCGGGCTGGATCAATCATCGCCACCAAGCCCAAAAAAGTCAAATCCTGTTCTAACTTATCATCCAGGTCATTTAATTCCGCCCCACCGTGCCTAGTAGCCACCCCCAAAACACGATAACCTTGACTTGCTAATTGATCATTAGCCGCGACAACTTCCTCCCGCTGGGTTGAAGACAATTCCAGCCTTTCCCCTGAATGCCATAAATACCGCGAATGTTGCAATACATCTAAAGTTGACCCCTTGGTAAAAATCAAATACTGGGAATTTTCGGTATCATCTAACTGCAAATTTCCCTGTAATAAAACCGTCATCATTCGTCGGTGGGAATCAAAGGGAATTTCCCGAACCCTTGGGGCTTGGTATTGCAACTCCTCCAACTTCAACCCCGCCTTAATAGCAGCCACCAATAACGCCCCTTCCGTAGGATCACCCAATACTTGCCATTGATGAGAATTAGGGGGATGATTTAACCGGGCATTAGAACAAAGTGCCGCACCAGCCAACATTAACCGCACCTCATTTCTCCGCGTCCTCTGTGCCTCCGTGGTTCGTAACTCCTCCGTAAGAATTTCCACCTCTCCCTTAGGTTCATAACCCACCCCAGTGACGTTAATATTAGTATTGGGAATCCACAATTGGCGGACAGTCATTTCATTTTTAGTCAAAGTCCCCGTTTTATCAGTGCAAATTACAGTAACTGCACTCAGAGTTTCTACCGCCGACAAACGCCGCACCAAAGCATTTTGTTTAGCCATGCGTTTGACACCAATAGCTAAGGCTAAACTGACAGTAGGTAATAAACCTTCGGGAACAAAAGCCACAATAATACCAATGGCAAAAATGAAACTTTCTTTGAGTTGCATTCCTACCAGCAACTTAGTTAATAAAAATATCACCACCCCCATACTCAAAGCAATGATGGTAATGATGTGAACTACTCTGGAAATTTGCACTTCTAAAGTGCTGGCTTCGCGCTTGACATTGGCTGTAAGATGGGCGACTTGACCAAATTCCGTATGTGTGCCTGTGGCATAAACAACCGCCAAACCCCGACCGGCGGCCACGGTAGAACCGGCAAATACTAAGTTACTAGCTTCTGAAGCATGGATATTGGCTGCGGTAACAGGTTCACTAATGCGGGGAACGGGCAAAGATTCCCCTGTGAGTACGGAAACATCTACATATAAAGATTGACTTTGAATAATTCTGGCATCAGCGGAGATTTTATCACCTTCTTCTAACTGCATGACATCGCCGCTAACTAACTCACGGGCAGCAATTATAGATAATTTTCCATCACGATAAACTTTAGCTTGGGAAGGTAAGATTTTTTTCAAGGCTGATAAGGCTTTTTCGGCTTGATATTCCTGCCAAAAACTAAAGATAGCATTAATCCAAATTACTGCCCAAATTGCCCAACCTAATTCTGGTGTTTGGGAAATAAAAGCTAATATTCCCGCTACCCACAACAGCAAGGCCATAAAATGGGTTAATTGGTCGGTAAAACGCAGAATTAAAGGGCGTGTTTGGGGTTCGGGTAGTTCGTTATAACCAGATTGTTTTAATCTTAAATTGGCTTCGGCCTCGCTGATACCTTGAGGAGTTGTTGTTAGTGTTTTGTAGACATCTGTAGGTGTCAGCGTCCAAATATGAAAGTTGGAATTCATACTTTTAGTATCAATCGGGCTTCGATATTTTAGATGCTGAGTCTATACCTTTTCATCTGTCTGAGGTGTGGGGTGGGTTTTTTGGGGTGGTTAGATGGTAAAATGAGTCACTATAAAAATAATTATCTTTATATATTTCTGAACCGATGATAATTTGGCGACCAGGGCAACCAATCAACAAAGGTAAATATATCATTCAAGGCAAACCCTTGGGTATCGGTGGTTTTGGTATTACCTACAAAGCTTTAGAACCCAAGACGGGTAAATTATACGCCGTTAAAACGCTCAATCAGGAAATGCAATTGCGAGACGACTTTGCAGCCCAACAAGTTAAGTTTATTAACGAAGCTTTAAAAATAGCAAGTTTTGATCATAAACACATTGTCAAAGTCCATGAAGTTATCGAAGAAGTAGAAGTAATTGAGGAAGAGAAATTTAGATTGGTTGGCGTGGTGATGGAATATATTGATGGGGTAACTTTATTTAAGTATGTCCAGAATAAAGGACAACTTTCCGAAAGTGAAGCACTACTATATATAAATCAAATTAGTCAGGCTTTAGAATATATTCACGCCAAAGGAAGTTTACACCGCGACATTAAACCCGAAAATATTCTCTTACGCCAAAATGAACAAAATCAACAAGAAGCGGTTTTAATTGATTTTGGTTCAACTCGCAGTATGGCTAACACAAGCATGACTAAATCATTCACAGATGGTTATGCACCTATTGAACAATATCGGGATAAAGGCAATTTTGGAGATCATACCGATGTTTACTCTTTAGCTGCAACCTTATATTATCTTCTCACTGCTGATGGACTGAAACAAGACTCAAAATCTACTCCAGCACCCGCATACGAACGTCAACAATTTGACCTTTTAGCAAAACCAAAATTTTATAATCAAAGTCTTAGTCAGAGGGTGAATGATGCTATTTTGCAGGGTATGGAATTAGAACCGGAAAACCGGACTCAGACAGTATTGAAGTTTCGGGAAAATTTGGGTTTAGTTAATATTGAAAAAGAGCAAGAAATACAATTAAAATCATCCGTAGGAATGGAATACAATAACCTGCGTGATTTACTCAAAGCAGAGAAATGGGAAGAAGCAGATGAAGAAACAACACGGGTAATGTTAGCAGTTGCGAATGGTAAACATTTATCAAAACAAGAATTACGTTCAGCAGGTGCAACTTCTAAATTTGCTAATTTAGTAAGAATAATTTCAAGCGAAATAAGATCAGACGCATCAGCTTCAGATATTGTTCTTCTTAATGAGATGAAAAAAATTAGTATTACTAATAAAGAACTGGAATATGGTATTAAAGTTGATGATATTTTTTGGGTAAAAAACAAAATTTTAACAAAAGAAATGCTGAGAGAGTCAAGAGATGAACAAATTGTTTCTGATATTATTGCATATATGTTGTTACCTGAGACACCTGGAAGTAGCGCATCTATCTCAGATGAATATTATGGCTTTAAAAATGGTAAAAATCAGGAAAAAATAGAAACTGCATTAGTGTCGAAGCAACCTGAATCTATTAAAAAAGAATTTATGATTATATATAATCATATTCGTGAGATATTACAAGAATCAAAAAGAAATTTTAGTGAATTAATTACTTTAAACAATTTGAAATATATGCCTCGTCCTTTTCAAGTAATATTTTTCAGTTTTTACGATTTGGTCTTTAGGGAGAAAATGGAAATAGCTAATTATGATGGATTAATAAAATCTTTAAAAAATATTAATAAAGATATAGATATTACTAGTGGACAAACATGGAGTTATCAAAATAAAAGACGTAACATTAACAAGGTTAAAGGAATTATTAGAGAGTTCTTTAAAATAAGAAATAATAACGATCCTGCTAAAGATTCATGGTTAACAGAGTTTGAAACTCTACTAACTCAATCAAACACAGAACAAACTTTATATGATTTTAAACAAGGTTTTACAAAACTAGATGGAAGAGGACAATTTGATCAAGAAAGTTTTAGTAAAATAATTCTAACTTTAACTGCTATGGCAAATCATTCACCTGGTGCAACTGGTTATGTTTGTGTTGGAGTAGCAGATAATGATGATACAGCAAAAAGAATAAAAAAATTATATAATATTGAACCAATGAAGTATAAAAATTTTAAAATAACAGGAATAGAACACGAAGCAAAGAGATTACAGGGAAATATTGATAATTTTTATCGCTGGATAATTCAACAAATTAAATCAGAACCTATTTCTCAAACAGTTAAAGATACTATAGGTAGAGAGATTAAAATAATTGATTATTACGATAAAAGTGTACTGATCTTTTGTTTAAAAGCTGGAGAAAACCCCACATCATACGATGAAAAATTTTATCAACGTAGTGGTGCAAATATTGAATACATTACAGTTGAAGAATATCCAGAGCTTTTCAAACGGTTTTCTAAATAAATGTAAAAATTTGGAGATTTTGTATTTTCCGAATGAATTATTATCTAAAAAATATTTTCCCCACCCCTTGACAAAAATCTAACTTCCTGATGCTTGTTATAGAACTCTGTGCGGTCATTCATACTCAACTTTTCTCACCATAATGATATTGTTTAAAAAATACAGCAATTTACGGTGTAATAAGGTACACTATTGGCGGGCAAGATGCCCACCCCACAAGAGTTTTATGATTATGATTTGTACCTCATAGCAATGAAATATGCTGTATCAAGAATAATTGAACGCAGATAAACGCAGATAAACGCAGATAAACACAGATAAAGATAGACAATCAAAAATCAAAACATGATACTTTCAAATAACATCCTGTAAATCCTAAAATCCTGGACATCCTGATATGGCTAACGCCACGCTTCGCTATCAGACAAATTAAAATATTAGTACAGCACAAATAAAATCAACATCCCGTAAATCCTAAAATCCTGATTCTGACAAAAAATGCTATATCTCCAAGTAGAAAATATTACTAAACGATGAAACACCCAAAACTAGAAGAAATTATGCATGAATTGTGTAATAACTTGCTTGAAACATACCAAGATCAACTAATTGCAGTGATTCTTTTTGGTTCTCAAGCGCGTGGTGATGCTACTCCTGATTCAGATTTTGATGTATTAGTTATACTGAAGGATTTAGTGCAAGCAACCAAAGAAATTGAAAAAATTGGCTTTTTTCTTAGTCCCCTTTGTTTAAAATATAGTGTAGTAATTTCTAACCTGTTTTACTCCCTCAGTCGTTTTGAAAAAGAACAAACAATGCTAATCCAAAATATCAAAAAAGAAGGTATTTATTTTTATGAACAAAGAACAAGAGTTTCTAGTGCAAAAAGCTCAAGATAGCCTGCGTGCGGCTAAAATTTTAGCTGGTGAAAATCTACCTGATTTTGCTGCTTCTCGTGCTTATTATGCCATGTTTTATATAGCTGAAGCATTCCTAGTAGGTGAAAATCTCAGTTTTAGCAAACACTCTGCTGTAATTAGTAAATTTGGCGAACTTTTTGCCAGAACTAGTAAAATTGATCCCAAATTTCACCGTTATCTAATTGATGCAGAACAGATACGTTTAAAGGGAGATTATGATCGTTCTGAACGTTTAACTGCTGAAGATGCAAAACTACTGATTGAAAGATCCGAAGAGTTTCTAGAATTAGTAGACTATCTATAATCTCGCTAATTCAAATAAATCAATAGTTAAATAAATAATGCTAATGTAACAGTAATACCAAGAATAATTGTAGCTTGCTTCCCGAAGGGTACGCAGATAAACGCGGATAAACACAGATAAAGATGAATAATCAAAAATCAAAACAAGATATTGTTAAAAAACATCCTGTAAATCCTCAAATCCTGGACATCCTGATTCTGACAAATTACAAGATAAGTACATCATTTTAATAACTGATATTTTTTCTCTGTGTCCTCATCGCTTTTCATAAACCCATACATAAGTTGACTTTTAATCTTTAAACAAGATGAGAAATCCCTCTTGTGTAAAATGTTTATCATGGGTTAAAATATCTATGATATTGAGATTTTTCATTGTTATCATAGAAATACAGTCTGTTAAACTATATTCTTTATCAAATCTTTGTTGAAATAACTCTAAACCAGCTATAAATGATTCATGGGTTTGAGGTATTACTTGAATATTATGATCTTGAATAATTTGAACTACTAGCTGATAAACTGCTCTCATTGGTGCGGGAAAGGAAGCAAAAAAATTTATGGTTTCTGTTAAAACTTCCTCTGTTGTAATAATTTCAATATTTTCAAGATTAACGCTATAGCTTTTTACACGCTGATACCATGAATCACTTTTATTAATTAACGCTATCCAATAAAACGTATCTGCAAAAACTCTTTTCATTATTTATTGTCTATTATTGTATGAATTTTTGTTGATAAATATAGTAATCATGTTTTTCTGCTCCATCACTAGGAAGTGTTTCTAAGACTTCTTCAGGAATGTCTTTAATAATATCATCAGCTACTTCCCAAATAGGTTTATATTCATTTGGGTTCGCGTTGGTTTTTTCTTTGATAGCACGAATAAAATTAAGTATTTGGGTTAGTTCAACTTCTGGTATTTGCTGTAGTTCTTGTATAATTAATTCTTTGGTTTGCATAAGATGATGGTATTTTAATGGATGTCTAATACGATTTTAGCAAAAGTTTGGCAAAAAGTATAAACAAAAGGCAAGCTAGAAAAAAGAAACTATTGGGGAAATCTGTTTTTTACCCTGCCTAGCGAATCCTGATTCAGACAAAATATGATTTTAAGGAATTTTACATTTTTAGACTTGACAAGACGCAAAATTTCTACTATACTTGTGTTATGAGTGGAAATCTGTCCGCGCATATATGGTAAAATTTCGTGTTATTAAAAAAGACCATTATTGAGTAGTTTCAGTTAATTTTGCGGCTAAAATATGCTAATTTTTAGGTACTATGATTTAGATATTTATTTCCAGTAGTCGTTTATGCCCAAGCACGACCCCGCAAAATTAAAAAAAGTCGCTATTAGTCTTCCTTTCGGTATTGGTTCTGCGGAATGGGAAGCCGATACAACGGAACGTAAAGCCGCTTGGTCTTTGTATGTGGAATTGGTAACACGCATTGCTGTCCAGTCCTTAGAAGAGGATCAGGGATTAGTCCGGGAAGCATTGAACTCATTGTATAGTTTATTCGGAACTACCCGCGAAGTTCTTAAAGCCGCTGGACCTGATGTGGGTGCTTCTAAGAACTCGGTCGGGGGAATTGCTATTGCGGTGTTGAATAATGGGTTAAGACCGTTTTTGGCTAAATGGCATCCTGTGTTACAGGCTTGGGAAGCAAGACGACCTGTGGGGGTGAGTCCTAAAGAACATGAGGTAAGTTGGACAGAAGAAGCAACGTTGCGAAGTGAGTTAGCTGCGTTGCGAGGTGGTTTGGAAGAGTATGCGAAGGCTTTGGCTGTTATTTCAGGTGTAGAGGAGTAGAATGGCAAAAAATGTTTTCCTCTGCCACAATAGCGAGGACAAGCCAGAGGTAGAAAAGATTAGAACAGAGCTATTACAGAGAGAAATAGATGCCTGGCTAGATAAGTATGACTTTGAGCCGTTTCGTCTTTGGCAAGACCAACTTGAGGAAATTATTGGTCAAATTGAAGCTGCGGCTATATTTGTTGGTTCTTCTGATGTGGGACCTTGGGCTAATATTGAAATGAGGGAGTTTCTGGTTGAGTTTGTCGAACGAAAGCTACGAATGGGCTTAGTTATCCTCCCAAGTTGCAAATACACACTTAGCGAACTGAAAACACAAACCCCAAGATTTTTGAGAAGCTTTCATTGGGTTGATTTTCGTCAACAAGACCCTGACCCAATGAAGCAGTTAATTTGGGGTATTACTGGAATAAAGCCAGAGTCGCAACCGTCACAACCCGTTGTTCAGACTCAACAGCCATTAGAACTTTTAAACTCACATCTTGCAAAAATTTCAGCAACTCAGGCTGTAGATATTATTCAGCCACTTACTAAGCCATTAGAACTTTTAAGCTCACATCTTGCAAAAATTTCAGCAAGTCAGGCTGTAGATATTATTCAGCCACTTACTAATATTCAGCCACCCACTCAGATAGACGACCTACGCTCAGAAAAAGGCATAGACTACAGCAAACTACGCGATTTACTAGCAGCACAGAACTGGGAAGAAGCAGATAAAGAAACTTACGAAGTTATGATTAAAGCTGTGGGTAAAAAGTCAGGTAACTACTTTAACTTTACAATTGATGAACTATTAAATTTTCCATGCCAAGACCTTCGCACAATTGACCAATTGTGGGTAAATTACAGTAACGGAAGATTTGGCTTCAGCGTCCAAAAGGAAATTTATTTGAGTGTCGGTGGTGAGTTTAGTAGCGATGAATATGATTTTTTAGCCTGGAATATGTTTGTTCAGGATGTGGGATGGTATGATGTTCATAAAAATCAGATACCAAGAGGACACTTACCCTTTAGTATCTATGGAAGGGTATTTTTTTTAGGGGATTTTCAGAGTCGCGTTGTTCGCATATTTTCTCTTGTATCGAGACTTGTAAACTGTAACATCTAAAGCTTTTAGAAAATTATTAAGTCTGAATCAGGATATCCAGGATTAAAGGATGTACAGGATGGTAATTTTTAGATGGTTTATAATCATTTAAATAAAATTATCAAAAAACATCCTGAAAATACCCAACATCCTCACAAACAATCATTCAATCACATCCTGAAAATCCTCAAATCCTGGACATCCTGATTCAGACAAATAAAATACCCAACATCCTCACAAACAATCATTCAATCACATCCTGCAAATCCTTAAATCCTGGACATCCTGATTCAGACAATTGATTATGATGCTTCACTGGTAAAAGCCACCTTTTATGTACTTAATGATTGATATTATCTTGCGATTTCTGCTGTTTTGTAATTTTTTCCATTTGTTTTAAAAACCGTTTCACTTTACGCTTTGATAGTAAAGGTTTTGGTATTACATCAGGTATTTTATAATCAATTCGTGCATTATTGTACCATTGATTCACTAAATCAACAATATTATTTATTGATTCATTGGTTAATTTTCTAAATTCTGGACTTCCATTACGTTTTAATTTGTTACCGTTTTCGTTATCAATAATTGGTTCGAGAATCCATTTGTAATACCCATTATCATTATCCAGAGTAAAGAAAAATAGACATATTGGAAAATTACACTTTGTAAATCGTGATTGCAGAACATTTATATCTGCTCCTTCTATATTGAAAATATCCTCATTTTGAATTATCTTAGGTGTAGATTTTACAGCTTTTATTTCCACACCAAAAAGCCTATTAATATCCTCACCATTTTTGCTAATGGAAACTAGAACATCTAAATCATAATCTTTTGTATCTCTATAAACAATCAAATCATCACGTTCAGTTAAAGATACTATTGCTAAAGCTTTTGAACGTAAACCAATATACCAAGGTTGTTCTATTTGCATTGTTTCATCTCCATTTGAACTTGGAACTTAAATTTTTTTGTTTATTCTGTGTATAAGGTTTCCAGAAATCATTGACTTCATTCCAAAGGATTTCTCTATTTTGTTTATTAATAGGAAATTCAGTAGATAGGCTTGAGAGAGATTTTAAATTTTCTCCATTAGCAGAAACTATATAACCTGTTCCTTGAATGTCATCAATTCCAACTATATAAGTTGGTGCTAGATAAGATGCTATACCAATTATAGATTCCTTTTCTACTTTCACCTTCAGACGTTTATCTTTTTTAGTATAACCTTGCCTAGTAGTTTTAACTTGTACAAAAAAATAAGGAATATAAGAACCAGCACCTACTAACTCAACAATAAAATCAACATACTGCCATTTCTCTCCTAAAAACTGCGGTTTGAAAATTGGACCATCATCAGAATGAAATTCTGTTATTAAAACGTCAAATAGCGATTCACCTCTTCGTCCTAGTGCATCCCTCATTTTCTTATATATACCCCTATCATAATTCAAGTTATAATTTTCTTCACACAATATAGGGTAGGCAATTTTGCCCACCCCATACAAATTTTACACAGTTATGAAAAACTAACCTAAATTAATTCCCTTCCCGCAACTTATCCAAAACACTGCGATCTTCCAAAGTCGAAGTATCCCCCGATATTTCCTGTCCTGATGCCAAATTCCGCAACAAACGCCGCATAATCTTACCAGAACGGGTTTTCGGCAAAGCATCAGTAAACCTGATTTCACCAGGACGGGCGATCGCTCCAATCTCATTCACAACGTGCTTTTTCAGTTCCTTACTCAACTCCTCACTGGCTTGATAAGTCCCCTCCAAAGTCACAAAAGCTACAACCTCCTCACCCTTCAATTCATCCGGTTTACCCACTACAGCAGCCTCAGCCACCGCTGGATGAGACACTAGGGCAGATTCTACCTCCATCGTTCCTAAACGGTGTCCAGAGACATTCAGGACATCATCCACGCGCCCCATGACCCAGAAATAGCCGTCCTCATCCTTTCTTGCACCATCGCCAGCAAAGTACGTATATTTACCATTTGTGGGCGGAATATGTTCCCAATAGGTACGACGGAAGCGATCAGGATCACCGTACACCGTCCGCATCATTCCCGGCCAAGGATGACGAATTGCTAAATAACCACCTTCGTTATCAGGGACATTGTTTCCATCTAAATCCACAACATCCGCAATAATACCAGGAAAAGGTAGAGTCGCTGAACCTGGTTTAGTAGCAATTGCCCCAGGTAAGGGTGTAATCATAATTCCACCGGTTTCCGTTTGCCACCAGGTATCAACTATTGGGCAACGTTTACCACCGATAATTTTTTGATACCACATCCAAGCTTCGGGGTTAATGGGTTCACCCACACTTCCCAGTAATCGCAGAGAAGAAAGATTACGAGATTTAGGATGGTGTTCACCCATTTTGATAAAGGCGCGAATCGCTGTTGGTGCAGTATAAAAAATATTAACACCGTATTTCTCAATTACATCCCAGAAGCAACCAGGATTAGAAGCACGGGGCGCGCCTTCATACATGAGAGTCGTTGCACCGTTGGAAAGGGGTCCATAAACTATATAGCTATGTCCCGTAATCCAACCGACATCGGCAGTACACCAATATACATCTGTATCCTGAAGATCAAAAATCCATTTGGTAGTGATATGACTGTATAAGTTATAACCTCCTGTGGTGTGAACTACTCCTTTCGGTTTGCCTGTACTACCGGAAGTGTAGAGAACAAACAGCATATCTTCGCTGTCCATTGGTTCTGGAGGACAATCCGCAGAAACGCCTTTTTGTAAATCGTGCCACCAATGATCACGACCGGCTACCATTTGTATTATTTGATTTGTGCGTTTGACAACTAGCACATCTGTAATACTGGGAACTGCATTGTTTTCTAAAGCTTTATCTACCTGTTCTTTAAGGGGTACAATTGCATCCTTACGCCAACCACCATCCGCTGTGATTACTATCTTTGCTTCTGCATCATTCAAGCGATCGCGTAAGGCTTCAGCACTAAAACCACCAAAGACAACGCTATGAGGTGCGCCAATTCTAGCACAGGCTAACATAGCTATTGCGGCTTCGGGAATCATCGGCATATAAATACCAATGCGATCGCCCTTTTTCGCGCCTAATTGTTTTAGTACATTGGCAAATTGACAAACTTCTCGATGTAATTGCGAGTATGTAAGAGTGCGAGAATCTCCCGGTTCTCCTTCCCAAATCAACGCAGCTTTATTTTTACGCCAAGTGGTAAGATGTCTATCAAGACAGTTATAAGAAATGTTAATCTTACCATTAACAAACCATTTGGCAAAAGGTGGTTGCCAATCTAGCACAGTATCCCACTTTTGAACCCAGTGTAACTCACTTTCAGCCAATTCTGCCCAAAATTGCTGAGGATCGGCTTTGGCTTTGTCGTAAAGACGCTGATAATCTGCTAAACTCTTGATATGGGCATTTTGCGAAAAATCACTGGTAGGCGGAAATAGCCGCTTTTCCTGTAAAATAGATTCTATGGTTGGTTGAGACATGATAATGGATGCAAATGATAGGATGACTGAAAACTGTTTTTAACGAAGTTGTAGCAAACAATATTTAGATTTTCATGAAGTTGACCCCATGTAAAGATTATTTACTGATTTGCTCGTCTGTTCCTACTTTAGTACGACAATGAATCAATGCCAAATTGTTCAGTACCATAATAAGGTAAAATAATGATCATGTTGTTAACAAACTCATTTACCGATTTAGTAGGATATCACTCTTTTGATGCTGTGTTAGTGTTTTACAATAGGGTATAGTTTGCAAGCTAAAGAAATTAAGGATAAACTAAATTTATTAATTGAGCAAGCCTCTGACATAGATCCGAATCTCACAAGAAAATTAAGGGAGATAAACCGTTGGATTAAATATATCAAGCTTGGTTCGCTGATGTCTAAACCTATCGTTGTCGCTTTTTTATTAGAAGTAATTACCGATTCTCAGGTTTGGTTGGCAATTAGATCTTTATCTTCGGAAGAAGAGCAAAAATTACAGTTTGAGAAAATGACTGCCAATGAAAAATATTGGTATGGTTATCTATTTCCTAAATGGATAAATGCCACAGATACCAAATTTCATATTTGGAAGAAAAAAATGATGGCCGGGGAATTTAATCAGACTGATAGTGATATTATTAAGTATATAGCGCAGGATGTTGTTGATAGAAAAGGAGATTTTTGGCGACGTTATATAGCTGACCTTTCTATGGCAACAGACCTAATTGTTAGTAGTCATCAAAATAAACCTCTCTGTATTCAAGTTACAAGTGTTAGCGAGGAATTTCATGGCCAAAAATATCAAAAGTGGGAAAATGCACTGCAATTGTGGAAAATAGAAAGGGGATTATTCTTAAGTTACAATCCTCAAGAAAATGATTTTGTTCATCAATTAGTCAATGTTGCACTGTATAATAGTGATCATCTTGCAGACGGTAAATATATAAATTTTTCCTGATTGCTAAATCCTAAAATCGAACTCTGTATCTTACCCAACATCATTAATCCGCCAAAAACACCATTTATGGTTAATCAACAACAGACCAATAATAGCGCTCAACTCGAAAACCTGACAGAAGCGTTAGCAGCAGCCCGGAATATGCAGCAAGATTGGCTAAATTATGGGCTAAATTTTGTTCATATTTACGTAGAAGATGTGGAGAGTGACTGGTTAGAAACTTGGGGAGATGATGAAATATCTAATCCTTTATTTAATGTTATTAAGGATTTTTTAGTTAGTGATGATCATGTAGCAACGAAAATTAGAAAGTATGTGGGGGACATATCGTTATTTGATTTAGCGGTGGATTTAGAAGAGTGTTTAAGAATTACTCAGGACAGTGATAAAATATCTGCGGTGAAGGATGTATTAGCAAATGATATTGATATTGATGATCTGCAATTATTGGATTTAGCACATCATTTTGTAGATAAATGTGTTCACGAAAATTAAAAGCCTAAAATATCCCTCTTCTATAACTTTCCGGGTCTATCAGAGAATCAAAAAATCAAACTCTACAAGTGCAAATTCTCAAACATTTTATCGCTAACTTAGATTGGTCAGTAAATAAATTAAAGAGCCGAAGATTAAATAAATGAAGTACACACTAATCTGTTCCCTATTCCCTAAAACTAAAAAAATTTTTTCCTCACAACCACGGGAACTACTATAGAATCAAGAAAGTATTGGTTAGCGTAGTGATAGATAAAATACAAGATAGGAAAATCGGATAATTTAGTTTATTCACTACTTGCTTTATTCTAAAACTAACGGAAGAGGGGTATAATGTCTATCACCTATGCTCCCTACAAGTAATATCTAACAGTTGTGACAATGCGACTTTTGTTAGCTCGTAAAGCATTCTTCAAAAACAAAGTTGTTTGATTATGTAAAATACTATCCCACCAATTCCGAGGCACAAAAACGGGAATAATGATAGTTGTGAAAACATCTGGGTGAGATTTTTGGAACTGACCAACAAAATCAACAATTGGGTCAATTACAGAACGATAAGGAGATTCGATAATTTCCAAGGGAATATCCGATTCTAGATTCTGCCATTTTCTTTGCAGTTCTTCCCGGTCTGTAGAACCAATATCTACATGAATAGCAACAATTTCATCAGCAATGGTACGTGCATAGTCTAAAGCTTCTACCGTTCCTCGGTTTAGTTGTCCTACCACTACCACAGCAGGGTGAGTGATAACTGCTGGTTTGGGAACGGAGATATAACTCCGAGGGGCTAAATCATGGATACTTAGACGTTGACTTACATATTGATAATGTTGATGAATAGCTGCAAATAAAGTCACTACTAAGGGAATTGCTACAACTACTAACCAAGCCCCTAATAGGAACTTAGTACAAATGATTACTATTAATACCACTAAAGTAGCAAATGCGCCTAAACCATTCATTAGGGCACTTGCACGCCAATTCTCGGTTTTTTCGTGAAACCAGCGACGTACCATACCCGCTTGGGAAAGGGTAAAGGAAGTAAAGACACCAACTGCGTACAGAGGAATAATGGCGTTAACTTGACCTTTGAAAATAATTGCTAAAATGCCCGCACAGGTACTCAGAAGGATAATACCATTAGAATAGACCAAGCGATCGCCCAAAAGGGACAATTGGCGAGGTAAAAACCCATCTCGTGCTAAAAAATAACACAGTCTAGGAAAATCCGCATAACTGGTATTAGCAGCTAACATTAAAACCAACAGGGTAACAATTTGCAGGAAATAGTAAATAGGTCCTGTTCCCACAATGACTCTACCCAAAAGGGAAACTACAGTTTGTCCTTCTTCGGGAACAACATGATAAATATTTGCTAAGTAAGTAATACCTACAAACATGAATCCCAAGATTACTCCCAAATACAACAAAGTGAGACGAGCATTTTTCCATTCTGGGGCTTTAAAAGCTAATACCCCATCAGATATTGCTTCTACTCCTGTTAATGCTGTACATCCAGCCGAAAAAGCCCGTAAAATGAAGAATACACTAATGCCTTCCGTCGCAGGAAGAGAAGGATATTCTGTAATCACTTGTCCAGTGCTATATTTAAACAAGCCAACGCCAATTAACAGAAAAATACTCACAATAAAGGCAAAGGTAGGAACCATAAATATCTGTCCCGACTCCTTAACACCCCTGAGATTTGCCAGCATTAACAAGAAAATAAAAATCAAACACAGGAGAACTGTGTGAGATTTAAGTACAGGAATTGCTGATGTTAACGCGGCTGTACCAGCAGATATACTGACGGTTACAGTTAAAATATAGTCAATCATCAGCGAACCACCAGCCACCAGCCCTGGATAAAGACCCAGGTTTTCCCTCGCAACAATGTAAGAACCACCACCTTGTGGATAAGCGCGAATGGTTTGTCGATAGGAAAGAACAACTATACCTAAAAGGCCAATAATTGCTATAGCAATAGGTAAAGACAAGCCAAGAGCACCACTTCCTGCTGCGACTAAAACTAGTAAGATCTCTTCTGTTGCATAAGCCACGGAGGAAAGAGCATCTGAGGAAAGTACCGCTAAAGCTGCGGCATTACTCAATCGTTCTTCACTATGGGCACTGGTTGGCAGAGATTTACCGAGAAAAAATTGCTTAATCTGAGGGTAGAAGAACATAGAACGTCCATCTGACAAATGTGTTTATTCTTACTCAGTTGAGAATTAACTTTAATCTGAGCTTATAGAATATAGTAATTCTGACAGATTTGTTACCAATTAAATGTTAAATTTTAGCCTAAAATTTTTCTGACAAAAATAAGCTCCCTCAATTTATCTTTAATGGAGATAGCAATATTAAAGACGCTAAAATTCTTTGTTTAACGAGTCCACTTAGCTTAGATCCCTTGCGGTATTTTCCCAAGCGTTAACTTTCCTTCTACTCTAAGGTAATCAATGGCTATACTTAACAAATAACCGCATAATTCATCATTTGTTCAATTATTAATTCATTTCATCAAGACACCATGACGAGCGAACTGGAGCGATACTACAGAATCTTAGAATTAGAGCTAGGGGCTACACTCGAAGAGATCAACCAGGCCTATAAAGATTTAGTGTTTGTTTGGCATCCAGACCGTCTCCCTAAAGATAACCTGCGCTTACAACACAAAGCACAGGAAAAGCTGAAATCCTTTAATGAAGCTCGTGATCAGTTACGCTCTTTACGAGATAGACAGCCACCTTCCTCCTATTCTCCACCACCTCCAGCCCCTAAACCATCATCTACTTATGCCTACTCACCACAAAAGCCAAATTCAGATTTAAGTGGTAAAGATTTTAGCCACGCTAATTTAAGTAATCGTGACCTATCAGGTAGGAATTTGAGTTATGCGAACTTAAGCGGCTCTAACCTTAGTGATGCTTTTATGCACAAGGTGATTCTTAGGGGTGCAGACCTGTCAGAAGCTAATTTATTCAGAGCTAATTTACTTTTAGCAGATTTAAGAGATGCTAATTTACGCTCATCCAATTTGATTGGTGCGGATTTTAGCGGTGCTGACTTGCGGGGGGCTGATTTGACAGGAGCGAGAATTCGTTCAGGCGATCGCCTACTGGTAAAATTGATTGGTGCTAAATTAGCGGGAGCGATCATGCCAGATGGTATAATTCACACTTAATAATCATATCACGGGCAAAAAGTATATCGTTTCCCAGTCTAATCAAATACACACTAATTTATTCTCTGTTCCCTGTTCCCTGTTCCCTGCTCTGATTATTGATTGGTAATTGTTAAAAATAATTTATTTTAGTTCTATTAATCATCATGAAAATTGCAATTATTGGCTGTGGTTATGTAGGTTATGCAGTTAGCAAATATTGGCAGTCAAATAGTAATTTGATCCTAACTGTAACTACAACTAATCCCCAACGTGTCCCTAGTTTAGAAACAGTAGCGCAAAAGGTTGTAGTCACTTTAGGCAATGATCTAGAAAATTTGCAAACTGTATTAAAAGATCAGCAAGTTGTTTTGTTAAGTGTAGGGGCAAAAACCGCTGATTCTTACGAAGAAACCTATGTAAATACTGCCAAAACTTTAGTTTCTCTTTTACCCAAATTTCTGAATATTCAACAAGTTATATATACAGGTAGTTATTCAATTTATGGGGATAGAAATGGTATCTGGGTAGACGAAGAAAGCCCACCAGCACCAGCTAATCGCAATTCTCAACTACTGCGAAAAACAGAGGATATATTATTATCAGCAAATAACGAGAATACTCGCATTTGTATTTTACGTTTAGGGGGTATTTATGGAGCGGGTAGAGATCTGGAAAAAATATTTGGTAGAATCGCAGGAACAACCCGTCCCGGCAATGGAGAAGATATTACCAATTGGATTCACCTTGATGATATTGTTGGGGCAATAGAATTTGCCCGTAAGCATCGCTTAGAAGGTATTTATAATCTTGTAAATGATAGTCATTTGACAAATAAAGAATTAATTGATAATGTGATGACAAAAAATAATTTACCTAATGTTATTTGGGATGCAGATAGTAAAAGTATACGCCCATATAATGCCTGGGTATCCAATCAAAAGCTTAAAGATGCTGGATATCAATTCATTCATCCACAAATAATTTTTTAGTCACTATGCAAAATTCTCATCATTTCACAGCATCTCCAACCCAGTATTATACCTGGCAAAACTACAGTTGTGCCTATGAAATTCATCAACCTGTTAATTCTCCAGCAACTGGTATTCCCCTACTGTTAATTCATCCCATAGGAGTAGGATTATCACGGCAATTTTGGCAAAGATTTTGCAGAGAATGGTATGATAAAAAACACCAAAATCCTATTTATAACCCCGACTTATTGGGATGTGGTGAAAGTGATATGCCAGTTTTAGCCCATACACCAATTAACTGGGCAAAACAGTTACAATGGTTTTTGAAAAACGTCGTTAAACAACCGGTTATTATAGTAGTACAAGGAGCTTTGTTGCCAGTTGCGATTGAATTAGTAAAACTCGAACCAGACTTAATTTCCGGGTTAGTATTTTCTGATCCTACATCTTGGCCTGTAATTACTAAAAATGTCCCTAAATGGCAACAAAACCTACTTTGGAGTATTTTTATATCTCCCATAGGTAATGCATTTTTTCGCTATGCCCGTACCCGCAAATTTTTGTATTCTTTCTCATCTGAAAAATTGTTTGCTGTTCAGGAAAATGTTGATGATGAATGGTTAAATACTCTTATGGCAAACGCTAAAAATATGAATGGACGTTATGCGGTATTCGCCTTTTTAGCGAGATTTTGGCAAAGAGATTACAGCGGTGATATTGCCTCAATTCCTCACCAAACATTATTAATTGTGGGAGAACAAGCTCGTGGTATTAGTAAAGAAAGTAAACAAGAAAAAATTGATGAACGATTAGCATATTATCTAAATTGCTTACCTCAAGGTCAGGGAGTCAAAATCATTGGCAAAAATGTCATGCCCTATGAATATACTCAAGCATTTGTTGAAGCAGTTTCACCATTTATCACTGCTATTTCCGATAACTAAGAGAAGTTTTTTGTTGCCATTGCTATTAAAAATTTCCGGTTAAAAATTCATGATTTATGCACAGTAGGAGTAATGCTGATTAAATCATCAATATTCCGTTTCATCACTTTGCAAATCGTGTCTAAAGGTAAGTCGTTTGCATCATAACCAAAGGGGTTTTCAATTTCTAAACCAATGGCTTCAATCCCTAGCAAAGTAAAGCTAACTAAAGCAGAAATTAATCCAGTCCACCAATGAAGATCATCTACTATTTGAAATGGCAAGAGAAAGCAATATAGTAACAATAATTGTTTGAGGTGAATAGCATAAGCTAGAGGCATGGGGGTTTTTAAAATTCTTTCACAAGTTCCTAAATTATCTACTAATATATTCAATAATTCTTGCATATTTGCACATTGATAATTATTGATGCAATGGCGCTGATACTGTTCTTGTAAATAATCTCCAATCCAGATAGATATATCCAAGGGAGGATTATTCATCATCTTTAACTTGGTAAATTTATTTGCTGGAATTAGTGCTTCTAAATCACTATTAACAGGTTCACCTCGTAAATGTAGTTTTGTCGCTACTCCAAAGGCCACAAGTAAGTTTAATGCAGCAATTTTATGATCTTTATCTTTTAATTCTTTTTCATCAACAGATATCCAAATTTGTCGAGCTAAATTACGGGTAGTATTAACTATTGCACCCCAGGATTTTCTACCTTCCCAAAACCGATCATAAGCTGTATTGGTACGAAATACTAATAATAAACCTAAAACAATACTGGGAATTACTGTACTTAAAATAGGTTGAGAAACAGGGATTTTAAAATGATAAAGTATAGAAACTAATACCCCAAAAATACCAGACAAAAGCACCCGTTTGTAAATAGCAGAAATTACTGAACCTTTCGTTTGTAAAGCAATTTCAAACCACTGCGATTTTTTCTCAGCCATAAAATTCCCTCGTGATTTCCAAGATTAAATAAAATTATACAAAATGTCCTGAAATCTAGCAATACTTCATTAGTTATTCAGACCTCACCTTTATGACCCATTGTGTTTGGTGATATTTACCACTACGGATGGCACAGGACGCACGGGGGAATCAGTATCAGTCCACAATTTCCGATTCTGGTACTAATTTTTGCGGATAAGTCTCATTTTCGACTGTAAAAGGGATTGTGACAGATTATGTGATTACCATAACAGTGTGAATTGATTTTTTATGATCTTTAATTTAGAAAGATTTTATCAAGCCTGTAATCCTTCCCGTCCGTTGATGATTGAGAATGTAGACGACCGGATGTATTATACTGATTTTACCTTAGTTCGTGGTGGTAAAATTATTGAGGCTTTGCTACGGACTATTACTAAAATTTCGCCAAATATACCAACTTGTCAATTATTTACGGGACATTTAGGTTGTGGAAAATCTACGGAATTGTTACGACTCAAAGCCGAGTTAGAAGCGCAAGATTTTCATGTTATCTATTTTGAATCTACCCACGTCTTAGAAATGGTAGATATAGATGTTACAGATATCTTGTTAGCAATCGCTGGTTTAGTCAGTGAAAACTTGGAAGCGATGAAACTAAGTGTTCAACCTAGTTACTTCACCAAATTATTTAGGGAGGTGCTAGAATTTTTACAAACGCCCCTAGAATTGGGTTTAGAAGCGGAATTGTCCGTAGGTATTGCTAAAATCACTGCAAAAACCAAAGAAAGCCCACATTTGCGAAGAAGGTTAAGAGACTATTTAGAACCACGGACAGAAAATATATTACAATCAATCAACAAGGAACTATTAGACCATGCCAATGCAGAATTTAAAGCTCGGGGTAAAAAAGGATTAGTGGTTATCGTTGATAACCTGGATAGGGTGGCGATACGTCCCTTACCTTCTGGGCGCTCGTTACCAGAATACTTATTTATTGATCGGGGGGAACAATTACGCAAGCTAAATTGCCATATAGTTTACACAATTCCCCTAGCATTGACATTTTCTAACGATAGTGCCGAACTACAACATCGTTTAGGGGGTGGAGTCGCGCCGAAAGTATTACCAATGATTCCCGTACGAAAGCGCTCTGGAGAAATTAATCCTGAAGGGCTAGGGCTAATGAAACAAATGGTATTAGCAAGAGCCTTTCCTGAAATTTTACCAACAGATCGTTTAAATTTAGTTACTCAATTGTTTGATCATGTGAACACTCTAGATCGTTTGTGTCTGATTAGTGGTGGTCATGTCCGCGACTTATTAGGACTATTATTTGATTGTTTAAGAGAACAAGATCCACCTTTTGATCGTAAGTGTGTTGAATTGGTGATTCAAAGACAAAGAGATTACCGATCTAATGCTATTGATATGGATGAAAGTGAATTAATCTTTCAGGTGATTCAAGATCAACGAGTCAGAGGCAATGTAGAGTATGATATTTTATTAAGGAGTTTATTCGTATTTGAATATCGTGATCACCAAGGTGTTTGGTTTGCACTTAATCCGGTTTTAGCAGAAACTGAAAAATTTCAATTATGGTTAAAAGACAGCAAGCAGAGAATATAATTACTGCTAACGAACAGTCTTTACGTAGTTTAGAAAGAGCAATTACCTTTTCTAAAAATCAGTTTTCAGTCATCTTTCTGTGCTGTAACTACGAATTTTTGCGAGAGTTGATCTTAGAGCAACTAGCAGTTAAAGGTTGGGGTAATCAGAGGATTCAAAATATTACCCTAGCCAAAAATACCACCAGTTTATATAACATAATTCAATCACAACTTACTATTAATGAACCTGCAGGATTAATGATTATGGGGTTTGAGTCAGTCTATGAAATAGATGACCTCCTCCGTGCCATTAATCAAGTCCGGGATGAATTTCGTAAATGTTATCAAATTCCCATGATTTTATGGGTAAATGATGAAGTCTTACAAAAAATTCTGCGGTTAGCTCCAGACTTTGCTAGTTGGGCTGCTACACCAATTAGATTTGAAATGACTTCTCTGGGGTTACTAGAATTTCTGCAACAGGAAACAGAGGATTTATTTACTAGATTTTTACAAAATAATCATCCTCAAGGTAATTATTTTACCCTGGAAAAAATATGGGTTAGTAGTAACCAACTCAATTATGCAATTAAAGAATTGCAAGACCATGGTATGACAATAGAAGCTGAATTAAATATCAGTTTAGAGTTTATCTTTGGTATAGATAATTATATTAATAATCGCATTAGTTCTGCTTTAACTAATTTTCAGCAAAGTTTGCAATTTTGGCATTTACAAGAAAGATTAAACGAGATAGAAGATCCAATTCTCAGAAAAGGATATGATTCTTCCCTTGATCATCTTTATCGTTTTAAAAAGGCAATTTTATTACTGCATATTGGACTATGTTTTTGTCGTCTTGCTGAACAAGACAAAAGAACGAGTGAGGGATATTGGCAATCAGCAAAAATATATTTTCAAGAATGTTTAGAAATATTAGAAATCATTGGATATTTAGAATTAGTTTCTGAATATATTGGGCAATTATCAGAGGTTTTATATACTTTAAAATCATGGTCTGAATTGCAGGTTGTCGCTCAAAAATCTCTAGAATTACATCAAATTTATGGTAATAAAATTCAATTAGCTTGTGATTATGGTTTCTTAGCACAGATAGCTGTACATAATTCAAACTGGATGGAAGCTAGTATTTTAGCTCATATATCATTACTCCAATTAGAACAAGCCAAAAATCAATATGAATCAGATCATTGTTTATTTCCTTTACTATTAGAACAAATTTGGTTATTAACTCTAGTTAAAGCCCTCAAGAATATCACACGAATAACAATAGCAAAAGAACATATAGATAAGGCGGCTGAACAACTATCATTAGCTTTAGAAAATAGTGAACATCAATATGATGCCCATCGTTATATTCGCTTATTACATATTCTCAGATCATTATACTTTCAAGCAGGTCAATATCTTCAAGCCTACATTATTAAACAAAAACTTCATTCTGTAGAACAACAATATGGGTTTGTGCCATTTATTGGTGCTGGACCTTTACAACCTCAAAGACAAGTCACTAATCCGGCTTTAATGTCTACATTTGGAAATAGTAGTATAGCTTTAGAAATTACTGGTTCTGGCCGAGAATATGATGTTAATAATTTAATTGGTAGAATTAGTCGTGCTGACCAAAAATTGATCGTTATTCATGGACAATCAGGTGTAGGTAAAAGTTCTATTGTTACGGCTGGTTTAGTTCCCGCGCTGCAAAACCGCGCTATAGGCGATCAAATTGCTATCCCGGTGGTGTTACAAGTGTATACAGATTGGTTAGGAGAATTAGGAAAATCCTTAACCAGAGCCATGTTAGAATTGCAAAAAATATCAGCTATAGAAACAGAATCTTTAGTAAGTTCTTCTCCACCCACAACTATTAATTTGATTTTGCAACAACTACGGAAAAATGCAGATAATCATTTAATTACAGTCTTGATTTTTGACCAATTTGAAGAATTTTTCTTTGGTTATACAGATATTCATAAAAAACAAGAATTTGATCAATTTATTAGTGATTGTTTGGGTATATCTTTTGTAAAAGTTATCTTGACATTGCGTGAAGATTATTTACATCGCCTCCTAGAATTTCAATATCTTTCATCAGTTGAAGCTATTAATAATAATATCCTTGACAAAAATATTCGTTATCAAATTAATAACTTTTCTCCTGAAAATGCGAGAAAAATTATTCAAAAATTAACTGAACGTTCACATCAAGAATTAAAATTTAAATTAGAACCGGATTTAATTGATGCTCTAGTTGCTGATTTGTCCTCAGAACTTGGCGAAGTTCGTCCCATAGAATTACAATTGGTAGGTACACAATTACAAGATAAATATATTACTACTCTTGCACAATATCAACCCTATCGCCCAAATCAGTTAATTATAGGATATATCAAAGAATTAATTAAAGAATGTGGAAAAGAAAATGAACGTGCTGCTCTGCTAGTTTTATATCTATTAACTGATGATCATAATAAAAGACCTTTTAAAACTCGTGCAGAATTAAAATCAGAACTCTCAGAAGTAGAAGATGCTAAAAAATTAGAGTTAATCTTAGATATTTTAGTGCGCTCAGGGTTGGTTGTTCTCTTTCCTAATATTCCTGAACGCTATCAATTAATTCATGATTATTTAGTAAACTTAATTCGTTATCTGCAACAACAGGAATCTGGACTCAAAACACAAATTAATAGATTACGGGATAAAGTTAGAAATAGTTTTGAAGAAATCGAACGTCTTAAAAGTGAATTAAAGAAAACGCAATACAGCGTAACTTTAGGACAGACTTATAACCAAGAAGGAGATAACTTACTAACAGAATTGAGAGAATTACGCAAACGAGAAGAAGAAAGTCAAATAGAAATTGAACACCTAAAAACAGAACTAAAAGAAAAAGAGCTAATTACAAAATTAGCCGATAGTCAAGAAAAACAACGCTTGAGTGCAATTAGATTAAATATTGCACTGAAAATAGCTTTAACCGCTTCTATTATTGCTATGTTTGGTTTAACTATTTCGGTGATTACAGCCAAAGATAGTGAAATGCAAACCCTTAGTGCATCTAGTGAGGCTTTATTTGCTTCTCAAAAAGGTCTTGATGCTCTCAAAGAAAGTTTAAAAGCAGGGAAAAATTTAGAAAAAACTCTATGGATAAATACTTCCACCAAAGAAAAGGTACTAAGTGCACTGTATCAAGCGGTTTATGGAGTCAAAGAACGTAACCGTTTAGAAGGTCATTTATCGGGAGTGAGAATGGTGATATTCAGTCCTGATAAATCTTTAATAGCTTCGGCTAGTGCAGATACAACAATTAATATTTGGAGTCCTAATGGTCGTTTAGTCAAAACTTTATCAGGCCACGAAGATATAGTCAATAGTGTGAATTTTAGCCCTGATAATAAAATGTTAGTTTCTGCTAGTCAAGATACAACAATTAAATTGTGGAGTAAAAAAGGTAAACTACTAAAAACTTTATTAGGTCATAAAGATTCAGTAAATAGCGTTAGTTTTCGTCCTGATAGTCAAATTATCGCATCTGCAAGCACAGACCAGACCATAAAATTGTGGAGTAAAAAAGGTAAATTACTAAAAACTTTGCTAGGTCATAAAGGTGCTGTTTTAGCTGTAGCTTGGTCTAGTGATGGTGAAATTTTGGCTTCTAGTGGTGCTGATAAAACAATCAAATTATGGAGTCGGAAAGGTGAATTATTAAAAACTTTATTAGCTCATAAAGATGCTGTAGTCGCTATAGCTTGGTCTCCTAATAAGAGAATTATTGCTTCTGCAAGTTTAGATAAACAAATTAAATTATGGAATCAGGAAGGTCGATTACTGAAAACTCTCTCTGGACATAGTAACGGTGTTATTAGTATCAATTTTAGTCATGATGGTAATACTTTAGCCTCTGCTAGTATGGACGAAACAGTTAAACTTTGGGGTCTTGATGGTAATTTACTAGGAACTTTACGAGGACATAATAGTTGGGTATATAGCGTTAATTTTAGTCCTGACGGACTAACTTTAGCCTCTGCTGGTAGAGATAAAACTATTATTTTGTGGCGTTGGGATAATCTAATTTTGCGTGATCCCCAAGTTAATCATGATTGGGTAACAAGTATTAGTTTTAGTCCTGATAATAATACTATTGCTGGTGCTAGTCGAGATCAGAAAATAAAAATTTGGAATCGAGAAGGTAAATTACTAAAAACACTCACCGGTCATGATAATCAAGTTTGGGGTGTAGCATGGTCGCCTATTCCTTTAGGATTTCGTAAAAATGGAAGCATTTTAGCCTCTGCTAGTGAGGATAAAACAGTCAAATTGTGGAGTCAAGAAGGTAGGTTACTACAAACATTATATGGTCATCATGATACGGTTTTAGCTGTAGCTTGGTCGCCTGATGGTAATATTCTCGCTTCTGCTAGTAAGGATAAAACAATAAAATTGTGGAATCGAAATGGTAAATTACTAAAAACTTTAAATGGTCATACTGATGCTGTTAATTGGGTTAGTTTTAGTCCGAATGGTAAATTATTAGCTTCTGCTAGTGATGATAAACTAGTGAAATTATGGACAATTGATGGTCAAATAATCAAAGATCTAACTGGTCATACTCGCAGAGTAAATGGTGTCGCATGGTCGCCTAATGGTGATGTTTTAGCCTCAGCTAGTCTGGATAGTACCGTCAAAATTTGGAGCACGACTGGTGAATTAAAGCAAACACTGATGGGATATGGTGATGGTTTTATTAGTATTAATTTTAGTCCAGATGGTAAAACTTTGGCGGTTAGCAGTGATAATCAGCTTAGGTTGTGGAATCAAGAAGGTGTTTTACTCATGGCTTTAAAAGGTGATGAAGAAGAATTAACCAGTGTTAGTTTTAGTCCAGATGGTAAAATATTGGCTGCTGGTAGTGGTAAAGGTAATATAATTTTACGTAGGTTATCAGATATTACTTTAGAAAGATTACTTAGAAGTAATTGTGAGATATTAAAAGACTATCTACTATATAATCAAACTATGACTAGAAATAATGGTTATGGCGATAAAATTCATAAAAATTTGTGTGAAAATGATTGAGAGAATTACTATTTATTTACCCATTTTTTAGCGAATAAAAATTTACCTATGACTATGCAAATTAATTTTTTACCAGATGATGTTACTGTAAATGCTCAAGTGGGAGAATCCTTATTAGATGTAGCAGAACGGGCTGGAGTATCAATTTCTACGGGTTGTCTTATGGGGAGTTGTCACGCTTGTACTGTAGAATTAGATAATGGGGAAATTGTCCGGGCTTGTATTACCGTAGTTCCACCGGGAAAGGAGAAATTAACGATTCATCTTTTTAGTGATCCAACTTGGTAATGATCATATAGCACATTCCGCTTGAGTGAGGTAAAATTTATGTATAAGTGCCCGCACCACAAGAGTTTTATCATTTCTAGACTAGTTTTAGAGCTTACATAGGTAATTAGATAAAACCTCTTAAATTAGGGTGAATATTTGACTCCAGGGGTGGGTTTATGATGTCAAATACTGATTTACGCGCTCCCATGTTTCCTTTATTTTTGCCCAAATATTAAAACGAACTGTGAGAGATTTTGGGAATTTAGTTCCTGATTTAGTAGTAGAAATTAAATCAAAAACTGATAGAGTTTCTAAATTAGAAGATCAACTTAAATTGTTTTTAGAATTAGGTGCAAAAGTAGCAATTCTCATCAATTCTGATGAATTAATTGTTAATCTTTATCATCCTGATGGTAAAATTACATTATTAACAGAAGATGATCAATTAACACTAACTGAATTATTTCCTGGTTGGGAAATTGCTATTTCTGAATTAAGTCCTCCTGTATTTGAATAGGTGTTTATGTCCGCAATTTTTGATCTTAAATCATAAATATTAACCATTCTTGGTTTATAGCTTTACCACAAATTGTGAACATTCCTTAACCTAATTTTTGGCTCTTGTACCAAACGTATTGTATTGTACAAATTATCAATTTCCTGCAACCATAGGACAAACTTAGTTAAAATTATCCATTGACCCTAAAACAGAAACACACAAAAACTCATGTCAGACCAAATGCAGTGGACAAACGCCCTATCAACTCGTGCTTCCTTAGAAGCAGCAATTAATGATGTCGTAGAACAAGCAACAGCATCTTTAACCGCACCTGCGGATTTAGGATTCGTATTCATTTCTTCTGCCTTCATGAGTGAGTATCCCCGACTTTTACCCTTATTGGCGGAAAAACTTTCTGTACCTGTATTAATTGGTTGTAGTGCTGGAGGTATCATTGGCAGAAAAAAAGCAGAAGAAACTGAAGAAATAGAAGCAGAATCAGCACTCAGTCTGACCTTAGCCCATCTTCCCGGCGTGGAAATCCGGCCTTTTCACATTCTAGTCGAAGACTTGCCAGATTCCGATAGTTCCCCCAAGGCTTGGATTGACTTAATGGGTGTACCAGCGTCACCAGCACCCCAATTTATTCTCTTGTCTAGTCCTTTTGGTTCAGAAATTAATGATTTGTTAGCAGGTTTAGATTTTGCCTATCCTGGTTCGGTAGTCGTGGGAGGACAGGCCAGCAGCGGCTTTATGAATGGCCGCATTGGTTTATTTTGTAATGATCAGTTATTAAGGGAAGGTATCATAGGAATAACTTTAACTGGCAATATTGTCTTAGATACTATTGTTGCCCAGGGATGTCGTCCTATTGGTGAACCATTGCAAATCACTAAGGCTGAACGGAATATTATTATCGAGTTGGATGAGAAAAAACCCTTAATGGTATTGCGGGATTTAATTGGTAGTTTGAGTGAATATGATCGAAATTTAGCCCAAGATTCTTTGTTTGTGGGTTTAGCAATGGATGAATTTCGGCTGAATTTACATTCAGGAGATTTTCTAATTCGTAATATTTTAGGAGTAGAACCTAATGCTGGGGTGATTGCAATTGGCGATCGCATTCGTGTCGGTCAAAGGTTACAATTTCATCTCAGAGATGCCTCAGCTTCCGCCCAAGATCTAGAAATTTTACTCCAAAAATATCAAAGTCAAAATACCGGAACTTGCTCTCCTGTGGGATCTTTGATATTTACCTGTTTAGGACGAGGAAAAGGACTTTATGGCCGACCTAATGTCGATTCTCAACTATTCAGCCGTTATCTCCATAATCTGCCCATAAGTGGCTTTTTCTGCGACGGTGAAATAGGTCCTGTTAGCGGTAGAACTTTTCTACATGGTTATACTTCTGTATTTGTTATTTGTCGTTCCAGGGAATAGGGAATGGAAAAATATCTTTTTTATTTACCCTTGTCTATTTTCCAATTAAAAGCGTACTATGATTATCAATCAAAGACTTATTCCCATCATTAACCGCGCTATATTTTTCAATGTAACGACGCACATGAATGGGAAAATGAGGATATTCTAACATTGCATCACCATCGGCAATAGTTGCCCAAAAGTCCCGTAAACCCGGCGCTAGTGTTTCTGCCTGTGCTAGTGGTAAACTTAAAGGTGGTAAAGTTAATAACTTCAACACAAAAGGATAAGAGCGATCGCCCATCCATTGCCGTGATAATGTTTGTAAATCGGGGAAATCTGGAAGTGATTCTACACGGTGAGAAACCACTTTCAACGATTCACTACCCAATTTATCGCGGTTAAATTCCAATACTCGATAAGGATGAGGATAACTAACTAAAGAACCAGTAGTAATATCATATATACCTTCTGCGTAGGCCACATCTTGAACGTGCAAATGTCCCGTAAATACTAATTTAACTCCATAGCGTTGTAATAATTGCCGGAGTTCTGGAGCATTTTTCAGCATATAACGATTGGCCATCGGATGACATGATTGATTCGGTAAATGTTCAACTACATTGTGATGGATCATTACTAAAACTAATTCATCCTTAATTGCGGCTAACTCCCCTTCTAGCCACTGAAATTGTTGACTATCTAACTGTCCTATTTGCTGCCCTTGATGATCATAAGAGTTAGAATTAAGACCGATTAACCTTACCCCTGGAAATATCTGAAGATTATAATAATGTTGTTGAGGATTTTCATAACCAAACTGCTGGTAAAAATAGGGAAAATCTGCAAAGCCAATAGATTGTTCATTAGCTATTAACACAGGGATATCATGATTACCAGGAATCACATAAGATGGAAAAGGTAACTGAGACAATCGGTTTTGTAACCAACGGTGATTTATCGGTTCACCATGTTGGGTTAAGTCTCCAGGGATCAACAGAAAATCTAGATCTAATTGGGTTAAATGTGCTAATACACTATCAAAAGCCGGAATACTCACTTCCACCAAATGGAAGCGACTAGGATGATCCCAGATTGTTTCAGGAAGTGCAATGTGTAAGTCACTAACTATAGCAAACCGAAAATTGAGTTTCATTGGGTTAAGAAAATGTTAAAAATCTAGTTGGAAAAAATTATTATTCTCAAAGTATAACCCTGACTGTGTATACTAGTGTGGGAATATTTAGACTTAATAATATTTGTATACATTTATTAAAGATTTTATTTTTTTAGGAGAGTAAATTTTGTCACCTGTTCGAGTTCGTCAGCACGTTAACCCCCTTGCGAGTAAATTTCAAACCCCAACCGCTTCTCCAGACTGGGAAAGTATTTATACACAACCAAACCTACCACTACATTTAGATATTGGTTGTGCTAAGGGTAGATTTGTTTTGAAAATGGCGCAAATAGAACCAAATTGGAATTTTTTAGGCTTAGAAATTCGAGAACCGTTAGTAGTAGAAGCCAATAGAATCCGCGAGGAAATGGGTTTAAAAAATTTACATTATATGTTTGCAAATGTGAATAATTCCCTAGTTTCTTTGTTATCCAATTTACCATCAGGAAGATTACAAAAAGTGACAATTCAATTTCCTGATCCTTGGTTTAAAAATCGTCACGCTAAACGTCGGGTAGTCCAACCGGAATTAGTTACAGAATTAGCTAATTATTTAGCTGTGGGTGGTGTTGTTTTTCTCCAATCTGATATACAATTTGTAGTAGTGGAAATGTGCGATCGCTTTTATGAACATCCCGCATTTGAAAAGCTAGGAACAACAACATGGTTGACCGAAAATCCCCTTCCAGTTCCCACAGAACGGGAAATAGCCACCTACAATAAAGGTGAACCAGTATATAGGGCTTTATTTAGAAAGAAAACTGAAATTTTAGATTCTGGGGGTACATGAACAACGGAAAAAGGGTAAAAGCAGTAAAAATAATTAGTTATTTGGCTTTAGCTATAGGGTACAGGATGTAAATTCAAAGCCAGATAGCAAGCCAGTTTTACTCATGATTCCTGACTCCTGCTGTATCTTGGAACTAACGAATTAAACCAGCCCGTTGAAAGATAGCATGAGGAGTAATTTCTAATCCTGGTAATATTTCATGACTGATAATTTGATGTTCTCGAAAAGTTACAGGAAGAGAAGATAATGTAAAAACAGTGATAGTTTGAGATATTGTATCTACTATCCAAACCAATAAAATACCAGCTTGTAGATAATAAGTAGCTTTATCAATCATATCTCCGAAAGTTTGACCAGGAGAAATAATTTCGATAACTAATTCTGGTATAACAGGACAAACTTCATCTTCAAGCCAGTCAGCAGAAAGACGGTGATAGGAAATATAAATTAAATCAGGTATGGGTATCCAAATTTCTTGATTTCTGGTTAATTTTACCCCCCATTCTACAACAACACGACCTTGATATTGCGCCCATGTAGATAATAATATAAATAACGCTCCTGTGGTTGAGCCATGAAAGAATTTAGGAGACATTTGCTCATTTTTATATTTAGGTACAGCTTCACCGTCAACAAACTCATAGGTAGTATCATTTTCAGGAAGTGCGAGAAATTCTTCAACAGTCAGCTTAAGTTTTACTTGATTCATAGTTAGTTTGAAGGGATTAATCTTCCCGACTTTTATAATAACTAAATTTGGGGATCTTTGGGTGTGTGAGATCCCCTAATTCCCATTTTAACGGTCTTAATTCCTGATTTCAAGGAAGTTTATATTTAATGTTAATTATCAATTAATTATCAAAAAATAATCCTTGAAGAATAAATTAAGCACCACGTCTTAAAGATAGTTCTACTTGTTTAAATTCTGTATCTAGACGTTTTTTCAGCTTTTCAGGAACGGGACGATTAGGATAAGAACTGTAGTGTCCTGCGAGAGAATTTAGGGCTGTTCGCATAGTTGTAAAAGAGCTAAGATTTGCTACAGAACTATTCCGTTGATAGCGAGCCGAGAAATCATTAATTTTCTCACGGGCTTCTGCTTGTAGAGCGGCTTTATCAGGAGAATCCTGAGATACTTCTAGGGCTTGTCTCAAAGTATTGACTACGGCTAAAGTATCTTGACGATAATCACCACTTAAACTATCTGGACTCCCACCACAGCCAACTAAACCGATAACTAAAATTAAAACCAGAGAAAGCAGACGCGACCAATAGCTTTTCATAAACATTAAGCAAAAAAACAAGTAAATCAAAATCCATCCTATCTTGGATTGGTATATGGAGGATATGGGACAAATCAATGCAAAATTAAAAATTCCAGAAAACCCTTACCCATTACCAATTAGACTATATAAAGTATCCCGTTGTTGGTAAGGTCTTTTCAAAGAAGTTATTGCATTTTGTAAAGTTTCCACTTCCATGCAAGTACCACCAATAGCCCCGGCCATGGTGGTAATATGTTCTTCCATTAATGTGCCACCAAGATCATTACAACCCCAATTTAAGGCCGTTGTAGCACCAGCCAGCCCTAATTTTACCCAACTTGGTTGATGATTGGGTATGTAATTTCCGAGGTAAATTCTCGCCACAGCGGTTAATAATAGAGAATCAGCTAAAATCGGTTGATTTCTTCCTACCCGTCTCCGTAAGGATTTGGGGGCTTCTTGTCCCACAAATGGTAAAACAATAAATTCGGTAATTCTAGCAGGATATCCTGTTTCTATTGCCTTTTGTTGGAGCGATCGCAATTTTTCTAAATGTCCAATTTGTTGTTCTTGAGTTTCAATATGTCCAGATAACATTGTACTAGTAGTTGGTACACCTAATTGATGGGCTGTACTGACAATTTCTAACCAAGTTGCAGTATCAATTTTTTCTGGACATAATACCCGTCTCACATCATCATCTAACACTTCTGCGGCTGTTCCGGGCATAGAACCGACACCAGCATCTCGCAAAGCTATAATTACATCAGTATAGGAAATTCCGTCTAATCTGGCGATAAATTGGATTTCCTGGGGTGAAAAAGCGTGTAAATGTAGGTGAGGAAATTCGCTTTTGATGGTTTCTACCAGTTTGAGATAATAGGGTAAGGACTTACCGTTGATTTGCGCTTGTGGGTGTAATCCCCCTTGCATACATATTTCCGTTGCTCCTCGACGCACCGCATCCGTAGCTTTTTCCAAAATCTGCCCCCAGTTTAACCAGTAAGCATCCTGATCACCATCATCGCGCCGAAAAGCACAAAAACTACAATGTTGTTCACAAATGTTAGTAAAATTAATATTGCGGTTAATAACGTAAGTAACTGTATTTCCGACTTGTTTTTGCCTTAATTTATCCGCTGTAGCTTGAATTTGTGTAACTGCGTCTGGATTGGTCTGTTTTAATAAAAATATCGCATCATTCGGGGATATATTAGTATCTGTTAAAGCAGACTCAAGGATAGAATCAACAGTTATATTAGTCATTGGTGATCAATCAAATATAAAAGACTTATTTAAGTTTCATAATAAATTGAAATTTGCAACCTTTAAATATTATTTGGGTGCGGCTCTTTTAGGAAGACGGGGGGAGGGGTCAAACAACCACTAGCTTGGTAGTGGAGTAGTAGAGCAACGAGCTTGAGAGACACCTTTGAGCAAAGGAAATATTGAATAATTGTTTGGATCATACTAAGTGTATGATACTCTATGGAAAACTAACCTTTATACAGACAATTTGGCAATTTAAGATTTACCACGTACCTTATGAAGACAAGCTCATCTAATTCCTTATTAACAGTTCCTACAGGTGTGTTGAGAATTTCCGAATTTACACCCCAGGAAATAACTGAAAACAATCCCATTCTCCTATCTTTAGTTATCCCTACCTATAAAGAACGTGAAAATATCCAAAATGTAGTTAATATCTTGAGTGGGTTATTGGATAAGGCTATTTCTGGTAATTATGAACTGATTATAGTGGATGATGATAGCCCAGACCGAACATGGGAAGTAGCGGAAAATCTCATTCCAGATTATCCCCAATTACGGGTCATGCGTCGTCAAGAAGAACGGGGACTATCTTCGGCGGTAATTCGTGGCTGGCAAGCCGCCAGAGGCAGTATATTAGGTGTAATTGACGGAGATCTGCAACATCCTCCAGAAGTGCTCACACAATTATTGCAGAAAATTGAGCAAGGAGCAGATTTAGCAGTAGCTAGTCGTCATGTCGACGGTGGTGGTGTAAGTAGCTGGAGTATAGTCAGACGCTTTTTATCACGTGGAGCCCAGGTGTTAGGATTAGTGATTTTACCAGGGGTATTGGGTAGAGTTAGTGACCCAATGAGTGGTTATTTTATGGTACGACGAAAGGCGATCGCTAATACTACACTTAATCCCATAGGGTATAAAATTCTTTTAGAAGTTATTGGCCGGGGACAGGTGGGAGAAATTGCTGAAGCTGGTTATGTCTTCCGAGAACGCACAGAAGGAGAAAGCAAGGTAACGTGGAAACAATATCTAGACTATATTCAACATTTAATTAGATTACGGGTATCTACTGGGAGACTAGGAAAAATTCGTCAAAAAATCAACTTTCCCATTGAGCGATTTCTCCGTTTTGGTGCGGTAGGATTTAGTGGTGTATTTGTAGATTTAACCATATTTCACCTCATGCGTACCGTGATTAATTTGGGGTTAACTCGCAGTACAATTTTATCCGCCGAAATAGCAATTCTCAATAATTTTCTTTGGAATGATTTGTGGACATTTGGGGATATTTCCCGAAAACAGACAGGAAAGCGACAGCGTTTCAAAAGATTCTTAAAGTTCAATATAGTCTGTTTAGCTGGGATAATCATCCAAACCCTAGTAGTCAATTTTCTATTCAATAGCTTGGGTATGAACCAATATATGGCCAAATTAATAGCGATCGCAGTAGCCACAATTTGGAACTTTTGGGTTAACCTAAAACTAAGCTGGCGAGTCACAGAAGTCAAATAAATCCATTAACTCATCTGCGTTTATCCGCGTTTATCTGCGTTTAATTGTATTAGTTCTTTGATTAAACAAACCAGACATACTCATACCCGTTACCAACAGACCAATCAATCCCAAGCCATTTAAAATTGGATAAATTGCTTCTAAATGCAAAATTTCCCCAGTATGAATTTTCAACATTAAGTTAGATGAAATTCCAGTATTAATCGGCCATTCCTTAACAACAGTTACTAACATTCCCGTTAACACAGTTAACAACAGCGGTAAACAAACAATAATACCAATAACACGATGATATTTACGAAATGCTTTTTTCATGTTTATTCCTTAGTATTGTTAAATTCAATTTCTACGTAGTTAAACCTTCAATCCTTCCAACCACAAAATACTAAACACCCCAGCAATAAGACTAACTAATAAATCATCAAAATGCAAAAAAGAGAACCGGAATAAATGGTATAACAAAGGAACATAAAGCACTAGTCCCATAAACACCACAATCCATTACTTCCATAACTACAAAATCATCCCATTTAACGATTTTACCCTGATTAGACTGCCATTAGACGAATATTGCAAAGTATTTCCCAATAAATTGCCTGTTCTTTTCAAGTTCTTTACTTTGCTGTTCTAGCCTGGGAAACATTAACCGTGAAAAAAATATCCATTAGGAGTTGACAATGAAGAATTTCAAACGAATGTTAATTATTGCAAGTATCAGCTTACTGACTTTAGTAGCTTGTAATAAACCTAAACAAGCTGCCACCGAAACTATCCCAGCACCGGCTTACAATTCTACAGAAAAAGCCCCAACTAAAACATCTGCAGCAGGTAATACAGATTTACTCACTGTAGTCTCCAAAACAGAAACCGCAGTTAAATCTGGTAATTTTGTGGAAGCTAAAAAAGAATTTGATAAATTTGAGGATGTATGGGAAGAAGTAGAAGATGGTATAAAAACTAAATCTCCTGATAACTATGAAAATGTAGAAAAAAGTATGGACGAAATTTCTGGAGAACTGAAAGCTGCTAAACCCCAAAAAGACAAATTAATCACAGCATTGCAATCATTAGAAAAAACAATTAATACCATTTCTAAGTCTTGATAAAATCTCAAATCCAATAATTTTAAATTGGACAACATTTAAATATAATCGGTTTTCAGTAGGGTGGGCAGTGCCCACCATTTTTAGATAAATTTGTAAATTAGATATTAGTTCAAGTTGCTAATAATCAAATTGAGACTAGTAATAGGTGATCAAATACCTATTTTCATCCTGCCTGATACTGACAATAAATTCATGAAAAAGGTTTCAGCCATTTTCGGAAAATAGCAATATCGAGAGCAAAAGCAGCAAGAGCAAACCATAATATACTTTCTCCTGCTAAAATTAAAAAAGGTAAAATCGGATTATTTAGATGCCAACCAACTTCTATTTGAGTTAAACCCCGCACCAAACCAAAAGCCCAAACTCCACCAGTTTTGAGGTGAGGATTAGCATCTACGCGGATAATATAACGATAGGTGACACCAAAGAGAAAACCAGAAAAACCTGCTATAACACCATTTAATAACATCTGTAAATTTACTATATCAACTCCATCATAAATAACCAAGGGAAAATACTTATCCAACCATAAAACATTAATGAAGCTAGTGCCAAAGAAAGCCAAACCTAAAGATATACTGCCAATTACTCCCGCTTTGAGAGATTCTAACCTTTCTGCCATTAGTTCCATAATCTTGCCAAACCTCCCATCAATATAGTTAATGAATCAACCGCATTTTCCCAGTATGATAAATATTAGAGACCTTTTGTAATTATTTGAAAAGTAGAACTATGATTTTGACACTGGGTTGGGTATCACTGTTAGTTGTGTTTACTTGGTCGATTTCTATGGTAGTTTGGGGACGCAACGGACTATAGAGGAATCGTGGAAAGTCCATTTTTGGGTGTTTTGGCCTTATTTGGCGTAGTGCTGCTAATAGGAGTCACTGGTGGTGTTGTTTATCTAACATTAGCAGATTGGCGTGATCGCCGTCGACTCGAAGACGAAACCCGCCAAACTCGACGTAGCACTAGCAAACGAAAATAATGCTATTACAGCATATATAGCTGTATTTTGCGTTAAACATTGTTTATGTAGGGATAACAGCTAATCCTGTCCCTACATAATCTATATTTATTGTTAAAATAAATCCCCTCTCTAAAAGCAAAAGTCGGTTAAACCCGACTAATAATAAAATTATATTTTCTTCCTCTTCGCGCCTCCGCGTGAGAAAACCATTTCAGAAATACTCATTGACATACTCACCGACCTGAAGGTGCGGTGATTCTTGACACTTCAATGAAACACGCCACAAGTGGTCTTATCGTCCCTCCATGTCCGTTTAAAGTCTCCCAATGCCCTATGGCGACTATGACCAAATTTTAACATAAAGCCGTCCTAGAAGGACGGGGCTTGTGTCCCGTCTTTTCGGTCACAAATCCAATAAAATAGAAAAAATATACTTGTCTATAGAAAAAACTACAAACAAGTACAGTAAAAAATAACAGTAGTTTATTAAAAAAATAAAATTATTAGTCGTTATCCCATTCTTCGCGTCCGATTAAATCACCAATGCGATCGCGTAGTAAAAAATCACACTTTTCTAATTCACATTCTACATAAACCCACTCTCTAGCGGGAATGAACTGGCAAAGTGTATAAATTGGCTGTTGACGACCAACCATTCCCTTTTCCACCAGTTGGCGGGCTTCTTCCTGAATGATATTCAGAGAGTAGTAATTGTAATTGATAGAAGGCACCGTATTCACACTCATGGTTTTTTTCTCACAAAATTACATCAAAATTACATCAAAATTACATTTAGATAGGGTTTCCATTATTCGCTAGGAACAAAAATGGCAATAATTAAACCTGCGTTCAGAGTTTTGTAGTTTGCTATACGGAACTATTATCATTCTGACCCCATAAACCTCCAAATTATCTAAAGAAATGTTAAGTTTGTCAACAAAGTATGACATTTATGGTAATTGAACTTCATATTTTTAAGATAACAGGAGTTAAGCGTACTAATCAAACCTAGATATTTATATTTTCAATATTTTGGATAAAAATAAATACTAAAATCATATCATATTGGTTGTGATGTTAACTATACAGGTTAATATAGATTTACAGATTTTTACCTCTATCCTCAGATACAAAATTGGCAACACCTATAATTCTCTAAACATAGGGAATTATGGCATTGCTGATTATCTCTGTCTAAGCTGCACCAACAGGTAAAAATTTGCAGATTTCTAGAGATTTTTGGCAGTTTTGTGGCAATCATTCAGCCATTTCTTCTGCTACCTCATCTCTACTTGATAATGTTCGTTTTTGCTCCAGTTGGTTTAATAAACTCAGCACCTTAGTACCGCGTTCTATAGAATGGTCTTCTACAAATATCACTTCTGGGGTCCGCCGTAATCTAATTCTAGCCCCCAATTCACTGCGAATATAACCTGTAGCTGATTTTAAACCAGCCATTGTTTCCGTCTTGGCTTCCTCCGTTCCATAAATACTGACAAATATGGTAGCGTGTTGTAGATCTCCAGAAACATCTACATCAGTAACACTGATTATTCCCGCACCTACACGGTCATCTTTGATACCGTTAAGTAGCATTTGGCTAACTTCCCGTTTAATTAATTCAGCAACGCGGGAAACGCGGCGATTTGTAGCCATATAAATTCCGCCTTCTCACAGAGGTTTAATAACATGATTCTAAATACAAATCAGAGTAGACGGTGGTTAAGATCATCAACCGTAAACTCGACTTTTTCCTGGCTTTAACTAGATTGTATTTAACCCCAGCATAGCCCGCACGGTCAGGGTTACGAAAAAAAGACCACCAATAAACAAACCTAAAATAGCAATCAGTGCCACAGGACGCTTTAACAATGGAAATAGCGGTTCAAGGGTGTTTAGAAAAATACCCAAGACGATACTAACCAAGTATCGAGGGTAGCGAAAGACGTTATCCCAAAATCCATCAAACATTTGAATTTAGACTGCCTTATTATAGACTTTATTGATTAGTTAATTTTTAGTTTAATCGTAAGTAGATGGTAAGTCAAATCCCTAAACCAACTTACCCACGGCCATTTTTAAAGTGGTCTGGGGGTAAAACTAGATTAATTTCTTTCTAATGCGGTAATTTAGTAATATAAGAAAATTACTTTTTCATTAACCAAAGTCGGTTTTAAACGACTATAGTTTATTTATAACTCACTTAATAAAGCTAAAATCCTGATAAATCAAGACCGCGTCAAGCCCCCATACCTGAATATCGTTTTAAACCCATACGCCATAAAAAACGATTAGCACCTAAAAATATGAGAAACCAACCGATAATTGCTAAAAATCCTCTGGTTAAATCGACAGGTAGTCCTACCAAAATACTCGCCGGGAAATTAATCATGTAGGGAAAAGGTGTTAACATAACTATATTTCTAATATTTTCGGGAAAGACATCTAAAGGTGCTATATAACCCGATAAAAATAGAAAAAACAACATCCATAAATTTTCTAAAGCTGCGGCTCTTTCTGTCCAAAATGCAACCATAGCAATGGTATATTGTATGATAAATCTTAAAGCAAAAGCCATAATTACTGCTAAGATAAATAGTAATAAATTCGCCATACTAGGAACCCAAAAAGCTTGGGGATAGAGAACAAAAAAGAATATTGATAAAATTAATACAAAAGGCATTCGAGCGACTCTTTCACCTAAATGATTACTAATATGATGCCAAATTGGATCTAAAGGCTGTAATAATTTTGTGGAAAGTTTACCTTCTAATACTTCTTTTTCAAAGTCATAAATTACCCAAACCGTACTAATTTGTCTAGCCAGAAAAACAGCGAAGAAATATCGAGCAAAATCTACAGGTTTAACCCCAAATTGACCACTTTCGGCTGCTTGTACCCAAACACCCATCATAATCATTGGTAGAGAACCTGCTAGAACCCATAGGATTAATTCTGAGCGATATTCCAGCATATAAGCATAGTAAACGGACAATAATGTTAAGGCTCTTTTAATTGCTTTTTTCATGGTTATTTATAGGGACATGGGGGTGGGGTTTTATCAAATAAATCCTTTTTCAAAAACTCGGCCAATTACCTCTTCTACAGGTGGTTCTGTAACTGTTAAATCTACCACTTCTAAATCAGCTAAAATCTGGGAAACAGTGCGAGTTAGTTCTTCCTGTTGGACAATAAATCTAACTGTTCTTCCTTCAACCATTTGAACATCACCATAGGACATAAGTTTTTCTAATGGTAATGCTTGAGCTAACTCGACATAAATTTCTCGATAAGGAGCAAAACTTTCTAATAATTCATCTAAAATACCATCATACATTAATTTTCCTTCGTGAATTAATAAAACCCGTTGACACAAAGCTGTAATATCAGCCATGTAATGACTTGTTAATAATATTGTAGCTTGATAAAGTTGATTATATTCTTTTAAAAAGTCACGTACTCCCACTTGAGCATTAATATCTAAACCTAAAGTTGGTTCGTCTAAAAATAAAACTTGGGGACGGTGTAAAAGTGCTGCTAATATTTCAGCCTTCATTCTTTCTCCCAATGATAATTTTCGCACTGGTTGAGTTAGCTTACCTTCTAAAGCCAACATTTCTGTTAATTCCCCAACACGACGCTGAAAATCTTTATCAGAAATATTATAAACTGCGGCGTTAATTTTTAAAGAATCTAATGCTGGTAAATCCCACATTAATTGCTGTTTTTGTCCCATAACTAAGGTGATTTTTTGCAAAAATACTGCTTGACGACGAAAAGGAACAAAACCACCAACTTTAACTATACCACTAGAAGGATGAATTAATCCTGTCAGCATTTTTAAAGTTGTCGTTTTTCCGGCACCATTGGGACCTAAAAAACCGACAATCTCCCCAGGTTCAATAGTAAAAGAAACATCCTGAACAGCTTTAATCTGGCGATAAGTCCGACGAAAAAAGTGCGTAATTGTTCCTCCTATTCCTGGATTTTTAATGGCTACTGGATAGGATTTATTCAGATTTTCTGCTATGATAATTGACATAAAAAATTTATTTTTGCCTGATAACTTTGAGTTTCTTTCTTTTAATCATAATCTGACAAATGATCCTGCTTAAAAAATTGTAGTCAATAAGCAGGAAGTAGCAATTACTTGACTTGCAAACTATATTAAACCATAGCCATTTTTCCTCTAGCACTTAATAAATCACCAGGAGAAAAAACGCCATTTTCAGTAATAATTGCCGTAATTAACTCCGCAGGTGTAACATCAAAAGCAGGGTTATAAAATTCCACTCCTGGAGGTGTGAGGATAGTTTCACCAATTTGATAAATTTCCGCCGGGTGACGTTCCTCAATGGGAATTTGAGTACCATTAACTAATTGAAAATCTACCGTCGATAAAGGTGCAGCCACAAAAAAAGGAATATTATGAGCTTTGGCCACAATTGCTAAACTATATGTCCCAATTTTATTAGCAGTGTCACCATTAACCGCAATTCTGTCAGCACCCACAACTACAGCATCAATTAAACCTTGTTTCATACAATGGGCGGCCATATTATCAGTAATCACTGTTACCGGAATACCTTCTTGTACACATTCCCATGTGGTGAGCTTTGCACCTTGTAAGCGAGGACGAGTTTCATCTGCAAATACCCTGGCTAAACGTCCTTCTTTCCAAGCAGAACGCACTACACCTAAAGCTGTGCCATAACCAGCAGTTGCTAGAGCCCCAGCATTGCAATGAGTAAGAATAATTAGTTTTTCTGGGGTTTTCGGTAAAGCTGCTAAACCATGATCACCTATAGCTTGACAGGTTTGCAGATCTTCCTCATGTATCTTTTGGGCGGTTTCTAAAAGAGTTTGTTGAATTTCGGCCACTGTTCCCACGGTTTCATAGGCCGTTTGCATCATTTTACCAATCGCCCAAAATAAATTTACCGCAGTAGGACGGGTAGAACGTAACAAATTGGCGGCCTTTTCCAGTTTACTTAAAAACTCCTGGTTATCACTTGTTTCAATTTCCCTCGCCCCTAAATACATTCCATACGCGGCGGCCACTCCAATTGCTGGCGCACCTCTAACAATCATGGTTGTAATGGCCTGTGCCATATCTTCACTGCGGTGAATCTCCACCACTGTATATTCACTAGGTAAGCGTGTTTGATCAATCAATAGAACCGAATTATTGCGCCAAATAACGGGATAAACCATATTGTCAATTGTTGGTTGTCTGTTGCTGGTTGTCAATTATAATGTATTCACACATCTTAGATTCCCGATTTTTAGAAATTTAGCCCCCTTTTTTAGGTAGTTTATAGATAAATTAAGTGTCTAATATCACAATTCAAAATTTTACCCATAACCTCTTTGTAAGTTAAACAATCTTATTATTTGATTTAATCTTCCAGGGTTGCCTAAAATGATATTTTGGCAATTATCAAGAGAATTACAAGCTTTTTAACAGCTAACTCACATCAGCAGTATAATATTATAAATAGCGAAATTTTAATATGTCTATCAAAGTTGGAGATACCGCACCTGATTTTAGTCTACCTGCCCAAAATGGCGAAAATGTCAGTCTGGTAGACTTTCGTGGTCAAAAATCCGTTGTCCTCTATTTTTACCCCAAAGATGATACACCAGGATGCACCGTAGAATCTTGTGCTTTTCGAGATCAGTATCAAGTCTTTAAGGCCGCTGGCGCTGAAGTTATCGGTGTGAGTGGTGATTCTCAGGACTCTCATCAAAAGTTTGCGAATAAATACAATTTACCTTTTACACTTCTAAGTGATCAAGGTGACAAAATCCGTAAACAATATGGCGCTACTGCTCTTGGTTTTCTTCCTGGACGAGTAACCTACGTAATTGACAAAAATGGGATTGTTCAATATGTATTTGATTCCATGTTCAATTTTAAAGGTCACGTTGAAGAAACATTAAAAACTTTACAACAGTTATAATTTGTATATTCCCATAGAAATCAAGTGTCAATTATGTTAGGTAGCATCCGTTAACTGTTAATAGATAACAAACCGGGAGGAGGAGTAATTTCCACTCGACGGGTTTCTAAGTCTACAACAGGGACAATTTCCATCACAAAAGGAATTAAAACAGTTTTTTGTGGTTTACCAGTGGTCAATTCTTCATTTTTAGCGATAAAAGCAGGATCAAATTTAACTTCCAATAAATCATGACCTGAAGGTAATATATCCACCACCGTTCCCACAAATTCCCCAGATGATTGCATAAAAACTGACAACCCTAACAAGTCTACCACATGAAATTCACCTGCTGCTAATTCTGGGCGATCGCTTATAGGCACAAAGAACCGACAATCACGCATATTTTCAGCTTGATGGCGATCGCTCACTCCCTTTAATTTAATCACATAAAGATTCTTGCCGTCAAGATATCGTCCATGTAATAATTCCACAGGTTGCAGTTCCGTTTCTCCTGGACGTAACAACCAGCGTTTTCCCGGTTCTTCAAAGCGTTCAGGAAAGTCAGTATTAGGATAAACCCGCAACTCCCCAATTAAACCTTGAGGTGAGACAATTTTACCAATTTCTAACCAATCATCAAGATTGGGAACTGAAGAGTTTTTGACTTTTCCCTCTACTCCCGGTTCTTTGCTCCCCTGCTTCTTTTTCGCGTCTTCGTGGTTCATTAATTAGTTAATTGCTCACTTTGTTTACATTTTACCACTTCACGGTTGTAAATTAAGTTAATTGGCACTAATTTTTTTGTTCTCTGTTCTCTCTCTCAATCAGTGAATTTAATTTTGTCAGACTACTTATAATAGAAAATACAGGGACTGAGTAAAAAATCTCAATTGTTAAATTATTTGAAGATTTGAAGTAATATCACTGACAAGATAATAGTATGCTAATTGGAAATTATGATCATCAAAAAATAAAACTTTTCACTACCGCCAAACGCGCATTTTTACATTCAATCGTGTTATTATTCGCATTCTGTAGTTTGCTATTAAACGTACCTACCGCTCTTGCTGCTTCAGTATATACTGCTCCTGTACAGTATATTGCTTATGCTACACCAACCCAAAGCGTTGAAGAAATTGACGAACTAATTGCATTTTATAGAGACCAAAAAAACGGTATTGCTGAAAACACCAAACTATCAATAGAGGCAAAAAAAGCACAGTTGAAAGAAATCAATTCCGAAATTAATGCTCTAATTAAAGATAAGAAAGCTTTACTAGCTAAACAGTAATAATTCAACAAACCTCCGCTATGTCAATCTAACGACTATAGCGGGGGGGGTATGTTATATTTTAACAATATTGTTGCAGATAATCAACATTTTTTGCGTCTTCGTGGTTCATTATCTCGGCATTGCTGAATTGAGGTATAAAAATCAAATATTCTAGTTCTTAAACTCTTACTCTCAGCGTCCTCCGCGCCTCTGCGTGAGAAAAAAATCATACCTTCATTCAGCAACACCATTATCTCTTACACACTTACAGCCGCATTTTGATAAACTCGTTCAGCAACCTTCGCTAAACGCTGCATACCAATAGTAATTTCCTCATCACTACCTGTTAAACTAATTCTCAGACATTGGTGTTTATGTTCCCATTCCTCCTGCAAACCAGGGAAGAAACTACTACCAGGAACAAGAATTACACCCACCTTCTTTAATTCCTGGTAAAATTCCCAATCAGTCATAGGTAAATCTTTTAACCACAACCAGCCAAAAATAGCCCCTTCACCGCGATGTAAAAACCAAGGTATATTTTTAGGCATTGCTGCTTCTAATGTACTTTCCAAGACATCAAACTTTTGCTGGTAGAAAGGACGAATCACATTTTCCGCAATATTTGCTAGTATACCTGATTCTATCGCTCTAGCTGCGATCGCTTGACCATATCGAGAAGAATGAATTCCCACATTAGTTTGGAAACATTCCAAAACTTGAATCAGGTTTTCATCACCAATAGCCACCCCAATGCGTTCCCCAGGTAATCCCGCCTTTGATAAACTCATACAGTGGAGGATATTTTCCCCAAATACCGGAGTCATTTCCGTAAAATTCAACGCCGGGAAAGGTGGTGCATAAGCGGAATCTATTAATACAGGTACATGATGGGGTGCTGCTAAATCAGTGATTTTATTTACCTCATCATTAGTTAAAACATTACCCGTAGGATTACAAGGACGAGAGAAAATCACACAACCCGTACTTTCTGTAATCGAAAGTTGGTTAAAATCAGGACGATATTTAAATCTGTGTGAGTCCGCGTCAATATCTAAAGTTGGCTTGTAAGCAACCAAAGCTTCAGGGAACAAACAAACACCACCATAACCAGTATAATCTGGACTTAACGGCAAGACAATCTCTTTCAAATTACCATCTTCAGTATAGCCACCAAAAGCGTTAGCCGCATAAAAATAGATAGTTTGACTACCCGCAGTAATTAAAATATTCCGGTCAGTTAAGCTTAACCCATAACGCTGGTTAAAATCCTGGACAATAGCCTCAATTAATGGTGAATAACCTTGACTTGAACCATAACGACAAACAACCTCACCATATTCAGAACTAGCTAATAAATCCGCCGTACAATCGCGCCATAACTGTTCCACCTCTGGTAAAATCAAGGGATTACCAGCGCTCAAATTATATAATTCCTTTCCCTTACTAGCTCTGAGGGTTTCATTAATATCTTTCATAATCGCTCTTACGCCAGTTAAGTTGGACATTTGAGCGCCAATTTTAGTAAGGGCAGGTTTTATCATGTTTATTACAGACTGAATTAATCGCCAAAGTGGATAGTTGATTGAGTGGTTGCAGTTAAGACAAAATTAATTATAGTTGCCAAAACAACCACTACCTTTCACCAATCTAAACCAATGAATGCGATTTTAACAAAATATAACAGTTAATAAAGCCCCACTGGTAAAGGTGGGGGATTTCTCATGTGATAGATACTAATGTACTATACAGAGAATAATTTGACAAGTAATTAAAAATTCTCCTCTCTCTGGGACTCTGCGCCTGGAGCGTGAGATACAATTAAAGGTAGAATCAAATGGAAATCAAAGCAGCATTAGCATACACCGCAGGTAAACCCCTAACCATTGAAACCGTACAATTAGCACCACCACAAGCCGGAGAAGTCTTAATTGAGATTAAAGCCAGTGGTGTTTGCCATACTGATGCTTTTACCCTGTCTGGTAATGATCCTGAAGGGTTATTTCCAGCAATTTTAGGACATGAAGGCGCTGGTATAGTTGTGGAAGTCGGGGCTGATGTTAAAAGTCTCAAACCTGGAGATCATGTTATTCCTTTATACACTCCCGAATGTCGGCAATGTGATTATTGCTTAAGCTTCAAAACCAATCTTTGTCAAGCAATTCGCGGTACACAAGGACGAGGTTTAATGCCCGATGGTACTAGCAGATTTAGTATTAACGGCGACATAATTCATCATTATATGGGTACATCTACTTTCGCTAATTATACGGTATTACCAGAAATTGCTGTTGCTAAAATTCCGGAAGATGCTCCTTTTGATAAAGTTTGTTATATTGGCTGTGGTGTGACAACAGGTATTGGTGCGGTAATCTATACAGCTAAAGTAGAACCGGGGGCAAATGTGGTAGTTTTTGGTTTAGGGGGGATTGGTTTAAATGTCATCCAAGGAGCGCGAATGGTGGGCGCGAATAAGATTATTGGTGTAGATATTAATCCCAAAAAACGGGCTTTAGCTGAAAAATTTGGCATGACAGATTTTGTAAATCCCCAAGAAATTACGGGTGATTTAGTTGCTTATTTGGTAGATTTAACAAAAGGTGGTGCTGACTATTCTTTTGAATGTATTGGTAACGTTAACACCATGCGTCAAGCCTTAGAATGTTGTCATAAAGGTTGGGGTGTCAGTGTGATTATTGGTGTTGCTGGTGCGGGTCAAGAAATTAGCACTCGTCCCTTTCAATTAGTAACTGGAAGAGTTTGGAAAGGTTCAGCCTTTGGTGGTGCTAGAGGGCGGACAGATGTACCGAAAATTGTAGATTGGTATATGGATGGTAAGATTAATATTGATGATTTAATTACTCATGTGATGCCGATTGAAAGAATTAATGACGCTTTTGATATGATGCACAGGGGGGAGTCTATTCGGAGTGTGGTGACTTTTTAGGTTTTATGGCTCACGCAGAGACGCTCCAGGCACAGAGAGGAGGAAAGGAGTATAAGTAAATTAATACAATTTAATACAATAAAACCAATCTCTTTTAAGAAACCTAAAATTACTGAAAACTTTTTTACTTTTGTCTTTTGCCTTGCTATAACGACAATTTTAACCCTAACTTACTTAAAGCTGGTTAGCTTAATGCTGGGGGTTCTATATTAAAGATATTCAAAAGATTAAAAAGTTATTGATTGCTCATGATTTGGCCATTTAAACCCAACTTTCGTAAACAGATTGCGCGGATTGAAGTCAGCGGTGCGATCGCTGGTGCAACCCGTAGGCACGTCCTAGAAGCTCTGAAAACCGTAGAGGAAAGTAAATTTCCGGCTTTACTGCTACGCATTGATAGCCCTGGGGGTACGGTAGGAGATTCCCAAGAAATTTACAGTGCTTTGAAGAGATTAGCCAAAAAAACCAAGATTGTCGCCAGTTTTGGCAATATTTCCGCCTCTGGTGGGGTTTACATTGGTATGGGTGCAGAACATATAATGGCGAATCCAGGTACAATTACAGGCAGTATTGGTGTAATTTTGCGGGGAAACAACCTAGAAGTGCTACTGGAGAAAATTGGTGTTTCCTTTAAAGTTATTAAGTCAGGTCCCTACAAGGATATCTTAGCTTTTGATCGGCAACTAACAGAACCGGAACAAACTATTCTGCAAGAATTGATTGATTATAGCTATCAGCAATTTGTGGAAACTGTGGCACAGGCCCGTTCACTGACTGTAGAAAAGGTAAAAAGCTTTGCTGACGGCAGGATTTTTACTGGACAGCAAGCCTTAGAATTAGGTGTTGTAGACCGATTAGGGACGGAAGAAGATGCACGACGGTGGACAGCGGAACTAGTAGGACTTGATCCTGAGAAAACTCTTTGCTATACGCTAGAAGAACGAAAACCATTTTTGAGTCGTGTTCTACCGGGAAGTCGTCAAACTAAATCGGTTATTGGAGCGGGAATTGATTGGCTAGAATTTGAAATATCTACAAGTGGTTTACCTATGTGGTTATATCGTCCATAGTCAATGGTCAGTGGTCAATGGTCAGTGGTAAAAACCAAAAATTGACAACGAACAACTGACCACGAACAACTAATAACTAAACAAATACAAAAGGAGGATTTTAGTAGTGAAATGGCAAATGCGAGCAATTCGTGGTGCAACAACTGTTGCAGAAAACAGCGTCGAAGCAATTCAAGATTCAGTCACGGAATTATTAGATGAGTTAGAACAAAGAAATAAATTACAACCGGAGGATATAATTAGTGTGACTTTTTCTGTGACGAAGGATTTAGATGCTATTTTCCCAGCAGCGATCGCTCGCAGTCGTCCTTTATGGGATAATGTAGCTATGTTAGATGTCCAACAAATGCACGTTGAAGGGAGTTTACCCCGCTGCATTCGCTTTCTAATTCACGCCAATTTACCGATTTCTACCCCAATTCACCACATTTATTTACGTCAAGCTGCTAAACTGCGTCCAGATTGGAGTTTACCCCAAACGTTACAAACTTCACAGCACGCAATGGAGACGAAAGTTTAAAATTGGCAGGTCAATAACATAAGTAAAAGTTAGCACCAAATGAGCTATTACAGTGGTGACGCGGCTGCCCAACCTGCTGCTATTGGAGGGAGTATTTTCACTTATCGAAGTACTGGTGTATGTGTAAAATTAGATGCTTTTTTAGATGTTCTCTCTCAAGGTGAAGCGCCGCTGGTCATTGTCACCAGTGAGGGTTATTTTACGAAAATATACAAGTATGTGACGGCTTATAAGGGTTTTGTATTTTTTACAGAATCCTTAGACAAATTGGAATTTGCTCACAATATTGAAGTTATTTATGCCCAGAGTTTAAGCGCGAATATATAAAAACTAGCTGCATAACAGCTTAATTAGACTTTTTGTAATTGTGCTACTCTGGGGTCTATAATTTTCTGTCCTAAACTAACAAATTTAATCGCTACAGAAATCTTATTTCCTTCTCCAAAAACATGAGTAATTTCACCAATGCCGAATGACTTATGTAATACTCTATCACCTACCTGCCAATTCCCTGTAGTTCCTTGTTTACTTGAGTTTTCCGAATTTGTTTTAGTAAAACTACGGGTAACTTTATTTTGTGTATTTATTAATTCCGCTGGCAATTCATCGAGAAATTGCGATCGCATTGCCGGTTCTCTGGACCCATATAAACGTCTTTCTCTTGCATGGGATAAAAACAATCTTTCTTTAGCGCGGGTAATGCCAACATAGCACAAACGCCGTTCTTCTTCTAACAATAAAGGATCTTGTAAAGAACGATAGCCCGGAAAGAGTCCCTGCTCTAATCCTACTAAAAATACCACGGGAAATTCTAAACCCTTAGAAGCGTGTAAGGTCATTAAAGAAACTGCTGTTTGTCCTTCTTTTAAATTATCTAAATCAGAACTAAGCGCTGCACTTTGTAAAAATGCTTCTAAAGAAATATTTTCTCCGGCATTTTCCTCTTGGAATTGCAGCATAGCATTATACAACTCATTAACGTTGCTAATTCTATTATCAGCTTCATCTGTAGTTTGATCTTGCAATTCTTTAATATAACCCGAATCTTCTAAAATGCCTTGTAATATCTCCGAACCAGGGACTATTTTGATTTGTTCTTGACGATTTTGAATCATTGCGGCAAAATTATTTACCGCTTTTGAAGAACGTCCTGCTAAAGTATTTACAGAGGTTTCATCACTTAATATTTCCCATAAAGTTGTTCCTAATTGCTGGGAAGCGTTCACTAAAGCATCAATAGTCGCTTTACCGATTCCTCGTCTAGGCGTGTTAATAACTCGTAATAGACTTACAGTATCCGCTGGATTATTAATCACTCTTAAATATGCAACAGCATCTTTAATTTCTTTGCGATCATAAAACTTCATTCCTCCCACAACTGTATAAGGAATTTGATATTTAACTAATAATTCCTCAAAAGGTCGAGATTGGGCATTAGTTCGATATAAAATAGCAAAGTTACCCCAATTTAATTCCGGGTTTTGATGTTCTAAATTGCGAATTTGATTAATGACAAAAGCCGCTTCGGCCATTTCTTCGTCAGCTTTATGACAATAAATTTCCTCCCCTGGTTCTCTTGTGGCCTTAAGAATTTTATCAATGCGTTGAGTGTTATTTTCAATTAATTCATTAGCAGCTTGAAGAATATTTTCACATGAGCGATAATTTTCTTCTAACTTTACCATTGAACGGGTATCATCATCTGCCAAACCATCACCAAAATCTTCTTGAAATTCCAGTAAAATGGTAAAATCTGCCATTCTAAAACTGTAAATTGACTGGTCAGCATCACCGACAACAAACACAGACCGATTTTGCCATGTTAATTCACGTTTACGATTTTCTCCATTAGTCACCAAAAGCTGAATTAAAGTATATTGAGTGCGGTTTGTATCTTGATATTCATCAACTAAAACATGACAGAATTTGCGATACCAATAACTCAAAACCTGTTCATTTTGTTGAAATAATCTAGTAGGAATTAAAATTAAATCATCAAAATCTAAAGCATTATTTTGAGCCAGTTTATCCTGATAGCGATTATAAACATCAGCGATTACCCTACCGCGATAATTTGGTTGTTCATTTTCAAATTCTTGGGGAGAAAGTCCTTGATTTTTGGCATTACTAATAGCGTAGCGAATAGACTTTGGTTCAAATTTTTTACCATCTAAATTTAGATCTTTGGTGACAATTTCTTTAATTACACTTTGGACATCTGATTCATCAAAAATAGAAAAGTTTTTATTCCATTTTCTGCCTTTTTCATCTTGATATTTTTCGATATCAAACCGCAAAATCCGAGAAAATAAACTGTGAAAAGTTCCACACCACATATCTTTGATAGTTGTGCGGTAAACCTGTGATTTAATTAAACTTTGTTCATATTCTGTTAGCAAATCAAACTTTTTACCATGTTGTGAAATTGCTAATTGTTCAGCAAATATCCTTTGAATTCTTTCCTTCATTTCCCTAGCAGCTTTATTAGTAAATGTCACCGCGAGGATATTTTCAGGATTAACACGATGTTTTATAATTAAATTAGCAATACGGTAGGTAAGTGCCCGGGTTTTTCCTGAACCAGCACCAGCTACCACTAACAATGGTCCACAGTAGTGTTCGACCGCTTGACGTTGATTAGGGTTAAGATGACTAAGAAAATCAATATTTGTGGTCATAAATTATAAAAATTTCAAGGTAAAATCACTGAAAAATATCAAGTAGTATAGTCGGTATTACCAAGCAAAACCAACATATATTAAGCAATCTCTGTTAAATCGGAAAATATTAATATTGTATTCGCTAGTACAATATAATATTTATCTACGGTAGACAATACCCACCCTAATTTTAAAAATCAAAAAATCAAAAAATCAAAATGGGGTACTATAGCAACTCATGTTACTAGATTTTGCGTCAAGTTTTGTCATACTTGTGAATAACTCTGGATTAAGATCAAATAATAATCTCTACTTTCTCACCCTTATCAGTGGTATAAGTGTCAATTAACAGCCTTTTGGCTGTAGATATCTGAGTAAGAAACTCAACTTTTGAAAATATGGAAGCAAAAATGCCAGAACCAGAATTTAAAGAAACCGAGTCCAAAGAAAAAACCATACCTGAAATTAACACCCAAATTGGAAATCTGACCAAACTTCAGCCTCCTTCCCAACCTCAAGAACAATGGCTGAAATACGGGCAGCAAGTTTCTGCTTTTTTTGGTACATTACCAGATTATGTAGGTAAGTTTTTTGGTCAATATCAGCAACCTATTGTTAGTATTGGTTTAGTAGTAACAGCAGTAGTCACAGTTAAGGTACTATTGGCTGTATTAGATGCTCTTAATGATGTTCCTTTAGTAGCACCTGCTTTTGAATTAATTGGAATTGGTTATTCTGTGTGGTTTGTCTACCGCTATTTACTCAAAGCTTCCACTAGACAGGAATTATCCGGTGAAATCACCACCCTCAAATCCCAAGTTGTGGGTAAAAACACTTCTCAATCTTAACTCGCAAATTTAGATCATTTTAGATACCCGATTTCTTTAAAGAGTCGGGTATCTTTTTTCTTTTTTACTTTCTTATATACTCAAAACGGCTAGAAGTTGGACTTTTTTATCATACAAAGAACAAGTTTAAAGCCTCTCCAGTATTAAATATTATTCCTTTTCCCTCTCCTCTTAGGAGAGCGTTGGGGAGAGGTTTACCAGAGCGGTTTCATATTTGGTTAAACTATGAACCGTTTTCCGTATAAATATGGGTTACTGATAGCGTAGCGTTGACACCAATGAGCAGAGCTAAACCTTTTAATCTTCCATTTTAGTCATAAATTAGACTTTTTAAACATACTCTAATCTTTGAATTGCATATTTGAAGGGAATATAAGCTGTTAAAAATTGATAGTCGTCTTGACATTGGGGACCACCAATTTTAAAAAAATTCTAACTTGTCGCATAGATATAGGGCTTGACACTTGTAAGTATTTGTGTCAAACTTGTGTTTGTATAGTTTTTAACTCAAAAGTGTTACAAGTTGTGACACCTCCTATCGCCTTCGGGCATCATTAATACCAATAACTAATTAAATCTATGAATACCATACTCAACTCTGCCCTGACGCTGACATACAATCAACTCAGCACTTTTTCTGGTTTAGACAACTTCTGAAATCTATTCGATACTACATTTGGCACACAATACAATCGTAGCGCAGCCGAAATTCTTCGTACTCAATGGCAAATTGGTGAATAATTCAGGATAGATTCACCTTCGTGATCTCAGTAATTCAGTATCAAATAATTTAGTTAATCAATTCTTGAACAAAAAAACTCTAAAATATAGGAGCATCTATCATGGCTAACAATTTTAACTGGGTTAACGCAACTACCTTAAATGGTACTCTTTGGGACAATGGAACTCTATCTTCAGTGACTCCTATTACCCAAATAGGCACTTTAACTATCGGTGGTAGCAATTACCAATATCTAAATGCTCAACTCAATAATACCGGAACTATTGTTGAGAATCACTCTTACAACTTCTCCAATTCCAGCTATTATTCTCTATACTTTCAAAATGGTTCTATCCTCAATAACTCCGGCACTTATGAATTTCAACAAGGGTTAATTGACAATTACAGTAGTAGTAGTGTTGGCACATTTAACAATTCTGGAACTTTCAAGAAAACTACCGCATATACAGCTACAATTGATGTAGCTTTTAACAATACGGGAATAGTCAATGTCGAAGCAGGAACTTTAACCCTTTCTGGTGGAGGAGTTAGTAATGGTGGAACTTTCAACCTCACTAGCGGTCAAACTCTGCAAATTGATAATTCAGTTTATACCTTTAGTAATGGAACAAAAATTAACGGTAGTGGCAAGCTTTTGGTTAGTGGTGGAACACTGAAAATAGATGAAAATTGGACTTTACCGACAATTAGCACATGGAATGGAGGATGGCTCGTAAGTTCAAACATTATTACTAATAGTGGTACTTTAACTATCGGTGGTAGCAATTACCAATATCTAA
>NZ_JACJTO010000003.1 GCF_014698755.1 Aphanizomenon flos-aquae FACHB-1287 | reverse complement strand
GGCAGCAGTTACAGATAATGAAATCAGAGATATTTATCGTTTACGGTGGGGAGTTGAACTGTTATGGAAATTTTTAAAGATGCACCTAAAACTGGATAGATTAATCACTAAAAATGTTAATGGTATTGCTATTCAAATTTATGCTAGTCTTATCGCTTATCTGATTTTACAACTTGTATCTGTTCCGAAAGAATGGGGTGAAAAGATGTTAGATAAATTCCGCTATCTTCAAGCTTGTATGTGTCAACAAATCAGTTATGTTCATTGGATGGAAGATATTATGAAATGTTGACATTTTTACCCTTGATAATACTAGTATACTTAAATATGTAAAGTTTTGTAACGACATTCAACATTTCTGCAATTAATGAAACAATTGATATTTGTCGAGATCCTAAAGATAATAAATTCTTAGAATTAGCCATTTCTGGAAATGCCACTCATATTATCACAGGAGACAAAGACTTATTAGAACTGCATCCTTTTCGAGATATCTTGATTGTTACACCGAGTCAGTTTTTAGATAGTTTATCTTCAGACCCGCATCAGAGATTCTGACTTGTCACCGGCTGAAGGTACAGCAAGAGGTGTAACCACAATCCCTTGACTACTAAGGACAATAGTAGCGAACTGCTTAGAGGTCTATTGAAATCGGGCTAACAACTGCTCACGAGATAAACTAGACAACTGCAACAGCAAGGTAGTATATTCGTGAGGTGTTAAATTTAATACAGGCTGAACAACTGCCGCTAATTGCTCGTCTATAAAGCCAAATCGCGCTAAAAGCAGGTTTTCTACTATTTGCCGTCTTTCCTGTTCCTTACCTATTTCCTTACCTATTTCCTTGCCTATCTCCTTACCTATTTCCTTGCCTATTTCCTTACCGCGCTCTAAACCACGAAGCTCCGTTATCCGTTCCCACTCTAAATAAGCCGGTGTTAAATTCATTATTAACTCCCTATCTTCAACATCAATCTCATTGCTTATTTCCATAGTAATTTTCCAAGTCCCTAATAACTTTAAAATAGTATAGCGTTTTCTATCATCTTCGGGTAAAGCAATTACTTCATTAATTGCAGCTTGTTGAATTATTCCTTTACCTAAAATCCTCAACCAGAGAGTTTCTGGAGTATTCGCTAACTTATCAATGGCAATTACTCCAGTCAGCAGTAATTGTGACGGAAAGTAAATGCCTGGCAGCCAGTTTTCATCCTCGGTGGCCATAAATTTATTCAGCAGTTTATGAGAAAAAGAAGTAGCAATAATCCACAACCTTGGTAGTTCATGGTCAGGAATACTTTTTTTATCTCGTTTGGCTTGACGTTGTAAATCTGCTTCTAGGTGGAATAGTTTGGCTAAACAACTGCGAATTTCTCTTTCTGTTGGTTGCTTGCGAAAGGGTTCTAACAAACAACTGGTTACAGCAATTTTATTTAAAATACCTAAATTTTCTGACTGATGCTGTTGAGTCGATGGTGTAAACCAAATATCGACAAATCTGGGTTCTCCAGGTATTTCATAATTTATTCGCACCTCACCCAAGGAGGATAGAAATTCTGCAAATAACTGTTTGGAAAATTGATCAAATGGGTTTTTAGTCATTTATAGTGATGCACTGACCGCTCAATTAGCTCTATTTTATCCGCAATGAGCTAATTTATGGAATTTAATCACAAAAATTCCTTGACGTACGGGAGTTTGGTGAAAAGCGATCGCTTCAGTGCTGCTGCAAGGAATTCTCTAAAACCAACCTAATCTATAATAATATTAATCATGGCGATCGCTCATATTTTCAAATGTAAATAAGCATGAAGACCGATAAGCTATTTTACCGCATATTCCTCAATCAACCAGGTCTTCTTGCCGAACTCCTCCCCGGAATCCCCCCAGATTGTCAATTCGATTACTCAGCACCAGTCATTAAAGAACAGGAATTTCGCCATGATGGAATTTTAACCCCCGTAGGAAATGACCCCAACTTGCCCATAGTCTTTCTAGAAGCGCAAATGCAACCAGATACAGACTTTTATGGACGCTACTTTGCAGAAATTTACCTTTATTTAAAACAATATAAAATCATCAGACCCTGGCGAGGATTGCTAATTCTCAAATCCCGTCGTCATGACCTGGGTTCAGAAATCCCTTACCAATTCCAGTTAGATAACCAAGTCCAAAGACTTTACCTCCAAGACCTGCTACATCAAAATCCCCTAAGTCCCAATTTAGCATTACTGCAACTGATTATCCTACCGAAAACAAAAACCGTTCAAGCCGCTCAAAACCTGCTAGAAAGTAGTAAAAGTCAACCAGAATTTAGACAAAAACTTGATTTAGTTGAAGCTATACTAGTAAATAAATTCCCTAACCTGAGTTTGGAGGAAATATTAAAAATGTTAGACCTAAAAACCGCTGATATTACTCAAACCCGTTTTTATCGAGATGTTTTCCAATTAGGTATACAGGAAGGCATACAGGAGGGTGAGCAAAAAGGTAGACAGAAAGGTGAGCAGGAAGGGGAAGCAAAACTGATTATCCGTCAGTTAAAACGTCGTTTTGGAGTAATCACCCCAAATCAAGAAACCCAAATTCGCGCTTTATCCGTTCCCATTCTGGAAGCATTAGGAGAAGTCCTCCTTGATTTTATCAACCCCACAGACATAGATACTTGGTTAAGTAACCAGGAGAATCTAAAGTGATAATCGACAAAAATATAGGTACTGTGGAATACAGTCTTTGATTCAAGTACATTCACAAATTTTAGGCATTATGGGGAGCAGGAAAATTCTCAGGTGCAACTTCTGAACGCGGAAAAGTAGGTAAATCAATACCACCATGATTTGTATAGCGGTTCTTGAGCGCTAAACGATAACTAACACTCTGCAATTCAGCCTGTAATTGGCGATTTTCTCGTTGTAATATTGCGACTTTATCTCGTACTGGTGTCATCCGTTCCTCAAACTTACTACGATAAATTTGGGGTAATTCCTGTACCACCTGCTCTAACATTCTACTGCGATCAGTTAGTTCTTGCACAGACTGGCGCAATTGGTGTATCTCCGTATCACGATTAGTAATTTGCTCTTGGTAAAATGTCACCTGCTGTTCTACGGCTTGGATTTGCTCTCTTAAAACCTGCAATTGACCCAAATCTATTTCTGGATCAGATTTTGGCGGTGTAAAGTTGGTATTACCCTTGACTAGCCGGAATAGTTCTTGAGATAACTGTTGTACTAATTGATCCCGCAGTTGCAAGTCTTGACGCAATTGGGATACTTCCGTAGATAGTTCTTGGATGTTTGGTATATCAGATTGGCTCACAGTGACTTCAAGCTCTTATTCAATATATATACAGTTATAGTTAGCTTTTGACTTGCGATAATTATATCATATAGTTTCCAATTTTAGTCAAATAATTGAGGAATTTTTATTAATTTTCTTAACTTTTTAATGTCGCAGCATGACACAAGCCACACTGCTGAACTCCTAACCAATCACTTAGGAAAACGTAGTTATTAAGCTGCTACAACTTCTTCTTCTGGTTTTTCTTTGTGCACGTCTTGTTTAACCGTCATATAGCGAATTACTTCTTCACTTAATCGCATTGCCCGTTCCATGATAGCAATTACAGTTCCAGGACCTGTATAATTAAGTTGAACGTAAACGCCATCACGATGCTTTTGAATTTCATAAGCTAGACGACGCTTACCACGGTTTTGAATTTCAATATTCTCAGCGCCGTGTTCACGAATTAAGTTTTCGTATTTAGCAATTTGTTGTACTACTTGCTCATCTCCCAAGTCAGGACGCAGGATGTACATAGTTTCGTAAACTGTGGTCATGTTCTTTAATTTACCTTTTGGACAATGGCTGAAGAGGTGTTAATTCATACAAAGATTGCCGTGAGCGATACTTTTATTGATCAACATCTCAAGCAACAAGGAATTTTGACAATTTTTTAGCCATTCTATATTAACACAAATTTTAGCCGGATTTGTCCACTAAAGTCATCAAGTTTTCCATATTTATCTTATAATTTTAGCAGTTTTCAATAGCAATCAATAACCAGATTCTACCGAAAGAAAGCATATTTAAGGATATTTGTCAAACTTATGGCGCAACGATATGTGCGGGTTCACAGTCAAGATGGGAAAATTTACTATGGGTTGCTCCAGCTTTCTCAGAATGTAGAAGTGCTAGATGCTCCACCTTGGTTGGATGGTCAACCTACGGATTTAATCCTCCCGGCCAACTCTTACAGGATTTTAGCCCCCTGCGCGCCTTCAAAAATTGTTGGTGTAGGTAAGAATTATGTTGATCATGCAGCAGAAATGGGAACACCTGTACCGGCTGAACCCCTAATTTTTTTCAAACCACCTACATCTTTAATTGGGTCAGAGGGAGAAATTAAGTATCCTCCCCAGTCTCAAAAGGTGGACTATGAGGGAGAACTGGCTCTTGTGATTGGTGATCACACCTGTGATTGTACCCCAGCCCAAGCCCAAAGTAAAATTTGGGGTTATACCATTGCTAATGATATCACAGCCAGGGATTTACAAAAAAAAGACCCCCAATGGACTAGAGCTAAGGGTTTTGATACTTTTTGTCCTTTGGGTCCTTGGATTGTCCGAGAATTGAATCCAGGAGCGAGATTACAGACGTTTCTGAATGATCATGATCATCCCGTCCAATCGACCTGTATTGATCAAATGGTATTTTCTCCAGATTTCTTGGTGTCTTATATTAGTCAAGTGATGACTTTATTACCTGGGGATATAGTATTAACTGGTACACCGATGGGGGTGGGGGCTTTGCAAATAGGCGATCGCATCCGTGTAGAAATCGAAGGTATTGGTCGCCTAGAAAACACAGTTGTGGAGCGTTAGCGTACCTGCATATGTACTGCATCGGAAATAGCGGGAATTTCCGCATATTTGCCCATTAATGACTGAGCAACGGAATAAACAACCGCTGCTACTATCCCCAGGAAAATAGTTGTATAAAGTGTTTGCATAGCAAATCCACTACCAGGAACTAATTTGACAATATCGGTCAAGACGCTACATAAAAAGATCACAATATCTAAGATGATAGCTTGCATCGTGTTAAAACGAATAAAATGATGAATTTTCTCGTTTCTGACCACCAATAACCACAAAGCAAAGAAAATAATCATCCCCGCAAAGCGGACACCATAGTAAATTTTTAACAGTGGGAACAGAGGTAAAAATATCAGCCCTAAAAGTGGAAAATCTTTCAAGAAAAACTGACCGAAAGCAAACACCTCAATTAAAGGTAATAAATAAGGTAAACAAGCGAAAAATCGCTCTGGAAAGGTTGTAGACCCGCGCCAAGACATTTTGTATTCTCCTGTGGCTAAATTTTAACAGCTATTGAGCTTAGGATAACGCAGATGCTTAACTTTGCTGACAAATCACCATTATTTGATATTGGCGACACGAAAGCCCATGATACACTCATATTGATCTGGCTGTTGTTCTGTAAACTTACTAATTGCTTGACCACAGCGTAGTTTACCTCCACCCCAGCGAGGTTGTCCACTACTATTTGCTAGTAAACAAGATTGACAAACCTTGTCCGAGCTAAGGATTTGATTGTCGGTGAAAATGACTAACATCTAACCCCCCTGTCAATAGAGTAATCTCAAAAAATGTTGGTAAGCTGTACTGCATTTAGTTTGTATAATTATAGCAGGTAAGATGACCGCACCATAAAGTTCAAGTAAATTGCGGTGATCAAATTTAGCTGCGTAACAGCTTAATAGAGAAAAGTTACTAACTATATAATCCATTTTTATTGTATCTTGTATGTTTAAGACTTTTGTTAATTTGAGTACAAATTATACATAAATTCGGATTACCACGTTGATTAAAGTCAGATATTCTTACATAATGACATTCCCATAACTCATTGTTTGTCAGTCTAGATTCTAATCATGAACAAATTGCCTAATTTATAACTTTGGTAATAGGTTTAACCCCCATTTCTATTTTTGTCAACTTCATCAATATCATTAAAATGACCAAAACTAACTCAGACCTGTTAAAAAACTCTGATTCTACCATTAACGAACTAATTAACCAAGAATTACAGCGTCAACGTGACCACCTGGAATTAATTGCGAGTGAAAACTTTACTTCCGCTGCTGTATTAGCAGCCCAAGGTTCAGTATTAACTAATAAATACGCCGAAGGATTACCCGGTAAACGCTATTATGGCGGTTGTGAGTTTGTTGACAAAGTTGAACAAATAGCCATTGACCGAGCTAAACAGTTATTTGGCGCTGCTCATGCTAATGTTCAACCCCATTCTGGTGCACAAGCTAATTTTGCTGTCTTCTTGACTTTGCTGCAACCAGGAGATACAATTATGGGTATGGACTTATCTCATGGGGGACACCTGACCCACGGTTCACCAGTGAATGTTTCTGGTAAGTGGTTTCAAGTCCGTCATTATGGTGTCAGTAAAGAAACTGAACAATTGGACTATGACCAAATTCGTGATTTAGCTATCAAAGAACGGCCTAAATTGTTGATTTGTGGTTATTCAGCTTATCCGCGGATTATTGACTTTGAAAAGTTCCGTAGTATTGCTGATGAAGTTGGTGCTTATTTACTTGCGGATATTGCCCATATTGCTGGTTTAGTGGCTACTGGTCATCATCCCAACCCCTTACCTTATTGTGATGTTGTTACAACTACAACTCATAAGACCTTGCGTGGACCTCGCGGTGGTTTAATTTTAACTCGTGATGCAGAATTGGGTGAAAAGTTGGATAAGTCAGTTTTCCCAGGTACTCAAGGTGGACCTTTAGAACACGTTATTGCTGGTAAAGCTGTGGCTTTTGGTGAGGCTCTCAAGCCTGATTTTACAGACTATTGTGGACGAGTAATTGAAAATGCTCAGGTTTTAGCTACTCAATTACAAAGTAGGGGATTTAAGCTGGTATCTGATGGAACTGATAATCATTTAATGCTAGTGGATTTACGATGTATTAATATGACCGGAAAGAAGGGGGATCAATTACTCAGTACGGTGAATATTACGGCCAATAAGAATACAGTTCCTTTTGATACCAAATCACCTTTTATTACCAGTGGGTTAAGACTGGGTTCTCCTGCTATGACGACAAGAGGTCTAGGTGTGGCAGAATTTAGGGAAATTGGTGATATTATTGCTGATAGGTTGCTTTCTCCAGATTCGGATATAGTAACTAAGGATTGTTTAATGCGGGTAGCGGCATTGTGCGATAATTTCCCATTATATCCTCATTTGGAAATTCCTGTACCAGTTATAGCTTAAAATTTTTGGATTTTGGATGAGTATCAGCAATCCAAAATCCACAGTATCAGATTTAACCCTAAGTTTTAAATATTGAAAACGATTCTACAAAAATCTTTTCAATTTGCAATTTAGGGACTGATCAAGGCTAAAATTAGGAATTAGAGAGTTATAATGATCCCATGTTCGAGATATTGCCTTTTCGCTTTGAGTTAGATAAGATTGTGATCGCTGGTAGTTGTTTATGGGCTTTAGCGTTATATTTGAGTTTTTCCCAAACTAGGGAATGGGTAACTACACAACTCAACCGCTGGTTCAATTTTGCGGAACAGTCTCTCTATACCAGTGAATCAGAATTTGAAAAGACACGCAAAGCCAGAGAAGCGCAAAATTCCTTTTATGCTTCACTATTTAGCATTTTCCCATTTTTGATATTTGGTGGTTTATCTAACTGGATTTTAGATGTCAGTTTGGGTAATAGTTGGGGAATTAGTATTGGAATTCTTGCTTGTATGGGTGCTGGTGTGTATGAATTAGGACGCGGACAAGGGGAAGAGTGAATTTATGTACTTTCAAAATTTATTGGCTTTTAGGTACTTGTTATGCTAGACTGAGAAGTTGATAGCAGGGAATAGAAAAACAAGGTTTGTTTGTTATATTTAGTAAGCTTTATGAGATTTTTTTGTGTTTTAATAGTTGCTTGATTTTTAAAACCTATAATTTTGAATTACCAGTGAATGTATTGATTTTGATTTGTTAAGAATTGAAGAACTTAAGAAAATTGGTTATTACAAAATAATGAAGTATATACTAATTTATTCACTGTTCCCTCAAACTAAACAACTTTGTTCGTTATGAGCATGGAAACTGCTGTATTTACTTTAAAAATCAAGGGTCATTACCCATTTATTCGCATGGATAATGACCTGAATTTGTTAAAAGCTGAAAGCCTAAAACCCTTGTTATACCCTACCAGAAATTCTCATCAAATTAATCTTATCTTTCTTACTTAGTTAAACCATCATATCTGTTTGGGTCTTTTTTCTCCTTTTTGTCCTTGGGATCTTTCTTAGGCTTTTTAGCTTCTTTATTACCTTTTTTTTCCTTAGACATGAGTATTACCAAACTAGGTTTACCTGTGAAAGCTGCCACATTCTGCTATGAGTAAATCAGGGTGTAGCTTACCTGATATTCTTTGAAAACAGTAAGGGAAGCATTGCACATTTACGCTACTAATGACTATGGTACATTATTATTTGATTTTGTGCTTAATTTGATTGAATATGATACAAAACTTTAGATACCTTGTCACTATATTTAATTGAGATTCTAATTTATAGATCCTGTTTTGTTGCTTTCATCCATTATACCAGTATAATCATTTTTTATAACTAATTAGGTAATAATTAAATGACTCCAGTAGATATTCTGATTCTTTCCAATGGACCAGGGGAGGTAACAACCTGGGTACGTCCTGTTGTTAAAGCATTGAGAGAACAATTAGGACATGATATTTCTCAAGTGAGAATTTCTGTAATATTATCACCTTGTCCTCATGCTAGTGGTAAAGAAACTGTTATAGCGTTGAGTTATCCAGAGGTTGATAGAGTTCAAGCAGCAGAACATTTTTGGCAATTTTTACTGTGGGGAAAAACTGCGGAAAATTGGGAATGGAGAAATCAAGGTGTGGTTATATTTTTAGGTGGTGATCAAATTTTTCCGGTTATTATTGGTAAGAAGTTAGGATATAAAACTGTAGTTTATGCTGAATGGGAAGCACGTTGGCACAATTTTATAGATAAATTTGCTATTATGAAAGGACAAGTTGCGAAAAATGTTGCTTCTAAATATGCAGATAAATTTACTATTGTTGGTGATTTAATGTTAGAAGCAGCAGAGAATGACATAATATCTAAAATTGAAAATGCTCAAACTCAAATTAACATTATTGGAATTTTACCAGGTTCAAAAGCAGCGAAATTAACTCAAGGTGTACCTTTAACCTTAGCTATTGCTGAATATATTCATAGTAAATTACCCCAGACAAAGTTTTTTATTCCGGTTGCACCAACTTTAGATTTACCAACTTTAGCTAGTTTTGCTAATCCAGAAAATAATCTATTTACAAAAGCATTTAATTTTCAAGGTGCTGATTTAATAGATAATCATTTCCTAACTTCTACAGGTTTAATAGTAGAATTAAAACAAGAAAATCCCGCTTATCATTTATTATCTCAATGTTCGATTTGTTTAACTACAGTTGGTGCAAATACCGCAGAATTAGGAGCATTAGCTGTACCTATGATTGTATTATTACCTACTCAACAATTAGATGCTATGCGTTCTTGGGATGGTTTACCAGGAATATTAGCAAATTTACCATTTATGGGCACAACTTTTGCTAGGATAATTAATTGGTGGATGTTAAAAAATAAGGGTTTATTAGCTTGGCCAAATATTTGGGCACAAGTAGAAATTGTTCCAGAATTAGTAGGTAAATTACAACCAAAAGAGGTGGGAGAAATGGTTTTAGATTTGTTAGCAAATCCAGAGAAATTAGAGGCTATTCGGCATAAATTACGTAGTGTTAGGGGTGAAGGTGGTGCTGCTGAGAAGTTGGCAATTTTAGTCAGGAAAGAGTTATTATAGATTTATATAAAACTACGAAGGCTCTCCTATTTATTTGAAATTTATAATAAGTGCTAGGTAGGGATTAGGGTATGCAATATTGGTATTCAGTGAATGATAAATATTCTTTAAGTTCAAGATTTTTCTAAGGTACTTAAATCTTCATAATTACCTTTTATTATACATAATAAACTACCAAATCATGCCCAAATTTAACATAAAATCTTTTAAAATATCTTGCACTGAAACCGTAGCAGGAGCATCCAAAACCTCAACCTCTTTACCTTGTCTATAAATTCCCACTTGACGAGATTTCCGATTAATTAATATCCCCAAACGTATACCATTATCTATATATTCCCTCATCTTTTCCTGTGTACTCTTAAAACTATCACTAGGAGAAAGTAGCTCAATTACAAAATCAGGACATATTGATTAGATACTCCTAAAATTTGGGCAAAATCGTTATAATTAATCTCTAAATCATCTAAAATATCTGCAATTACTTCACCAGGATGTATTGGTTTTACTAATCTATCTTGAGTAATATCTTGCAAATTATTCATAATCAATACTCCTTAAATATTTTAACTAACAGCATATTCTGTAAACTGTCTCATAAAAGGAGACTGAAAACCTAACACAATATCCCCCTTGGGAACTCCAGCAGCCACTAAATCAGCAGCAATATCATCCTCCGTCCCATTCCATTGCAGCCAAATTTTACCGCCTTTAATATCAATATGAATGATACAACTATGTACCCAATCTTGACCTTCCCAGCCGATATGAACTATTTGATAATGGTCACGTTCTGTATCAAAAATTGTCTCTACTTCTATATTGCCATAAGATGGTTTTTGCTTACTATATTCCTGTAATATTTGTTTTACAATCTGGCGATATCTAGTTAATGTATCCATTTAAAAATTACCTCTTGCTCTACATCATAAACAATCATTTTTAACTGATTTTCTAAAATCATATCTTTGGGGAAATCAAGTTGAAAAAATGTTTTGTAAGTTGTTAAAGGAACTGCTAAATATAAAACACGCTCCGGTTGCAACCTTCTCAATGCACCTCGATAATTAATAAATTGTCCTAATGCTGTATGAAATTCGGAAATAGCAGACGATCTTTCTAAAAAACTTTTGACTTCGACTGCAATTTTTTGTCCTTCCCGTTCTGCGGCTATTAGCTTTTCTGCGGCTAAATCAATAGAAAGATTAACTCCTCCTACACTAATTGTAAGTGGGTCATTAGTAACTTGCCAACCATCTTTTTGTAAAGCTATTTTAACAACTCCATGAAAAACATCTTTAGCTGACATACATATCTATTATTATATTGCTTATTCTATAATTAGATTACCAGAAAGCGATCGCACCTTCTACATCCCCAACAAGCGAACTGCTTGCAGCAGCGCAACGCTTACGCACTCCCCACATCCCCAAACAGCGATTCCTAGGTCGCGCTTCGCTATCGCACCCCCACATCCCAAAACAGCGATTACCAGGGAGTGCTTCGCTATTGCTAATCCATTTAATAGTCTAGGCTTTAATAGATTTATCAGCAGCATTAATTAATATTTCATCCATCCAAGCATTAATACTTTTTCCAGCTTTTTTAGCTGCAATGAAAATTTTTCTGTGATGTTCTGGAGTAGTTCTAAATGGCAATTTTCCAGAAAAAGGTTTATCAGGTTCTTCTCCTAATTCTTCACAAAAAGCTAAATAACCATCAATAGAAGTTTCAAATTCTTGACGTGCTTCTTCGACAGTTTTAGCTTTAAAAGTAATTACATCATTAATATCAAGAACTCTTCCAAAAAGTATTCCTGCTTCTACGTCTACTTCTATTGATGCCGTATATCCTTTATAAGTCAACATAATTTTAATAATCCTCACTCAGTTTTTTTGCGATTGATTTTACTACAAACTATTTATGGTTCAATTCCTGCTTTTATCAAAAATTCTCTCACTGATTTCACTGCTCCTTTATCGGCTTCTTTTTCTGGATGTGGTTCATGGAAATAACCTCTAACATCATTTAATTTAACTCTTACTCTTGAACCGCTACCTTGACTAACATCAGCACCTAAAGCTGTAAATAAATTTTCTATATCTTGCCAAATAATACTTGCTGATACAGGATTTGTAAAAATTAATTCTAAAATCTTTTGCTGTTTATTATTAAGATTCATCCTTTTTTACTTTTAACAGAAGCTAATATATAAGATATCATATTATGATATCATGTCAATAGATATTCTGAATAAAATGTGATTGTATCTCTTAAAACAGCGAACTGCTTGCAGCAGCGCAACGCTTACGCACTCCCCACATCCCAAAAGAGCTATATCTTCCCTTGACAAAATATTTTCATACAATTAACATGAAATTATCAAATAATTTATTGAAATTATGATGTTTAGTCTAAGCGATATTCACCCCTTATCAGAATTTCAGCGTGGAGCAAAGATGTTTCTGGATAAGTTAAAAGAAACTCAATCTCCCATTGTGTTGACTGTGAATGGTAAAGCTGCTGCTGTGGTTCAAGATGCTGAAAGTTATCAAAAACTGATTGATAGACTGGAATTACTGGAATCTGTTGCTAAGATCCGTCAAAGTATAAATGAGTTTGAACAAGGTGAGGGTATGCCCTTAAATCAAGCATTTGCAGAATTTAAGGAAAAATATGGCATACCGGATTGAGATTTCACCTAGTGCTATTGCTGATATTGAGAGTATTTTCCTGTGGATAAAAGAGGATTAAAAAATGTATGTCTAACTATCAAGAATTGTTACAACAAGCTAAAAATCTGACTCCTGAAGAACAGCTTAAATTAGTTGAGGATTTATCTATCTTAATTCGTCAACAATTGAAAATGACATCAAACCCAAAGCGTAGTATTTTAGAATTGCGTGGTTTAGGTAAGGAAATTTGGGGAAATATTGACGCTCAGGAATATGTCAATCAGGAACGTGATTCATAGAATGGCTAAATAAATTACAAAGTAAAATTATAGGTTTAGATACTGCACCGCTAATTTATTTTATAGAAGAAAATCCTAGTTATTTAGAAGTTACAGATACTTTTTTTACAGCCATGTATAGAGGTGAGTTTAGTGTTGTCACGTCGGTTTTAACTATATCAGAAGTTTTAGTTTATCCTTTACGTGCAGGAAATACGATATTAGCTCAACAATATCGTGATATTCTTTTCAATTCTCAAGGTTTAACAACTATTGAAGTTTTACCAGATATTGCTGAAAATGCGGCTAAATTAAGAGCAGATTACAATTTAAGAACACCGGATGCTATTCAAATGGCTACTGCTATTTATGGTGGTGCGTCTTTTTTCTTGACAAATGATATACGTTTACCTTCTTTACCAGGGTTAACTGTGTTGGTTTTAAATCAATTGATAAGTTAAGTGCTTTGAAATACAGCGATCGCACTCCCACACCCCAAAAGCGATTCCTAGGTCGCGCTTCGCTATCGCATCCCCCACATCCCCAAACAGCGATTCCTCGGTCGCGCTTCGCTATCGCACCCCCACATCCCAAAACAGCGATTCCTAGGTCGCGCTTCGCTATCGCATTCCCCACACTCCCAAAAGCGATTCCTAGGTCGCGCTTCGCTATCACCTAAATTCATCACCAGAATAAAAAATGATAAGATACTAATAAGATTTTATTCATATTAGAAACTTATGAATGTGAGTTTTCCGATACCAAAAGAACTTGAGTCTTATCTTGAGGTTCAGCTTCAATCTGGCAATTATGATACTGTAGCGGACTATTTTTTGATGTTGTTGCAGCAAGATCAACGGCGTAAGGATGCTCAAGCAAAATTAGCTAGTTTGTTGCAAGAAGGTTTGGACTCAGAAGCTGAACCTGTAACTCCTGAATATTGGCAGGATTTGCGCCGATCAATCTTTGGTGCGGCGCAGTAGTAATTATGGCTTTTCAGTTAATTGTTCGCAATCGTGCTACTCAAGATATCAGACAACAAGCAAATTATATTTTGGTGAATGGTAATAGGGAATTAGGGGAGAAGTTTTTGGAGTTTGTTGAGTATGCTTTTGCTCAATTGGCGATAACTCCCAATATGGGTAAGGTTGTGTCGTCTTTGTCTGATATGGGAACAATTCGTCAGTGGCGGATTAAGAATTTTAAGGACTATTTGATTTTTTATAAAGTTCAAGAGGAACGGGTGGAGGTTCTACGGGTTTTGCATGGGGCGAGAGATTTAGAGGATCTCTTGCCATTCTTAGATGAGGAAGTTTAATTTTTTGATTCCTACGGAGCGCTTCGCTATCGCACTCCGCATCCTCAAACAGCGATCGCTCTCCCAAACCCCAACAGCGATCGCTCTCCCAAACCCCAACAGCGATCGCTCTCCCACATCTCCAAAACAGCGATCGCATCCCCACATCCCCCAAAAGCGATCGCACTCCCACATCCCCAAAAAGCGATCGCACTCCCAACATCCTCAAAAAGCGATCACTCTTGCATAGTAATTTTGTACTTATTAATATTTTGCACTAACAATCAAATACAATTTCCGTAGATATGACAGTTTAGGGGGTAATTTTGGGTAATACTAAGAAAGCTCAATAAGTTAAATATAGCTTTGTATGTCTACTGAATTAACTGCTGAAACTTTAATCCCACTTTCTGTCCAAGAACGGAAAGCACTAATTTTGCATCATGCTTCATTAATTGATGTGACTCACATCGCAGATGAAGATTTACACATAGCATATAAATATGGAATAATTATATCCTCAATAGCACCAGCTTACTTTCAATATCAAATTGCACAAGACAAGCAGAATGGATCTGTTTTAGAATTAGATAGACAATCTCAGTTAATTAGTAGTAAAACTGAAAAATTTGCAGACGATTTTATTGAGTGGTTAAAACTTGACTTTGAAAAGAAAAATTCAATAATTAAGGATCATCCTAACCCATCCAATCTTTTTGAACTCTGTGGAGCTAAATTGCTAGTTACTAGCAACTCAGTGACAAGAAGTCTGAGTACAACAATGGGAAGTCTCTGGGAAAAGATATCTGATATTAGTCCTTATATTATTAACCCAGAATTTGAATTTGGAATTAAAATTACTGGAATTGATATTCTACTCTTTTCGGAAGAAACAGTTAAGTTTGCACAACTAAAAACCCTAAAAGGAACATTGACTGGTTCGCAAGTACCAAGAGCAAAAAAAGAATTAAGCATTCATAAAAACTCTTTGTTTATAGCAGCTTTTGATTTAGGTAAATGGACTTTTTCAAATAGAAGTAACATTCCTCGTATTGCTGGTAAACCATTTTGGAATATGATTTGCATGGATTATGATCTAGTTGAAAATCATATCCGAGATATGTTACAGAAAATTGATCAAGCATTTGCTGAATTAGCCACAAAATAAATAGTTACCAAATCTATAGAGAAAAAAGTGAAAGTTGTTCAGATATCTCTTTACCTTTTGCTTTCTTTCCTTGAATTAAGTTGAGAAGATAACTACCAAGTTCTTTAGCAAGTAATACGGGAACTGCATTACCAATTTGTTTATATTTAGAACTGACAGAACCATAAAAAATCCAATCATCGGGAAAAGTTTGAATTCTTGCAGATTCACGGACAGTTAAAGAACGTAATTCTACAGGATGACACATATCTGTAGCTTTTTGGTGTGGACTTGTTGTAATTGTTGGAGAAGGTTTATCCCAAGATAATCTTCTATAAAAACCTACTTTTCCACCTCCCGAATTATAAGCACCTCCCATAGCTTCTTGTTTTAATTCCTCTGGTAAATGCTTCCAGTTTTGTCCAGCTTCCAATAATCTTAAATATTTTAAGCGACTTTCTGGATAAGCCATAAATTCTCGTTCTGTATCAACTAAATCTGTTATAGCATCTTCTAAAGTCAGCCATTTAGGTAAAATTTTACCATCTTTACAATATTTGGGAATAGGAAATGTAGCAGCTTCACCATCTCTAGAACCAATAAATACTACACGCGCTCTATTCTGTGGAACACCATAATCTGCTGCTTCTAAAAGGTTATAAACGACGTTGTAGCCTATTTCCTTCATTTCTGATAATACTACTTTTAAAGCAGCACCAGCTATTTCATCAGTTTCTAAGGGTGGGTAATCTTTTCCTCTTTGGTTAATTGGTCTATGACGAAGTGGAGCAGAAAGCAAACCTTTCACATTTTCCATTAAGAAAAAACGGGGTTGGACTTCTTTAACAATGCGAACAAAGTCCATGAATAAACTACCGCGAGGGTCCATAACTGAACCTCTTTTCCCTGCGGTACTAAATGGCTGACAAGGTGGACCACCTGTTACTAAATCTACTTCTCCTGGTTGTAAAGCACGTCCTAAATTTAAAACCATTCCCCCTTCTTCAAGTAATTCTTGAGAACTGACGTTTTGTATTTCTCTGGGAATAGCACTTTCCTGCAAAAATGGACGATTAAGCGCAATTGTTTTTGTAGCATCACGGTCTTTTTCTACTACACTTACTGTATGAAATCCTGCTTGTTCCATACCCAAATCTAGACCGAAAGCACCTGTAAATAAGGAAATAGAAATAGCTTTACCATCTATCATTCTTGTCGTTCCCCAACAATTACTAAAATCAATAGTTATATAATGAGATGTATAAGGAACTTGCTCATATATGACTAATTAGATCAAGTGTATCACTCTTTCGTTATAGATAGATTGAATAATTGTAAACATTACCAAATCATCGCCAAATTCAAAACAAACCCCTTTAAAACATCTTCCCCCAAAACCGTAGCAGGAGAATCCAAAACCTCAACCTCCTTACCTGGTCTATAAATTTCCACCTGACGAGATTTACGATTAATTAATATCCCCAAACGCACACCATTATCTATATATTCCTTCATCTTTTCCTGTGTAGTCTTCAAACTATCACTAGGAGAAAGTAACTCAATTACAAAATCAGGACAAATAGGAGGAAACTTTCGTTTTTCCTCATCAGTTAAAGCATCCCATCTTTCTAACTTAATCCAAGAAGCATCAGGAGAACGATCTGCACCATTTGGTAATTTAAAACCAGTAGAAGAATCAAAAGCTATCCCAGTACCATCAGCATCAGTCCAATTAAATAATTGTTGATTGAGTCTACCATTACGATTTCCCGTTTCTCCCCCCGCAGGTGACATAATTATTAATTCCCCATTTGCGTTTCTTTCAAATCTCAATTCGCGGTTGTTTTGACATAGCTGAAAAAACTGATCATCAGTCATATCTATCACTGATTTTAAACTCACAGTTAAAGCATTCATAACCACATCCCACAATTACAAAAATTGTTATTTTCCCAAATCATAAACTAATCTCCCTCTTCCTTTGCTCCTTTGCGACTACCCTTCGGGATCTCTAAGAGAGATTGCGCGAAACAAAATCAAGATATCATAGGCAGGTATAAAACCTGCCCATTTAACCCTATTCTATACCCTCAATCCGGTTTTCCACCTCCTGATACAACTCACGTAACCGGTCTAAATTTTCCTCACTAGTCTCCCAATAACCGCGTCCATTCATTTCCAACAAAGTAGAAACAATCTTGCGGAAGGAATGAGGATTGAGATTCATCAAACGCTTTTGCATTTCCTCATCTTTGATGAAAGTTTCGTTCGTGTCCTCATAAACCCAATTATCCACAGCGCCAGCAGTCGCACTCCAACCAGTCGTATTTACCAACCGCTTAGAAAGTTCGCGCACACCTTCATAACCGTGAGACAACATTCCCTCATACCATTTGGGATTTAACAACTTAGTCCGCGCATCTAAACGCACAGTTTCTGATAAACTTCTCACCTGTGCATTCGCAGTAGTTGTATCTGCAATGTAAGATGCAGGTTTCTTGCCATCGGCACGCAGACTTGCTACTAACTTAGTAGGATCAGAGTCAAAATAATGGGAAACATCTGTTAAACTGATTTCCGAAGAATCGAGATTCTGGAAAGTTGCATCAGCAGTTTTCAAAGTAGTTTCAAAAATCTCCCGCGACTCATCCATAACCCCAGGATTATCAGAATTGAAAGAGAAAGATTTCCGTTTCAAATACATTTCCTGTAACTCAGCTTCACTATCCCAAGTGCTATTCTCCACCGCTAAGTTAATATTAGAAGAATAAGAACCGGAAGCATTAGAGAAAACGCGAGTTGCAGCTTGACGCAGATTTATCCCCATGTCCTCCGCTTGTTTCAAAGCGTGCTTGCGGACAAAGTTCATTTCCAAAGGTTCATCAGCTTCCGCAGCCATTTTTACACCTTGGTCTAGCAAATTCATTTGGTTAATGAACAAGTCGCGGAATACACCAGAACAGTTAATTACAACATCAATTCTAGGACGACCCAACTCTGATAAAGGTATTAATTCCAACTTGTTCACCCGTCCCAAAGCATCGGGTACTGGACGTACTCCCACCATCCACATAATTTGGGCGAGGGATTCACCGTAGGTTTTGATGTTATCTGTACCCCAGAGGACACAGGCAATGGTTTCTGGCCAGTTTCCTTCATTTTCCGACTTGTTCCGTTCCAACAACCTATCAACGACGATTTTCGCAGATTGGACTGCGGCAGAAGTGGGGATAGATTGGGGATCTAAAGCGTGAATATTTTTACCTGTGGGTAATACATCAGGATTACGGATAGGATCTCCACCGGGACCAGGGAGAATATATTCACCTGCTAAACCTTGGAGAAGTCCACCCAGTTCGTTATCTGCACAAACTTGTTTTAAGCAGAATTCCAAATATTCAAACAGAGGTTTTAATGCAGAGGTGTCAACTTTGGGATAACCTGATTGATGCAGTGATTCCACCCAAGGTTCTTTTCTCCCCATGTTGAAGAAGTTCAACTTGGAAACAGCTATCACTCTACCTTCTGCGTCAATTTGTTCTTGAACTAAGGCTGTAACAGCCGCACGGGTAGCGAGGGTGATATCTTGTAATAGTTGCACATCTGCCAAAATTCCGGCATCGTTGTTTTTGTAGATATCTTCAATGTTGCGACCGAGACTTTTGGCAATAATTCCGGGTAAGCCTTGAATTTCTTCCTCTTGTCGATCTAAACTAGCTATATTGACCAGAGTGGCGATCGCTTCTTCGGCACTAGGAGGCTTACCAATCACGTGCAGTCCACAAGGTAACAAGCGTGATTCAATCTCCATCAACCGCCGATAAACGCTACCAACGATGTTATCCCGTTCTTCCGAGGACATATCCTTAGAATCGGTTTCTGGTAACTCAATATCCTTGTCTAAGTTGACAATGCGGCATTTATCCATGATAGAATTGACAATGGAAACACCCCGGCCAGTGTCTTTCAAAGTTTGGTAAGAAGCAATTAACTCGCTAAGTTCCTTCAACCCTTTGTATAAACCAGCATTTTCCGCAGGTGGTGTCAGGTAAGAAATTGTTTCTGCATAACTGCGACGTTTGGCAATTGTGGCTTCACTGGGGTTATTGGCTGCGTAATAATACAGGTTAGGAATTGAGCCAATTAGTTGATCTGGGTAACAATCACCAGACATTCCCATTTGCTTACCAGGCATGAATTCCAATGAGCCATGTGTCCCAAAGTGTAACACAGCATCAGCGCCCCAAATCCGTTCTAGATAGGTGTAATATGCTGCAAAACCGTGGTGGGGACTTGCGGAACGGGAGAATAACAACCGCATGGGGTCGCCTTCATAACCAAATGTAGGCTGCACACCAATAAACACATTACCAAATTGCTTCCCATAAATCAAGAGATTTTGGCCGTCGCTGTTCAAGTTTCCGGGAGGTGGTCCCCAGTTTTCTTCTAAGCGTTGGGAGTAGGGTGTCAGTGCTTCATATTCTGGCACGGACATTTTGTAAGCAATGTTGAGTTCGGGACTGTTGTATTGTGCTTGTGCGTCGTGGATGACTTGTTCTAGCAACTCTTGGGGAGTTTCGGGAATGTCCTGCACGTCGTAACCGTTGTTTCTGAGTCCTTTCATGACTTCATGAATAGAACCGAATACGTCTAAATATGCGGCTGTACCCACGTTACCTTTGTCAGGAGGGAAGCTGAAAACAGTGATGGCAACTTTCTTGTCTAATTTGGGTTTGCGGCGGAGATTTGCCCATTTTAAGGCGCGTTGGGCAACTATTTCTACTCGGTCTTGTAAAGCGATCGCTCTGCCTGTTGCCCCATCTTTACCTGATAGGATGATTGGCTCAATTGCGCCGTCTAGTTCAGGTATAGCAATCTGTAAAGCCACTTGAATGGGATGTAACCCCAAATCGCTATCGAGCCATTCTTCGGTGGTTTGGAAGACCAAAGGCAAGGCAACCATGTAAGGACGATTTAACCGTTTTAAGGCTTCAATAGCTTTAGGATGATCCTGTCTAGCCGGTCCACCCACCAAAGCGAAACCAGTTAAGGATACTACCGCATCTATTAACTGCATTTTGGTAATTGGTTCATAGAAGTAAGCTTCTATCGGTTTAGAGAAATCTAAACCACCTGCAAAAACAGGGAGAACTCTTGCCCCTAAAGATTCCAATTCCTGGACAATTGCCACATAATGGGCATCATCACCAGTCACTAAGTGAGTTCGTTGTAAAACCAAACCTACACAGGGTGCAAGGGGGTCTTTCAGGTTACTAGAAATGTCTTTGCGGGCAGAATACCAGTTCAGATATTCTCGCACATCCTCAAACATAGTTGGCGCTAAAGGATGCCAAATCCCCATATCGGGATAAACAACTGGTGCTTCATACTTAGCAGCAGCAAAGCTTTCTTTTTCTACGCCTTTCAATACGTATTTATCAGCCAGCATCAGCAAGAAGTTTTCCAGGTTTTCCGCTGAACCACCTAGCCAATACTGAAAACTGAGCATGAAGTTTCTCGCGTCTTGTGCTTTTTCCATGGGGAGGAATTTCAGCACTTGGGGAAGAGTCCGCAATAACTTCAACATTCCGTCCTGGAAACCAGCGCCAGATTTCTCTTTGCGCTTTTTCATGAAGTTAGCAATTACGCTTTTAGATTGTCCTAACTGCGCCAAGGAGAAGCTACCCATTTTATTGAGGCGCATAACTTCGGGCATGGAGGGGAAGACAACGGATACATCTAGATTATCACGATGGGGTTCGACTGCGGCAACTACTTTCTGTGCTAGGTCTTCAATAAAAATTAGAGAAGCAATGAATATATTAGCACTGGCTATATCGCGTTTCAACTCCTCATAGTTTTCAGAGTTGCGTAGTTCTTCAATCAAGTATCCACTGATTTCTATGGCAACGCTGGGATGATTAGCGTTAATTTCCCGTACCGCTTGCGATAATGCACTTTGGTATTGGGATTCTAGCACGACATAGACAACCTTGATTAATTTACGTCCCCGTAAATCGTCAGGTGCAATATGTCTAATAGTGGACTTGACTTGGGTAAACATTCAAATAAGCTCCTTTCAAGCGTGTTCTCATGAAGTTAGTCGCGGTATAACCGTTTGTAACTTCAATTATTTTCGGCAATAAGAGTTTTTTAGCAGAAAACTCGGATTCTGTGGGGGTTTTGTCCTATATCTGACATAAAATGATATAGAAAACAACACATTTATTCATGAATCTTAACAAAGAATGCAGGTTCTCTCACCTGGTTTTAAATTTTGTTTACAATAGTTATGGTGTTATGTAACAAAACGTTAGTGCTGACAGTATTGTGATATTCTGGTTTTGAGTTGGGCAGCGATCGCTCAATTGTGCCGTTGTACGGAAAATTTCTGCATAACTTGACAAAATTCCTTAGAGGCAACAACAAATGTATTTTAAACAACTACTGCTAGGATTAATGCTAGTAAACATTACAGCTTTTTTTGTAACTCCAGTCCGTGCTGATAATCCTTATGATGCTAAAGCTAGATCACTTGAATCAGAAGCAGACAGGCTGATAAATGCAAGTAAATCAACTTGTGATTTACTTTCTATTAAAGCGCGTAATTCTGGAGATGCTTACAGGGCTAGAGCTAAAGTTTTTGGAGAACATGATAAAGTTGCTTTACAGCATCTCAAAAATGGTATTTACTATGCCAGATTCGCTAAATTGAAGGGTTGTTCTTGGGCAAAAGATTTTAAGTATTAGTGTGATCGCTATTCGGAGAGCGATCGCCTAAAATTAGAGTAGTGCGATCGCTGTTTGGGGATGTTAGGGTGCGATAGCGAAGCGCGACCTAGGAATCAGGAGACTGTGGTGCAATTCAATGATGTTATTCAGGCATAATAACAGGAATAACCTTATTTTTATATTGATGATAAACCCTAAAATCACTATCTAAAGTGAAAACACTACTTCCTCTAATTAATTCACTCATTCTTACTAAACAAGCATCAGCTAAAGACATAGGAACGGAGTGATATTGTTTCATTAATTGCTTAATTACTGTTACTTCTTCACTTAAATTAAAAGGTATTTTAATTACTTCTGCTTCCAATAAAGATAAAATAGCACTTTCTCCTCCATGAACATTTTGTAATAAAAAACAAGATTCCGCAATAACCGCTTCACAAGTAAATAAAGGGGGACGTAAATTTTTCCATTTTTCTACTGTCCATTTATGAAGATTATCACTTTTATCAATAAAAGCCACTAAAGGCGAAGTATCTATAATAATTTCTGATTTCATTATTTACCAAATCCTTGAAGATACCTTTTATTAGTAGATAAATCACTAATCCCACTTTCTACAGATCCAGCCCATTCCTTAGCTAAATCATAAGCTGAAACCTCTTGATTGTCTTGTGATTTTGTTTTTTTACTGTGCATAAATTCCATAAAATCTAAGATAGTTTGTTGTTGTTCAATAGTTAGATTTCTAAATTTATCTAACAGTGTGTTTTCTTGAATTATAGGTTTATCAGTTGCTTGAGACATAGTTTTTCTGCAAAAATTAAACAGTTTTCATTAACATCATATCAAATTTTTAAACCTTCTACAAATTATTTGTGCGATAGCGAAGGGATACGTAGGAATCGCTGTTTGGGAATGTTGGGGTGCGTAAGCGTTGCGCTGCTGCAAGCAGTTCGCTTAAAATTAGGGTGGTTATGAGCGATCGCTATTTGGGGATGTTGGGGTGCGATAGCGTAAGCGCTGCTGCAAGCAGTTCGCCTAAAATTAGGGTAGTTGTGTGTGATAGCGAAGCGCGACCTAGGAATCACTGTTTAGGATGTTGGTGGGAGTTGTGAGCGTAAGCGTTGCACGACTTAGGAATCGCTGTTTGGGAATGAGTATTAAAAAATTAATTTATTGAACGATATAATATAAATAAGAATTAGATTTTTCCAAAGCACAAACAGAGTAAACATCATGCAAGAACAATTAACCGACTATCAACAAGAACTAACAGAACGCATTTCTCATGTTGTAGATAAACTATTTCGAGGTAGTAGTTTCTACATGGTGAAATTAGATCAATATGAAATGACCGCAACGTTAATAAAATTATTTAGCAGATTTTCCCCAGAAGAAATGAGAGCAATTAAAGAACATGATTTAACTAGAAGAATTAGTAAAATATTAACATTAGAAGCTGTTGCTGGGACATTAAATGATTTAACACCAGAAGAAATAGCGATTTTTGATGCAGCAGTAGCGAGAAAATAAAACCATGAATTTTTTACTTGATTCAAATATCGTTAGCTATGCGTTAAAGAAAAATACAACCATAAATAATAAATTGAAAGAGTTAAGCTTTCTCGGTGCAGAAATATTTATTAGTTGTATAACCTACTATGAAATTAAAAGAGGTTTAATATCTCTCAATGCTACTAAACAATTGGTAGATTTTCATGGATTTTGTAATGATTATCCTGTATTATTGTTAGATGATTTAGAAATTATTGAAAAATCCTGTGAAATTCATGCAAAATTAAAATCCAAAGGTACTCCTATCCAAGATGCTGACATTTTAATAGCAGCTACAGCAATTGTCCGCGATTTAATTCTCGTTTCTAATGATTCTGATTTATTAAGAATTGAAGGACTTAAATTAGAAAATTGGTTGTGATAGAAATTTAGGAATCAGTTGGGAGAGCAATCATTTAAAATTAGGGGGTTGTGAGCGATAGCGAAGCGCGACCTAGGAATCGTTTAAAATTAGGGTGGTTGTGGGCGATCACCGTTTGGGGAATGTTGGGGTGCGATTATGATTTTTTTGTCCGCGTTTATCTGCGTTTATCAGCGTTCACCCCTAAATCAAGGATCAAAAATAGGCGATCATTTAAAATTAGGGCAGACAAGATGCCTACCCCACAAGATGTTAAGCTAGAGATGATAACAAATCATTTTTCGCTGTTTCTAAAGCTTCTGGTAATTTACTTGCGTCTCTTCCCCCAGCTTGCGCGAGGTTGGGTTTTCCACCACCTCCACCTCCACAAATTTTCGCTACATTTCCTACAAATTTTCCCGCTTGGATTCCTTTTTTATTCACCTCAACACTAAAAGCAGCAACGATACTCACTTTTCCCTCTTCAGGAATAGAACCTAAAACTACCGCCCCATTACCAATTTTTTGCAGTAATCTTTCCGCAGCAGCTTTTAATGATTCTGCGTCAATATCTTCCATTTGAGCAACAATAATTTTATGTTCTCCGATCATTTCCGCAGTCTGTAATAAACTGTCAGATTTAACAATTGCTATTTGTGATTTCAGACTTTGAATTTCCTTTTCATTGTTGCGAAGTTCGGTTTGTAAAGTGGTGATTCTGTCGGGTATTTCTTCGGGTTTGACCTTAAAGCGATCGCACAAATCTTTGACCACTATATCACGCACATTCAAATAATCCAATACCGCCGCCCCAGAAACCGCTTCTATTCTTCTTACCCCGGAAGCAACTCCGGCTTCAGAAATGATTTTAAAAACGCCAATTTCCGCCGTATTATTAACATGAGTTCCCCCACATAATTCCATCGAAACACCTGGGAAATCAATTACGCGCACTTGATCACCGTACTTTTCCCCAAACATGGCTACTGCACCTTTCGCTTTAGCTTCGGCTATAGGCATCTCTTCCATTGTAGCAGGATGAGCTTCAGAAATCCAACTATTTACTAATTCTTCAATTTGGATAACTTCCTCACCGGTTAAAGCGCGGGGACAATTAAAATCAAACCGCAATCTATCAAAAGAAACCAAAGAACCAGCTTGAGAAATTCCTTCATCAACAACTTTTTTTAAAGCAGCTTGTAATAAATGAGTGGCTGTATGATTAGCTTGAGCGCGACGACGACAAGCGGTATCTATTTGTGCGGTAATTTCATCACCAATTCTAATTGTTCCCCGTTCAATGCGTCCGAAATGAATAAAGAAATCAGATTCTTTTTTCACGTCTTCAATTCTGACTAAAACACCATCACCGCTAATATATCCTTTATCCCCAATTTGTCCCCCAGATTCAGCATAAAAAGGCGTTTTATCAAGAACAATTTGTATTTCTGTTCCTGCTTCTGCGGCTTCTTCAGAAACACCAGCAACTAACAAAACTTCGATTTTTGCAGTAGTTGTTAATTGGTTATAACCAATGAATTTTGTAGAGTGAATATGTTCTGCTAGTTTATCCAAAGAACCTTGTACAGTTAAATCAATGGTTTCGTGTGCTGCTTTTGCTCGTTCTACCTGTTTTTGCATTTCTGCATTAAAACCATCAACATCAACAGTAATATTATTTTCTGCTGCGATTTCTTGGGTTAATTCTAAGGGGAAACCGTAGGTATCATAGAGAGTAAAAGCACTTTCTCCACTAATAGAATTTAATCCTTTTTGTTTGATATCTTCGATAATTTCAGCTAATAGCTTTTCTCCTCTATCAAGAGTTTTCAAGAAGTTAACTTCTTCCCTTTGTAATTCGGCTTTAATTGCAGCTTCTCTTTGTCGCAAATTGGGGTAAATTGATTCCGAAAGAGAAATTGCTGTTTCTGCAACTTGGTTAATAAATTCCCCAGCAATTCCTATTAATCTCCCATGTCTAACAACGCGACGAATTAAACGCCGTAAAACATAACCTCTTCCCACATTAGAAGCGCGAATTTCATCAGCAATCATGTGTACAACAGAACGGACATGATCACCAATTACCTTTAAGGAAGTTTTGGTATTTTCATCACTTTTGTGATAATCAATTTTGGCAATTTTCGCCGCAGTTTCGATAATCGGGAAAATCAAATCTGTTTCATAATTATTAGGAACTTTTTGGAGAATTTGCGCCATTCTTTCCAAGCCCATTCCCGTATCAATATTTTGATTTTGTAACGGCGTTAAATTTCCCGAAGCATCCCGATTATATTGCATAAATACCAAGTTATAAAACTCGATAAAACGCCCATCATCTTCTAAATTAATATGATCATCACCTAATTCTGGGTGAAAATCATAATAAATTTCCGAACAAGGACCACAGGGACCAGTAATACCTGATACCCAGAAATTATCATCTGCACCCATGCGCTTGATGCGTTTTTCCGTTACACCAATAGTATCGCGCCAAATGACAAAAGCCTCGTCGTCCTCCTCAAACACACTGACAACGAGATTTTCAGGGGAAATCCCAAACACTTGAGTAGATAATTCCCAACCCCAAGCGATCGCTTGTGGTTTAAAATAATCACCAAAGCTAAAATTCCCCAACATCTCAAAAAATGTATGGTGGCGTTTAGTGCGTCCCACATTTTCGATATCATTAGTACGGATACACTTTTGCGAAGTTGTAGCGCGTTTAAATTCAGGTATCCGTTGTCCCAGAAAAATCGGTTTAAATGGTAACATACCTGCTATAGTCAGCAGCACAGTAGGATCTTCAGGAACAAGAGAAGCACTTGGAAGCGGTTGGTGTCCTCGCTGCGTGTAGAAATCAAGAAATAATTGACGAATATCGTTACCGCTAAGATACTGAGGATTTGAAGACATGAGTGTTTAAGCGATCAAATTTAATTAATTGAGTAAAATCTGCAAAAAGCATCATTATTATTTATAACTTATGACAGTAAATATGAAAAATATTTAGCTTTCAGCATTTTTTGTCAGAATTTCCTATTACTGATTAGTATTAAATTATCATCAATTCATATACTTTAATTATATTTCCGTTAAAAAATGAAAATTAGAGAATTAAAAAGTTTAGATTCTTGTATGAACTGAGTTAGTTAAATATAACCAGCGTAAAATCTGGATATGATAGACAAAGAGTTTCTGTCTCATGCAAATTCATGTTACAATTAGAGAGTTTTAAAAAACAGTTGTCTTTTTAGTTTCCCAAATGAGCGACATCAAAAGAATAGACACAAACGCCTATGTGACAGTACAAGGGCAATATGCTGTAGTCAATGAAGGTTCTGGCTATGCCATTATCAATACTCACACAAAACAGGTAATTGCCCGCAATATCTCATCTTTCTTGGACTGTCTAAAAACTCTAGAGTATATCTTTAGTAATGCTGAATCTAAAAATTCAGATCAAATCCAAAACTCTGCTTTTATTTCTGAACCAAACACTCCTCCTAAATCAGTTCAAGAAAACATTAATTATGAACCTAAAAAACTAGATGAACTAGATTTTGCTCTTGTCAGAAGTCTAGCCTCGTATTTTGAAGAAATGAATGGTAAAATCCGCCATTATCGTAAAGATCATAATGCTTCAGAAGCAGAAGCAGATGTAATAGGAAGTTATTACCTAAAGACTGCTGGTATTGTTAGGGGTGTTAAAACTGAAAAAGATTTGTCAGAACTGATTGAACATATAGAAAACCTCAAGGAAAAGGTTAGTATATATCAGCATAAAGACTATAAATATCGTTGGTCTACAAGTTTAGAAAACAACGTTCTAGCTAAATTAAAGAAAATAATGGATAGACTCAAAAATTAATTAAAAGACGTTTTTATTACTGCTAATTGCAAAGGAAAAAATATGAAATTGCTTTTAGGAAATAGAGACGTTTAAGGTTAATTAAACGTCCCTAAATTTTGATTTTAATCTCTTATGAAACTACTGGAGGTTGAACTAAATTTTCTCCGCCTTGAACAACAGTTACAGATTCAATTTTATCACCAGCTTTGAGTTTATCTAAAATCTCTCTACCTTCAGTCAGATAACCAAATACAGCATAACGACCATCTAAAAGATTACGTCCTGCGGGAGTAAGTTCTGGGTCAAACAAAAAGAAGAAAATTTGAGAAGAAGCGCCATTATCATCACTTTCTGGACGGGCCATAACTAAAGCGCCAAAAGACGAAAATGGTAAAACCGGCATATCTAAATAACGCCCAGCTTCTTCGAGAGTAATACCGTAGGTTGGTTCTTTTTCACCTTGGACTAAAATCTCTAAAGGAATAGCCCGATATTTACCAGTTTGAGGGTCAATAAAACCGACTTCCTTACCTACAGGATCTCCAGTTTGTAAAAAGTAAGATTCTTCAGAACGGGTAAATTCTAAACCGTTATAAAAACCTCTTTGTACTAAATCCACGAAATTACCAGCGGTGACAGGTGCGCTATAGCCATCTACAACTACAGTCAAATCGCCCTTATTAGTTTTGAAAGCAATAGTAGCCCGTCCTTTGAGTTGGGGCAAATTACTGTACTCAGCAGGAACATCAAAGGGAAATTCCTTCACCATTGATTCTTCTAACAAGCTGACAAGATCCAGTAATTTAGCTCTTTCATCAAGAACTGCTTCCTTTTGTTTAGTTTTAACTACTTCTTGCAGTTTTGTAATGCCAGATTTCAATTCAGTCATCCAAGCTTGGGCTTGAGGTTGGCGTTCTTCCGGAATACTTGCTAATATTTGGGAAGGTTTATCGAGTATCCGGGATGCTTGCTTGAGGTCATTATTAACTGCACTCCAACGCTTATTTGCCCGCAGTTGGTTAGAAATATCTTCTAAACTAGCTTGTAGTTTACGTACGGGTTGATTATTTATCGGCAGTGCATAGCGCAACAAAGCCTTACCGTCAGTGATTGCGTTTCCCCGTGGTAAGCCAGCATTACTAGTGGCAGTCCACCCAGTCGTACTTATGCCTAAAAATATTGTTAAGAGCAATATTACCTTTAGGCTACTCTTCACCCAGGACTTAAATAAGTTCAACATGAAATTTCCCTTTCTTCAGCATCAAAGTGTTGACTGGAAGTAATTCACTAATTATCTTCCCACATTGAGGGACTGGGGATTAATGAACCAGGGAGCAGTTGTCAGTTGTCAGTTTCCCTGTTTCCTCTTTCCTGAGAACTAACAACTTATGGCGCGGGAAGGGTACAATAAATGCCGATTGTCTTGCAAAATTTGAAAGTTTCATGATCTCTAGTAACGACTTTCGACCTGGTGTTTCAATTGTATTAGATGGTTCAGTCTGGCGCGTGATAGATTTTCTTCACGTTAAGCCAGGCAAGGGTTCTGCCTTCGTGCGGACAACTTTAAAAAATGTCCAAACTGGGAAACAGTTAGAAAAAACTTTTCGGGCTGGGGAAACCGTTCCCCAGGCAACTTTGGAAAAAGTAACGATGCAATATACCTATAAGGACGGTGATGAGTTTGTCTTTATGGATATGGAAAGTTATGAAGAAGGTAAATTAACTACAGCGCAAATCGGCGATCGCGTCAAGTACCTAAAAGAAGGTATGGAAGTTAACGTAATTCGCTGGGGTGAACAGGTACTGGAAGTGGAACTACCTAATTCTGTAGTCTTGGAAATTGTCCAAACTGATCCTGGTGTCAAAGGTGATACTGCTACAGGTGGTACTAAACCCGCAACTCTGGAAACTGGTGCAATTATCATGGTTCCTTTGTTTATTGCCCAAGGGGAGCGAATTAAGATTGATACCAGAGAAGACAAGTATTTAGGCAGGGAGTGATTTTTCTCATTTTTTTTGATACTAACTGGGAATAGTGAGGACTAAAACCCAAATTGGTACTAATGATTTCAATCCCTTTTTTATAGAGGGATTAAATCCCTGCCTTACTGAGAATTTTAATTTAACAATTAGGTCGAGGTAAAATAATTGTGACATTAGACTTTAATGAAATCCGTCAGCTATTAGTAACTATTGCCCAAACAGATATCGCGGAAGTTACCCTCAAAAATAATGAATTTGAGCTAACAGTACGGAAAGCTGTCAGTTTTAGCAATAATCCCCAAGGAATGGTTAGTGGTGTAGTTAATGCTGGTATAACCCAGTTGGGATCTACAACTCCACCCAGTGCAATTTTTGAAGGAGGTGTAATAAATAAGGTTGTGGATAATTCTCTGGCACAACCTGCTCATTCTTCTTCACCAATTAATCAAAAATTGGTTGAAGTCCCATCACCAATGGTAGGGACTTTCTACCGCGCTCCTGCACCGGGTGAGGCTGCATTTGTGGAAGTGGGCGATCGCGTCAAAGCTGGTCAAAGTGTGTGTATCATTGAAGCCATGAAGCTAATGAATGAAATTGAAGCCGAAGTCTCTGGACAGGTAATGGAAATTTTAGTTCAAAATGGTGAACCAGTAGAATATGGTCAAGCTTTGATGAGAATTAACCCCGATTAAATATTAACAGGTAACTAACAACTGACAACTGACAACTGACAACTGACCACTGACAACTGACAACTGACAACTGACAACTGACAACTGACAACTGACAACTGACAACTGACAACTGACAACTGACAACTGACAACTGACAACTGACAACTGACAACTGACAACTGACAACTGACAACTGACAACTGACAACTGACCACTGACCACTGACCACTGACAACTGACAACTGACAACTGACAACTGACAACTGACAACTGACCACTGACCACTGACCACTGACCACTAACTAAAGCGGATAATTTTTCTGAAAACTTTCGCGGGTGAGTGGTTGTGGTATTTCCACACCTTCACCACCTAAAACCTCTAAGGGTTTACCGTTGACATCAATATATACTTTAGCTTGAGGATTTAAACTAGTAGCAGTATATACAACTTGTCCAACCCGTCCCATCATAGAACTGCTACCGCCACCAGTGGTAAAGTTTTCAGATAAGTTCACATGAACATCATTATTTTCCGCTTTTATTCCTAATAGTTCAGTCCCCTTGGGAATAGTGGTAGAATCACTACCTTCACTTGGCCCGGCTAATAAAGTTTTAAATGCTGCTTCTAAAACTTGGTCGGGTTGGGTAGCAGCAATTTTCAAGGGTTGGGGAACTAAAGCCAGCCGATTTTCTTTAGATTTGAGCCAATATATACTAGCAGTTTGTTCATTACCCTGTTGAGTTACTGGCTGCTTAATAGTTTGTGAGGAGTTGGTAGGTGTGGGAGTATCAGGAGTTTGGGCAGAAAACCAAGCTACACTACCACTTACTGCTACCACGGCTGCGGATATAGCTGCTACCACACCAGAAGAAATACTGTTAGTTCTTTGTTGGTCGTTCATATATAAAACCTACTGGATTAAGGACGGGAATACTATTTGTAAGATAAGCAGCGTGTTTATAAAGGTTTTATCCCCGATACAAGTCTTTGGTTATGATTTGTACATAAACTGCTGTTGCTGGTTTTGCTCTCACCTACTCTAATTGTAGAGTTATCTTTTTCGGTCCGTCACTTTTTCCTTTATCTAAATCTTATGGTTTTTTGAAAAAAGATTTAAATTAGAATTGGGTAAAATGTAGTACGCCAGTCAGTTGGTAACTGGATTATGAGGTATAATTTATATTTTCTTTTCACGCAGAGGGGCGGGAGGTAAGAGTTTAAGAAGGTAATTTTTGCAGGTTTTCTGAAAAATATGTTGACTGGCTTAACAAACGAGAATGATATTTTGGATTGGTGGGATGTATTTCCCGAAATTAAGGACAAGAAAACCAAGGATAAAATGGCAGAAAAAGCAGCAAAGCCGAATAACTCCGAGTCATTTGAACAAAAACTCTGGAAAACCGCCGATAAACTCCGCAAAAATATTGATGCTGCCGAGTACAAGCACATTGTCTTAGGCTTAATTTTTCTCAAATATATCTCCGATGCCTTTGAAGAATTGCACCAAAAACTGATTGCAGGTGAGGGAGAATACGAAGGAGCTAATCCCGAAGATCCAGAAGAATATTCAGCAGAAAATGTGTTTTTTGTGCCAGTAACCGCACGGTGGCCATCTCTCCAGGCACAGGCCAAACAGCCAACTATTGGCAAATTGGTTGATGAAGCTATGGAAGCTATCGAACAGCAAAACATCAAACGCTTAAAAGGGATTTTACCCAAAGTCTATGGACAGCAGAAATTAGATCAAAAGTCCTTAGGTGGATTAATTGATTTAATTGGTTCAATTACTCTAGGGGATGCCGAAGCACAGGCACAGGATGTATTAGGGCGGGTTTATGAATATTTCTTAGGACAGTTTGCCCTAGCTGAAGGTAAAAAAGGCGGACAGTTTTACACTCCAGAAAGCATTGTCCGCTTATTGGTAGAAATTCTCGAACCTTACAATGGGCGGGTTTTTGACCCCTGTTGTGGTTCTGGAGGAATGTTTGTCCAGAGTGAGAAATTTATCAAAAATCACCAAGGGCGTTTGGATGATATCTCAATTTATGGGCAGGAAAGCAACGAGACCACCTATAAATTGTGCCGGATGAATTTGGCAATTAGAGGCATTGACGGCTCAAATATTAAGTGGAATCCTGAAGGTTCATTTCTCAATGATGCTCACAAAGACTTAAAAGCGGATTTTGTCATTGCTAATCCTCCCTTTAACGATAGTGATTGGGGTGGTGATTTATTGCGAAATGATGGCCGCTGGCTAGATAAGGATCTTGTTCCTCCAGAGGGAAATGCCAATTTTGCTTGGGTATCCCATTTCATTTACCACTTAGCGCCCACAGGTTCGGCGGGTTTTGTCTTATCCAATGGTTCGCTGTCCTCAAATACCAGCGGTGAAGGAGATATTCGCAAAGCTTTAGTGCAGAAGGATTTGGTAGATTGTATTGTCATGTTGCCAACCCAGCTTTTTTATAATACAGGTATTCCTGCTTGCTTGTGGTTTCTCAGTCGGTATAAGAACGGCAATAAAAACAGGGATAGACACGGTGAGGTATTGTTTATTGATGCTTCCGAGTTGGGTTATATGGTGAATCGCAGTAGTCGGGCTTTTACGGAAGCTGAGATTAGCAAGATTGCTGATACTTACCATAGGTGGAAGAGACCCTCCCCTAGCCCCTCCCAGGGGGAGGGGGACAGGAATGAGGAAGTATCTGTGAGGGAGAGGGAAAGTCCCTACCGCGATATTAAGGGTTTTTGTAAGTCGGCTAATTTAGCTGAAATCGAAAAGCATAATTTTGTGTTGACTCCAGGGCGGTATGTGGGTATTCCTGATGAGGTGGAGGATGGGGTAAGCTTTGATGAGAAAATGGGGGCTTTAACGGCTGATTTAGCGGTGCAGATGAATGAGGGTTTGGCTTTGGATGCGGAGATTAAAATACAGTTAGCTAAGGTTGGGTTTTCTTTGGAGGTGAAATAATGGTTGCTATCAAAGATAAGTTTCCTAAATTAACACCCGAAGAATATTTTCTCTGGGAAGAAAAACAACTGCTTCGCCATGAGTATCTTAATGGTGAACTTTACGCCATGAGTGGGGGAACTCAAAATCATGGCCGAATTGCTAGTAATATTATTTTCATTGTTAAAGGTCATTTACGGGGCGGTGGTTGTCAGGTTGGTAATTCCGATTGTCGTGTAAATATTTTGGAAACGAAAGATTATGTTTATCCTGATGTGAGCGTTACTTGCGACGAGAGAGATAGGACTGCAATTGAAGCCATTCAATATCCCTGTCTAATTGTTGAGGTTTTATCTCCCAGTACAGCCAGTTATGACAGAGGGGATAAGTTTAGATTGTATCGTCGCAATCCTAGTTTGCAAGATTATGTTTTGGTTGATGCTGAGAAAATAGCGATTGATTTATACCGCAAGAATGATATCGGTAATTGGGAGATTTTTAATTATCAGTCTGGGGATAATATCGAGCTAAGAAGTATTGATTTAAGTTTTCCCATTGAGTCGGTTTATGAGGATATTGTTTTTGAGGAATTAGGATAAATCGCTAGTATTTCTATCAGTTTGGGAATGAGTCAGGATTGCTTTAAGGATATTTATTAAAGGTGCAGTTTGAGTTATGAGTGATTGGAAAGAAACAGAAATAGGTTTAATTCCTAAAGATTGGGATTATATACCTTTTAAACAAATTTTATCTGAGCCAACAAGAAATGGAATTTATAAATCTAAAGAATATCATGGCAAAGGAACAAGAGTTGTAAATATGGGCGAGATGTTCGCTTTTGATAAACTTCCTGATATCGAAATGTCGCGCATTGAATTAACAGAAGACGAGCTACAAAAATCATCTGTTTTAAAAGATGATCTTCTTTTTGCTAGAAGATCACTTGTGGCTGAAGGTGCAGGAAAATGTACATTAGTTTTATCTCAAAAAGAACCATTAACTTTTGAATCTTCAATTATCCGTGCTAGACCAAATCAGAAAAAAGCAAAATCAGAATATCTTTTCTATTTATTTACATCGAAATTTGGTAAATATTTATTAAAAACTATTTTAAGACAAGTTGCTGTTTCTGGAATTACAGGTGTAGATTTAATTAATCTTAAACTACCCATAGCTCCTTTAAAAGAACAAGAAGAAATCGTTTCTATTTTATCTTGTCTTGATGCGAAAATTGAGAACTTGAGGCGACAAAATGAAACTCTAGAACAAATCGCCCAAACTCTATTTAAGCATTGGTTTATAGATTTCGAGTTCCCCAACGCAGACGGTAAACCCTATAAATCATCTGGTGGTGCGATGTCTCCCTCAGAGTTAGGCGATATTCCCGAAGGTTGGCGTGTTGGGAAGTTGGAAGAATTAATAACAGTAAATCCGAAAGAAACAATTAAGAATGGTGAAATTATAAAATATGTAGATATGAGAGCATTATCTACTTCTAGTATGGAAATTACAGATTATGTAACTAGAGAATTTACATCGGGGAGCAAATTTAGAAATCAAGATACATTACTAGCAAGAATTACACCTTGTTTAGAAAATGGAAAAACAGCTTTTGTAAGTATCTTAGATGATGATGAATTGGCTTTTGGATCAACCGAATTTATAGTTTTAAGAGCAAAAGAAAATTGTTGTCCTGAATATGTATATCCTCTTGCCCGTAGTCCATATTTTCGAGATTTTGCTGTTAAAAATATGACTGGTTCATCTGGTCGTCAAAGAATACCAAATGATGTTATTTCAAATTATCAGTTATCTATTCCAGATATTCAAACAATTAAAAATTATCAAAAATTATGCTGTCCTCTATTCTTGAAAACAAGTTCTAATCAAAAACAAATCCAAACCCTAACTAAAACCCGTGATACCCTATTACCTAAATTAATGAGTGGACAACTCCGCGTAAAGTGATAGATAATCTATGAAAACCATAAAAAAAGTTGTTTTAACAGATAAATGTGGAGTTTGTAATGGATAGATTAAAAGAACTTATAAATAATTATAGTAGATGGACAAATCTATCAAATTATATTATTAGAATTGAATATCAAATAGACAACGATATTACAGCAGCTATAGGCTCTACCAAATCACTTTTAGAGTCCATTTGTAAAACTATTTTAGATCACGAAAAAGTAGAATATGATAGAAATGACAATATTAATAAATTGGCGAAAAAAACAATTCACTCATTTAACATTGAAAATCCTGATAAAATCAGTCTATTTGGTAATGCACTAGTAACATCTATCCATAATCTAGGAGAGCTAAGAAATTACATAGATGAAAGTTCTCATGGTAAAAGTTTATTCGATAAAACTCAAAAAATTGATTCAATAACTGCATTATTTCTGATTAATTCAGCAGAAACTATAGCCTGTTTTTTAATTGAATTTTACGAAATAGAGCATCCTAGAAAAAAGGGAGAGAATGAATTTAGGTTTGAAGAAATGCAAGATTTTAATGATTATATAGATAATGAGTATGGCTATATTGAAATTGCCAAAATCTCCTATGCTACCAGTGAAGCATTATTTGCAATAGATAAAACTGCTTATAAAGACGAATATCGAAAATATTTAGAGGTGGTAAATGAGCAAACTAACTGAAGAAAAAATAGAAATTTTTTTAATAAGTTTGTTAGAGAACTTAGGTTTTGAATACAAACATGGCGTTGATATTGCTCCCAATGCTGAAAAACCAGAACGACAAGTTTACAGCGATGTCATTCTTACAAATCGTCTTAGTCATGCAATCTCTATTCTAAACCCATCAATTCCCCATGATGCCCAATATCAGGCACAACGGGAAATATTTAATATCGCCAGTTCCGACTTACTCAACAACAACGAAATATTTCATAAATACCTCACAGAAGGCATTACCGTAGAATATCAAAAAGACGGCCAAACCAGAGGCGAACCCGTGCAATTAATTGACTGGGAACACCCGGAAAATAACGAATTTCTGGCAGTAAATCAATTTACAGTCATTGAAGATAATCATAACCACCGCCCCGATATCGTCTTATTTATTAACGGCTTACCCCTCGTCGTCATTGAACTAAAAAACGCCGTTGATGAAAAAGCCAATCTCAACGCCGCCTATAACCAACTGCAAACCTATAAACAGAGAATCCCCAGCCTATTTACCTATAACGCCCTATTAGTAATTTCCGATGGACTTTTTGCCCGTGCTGGTTCACTTACGGCTGGCTTTAACCGCTTTTTGACGTGGAAAGTACCTCCCTTAGCAGGTGAGGGAAATAGGCAAAATCCAGAAATCAATGAACTAGAAATTTTAACCAATGGCTTACTCAATAAGCAAACTTTACTAGATTTAATTCGCCATTTTACTGTGTTTGAAAAGTCCAAAACCACAGACTTAAAAACAGATATTGTTAGCATTACCACAGTTAAAAAAATCGCCGCCTATCATCAATATTACGCCGTTAATAAAGCCATTCAGTCTATTATTGGGGTGTGTAAGAAGCCCTCCCCTAACCCCTCCCAAGGGGAGGGGGACAAGAAGCGAATTAGGGACAAAAATCTCAAAGTCCCTCTCCCAGTGGAAGAGGGATTTAGGGAGAGGGCTAACTATCGCGGAGGATTAAATATTACGACTTTAATAGAAAGAGTTCGGGAATTAAGAAAAAATCAAACTCCGGCAGAGAGTATTTTTTGGGAATTGGTGAGAGGAAAGCGTTTTTTAGATTTGAAATTTCGGCGACAACACCAAATTGGTAACTATATTGTTGATTTTTATTGCCACGAATACCGTTTGATTATTGAATTAGATGGTGGTATTCACAATACACCGAAACAAAAACAGCGGGATGAGGATCGTGATTGCTATCTCAAATCTCTAGGTAATACGGTTTTAAGATTTCCTAATCAGTCTATATACAATGATACGGAAATGGTGTTGAATGCGATCGCTCATCAAATATCTCATACTACAGAAGGCACGGGTAAAGGCGGTGTTATATGGCACACTCAAGGCAGCGGTAAATCCTTATCAATGGTATTTCTAGCCGGAAAACTGGTTTTAAATCCCCACCTCCAGAACCCCACCATTGTCATGTTGACAGACCGCAATGATTTAGATGATCAACTATTTGATACCTTTGCTGGTTGTCAACAACTCCTCAGACAAGACCCCCAACAAGCAGAAAATCGAGATCAGGTGCGGGAATTGCTCAACACCAACTCAGGCGGTATCATTTTCACCACTGTCCAGAAATTTTCCCCTGCTGACGGCGAAACTCTTTATCCCCAAATTAGCCCCCGCCCGAATATCATTGTCCTAGCGGATGAAGCCCACCGCAGCCAATACGGGTTCACAGCTAAACAAGTTAATGTCCTTGATACTGAAGGTAATATAATTGGTAAACGCACCAAATACGGCTTTGCCAAATATATTCGACAGGCTTTACCTCATGCTACCTTTGTCGGCTTTACCGGCACACCCGTAGAACAAACGGACAAAAACACTCCCGCCATTTTCGGTAATTATATTGATATCTACGACATCTCCCAAGCGGTCGCCGATGGGGCTACAGTGCCGATTTATTACGAAAGCCGCTTAGTCCCAGTGGATTTAGACGCAGCCGGGAGACAACTTTTAGATGAACTAGACGAAGACCTCAGCTATGAAGACCTCAGCACTACTCAAAAAGCCAAAGCTAACCAAACTCAATTAGAAGCAATTGTCGGTTCTACGCAACGATTACAACAGATTGCCCAAGATATCGTTACCCACTTTGAAGCACGACAACAGGTAAATAAGGGCAAAGCCATGATTGTCACCATGAGCCGCTTAATTGCTGTTAATCTCTATGCTGCTATTATTCAACTCCGCCCAGATTGGCACAATCTAGATATTAACTTGGGCAAAATCAAAGTTGTCATGACTACCTCCGCATCTGATGATGGTAATTTAGTTAAACATCACACCAGTAAAGGTGAACGGCAAACCCTCGCCCAACGCCTCAAAGACCCGGAAAACTCCCTAGAATTAGCCATAGTCTGCGATATGTGGCTGACAGGCTTTGATGCCCCATGTCTGCATACCATGTATATTGACAAACCACTGAAAAGTCATAATTTAATGCAAGCGATCGCCCGCATTAACCGCGTCTATTTTGAAAAAACAGGGGGACTAATTGTAGACTATTTGGGACTGGCTGCTGAACTCAAAAAAGCCCTATCCTTCTATGCTCAAAGTGGCGGAAAAGGGGCATTAACCCTAGATCAAGATGTGGCTGTGGGCATACTTCTAGCCAAACTAGAAATAGTTGAACAAATCATGTCAGGCTTTGCCTATCAGCATTATTTTCACACTGACACCAGCGAAAAACTCAATATCCTTAAAAATGCCGTTAACTATGTAGCTACACCGACTATCAAAGATAGATTTTTGACAGAAGTTAACGCCCTATCAAAAGCCCATTCTCTGGCTGTTCCTCACCATGAAGCGCTCGCCGCCTCGGAAACTATCTCCTTTTTCCAAGCCATTCAAGCCAGCCTCAGAAAACTAGAAAGCAGTGGTAATAGTAAACTCAACCATCGAGATATCGAAACCGCCATTCGTCAAGTTGTAGATCAGGCTTTGGTATCCAATGCTGTAATTAACATTTTTGATGAAGCAGGAATTAAAAACCCTGATATTTCCATCATCTCCAATGAATTTATGGCAGAAGTGCGGGGGATGGAACATCAAAATCTGGCGGTGGAACTGCTACAAAAATTACTCAAGGATGAGGTAAAAACCCGCAGTCAGACAAATATTGTCCAAAGTCGCAAACTCTCGGAAATGTTGGAAGATACCCTGCGCCGCTATCGTAACCAAGTTATCAGTGTGACAGATGTTTTAGAAGCACTGCTGGAACTGGCAAAAGACACCAAAGCTGCTGATGCTAGAGGTGAAGAACTAGGATTAGAACCTTTTGAATTGGCCTTTTATGATGCCCTCTCCCAAAACCAGAGTGCCCAGGATATTATGGGTGTTGATAAGCTGCGGGAATTAGCAATTGTTCTAGTGGAGAAAATCCGCCAAAACGCCTCTATTGACTGGAATCTCAAGGAAAGTGTGCGCTCTCGGATGAAGATTGCTGTTAAGCGGCTGCTGCGTAAATATGGCTATCCCCCCGATATGGAAGCCCTAGCAATGGAACTGGTTTTAGAACAAGCCAAAGTTTTTACTGAATTTGAGATTTCCACACAACAGTAAAGAATAGTATGATTGGATTGTATAATAAACTAGGTAGGGGATGTAAATTCAATTCTTGTCCCATAAACCGTTTAGATATTTAGGTGTGGTACTTTAAAAATAAAAATGCTGTATTTTCATGTCAATTGTAAAGATTTGTGAAAATAAACGTCCGTCTATATAGAAAGTGATAGATTTTTGGAAATTGTGGGTACTCTCTACTAAGTAGGGGTAATTGAGGGGGTTATGGTGTTAAGCAAGCGATCGCTTTGGTGGAGAAGTTGGTAAAATTAAATCCAGTCAGATCAACAACAACTTGATAATATAAAAAAAGAAATTGACATTATGGATAATTCTAACTTATCAGCTTCATCGAAACTAATTTGTATAGATTTAGGATGTGGAACTCATAAAGCTGAAGGTTTTATAGGCGTAGATGTAGTTACTGCTGATGGTGTAGATGTTATTGCTAATTTGAATGGTTATTTTCCATTTCCAGATAATAGTGTTGATTTTCTTAAAGCACATGATATTATTGAGCATCTGCCTGATAGAATCCACACAATGAATGAAATATGGAGAATATTAAAGCCAGATGGAATAGTTGACATTAGTGTACCATCAACTGATGGCAGAGGAGCATTTCAAGATCCTACCCATGTCAGTTTTTGGAATATTAATTCCTTTATGTATTATTGCCAAGAATTTCCTCCTTATTTAGCAGGTTGTCAAAGTCATTATGGTTTTAAAGGGGAATTTAGTATTGTTAGCATTGATGAGAAAAATTCGGGAAATCAAGTGATTCATGTTCATGCTGTATTAAAAGCTATAAAATCAGAAGAAAATAATTATCCACTAAATTTAAGAAATATTAATCTAATTATATTTCCAGATTGGAGTCAATCTATGGAGGTAATATTTGAACAATTGGTAAATTTATGTCAAGCTATTATTGACCATCCTAAAAGTAGAGAGATCACCTTACTTATTGATACCCAAAATACCAATCTCGAAGATACACAATTTTTATTAGCAGATGTCTTACTAAATCTTTGCTATGAGGAAAATATAGAAGCTAATAATGATAACTCTCCAGAATTTAATTTATTAAAAACAAATTCACCAGAAGAATATAAAGGTTTATTGCCAATTTTACACTCTAGAATTATTTTAGAAAATGAAAACAAAGAACTTATTAATCAAATAGGATTAGAACAGATACCTGCTTTTTCTGTAGAAAAATTAAAAAGTGCTGCACTAGCTGTAGAGAAATCACAACTATTAGATAATTTACCAAATACACAGTCACAACAACAAGAAAGTAGTTTATCCAAAGCTTATCAAAAATTTGCTGAACAAAAATTTCCTGAAGCCATAGAATTATTTAAACAAACAATCATTGAAAATCCTCAATTTTCTGAAACTGGCTTAATACCCTTAGCTCATAGCTTAATATTAGCTAATGATTGGCAAGAAATTTCCAGAAATTTACCGCCAGGTATTAATTATTTACAGACTTCTGGATGGTTAAATTCTTTATATTCAGGGAAACCTATTAATCAAGAAGCAAAACCTATTCCTTGGTACACTTATCCTGCTATAGAATTTATTGAAAATAAAATAGATAGTGATTTTCGTATTTTTGAATATGGTAGTGGGAATTCGTCTCTTTGGTGGTCGGAAAGAGTAACACAAGTAATTTCTATAGAAAGTGATGCAAACTGGTTTGGATATATCAAAGAAAATATGCCTTCAAATGTAGAACTATATTTGATTGAAGATGATTTAAAATATGCTTCTGCTATTAATCAATATGAAGATCATTCCTTTGATGTAATTATTGTTGATGGTAGCAATAGAAATCAATGTGCAGAATTTGCTATATCCAAAGTTAAAAATCAAGGATTTATCATTTTTGATAATACAGATGATCACAGACACGCACCAGGTGTGGAAAAATTACAAGCATCTGGATTTATCAGGATTGATTTTTATGGAATGATTCCTAGTTACCTTTATAAAAACTGTACTTCCATCTTCTTTAAAGATGTTAATCTTTTGTCAAGAGGAGGATTACCTAGCGAAAAACGCTCTTGTTTAGGAAGATCATGTTTTCAAATTACCAGTCCTGTAATTGCAATTTAAAAAGGAAAATTTAATGCTTGAGCTAAATTTAAAAGATATAAATTTAATAATCTTTCCAAATTGGAATCAATCTAGAGATATAATATTTGAAGAGTTGGTAAAAGTATGTAAAACTATTATCAATCATCCAAACACTAGTGTAATAAATCTACTAATTGATACTAACAACATAGATTTAGAAGATGCACAATTTTTATTAGCAGATGTATTGCTAAATATTTGCTACGATCAAAATTTAGAAAGTGATGATAATAATTCACCAGAATTTAATTTGCTAAAAATTAATTCATTAGAAGAATATAAAGGTATATTGCCACATTTGTATTCTAGAGTTATTGTAGAAAATGAAAACAAAGAACTTATTAATCAAATAGGATTAGAACAGATACCTGCTTTTTCTTTAGAAGAATTAAAAAGTGCTGCACTAGCTGTGAAGATCATGTTTTCAAATTACCAGTCCCGTAATTGCAATTTAAAAGGTAAAAGTTCATGAGTAAATGGCAATTAAAAACTCCAGTATGTTTTATCATTTTTAACCGTCCCGATGTAACTCAGCGAGTTTTTGAAAAAATTCGTGAAGCTAAACCTCCCAAATTATTGGTTATTGCTGATGGTGCAAGAGCGAATAAAATTGGAGAACAAGAAAAGTGTCTTGCTACTAGAGCAATTATTCATCAAGTTGACTGGAAGTGTGAAGTATTAACTAATTACTCTGATGTTAATTTAGGTTGTAGAAAGAGAATTTATACTGGACTAGATTGGGTATTTTCTCAAGTTGAAGAAGCAATTATTTTAGAAGATGATTGTCTCCCTGATCCTAGTTTCTTTCGCTTTTGTGAAGAATTATTAGAAGAGTATCGTCATAATACCAAAATCATGTTAGTTTCTGGACAAAATCTTCAGTTTGGACAAAAAAGACGAAATTATAGTTATTATTTTTCTCGTTATAATCATTGTTGGGGATGGGCTACTTGGAAAAGAGCATGGCAATATTATGATGATACTATGGAGCTTTGGCCTCTAGTTAAAAATGAAAATTGGCTATTTGATATTCTCCAAGATGAACAAGCATTTAGATATTGGTCAGCAACTTTCCAAGGTATGTATGAAGGTTTTGATACCTGGGATTATCCTTGGTTATTTGCTTGTTATATAAATCAAGGTTTAAGTGTTTTACCAAATATCAATTTAGTTTCTAATATTGGTTTTGGAAAAGAAGGAACTCATGCAACAGATACAAATAGTATTTTAGCTAATATACCAGTTGAAGAAATGCAGTTTCCTTTAAAACATCCTCCTTTCATAGTCAGAGATACCCAAGCAGATAATTTTACTGAAAGAACTTTTTATAGTGGATCTTTAGCTAAAACACAACAGACTATTAATATCACAGAATTATTGAATAATGCTATTCATTTACTGGATAAAAATACAAATAAAATCAATCTCCAAAATATAACTCTAGTCACCATATCTTCCGTAGAGATAGAACTTACTTTACTAAGTTTAGTAATTTCCAATTTAAACGCAAACTTTAATAGAGTATTGTTCTTTACATCTGAGGAAATTGATCAAAGTTATTTGGAACTTTTTCCCCAATTAGAAATTATTAAAATTCATCCTATCAAGAATTTAGTTGAATATAGCAGATTTATAATCAAAGAGCTTAATTCATTTATAGAGACTGAATTTTGCCTAGTTACACAAGGAGATGGTTTTATTATCAATCCTCAGTTGTGGTCAGAGGAATTTTTAAATTATGATTATATTGGCGCACCTTGGCGTAATCAATCTCATTTAGTTAACCCCCAAGGTCAGACAGTAGATATACTTGACTTAAATAAAAATAGAGTAGGTAATGGTGGTTTTTCTTTAAGAAGTAAAAAACTATTAGAAGTATGCTCAAAGTTAGATTTTGATCATACAAAAACATCTTCATTATCAGAATTATCAGAAGATTTGATTATCTGTCAATATTTTTATGAATGGTTTAAAGATCAAGGTATTAAATTTGCACCTTTAGAAGTGGCTATTAAATTTAGTTTTGAGCAAACTATAGAAGAAATTGAAAACTTCTCTTGGGAAAACACCTTTGGATTTCATGGAAAACCTCATGTTATCTCTGTCTTAAATAAATTATCGCAAGACTGGTATAGATATTTTAATTCGGAAAAATACCAAAACAGCAACCTGATAAATGACTTGAAATTACAAGAAATTAATATAGTTATTTTCCCAGATTGGTCAGTAGATGAAGATAATTTAGGCTGGGAATTACAGCAAGTTATTCAAATTTTAGCAAATCATAAAAGTAAAATTACACTTTTAATTGATGTTGGGGATACTTCCGCAGAAGAAGCGGATATTGTTCTAGCGGCTATAGCTATGAATCTCATGATGGAAGCAGAAATAGATATAACTGAGGAATTAACAATTTCTTTAGTCATTGATTTGAATGAAATTCAGTGGCAAAATTTAATTCCTCGTATTAATGCGAGAGTTTCTTTACAACATGAAAATCAAAAGGTAATTGTCAACAAACAAGTAGAGCAAATTCCTTTATATTCTCTGGAAAATTTAAAAGAAGCAAGTGCAGAACAGTTTTTTTTTCAACTAGGAAATAGCTTATTTTTTCAAAGCAAGTATCAAGAAGCAATTATACAATATCAAAAATTCCAACAAATTCAAATAGGTAATCCTGAATTTTACTGGAGTTTTAGCGAATGTTTCAGACAACTTAATCTTCTTGAACAATGTTTTGCTGTTCTTCAAGCAGGAATTAAACTATATCCACTTGATGTAAAACTTCACTTCACTGTAATTGTTAATTATCAAATGAGTGGACGTATTCAAGAGGCAATTAGGGCTGCTAATATAGCTTTAGAAAACTTACCTAATAATCGCACATTTCAATTACTTTTTAATCTTCTCTTACCTAGTGTTTATGATCAAGTAGAAGAAATTGATGCTTACCGAAAAAGATTTAAGCAAGGACTTGATAATTTAATTAATAATATTCCCCTCAATAATATTGAAGACCAACAAAATACCCTCATTGCTACCAGTTGTTGGACAAACTTTTATCTTCCTTATCAAGCAGATAATGTTCTAGTTTTACAATCTCAATATGGTAATTGGCTTCATCAAATTATGAAAGCTAATTATCCTCAGTGGAGTATGCCATTATTAATGCCTCCTCTCAAAGAAAATCATAAAATCCGCATCGGTTATGCTTCTAACTATCTACATTCTTATAGCGGAACACTGTGGTTAACTGGTTGGTTAAAATACTGTGATCATGATAACTTTGAAATTTACTGTTACTACACAGGTAATCAACCAGATCCAATTACTGAAAAATTTCAAGAATATAGCGATTTTTTCTATCATATTCCTGGGAATTTACCAGCAGTTTGTCAACAGATAATGACTGATAAACTACACATTTTAGTATATCCTGAAATTGGTATGGATGCACCAACCATGCAAATGGCAGGGTTGCGACTTGCACCTGTACAATGTACAGCTTGGGGACACCCTGTAACCACAGGTTTACCAACAATTGATTATTTTTTATCTAGCCAATTAATGGAAGGAGAAAATGCTCAAGAACATTATTCAGAAAAATTGATTTTATTACCTAATATTGGTGTTGCTTACCCCGAACCTTATATTCCCCCAGTTGTTAAAACTCGTTCAAATTACGGTTTAAGTGATAATGATATAATTTATTTATGTTGTCAAGCACCTTTTAAATACTTACCCCAATACGATTTCATATTAGCAGAAATTGCTAGTCGCGTCTCTCAAGCTAAATTTGTCTTTTTACGAGGTACCGTATTAAAGACTCGTTTAGAACGTGCTTTTGCTGCGGTAGGGCTAAATAGTGAAGATTACTGTGTCCACCTGAATATTCCAGCACGACTAGATTATGTAATGATTAATTTGCTTTCAGACGTTTACTTAGACACATTTACTTGGTCAGGTGGTAACACTAGCTTAGAAGCTATAGCTTGCAATCTTCCCATTGTCACTTGTCCGGGGGAATTTATGCGTGGCCGTCATACAGATAGTTTTTTAAAACTACTAGGAGTAACAGACACTATTGCTAAAAATGAAGCAGAATATATTGATATTGCTGTGAAATTAGGAATAGATAAAAATTGGCGAAATAGTATTTCAGAAATGATGAGTCAAAATCATAATTATCTATTTGATGATCAAGCTTGTATAGTGGGACTAGAAGCATTTTATAAAGAAGTTGTCAACGGGAATAGAAACTAAGAAAACGATCATGGGAACTGCTATAATCTCAGTTTTAAATATAGCACTTCCCCATTTTACAAGGTATATATCTAGCGGGCAAAATGCCCGCACCACAAGAGTTTGATGATTCAATTTTGTACCTCATCAGTGCGGAAAACGCTGTATACTGAGATGATCAAAATCTTGTTATGATTATCAATCAGTTATATAGATTTCGCAAGCGTTATTGGGACTTTCAACGAGTTTAACTTTGTAAAGTTTCGCTCCTAATTCTTGAATAGGCGATCGCAAAGTATTACTAATATAAAGAGCAATATTTTCTGCAGTTGGTACAACTTTAGCAAAGAAAGGAATATCTTTATTTAAAAAAGTGTAATCAAATGGCTCAACAATGTAATCTGTAATTACCTGATTTAAAGCCCCTAAATCAATAACCATCCCTGTAGAGGGGTCAATTTCTCCCTTAACAGTCAGTTCTAATTGATAATTATGACCATGTCCATTTATACGAGCGCATTTACCATAAATTTCTGTATTTTCTGGTAAACTCAAATCAGGGTGAGCCAATCTGTGAGCCGAGCTAAAGTGAGTGCTAATGTTGAGATAACCCTGCATATCATTACCCGTATAATCTGCCCAAAGTTGATGACTTTCAAACAGTTTAACGTTGGATAGTTTCACTCCCAATTCATCAATTGGTGATTCTAGTAGATTACTAATGTAACGGGCAATATTCTCTGTTGTCGGCACAATATCGGCAAAATAAGGAATATCATCATTTAAACAAGAGTGATCAAATATTTTAACTACATAATCTTCTACTACTTGATTTAAAGCGGCTACATTTACAACCATACCAGTGCGTGAATCTATTTCCCCCTCTACAGTCACTTCTAGATGATAGTTGTGCCCGTGGGTGTTGGTATACTTACCATATTTTTCAGCACTGAGGTTAGGCGCTAGACGGTGAGCAGCGCTAAAATGAGTTCTAATAGTCAAATCAGCTTGTTTTCCCTCTCCTCTATAATCTGCCCAAAGTTGAGGATTTTCAAATAACTGGACACGAACCAAAGGTAAGTGAGGTGCTAAACGTTGCCAAATCACCCTGGCAATATTTTCCGTACTGGGGAGAGTTGGTTGAAATTCTGTCCACACGTCATTGAGATAGGAAAAATCTAGTTGACCAGTAATTTCCCTTTTGATAACGTGTTTCACATCAGACAGGTTCAGCACCATTCCATACTCATCTATTTCCCCAAGCATGGATATGAATAAAACATAGTTGTGTCCGTGTCCAGGAAATTTCGAGTAAGCACCAAATTTTTGCAAATTCTCGATTTCACTCAGTTCTGGCAACCAATACCGAGAAATTGCTGAAAACTGATCACGACGATTAACAATACATTGCATAAATACACTCAAAACAGAGAATTTAATATTTCTTAAACTTTTACTGTTTACAGTATAAACCAATTTGTTACTTCTATGTCTCTTATTTTAATGGCAGAGGTTAATAATATATATTTAGTCTCTTGTTTGATAAGATAAACTAATAATGAGTAATATGAAGAATTTAAAGGTAATAATCAGTGGTAAATTATACCAATAAAAACAATAAATCTCGTATTGTTATCATTGGTGCAGGTATAGGTGGACTTACAGCCGGAGCATTATTAGCACATAGAGGCTATAATGTCCTTATTCTTGACCAAGCAATAGTTCCCGGTGGTTGTGCTTCCACTTTTAAGCGTCAAGGATTTACCTTTGATGTTGGTGCGACGCAAGTTGCAGGTTTAGAACCTGGGGGAATTCATCACCGCATTTTCTCGGAATTAAATATAGAATTACCCGCAGCTACACCTTGTGACCCAGCTTGTGCGGTATATCTTCCAGGAGAGTCTACACCCATTAATGTGTGGCGTGATGCAGAAAAATGGCAAGAAGAACGCCAAAAACAGTTTCCGGGAAGTGAATCTTTTTGGCAATTATTAACAACTTTATTTAATGCTAGTTGGGAATTTCAAGGACGTGATCCTGTGTTACCACCGCGTAATTTATGGGATTTAAAACAATTAATTAAAGCAGTGCGTCCGAGTACATTTCTAACTGCACCTTTTACTTTATTTACAGTGGGAGATGCCTTAAGATTATGTGGTTTAGGAAATGACAAAAGATTGCGGACATTTTTAGATTTACAACTTAAATTATATTCCCAAGTCAGTGCAGAAGAAACCGCTTTACTTTATGCAGCTACAGCTTTGAATGTATCCCAATTACCCCAAGGATTATTTCATTTACAAGGGAGTATGCAAGTTTTGAGCGATCGCTTGGTAGAATCTTTAGAACGAGATGGTGGTAAATTATTAATGAGACATACTGTCGAAAAAATCAAAATTGCAAATAACCAAGCTAAATCTGTAATCATTAAAAATCAGAAAACCGGAGAAATTTGGACAGAATCAGCAGATCATATAATTGCTAACGTCACCGTTCAGAACTTAGTCCAATTATTAGGAGAAAATGCACCTTTAGGATATAAACAAAGAGTAGAAAAAATTCCCCCAGCTTCCGGTGCTTTTGTGGTTTATATAGGTGTAGATAAAAGTGCAATTCCTCCTAATTGTCCACCGCATTTACAATTTCTATATGATATTAACGGACCAATTGGCGAAAATAATTCTCTATTTGTATCTGTAAGTCATGAAGGAGACGGCCGCGCACCATTAGGAAAAGCCACAATTATTGCTTCTTCCTTTGTTGATTTTACGACCTGGTGGGAAACTGAAAATTACGAAGAGTTAAAACAAAAATTCACCCAAGAAGCAATATCCAAACTTTCCCAATATTTCTATTTAAAACCAGAAACTATCATTTATGTAGAAGCAGCCACACCTCGCACCTTTGCTAATTATACAGGCAGAGAAAAGGGAATTGTCGGCGGTATTGGTCAAAGAATTTCTACCTTTGGACCCTTTGGTTTTGCTAATCGGACTCCTATTAATAATTTGTGGTTAGTTGGTGATTCTACCCACCCTGGAGAAGGAACTGCGGGGGTCAGTTATTCAGCTTTGACGGTAGTTAGACAAATTCAAAATCAAGGGTAGAATTGTACTTTTGTACTTCTGGCATTACTGGGGGACTCAACTTTAGAAGTTATGAAGACAGTGGGTGTTAATCTAGGAACAAAACTCACAAAATCACTGATTAGTCAAATACCAGGAAAAGTATTAATAGAAATTAATAAAAAAGTTGGTTTTAGGTTAATTACTAAAGCAGGAGAGAAAGGAGTTGTCAATTTAATGAAGTTAGTCCCTATCGTTGGTGGTGTAGTTGGAGCGGGCTTTGATGGCACATTTGTTAATAAATGTGGTAATGTAGCAAAAAATCTATTTAATTAGTCAATAATTTGAAATATGGTAACAACAGCAATACCGGGAGAAACCAGAGTTTTACTTGAAAACATCACCTGGCAAACATTTAAAACCATGTTGGCTGAAATGGGTTCAGAACGCGCAAATAAAATTTCTTATCGTCAGGGAAATATAGAAGTTATGACACCACTCAAACCTCACGAAAGCTCAAACCGTCTAATTGAGGTTTTTGTTGGGGTATTGTGTGAAGAATTGGGATTAGAAGTTAATCGAGTCGGTTCACTCACATTAACTAGGGATGATTTAGAATATGGTGCAGAACCAGATAGCAGTTATTACATCCAAAATGAGTTATTAGTGAGAGAAAAAGAGAATATTGATTTAGCATTTGATCCACCTCCAGACTTAGTATTAGAAGTAGAATATTCTCGACCAAAAATAGACAAATTTAAACTTTACGCTGCAATGGGAATTCCCGAATTTTGGCATTATAACGGAACTACATTAAGAGTCTACATCCTTGCAAACGGGCAATATTCAGAAACTCAAACTAGCCCCACATTTGCAGTGATACCAATTAAAGAAATCCCCAGATTTATCGAAGAAAGCAAAAAAATTGGACAAATTGCCGTAACTCGTGCCTTTCGCACTTGGGTTAAATTAAAAGCCTCAGAATAATTTGTAATTCAAAATTAACACGTTGCTAAATTAAGTATGAAATTGAAAAATCAAGGATTCCTCACTTTGCTCGTTTCCGCTTTTACGTGAGGCTAATTCATACTTAAAATTAGCAAAATTATAAATTAATTACTAATTAATTACTAACTCCTGAAGGCTGAAATTCTTCTACTGGTGTTGCTTCTGGCGTGGATTCCACTGATGGAGTAAGTGGTGATTTGGGAATCAGTAATTGCCGCCAAGTTCTAATTTGTTCCCTAGCATCAGTATAAGCACTACTACCACGAGGGATTAACTTCGCTGTATCAATAGCTTTGGCAACATCATCTTCACTTTGAGAACGTGCTATTTGTAATAATTGTTGACTCCATTGGTCAATGGCAATGTTCACATCTAAACGCAAACTGTTACGATTAGATACCCGATTTGCCAACTCGATAGCTTGAACCAAAGCTTCTGGAGTGCCAGCAACTGCAACTTGTTTGGCTTTTTGCCAACTATCTTTAGCGCGAATTTGCTCCTCCCAAGTATCTACCAAGGATTGGGCTTCACCAGACAAAGCCCGTCTTGACGAAGCAATTTTTTTAGCTTCACTAATAGCATTTGTCCAATTACCGCTATCTGCTAACGCCCTAGCTTGATCTAAATATGGTTGGTCTTGAATCCGCTCAATCTTGTCCGTCCATAGTCTAATCTTTTTCCTCGCTTCTGGATATAATTCTCGTCCAGAACGAATTTGATTAAGTTCAGCGATCGCTATTTGTAATGAGTTAACATCTTCATTAATAGCTATTTGTTCCGCCCGATCTAAATATGGTTGATCTTCAATAGACTCTACTTGGCCACGCCAGCGTCTAATTTCTTGACGCGCTTCCCTAGAACGGGGATTATTAGCAGGAATTAGCTGTAATTCGGAAATTGCTGCCGTTAAATCATTAATTGTGCCTTGACTGGCTAAACTCCGGCCTCTTTCTAACCGAGAAACATCTTCAATTTCCAATTGCCAACGGGCAATTAATTGTTGTGCTTCATTATAAATATCCCTAGAAGCATCTATTTGTTGAGCTTGGGAAATTGCCGTTTCTAACCCAGACGCAGTCCCAATAAAAGCACTTTTTTGAGCTTCACCCAAAACCATAAAATCATCAACTTCCGCTTGCAATTCAGTAATTGGCGGAATTTGTCGGGCAATTTCCAACGCTGTATTAGCATCCCTCTCTTTCATTTTAGCCTGTGCTAACCTGAGCATTTTGCGAGCAAAGCCTGATATTAACTCTTCAGCTTTTTGATATAGATAGCTATCTGGTTTAATCGTTTGAGCTAATTTAACAGCTTTGAGTAAACTATCTACATTGCTACTTTTCGCTAAAGCTTCCGCCTTATAAAGTTTATCCCCATCTTCCCGCGCCGTGACAATAATGTTATTTAATTGATCGTATTTAGTGCTTGCCCAGTATTTATTATCTACACGCAGCAATTTAGATGTGAGCATAAAAGCCGATTGCCAATGTCGTTGACGCAGTTCCTTTTCAGCTTCTTGGTAAATTTCTTCCGCTTTTGACCAAATCATCTGCCATTTTTGAATTTGCCCCTCTACCAATTCACTAACTTTGACATCAGTAGGAATTTGACGGGCTGTAGCAATTGCTGCCTCCAAATTTCCAGATTGGAAACTCTGATCAGCTAATTTTAAAATATCCCGTGACCATTCTTCCAAAAGACGATTAATTTCCCCCCGCAAAGGATGATTTTCTGGAAGTTGCTTCACCAGAGTAATCGCTTGTAACAAATCCTTAATAGTTTGCTTAGAAGCAGCCAACTGAGCACAATGCAACCTAACAGACGCACTAGCCAAAGGCCAGAAAATCTGTGGACAATTAGGAGCAGAAGGCAGCTTAAACAATATAGATATAGCCAGAAAACCAATACTACCAGGAATCAAAGTCAGGATTATCGCCCAAGACACCCAGCTTTTAGTCCAGCGGGGCAACTTCTCAGTTAAAACATTAAGATTAAAATTTGAATCACTATTTATAACCAAACCTTTGTTATCTTTACCTGTTCTTTTCTGCACAGACTGAGAATGAGAACCAACCCCAGTCAGATCAGTAGTTTGATGATCTGATATATAATTGGGGTTCAGCCCAATTGGTTCTCCTGTTTGGTCTTGAGACCAATTATCTGGAATATCCCGTTCTGTCATTGCTCACACCACACGAATTGAATAGCGATATGAAAGTAGATAGATCCATATAGATAATTTTATGTTTGCTATCCTAACTTTCCCATCTAGAAAAACCCATTCTTGGCACTCATCACTCCATCAATAACATTACTGTATCTTGGTTTGAGTATGAGTGCTTACATTAACCAGATTCTTGTAAATCTCCAATTAACTGGGTTAAATCATCACTACTTGCCTGATAAATATTACCGCAAAAGTCACAAATTGCTTCTGCACCATTATCTTTAAGAATCATGTCTTGCAGTTCAGCCACTCCCAATATTTTCAGTGCCCCTAGCACCCGATCAAAAGAGCAGCCACAATGAAAGCGTAGCATTTGAGTTTCAGGAAATATGTTCAATCCCATATCTCCTAACAAATCGTTAAAAATTTCTATCAGTGTCTTACCTGCTTGGAGTAATGGTGTAAACCCGGATAAAGCTGAAACCCGTGATTCTAATGTAGCCACTAAGGCTTCATCCTGAGCCGCCTTGGGTAACACTTGTATTAGTATCCCCCCTGCTGAGGTTACGCCCTGCTTCCCCACAAATACGCCCAAAACTAAAGCTGAAGGAGTTTGTTCTGAACTTGCTAAATAGTGGGCAACATCGTCACCTATTTCCCCAGACACCAGTTCTACGGTACTAGAGTAAGGAAAACCATAACCAATATCCCGGACTACATAAAGAAAGCCTTTGCCCACAGCCCTACCAACATCCAGTTTACCCCGACTATTGGGTGGTAATTCCACAGATGGATTACCAACATAGCCCCTGACCGTGCCATCTAAGCCCGCATCTGCTAATATACCACCTAAAGGACCATCTCCCTTAATTCGAACATTCACCCTGGAGCCGACCCGTTTCATACTAGAAGCCATTAATAAACCGGCAGCCATACTTCTTCCCAATGCTGCTGTTGCCACATAAGATAGTTTATGGCGTTGTCGGGCTTCTTCTGTTAATCGGGTGGTAATCACGCCAACTGCTCTGATACCACCATCTGTCGTGGTCGCACGAATTAATTGATCTGCCATGAAAAACCTAACAATTCTTGACAAGGTAACTTTTATATTTTAGGTGGTTTCGTGACTAGGGAAGAGGTAGGGGATAGAGGAGAATATTTTTTTCACCAATTATTAATTACCGATCATTATGCTAGGTACATTTCAACAAAGCCAAATCCGCATCGAAGTTTCTGCATCAGCTAATGCCATTCATGACAGTATTCTCCATCCCGCAGAACTAAAAAAATGGCTCTTGGGGCAAAGTTTCCCCCCGGAAATGCCGATAAAATTACCCCTAGGATTTGAGTTCACTACAATGACAGGACTTATCTCTATTCATCATCGAGTAGATGTAGTTAAACCCAATTGTCTACGGTTATTACTCAGTGGTAGCATTGATGGCTTTCACGAATGGTATTGGGGTGAGGGCTGGGTACAATCCCGTTTAGAAGGTATATCTATGTTACCCCTCAGTTTAGGACAAACTCTCAGTTTAATCAGCTTACGGCAATTTTTGACCGGAATTAAGTAACTTTTTCTTCTTTCCTCTTGTTTACCAGTGTTTCTGGGAGCGAAAAATATCGCTTAATAATTAAGATATCCATAGAAGCACTCCTCCTGTCGATAAAACGCAAATAATTCCTGTTAACCCCCCTAGGGGTTTTTTATTTATACCTGTTACCCATGGAGATACTTTGTCTGTGTAAGTGATTAATTCCGCTGTATCTATAGTAGCGATCGCCCATACCCAACCAGCATGAAGTCCCCAGGCTATCCCTAAATTATTATCATCAGCTAATCTCGCTAATACTAATACCATGCCCATTAGCCATAATCCAGGTAGTTGAGGAATCGTTTCTTTTTGTTCCCATAACAAATGCAAGACAGCAAAAATCAAGCTAGAAATAATTGCCCCTAACCAAATTGAATAATTCTGTTCTAACTTAGTCAATAAAAAGCCCCGAAATATCAGTTCTTCTATTCCTCCGACAAACAAAGCTACTAGGGAAATTATCAATAAGTTAGATGGTATTAACTTGAAATGAGATTTTTCTAAATAGCACCAACCGACGTAAAGTTGCCCAAAAAATACTATAGCTAGGCCGAAAACGCCCAAGCTAAAACCTAGAAAGAAAGAACTAACAACAGAAACTTTCCCTACTAGTCCGTAATCAGTGAAAGAACCCAATTTCAACCATTGGAATCCCCATAGAATCAGAGGGACTAATAAATAGAGAGATACCAATAAAGGAATTTTTTGCTCTGTTTGTAAAGATTTGTCTATTTGCCAATTCAAGGTAATGGCTAAAATTGCTACTAATGGCAACCAACAACTTACCCAGATCATAAAAAAAGCTATGACCAAAAATACTGGTGTATCTTTGAGAAACTCCAGTAAAGTATTGGCCAAAGATACTAAAAATGACAGTGGAATAGACATAAAAAACATGACTAACTTCCCGCAACAATAGATTTCTTGACTAATAATCAAGACTCTACTAGAATTTGTGACTAATGGAAGAGTCCAAAACGTTTTTCTATGTCTTATTCAACTGAAATTATTTAACTACAGCTATTAATTAGCGGTAGCTTCAGGGATAAATTATTCAGCATTGACTTTTAAGTTACCCCTAATAGGTGAAAAAATTTATTCTTCTGCGTCTGATTCATCAGTATCATCATCAGACTGGGTTAATTGTTTGTCACTTTCACCGAGTTGAATCAAGTGAATATGTTTGTAACCTAGTCTAATTTCAAATTCATCACCGGGCTTTAAGTTCATAGCTTTGGTGTAGGTTGCACCAATCACGATTTGACCATTCTGATGAACACTGACCCGATATGTCGGTTCGCGGCCACGCCCATCTTTTGGTGCTTCTGGGCTGAGGGGAATACCTCTAGCTGACAGTAAAGCATCATAAAAATCTGTTAAATTAACCCGAACTTGGCTATTTTTGGTAACAGTGTAATAACCACATTGCTTGGCTCTTTCCCGACGTGGTAAGTTTGAAAGTTCTTTAACTTTCGCTAACAATGTTTTTCCAGTTAATGGGGCAGTTGCAATTTCAGCCATTATGTTCTAATTTTCCTTAATCTCTTCAAAATGTTAGCGGAAAATGGACTTAGCCATTCAAAAATTTTCTTTAAGTCTAGTATGGACAATAGGCACAACTGGACTTCAGAAATCAACGAACATGAGGGTGATGAGTGAATTCCTGCTGATATGGAAGTAACAAGGGAATCTCTGATAGATGACTATAATTCGATTCTCTGTTATAGTTGCCACAAAAATTTATTGTCACTAATTTTACTGCGTTTTTAACCATCATTAACCATCAGAAATTAAATTATTTTCCCTTTGGGTGCTACTGTAGCGGTGTAACTTCAAGCCACCTTTACAAATCAGGTTAGTTCTACTCCAAAAAAGTTAATGCAGTTCGGTCTTGGGGTTTCCTCAAATCGAGGAACTGCCATTCTTTGTGCCAATAAATTACAGGTTTTTCACACTCGGTGTTAATCTTACTCGCCTTTGATATAGATTAGCACCCAATCATCATCTTTAGCTGTGCTTATGCGGCTATTGTTTCTGATTTTGTTAGTTCGTAATTTTCTATTAAATAGTAGCATGAAATAATAATAGCAAAATATTTTTTGAATTTAAATTTTAAATTGAAACTAAATTTTGATCTATATCCCTGGAGTAGAGGGGGTAAAACCAGTAAAGATTTTCCCTATGGTTGATGCTGTCATAAGGATGATGTCAAGACTTTTATAAAAGTTAATCTATTTTGGACTAGCTTTTTTGTGAGTCAGTTAAAGTTTATAATTTTATAGCTTCACTACGTTAGCTATGAGTGACTAGAAACAAAAAACGGGCTGGAAAGTCTCCGCGATTGATTACCGTCAGATTCCAAGCTCTGATAGCGAAGCGCTCCGCAGGAATCAAATTGTCCACGTCTGTCTAGGGAAAGAATAAATTTACCACATCTATTGAGTATTTGATAGCCACCAGAAAAAATATTTACTGGCTTGAACACTTCTATATATTTAAAGATGTAGAATTTTTATAACTAGGGCTTGACGAAAGAACTATTAAGTGTAAAGGATCAAGGATGAAGGCTTTGGTCAACTTAAGCATAAAAGAAAATGTATTTTTATACTTGATGCTTTGGACTTCATCCCTCCCTAGCTTCATGATTTTGAGGTAGGTAAGGCAATAGAGAAGATTTGTACCCCACATTTGGATTGATAATAATGGAAGTTATTTTTAAGATTACTCGACAACAAGAAAATTCTCGTCCTGTTCTCAAATCTTACCTTTTACAGGTAGAACCAGGCAATACTATCCTGGATTGTCTCAATCAGATCAAGTGGGAACAAGATGGAACTTTAGCATTTCGCAAAAATTGCCGCAATACAATTTGTGGTAGTTGTGCTGTGCGGATTAATGGCCGTTCTGCTTTGGCTTGTAAGGAAAATGTGGGAAGTGAACTAGCTAGACTAGAAAAAATCTCACTATCTGGAAATCAGCCTCAAACTACTCCAGAAATTACAGTTGCACCTTTGGGCAATATGCCGGTCATTAAAGATTTGGTGGTGGATATGAGTGGTTTTTGGAATAATTTGGAGACAGTTACCCCTTATGTGAGTACAGCAAGTAGACAAGTTCCTGAAAGAGAGTTTTTACAAACACCACAAGAGCGATCGCTCCTTGATCAAACTGGTAATTGTATTATGTGTGGGGCTTGTTATTCTGAATGTAATGCTTTGGAAGTCAATCCTGACTTTGTCGGACCTCATGCTCTGGCTAAAGCATATCGCATGGTAGCAGATTCCCGTGATAGCAATACAGAACAACGATTAGAAAGCTATAGTGAAGGAATTCAAGGGGTTTGGGGTTGTACTCGTTGTCTTTACTGTGATTCGGTTTGTCCTATGTCGGTTGCTCCATTAGAGCAAATCACCAAAATTAAACAGGAAATTCTGGAACGTAAACAAGCTAGTGACAGTCGTTCAATTCGTCACCGCAAGGTTTTAGTAGATTTAGTCAAACAAGGTGGTTGGATTGATGAACGTCAATTTGGAATCCAAGTAGTTGGTGATTATTTCCGCGATTTACAAGGATTACTCAGTCTTGCACCTTTGGGGTTACGAATGCTAGTAAAAGGTAAATTTCCCCTTTCCTTTGAACCATCTCAAGGAACTCAACAAGTGCGATCGCTCATCGAATCTGTACAAAACAGTGATTAGTCAGTTGTTAGTTGTTGGTTGTCAGTTGTCAGTTGCAAAATAATATTTCTTTCCGCTTTCCCCCTGACTAACTAGGATCTTGAGGGATATTCAATTTTCGCCCAAAGCGGTCATAAACCAAAACATCCCATTGTCCATTATTACTATACTCAAACGCGATTCTATTACCATCAGCACTAATGGTAGGATTGCGTACTTCTCCTGGCAAATTACCCGCTAAATTCCGTAATTGACGTACATCTCGATCATAAAAAACAATTTGGGTTCGTCCTTGACGACTAGCAGCAAACACAATAAATTTACCATTGTCAGAAGCCGCTGGATGAGAAGCAATCGTATCAAAAGAATTTAACCCAGGTAAATCTATCAAATTACGAGTTAACGTATCAAACATATATACATCTTGACTGCCTCTGCGATCGCTCGTAAACACAATATATCGACCCGATATTTGCGGGTTTAATTCCGATGAAAAACTATTAAGACTCCTTCCCCCCGAATCAAACGGGTAACTGAGTAAACGTGGATAGCCAAAACACCCAGTTAATAGAGTTGAGCAGAAAATTAAAATAATTGATAATTTATAATTCATTTAAAGATGAGGGAACAGCGAACAGGGAACAGGAAAGAAAAGCAGGAAGGAGGAACCGCAGAGGGTAAACCAATTACCAATTACCAATTACCAATTACCAATTACCAATTACCAATTACCAATTACCAATTACCAATTACCAATTACCAATTACCAATTATTCAGACAAAAGAAATTTTAATTGGTATTCACTGTTGCACCATTAGGAATATCTAACTCAACAGTCGGACCCCTGTCTAAAACTTCAATATCCCATTGTCCACGATCAGATGATTCAAACGCCACATAACGACCATCAGGACTAATACTAGGATTTCTTACCCAACCACGATAGGTAGGAGTTAGAATCTGTGACTGTTGGGAAGCCCGATCATAAAGTGCTACTACAGGTCTACCCTGATCACTAGTAATATAACAAATGTAGCGTCCCGAATAACTCAAACTAGGACTTTCTGCAACTACTGATTGTCGGTTTAAGCCCGGTGTCGGTATAAAACTCTGATTTTCTAAATCGTATATTAATAACTGCTGATGACGAGAGCGATTAGATATAAACGCTAACAAACGACCATTTCCACTAATAGCAGGTTGTTCCTCCGTATATCGGCTATTCAGAGAAGTCACTCCCATCGGAATATTATCAGCAGTACAAGATACTAGTAAACTAACCAAACCAAAAATTAGGCTCCAATAAAGTGATTTTTGGAGCCAGAAGCTAAATGTAAATGTCTTCACATCAATGTTTTCCGTCGTCCACCCCAAATATTTTAAATATCGGTATCAAAATCGGAATTATCCGGCTCATTATTTGGCTTATTAATGGGATTGTAGGGTACATACTCCGTGGGTATCGCCTCATCATCATCTTGTCTTCTGGGAGGAACTGAATCTCTGGGGGGACGACGTTTTCTCGGTCTAGAAGTAGGAGTATCATCCTCACCGCTTTCAGGGCGTGGGGGACGATTATTAGGGCTATTACCGCTATTATTGCGCCGTGGTGGTTTTCTGGCTTCATCTTGAGAATTTGAACCTTCCCAATCATCAACTGGTCTAGAAGCAGAACCCCAATTTTCATCTTCATAACTCCCGCTGGGACGACTGACCGAACGCCCAGAATTAGAACGACGTTTTCTTGCTCCTGAATCCGGTCTTTCTCTGGTGCGTGGGTTTGATGAACTGCGGGGTGATTGGTCTTCGTAATAGTCATCACGGGGAGAACGCTCATCACGACTACCGCGAATTCTGGGGCGTTGAGGAACTTCTTCCTCTTCTTCATAAGGTAGCGGTTCTAAATCTGCATCCATCTCCGCTTGATAATTGCGCCGCTCAGAATAGGAATATTTTCTGCTGACCTCCCGCTCATCATCTACTATGGGAGTATTCCGTTTAGCTTGTTGAGTAGCGATACTCCGCAAACGAATACTTTCAACCGCAAAAAATACCGTAGAACCTACCAAAAGCAGTTGACCAAATTGTAAAATTGGATCAAGTCGCCAACCTTGGAAGACCAGAATAAAGCCACATAATAAGCCAACCGCTGCAAAAAAGATGTCTTGATCTCTTGACAGTTCTGGACGGACAGTACGAAGAAAGTACAGTGCTGCTCCAGCTACAGCCAGGAAAATTCCCAGAATACTGGCTGAGTTTGCTCCAAAATTTACCTGAGCTAAAACACTGGCTGAGTTCAGCCCAAAATTAACCATTGGCGTTTTCCTAATATCAAATCTATATTAACGAGTTACACTTACTATCACTATTTTAACCAGTCATAATATTGTAGAAGAAGAATACTGGAGTCGAGAATTTCAGGAGAAAGGAGAAGAAAGGGGAAAATTCTTCCCCAGTCCCCAGTCCCTAAGAATTAAAAACGTTGGATTTTATCTTTTTGGCTAATGAAAATTAGACCAATGGTAGCAGGGATAACCACAATTGCAGTACCCCAAACCAGACTCCAAAGAAAATTTGCTAAAGAGGGTGTCATAGTTCTCAACCTTTTTTTACACAGTTTATTCTCATTTTAATCTTGGATTACTTTCTTGAAAAGCGGACCAGGATTATGTATCTAACTTGGTATCTACTTGATTGATGATCCCAAGTTAATAACTTTGTTTTTCTATTCTCACAATAAAATGGCACTATTTAGTTAAAATTAAGGAAAGAATACGTTACAAAACTTCAAGTTTCTCAACTTGCGGCTAAATTGAGGATTTTCTCACAAATCGTAGCTAAACAAAATGACTGGTGTTAACCTGACTGCTTGGATTCTTAGTCCCTTTTTGGGAGTAATGACGTTTTTATTTATTTTCCGCATTATTCTGACGTGGTATCCCCAATTCCATCTCAATCGGTTGCCTTTTAGTCTTATCGCTTGGCCGACTGAACCCTTTTTAATCCCGTTGCGGAAGTTGGTACAGCCTATTGGTGGTGTAGATATTACCCCGATTATTTGGGTAGGTATTTTTAGTTTTATCCGAGAAATTTTACTAGGTCAGCAAGGATTACTGACCATGTTGTACAGGTAATGGGTAATGGGTAATGGGTAATGGGTAATGGGTAATGGGTAATGGGTAATTGGTAATGGGTAATGGGTAATGGGTAATGGGTAATGGGTAATTGGTAATGGGTAATGGGTAATTGGTAATGGGTAATGGGTAATGGGTAATTGGTAATGGGTAATGGGTAATGGGTAATGGGTAATGGGTAATTGGTAATGGGTAATGGGTAATTGGTAATGGGTAATTGGTAATTGGTAATGGGTAAGAATTTTACCAATCACCAATCACCAATCACCAATCATTGCATTTTCATATCCTGAACAAAGCTGGTGTAAATATTACCCTGCAAAAATTGGGAGTTTTCCATGATTTTTTGATGAAAGGGAATGGTTGTAGGGACTCCAGTAATAGCACATTCTCGTAATGCTCGTCTCATACGGGTAATAGCAGTAGCTCTATCAGGTCCCCAGACAATTAATTTACCAATCAGGGAATCGTAATAAGGGGGGATGTGGTAATCTGTGTATACGTGGGAATCAATCCTTACGCCTGGTCCTCCTGGCGGCAGATAACCGCTAATTCTGCCAGGGGCTGGGCGAAAATCATGATCTGGATCTTCGGCGTTAATTCGGCATTCTATTGAATGTCCTCTGAGAACCACATCCTTTTGTGTCAGTTTTAGTCTTTCCCCTTGAGCAATGCGAATTTGTTCAACCACTAAGTCTACACCAGTAATCATCTCCGTAACTGGATGCTCAACTTGTATCCGAGTATTCATTTCCATGAAATAGAACTTACCAGATTTATCTAGGAGAAACTCAATAGTTCCTGCACCAGTATAGTTAATAAACTGGGCAGCTTTCACGGCAGCTTTTCCCATTTTTTGCCGTAGGTCGGGGTCAAGAGCCGGACTGGGAGCTTCTTCTAGAAGTTTTTGGTTACGACGCTGAATTGAACAATCTCTTTCACCTAAATGGATGACGTTACCGTAATTGTCCGCTAATATCTGAAATTCAATGTGACGGGGACGTTCAATAAATTTTTCTATATAAACGCCTGAATTACCAAAAGCTGCTCCTGCTTCCCCTTGGGCTGCAAGGAACAGTCTTACAAATTCATCTTCCGAGCGGACAAGCCGCATTCCCCTACCACCACCACCGGCGGTAGCTTTAATCATTACAGGATAACCAATTTTTTGAGCGATCGCTAGTCCTGCAGTGACAGATTCTACTAATCCTTCACTACCAGGAACTGTAGGTACACCAGCTTTTTGCATTGTCTCTTTAGCGGTGGACTTATCCCCCATCAGTCTAATAGATTCGGGACTAGGACCAATAAAAGCAATATGATGGTCAGCACAAATTTCTGCAAATCTGGCATTTTCAGATAAAAAACCATAACCAGGATGTATGGCACTAGTGTTGCGCGTTAATGCGGCAGCAATAATATTAGGAATGTTCAAATAACTTTTACTGCTGGCAGGTTCACCAATACAAACGGCCTCATCTGCAAGTTGCACGTGGAGAGCGTTTCTGTCAACGGTAGAATGAACGGCAACTGTGGCAATTCCCATTTCTTCACAGGCTCGGAGAATGCGAAGGGCTATTTCTCCTCGATTGGCAATTAATATTTTATCAAATTTCATTTTCTAGTTACGATATCAGTACCAGTAGATTCACATTTTCTCCCATCCTGTTGACATAAAGCTTTTGTATTACTATAAATCGTGACAGGAGATTCCCAAACTTCATTCTTAGCAGACTATTGGATTATGTGGTATCTTTGCTAGACCTTTTAATATGACTGGTGCTGTAACTATATTTCTGTTAGTCTCATACCCATTCAAAAAATATTTGAGAAATATTTGAAAAATATTGCAGTTAAGAGATTTTTTATGTTATAGTAAAACCTGTGTTGAAATCCTGCGGATGTGGCGGAATTGGTATACGCGCACGCTTGAGGTGCGTGTGGGCATAGCCCTTGCGAGTTCGAGTCTCGCCATCCGCATTTTTAACTTACAATACCTACTTTTAATGTCAGAGAAATGATATTAGGAGTGGGTTTCTGAGTTTTAGGGCAATTTTCTGGTAAGTCGAGGATTTTTTGTCTCACGCAGAGGCGCGGAGGCGCGAAGAGGAATTAGGAGTGTGGATAAATCAAATTAGATTGTTATAGTATATAGATAGATGAACTTTTGTAAAGAACATTGACTACTATTTTTAATCCGATACATAATGTTATCCTCCCTAGTGCCTGGCATTATCTAACTCCCATTTGGGTGGGTGCTGAGGAAGTTGTCAAAAGAGGTTTACCTCACACTCAGTTAGCTCCAGCTTGGCAATTACTGCTTTTAGGTGATGGTTCTCCAACTCGACACGTACAACTGCTGACGGGTGATCCCACGGAGGTAGATGTGATTGATATGTCACCCATTGGCATGAGTTTGGATAATGCACCTGCTATGATGCAAATGTTACCGGGTCCAAGAATTAGAAGACAGGTGTGGGTGCGAACTGCTTCTGGTCAACGGTTATATTATGCTGCTTCTTGGTGGGAAGCAAGTCATGTAGATGAGTATTTACAAAACAAGTCTCTACCAATTTGGGCAAGTTTGGCGCGGTTACGGACTGAGTTATATAGAGATGTGCAAGGTATTTATTATGGTAACTCAGAGGCGTTAGAGTCGGGTTTTGAGGAACGGGGACCTTTTTGGGGTCGTCATTATTTGTTTTGGCATCATGGAAAACCGCTAACTTTGATTTATGAGGTTTTTTCGCCTTTTTTAACTAAATACTTAGGTCCGATGAATTTAGAAGGTTGATTTCGACAATTACTAATCCTCAAAATCAGTTAGGATCAAGGTTAGATCTATAGCAGTTGCGGAAATTAATAGACTTTTAATGTCAAATTTGTGTCATAATCAACCCTAAATGGGGGGAAAATGACTTTTTGACTAAAGGGTGAGTCTAATGATAGGCACAATTATAGACGGGCGTTATCACATTATTCAAAATCTAGGACAAGGTGGATTTGGGACTACCTTTTTAGCGAAAGATACCAAGCGACCAGGAAATCCTCTTTGTGTTGTTAAGCAGTTTACACCAGCCAGTACAGATCCGGCTACTTTAATAATACTTAAAAGGCTTTTTGACCAAGAAGCAGTAATGCTAGAAACGTTAGGTAAGCATGACCAAATTCCTCAACTTTTAGCCCACATAGAAGAATATCAGAAATTTTATATAGTTCAAGAATATATAAAAGGTAATGATTTGAGTGATGAATTAATATCAGGTCAAAAGATGAGTGAAGCTGATGTTATTCAACTCCTAATAGAAATTTTAGAAGCATTAGAATTTGTTCATAAATACAAAGTTATTCACCGAGATATTAAACCAGATAATATCCGTCGTCGTCATTTAGATAATACAATTTTCCTGATTGATTTTGGTGCAGTTAAAGAAGTTCGTACACAGCTAGTTAATAAACAGGGACAAATTACTTCTACTGTAATTATTGGTACTCCTGGTTATATGCCACTTGAACAACAAAGAGGTAAACCACAATTGAGTAGTGATATTTATGCAGTGGGAATAATTGCTATTCAAGCAATTACAGGTTTATTACCTGATAAATTAGAAGAAGATATAAAGACGGGGGAAATTATTTGGCGTAAGTATGCAAATGTTAGTCCCAAACTAGCCACTGTTTTAGATAAAATGGTAAGTTATGATTTTCGTAACCGTTACCCTACAGCAAAGGAAGCATTACAAGCAGTTAAAAAGTTATTACCGCAGCCTATAGATTGGAAGTTGCTGGTGGGATTAGGAATGACAATATTTATCAGCTTAACTATTTTATTTATTACTAAAAAAGATGATTTTAATATATATGAAAATTTTCAATATGGGATAAAGGTAAAATATCCAAAAACCTGGGAAAGACAAGATTTAGAAAACCCAATTACAGCCGAAGTTGTGACTTTTATCTCTCCTAAACAAAGTGATAAAGATAATTTTCAAGAAAAGGTAACAATTAGCGTTGATAAGTTTTCTGGTACATTAGATGATTTACAAAAATCCAGTATTCAGGAAATTAATAATACTGTATCGGGTGCAAAGATTGTTGATAAAAGTGTAACGACTTTGGCAAATAAAGAAGCTAGTAAATTGGTGTTTACGGGTAAAAATGGTCAAGATATTTTAAAGAATATGCAGGTTGTGACTTTAAAAGGTGATCAGGCTTATACAATTACTTATACTGCGAAAGTAGATGATTATGATCAGTTTGTGGAAACAGCAGACAAGATAATTAATTCATTGGAAATTAATTAATTGTCAGAATCAGGATGTCCAGGATTTGAGGATTTTCAGGATGAAAATAATATTCTTTTCGTGTGTTCCTGTGTGTTAATTGTCAGAATCAGGATATCCAGGATTTGAGGATTTTCAGGATGAAAATAATATTTTTTTCGTGTATCCCTGTATGTTAATTGTCTGAATCAGGATATCCAGGATTAAAGGATTTTCAGGATTTATGATCATAAATGTCATTAATGTATTTCTTCCAGAGTAATTACACTAATATTTATGGAAGATAAATTTTTTACCCATATTAAAACACCAGTATTCGGCTGAGGTCGTACTAATTCGCTAATGATGTTCGTATCACATAAAAAAGTCATTGCGGATATTAAAAAAAGAAGTTGGGACGGTCTTGACGAGAGGAAATTTCTAAAGAATAATCTTCTTCAATACAAATTTGCTGAAGTTCGTTAAAAGCATCAGCTAAAGTTTTTGTTTGTTTATCTTGGACTAAATTTTCTTGAGGATAATCTAGAGAAATTTGAGATTGTTTTAAAAAATGTTCAGTTTCTTGAAGTGAAGCAAATTTTAGTAATTGTTGAATTTGCACAGAGGTCATGATTTTATTTTTATAAGCTTCTACTGCTAAAGCTTCTAAGAGTTTTTGTGGTACGTCTTGCCAGTTTCGTTGTAGTTGGTTGCCAATATCTTCAGGAATTTCGATAGTAATTTGCATATTTTTGTCTTTTTTTCAGAATTAGGATTTGTTTAATTATACATGATATTTTTGGTCTGAATCAGGATTTCCGGTTACTGAGCGAAGTCGAAGTACAGGATTTGAGGATTTTCAGGATGAAAATAATATTCTTTTCGTGTGTTCCTGTGTGTTAATTGTCAGAATCAGGATTTCCAGGATTTGAGGATTTTCAGGATAAAATTAATATTCTCTTCGTGTGTTCCTGTGTGCTATGTTTCGCGCAGAGTCGCAAAGGAGGAAAGACGCAAAGAAGAAAGTAACTGTGAGAATAATAGAAAATTCTCAAAATCTCATCATTCAATTACAATCAAACATCCTGTTAATCCTTAAATCCTGGATATCCTGATTCAGACATTCTTCGTTCCTTTATTTGAGATAATTAATTATTCATGAGTTAAGTTTTATTATGGCTGAATCTTTCTAAGAACTTCCAAAACTTTTTGATAGCCTTCTGTGTTTCCTTGTTGCTGAAAGAGGTTTGCAGCTTGCTGAAAATCATCTATTGCTCCTTGCTTATCTCCTAATTCATAATGGACATTTCCCCGGTTGTTGTAGGCTTCGGCATCGTTAGGATTAATCTTGATAGCTAGGTTGAAATCATCTATTGCTCCTTGCTTATCTCCTAAATCATCACGGACACTTCCCCGGTTGTTGTAGGCTTTGTCATAGTTAGGATTAATCTTGATAGCTTGGGTGAAATCATCTATTGCTGCTTGCTTATCTCCTAAATCATAACGGACATTTCCTCGGTTGTTGTAGGCATTGGCATAGTTAGGATTAATCTTGATAGCTTGGGTGAAATCATCTATTGCTGCTTGTTTATCTCCTAAATCAGAACGGACATTTCCTCGGTTGTTGTAGGCTTTGTCATAGTTAGGATTAATCTTGATAGCTTGGGTGAAATCATCTATTGCTGCTTGTTTATCTCCTAAATTAACATAGACAATTCCCCGCCTGTTATACGCTTCGGCATACTTGGGATTAAGGCGAATTGCTTCGGTATAAGCTACTATTGCTCCGAGATTATCCCCCTGAAGTCCCTTCTCAACACCTTGAGCAAAATAATCATCCGTTTGGGATCTTTTAATCTTCGACGCATCAGGGAAACGCACACCCACATCTACACCATTTCTTGCCGATAGCCTAAGAAAAGTATTAATAGGAATACCTGAATTTCTACCTGATTTTACAATAGCAACAGAGGAATTTATTCTATCAATATCAACATCATTTGATTCTTCTCCTTGACCATGAATTTCTATGACTTCTCCCTGGTCATTCAACACTGCTCCGCCACTCATTCCTCCCAATGTAGGATTGTCATAAAATAAATTGTAGCCACTATCAATATTTTCCGGTAAATTGTCAATTACTCTTCCACTGCGACAATCATAAATAGATTTCCTCACACCTCCTGTCTGGCGAGGGAAACCCGCTACATGGACATTTATTAGTCTTTTTACCTCATCAGAATTGCCAATTTTAGCAACTTGATAATCTTTTTTGCTAGTAAACTGTAAAATCGCCAAATCTATGTTATTATCTAGTCGTTTCACTGTCTGATAATTGAGTTGATAACGTTGATTATCTGGGGTAACTATTTGATATTTTAAATTACTGCCGCTTTTTCCTGTAACTGTGCTGCTGATAATTGAATTGGCGGTTTTGTCGTCCTAGTTTCTTCAGCAGAAATACTAATATTTCCTGCCGAACTTGAAAGTAACATTGACAAACCGCCAATACAGGCGACAATTTTTAATATCCGCCAAATCATGTTAATTTAATCCGGTTCAACGGTGGCATTATCTAAGTAAAGCTGGAAATCAATATTAATTGTGTCACCTGCACTTTCATTGAGTGTATTACCAGCAGCCAAACCCCGACGGTCTAAGAGTCTGCGGAGAGTAGCACTGGGATTAACTCCACGTTTGAGAGTAAATAATAAATTATTACTTGTACAAGCAGTATTTTGGCTAGTACCAGCACAAACAACTGGTTCACCTCTGAGCGTCCCAGTGGTGATATTTTTCAGAGTACCGTTGTCATTACTCCTTTGAAATCTGCGCGATACTTCGTCACAACGACGTTGAGCCGTCCAAGGTGGTGGTGTCATTTGATAGTAGGAGTTTAGCACATCCAGCTCCTACACACTTAGTTTTTTATCTAAATTAGTATCCATATTCTCCCGATTTTAATCCAATTGAGTTATGGTGGTTACAAGTCAAATCTTTTTTACGTACTTTTGCTCCAACTACAACAGAAATGTTTGATATAGTTATCTCAGTTGCACTCAACTTAATGAATCCTAAATATTTAAAAAAATTACTAATTGTTGTTAGTGTACCTCTTAACAGCGAGAAGTGCTGTAACATCAATAAATCCCTAATCCTATTATTATAAGATTAGAGATTCAAAACTTAAAAATTACATTTCTCCTAACATTTGTTTTACTCTATCAACACTATCTAAATCATTACTAAGACGATATAAATCCAATGCTTTTTTAAGAACTTTGTTTGCTTGTGGAGTTTGTCGTTTTTGTTGAAACATAACACCAAGTAACTCATAAGTGCGGGGATTATTTTTATCTAAATTAATTGCTTGTTCATAAGCCCACATAGCTGCTTGATAATCACCCAAACTAGCTTGAGCAACCCCTAACCCTAAATAAGCGTTGAAATTACTCCGATTTAACTGAATAGCCTTACGGTAAGCTTCTCTCGCGCCTTTATTATCTCTTGTGTTACTTTTAATATAACCAACAGCGTAATAAAAATCGCTGTTATTAGGATTAATGGCAATAGCTCGACGATAAGCATCTAAGCCTAGGGTAAAATTGCCTTGCTGAGTGTATAAGTAACCAATACCCGCATAAATTCCCGCATTTTTGGGATCTAATTTTGCTGCTTGTTGATAAACAGCGATCGCTCCATTATAATCTTTATTATCTACAAGTCTTTTTCCGTCTTCTATTAGATTTTTTAACTCTGCATTATCAGCTTGTACTACTAATACGTCAGCTTTCACTAGTACAGGTGTGCTGGTCAAGAAACATCCCAATAATAAGACACTTAATACAAATGATGTTTTTTTGTACATAATAAATTTCCCTGCATTCTTTTCAATTGTTTTTATTCATACATTAAAACAAAAATATTTATTTTTGTAATCCCTATTTATTTACATTTACACAATGTATATTAATAATTTCTGAAAATACTTGACATTTTCGCCATTATAGCACTAGATTAATACTTTAAGCAATCGGTACTCATAAATAACATTTAAAAAATTTATGATTTTAACTACTACTGACGTTATTCAAGGTGCTGTAATTCAGTCATATTTAGGTATTGTGACAGCAGAAGTGGTTTATGGTAGCAATTTCCTGCGGGATTTTTTAGCGAGTATTCGGGATATTATCGGTGGCCGCACTGGTAGCTATGAAAGTCTCTTTGAAGAAGGACAACGCAAAGCAATCGAAGAATTAGAACAGAGAGCGCAACGCTTAGGCGCGGATGCGGTTGTTGGTATTGCCGTTGATACAGGAACAATTAATGTTGATCAATCTGGTGTTTTATTAGTAATTACGGCCACAGGAACAGCCGTGAAAATTCGTTAATATTTTGCTGATTTTGTAGTGAGAATTGGTGACTTTATATTGGTGTTGAAGAGTGGAAAGATTACAGCAAAACGAGGGTTAGGGTCTTCCATACCACAATTTACCACTTTAAAAATGCTTCCTCAATCCCTTTTTCTCTTCTCACTTTAGCATCATTTTCAAACCAGGTAATAATTTGTTTTGTTGTCAACTCCTCAATAGAAACATCATATTCTTTAGCAATATGTTGTAAAGTCCGCAATGAAGAAATTGTCAATCTAGTTAAAAATTTCTCAGGAGAAGATAACAAAGCTGCGTCAACTTGAGCAGATTCTTCTGAAGATAAAAATTGAGTTGATGATTTATTGGGGGTGATATCCATAAAAATTCAAACTTCTGTTCAATTTAAAAATTGCCTTTCCACCATTAAATCATATTATTGTCACCTCTGAGCAACACAAGCTGACCAATAAATGTGAAAAGGGAAATTCTGCCTTTGATTTTTGACTGTTATTAATTGTATTTAGTATTTTTAGGGATTTTTTGATGTTCTCGCACTCTAAATATTTTTTTTGAAGATAAAAACATCACATTAATTGGAACTATAAATGCTCCCAATTAGTTTAATCATTGTGGATTGTTTTTTGACCCTATTTAGATAGCTATTTTTGTACTGGACTTAATCGCAAACTAAATGTCAAGGAAAGTGATTGTTAAAATTGCGGTTACTGATACAATAAGTAATATATGTGCTGAAGATATAACAAGAATAAATCCTATGGACTTTGACAAAAAAGCCCTCAATGAGCGCGATATCTGTACTAAATACATTACTCCTGCCATAGTGCAAACAGCAGGATGGAATTTATACACCCAAATCCGTGAAGAAGTCACTTTTACCGCCGGTCGAGTCTATGTAAGAGGTAAATTAGTCACAAGAGGAGAAAGTAAACGCGCTGATTATATTCTTTATTACAAACCTAATATCCAAATTGCTGTCATTGAAGCGAAAGATAATAACCACAGTGTGGGAAGTGGTATGCAGCAAGCGCTTAATTATGCAGAAATGTTAGATATACCTTTTGTTTACAGTTCCAATGGTGACGCATTTTTAGAACATGATAGAACTGTAACATCAGGAATCATAGAAAGAGAAATTCCTTTAGATAAATTTCCCACCCCTCAAGAATTATGGCAACGTTACTGTAAATGGCGAAATATTGATGATCAATTACAGCCTATTGTTACCCAAAGTTATTATGATGATGGTAGTGGTAAATCACCTCGTTATTATCAACAAATAGCTATTAATAAAACTGTAGAAGCGATCGCTAAAGGTGAAAATAGGATATTATTAGTTATGGCTACAGGTACGGGGAAAACCTTCACAGCCTTTCAAATTATTTGGCGGTTATGGAAATCTAAAACTAAAAACAAAATCTTATTTTTAGCAGATAGAAATATTCTCATAGACCAAACTAAAACCAATGATTTTAAACCCTTTGGTTCTCCCATGACGAAAATCACTAAACGTCAAGTAGATAAAGCCTATGAAATTTATTTAGCCCTTTATCAAGGTGTATCAGGAACAGAGGAATCTAAAAATATTTATAAACAATTCTCTAGGGGATTCTTTGATTTAATTATCATTGATGAATGTCATCGTGGTAGCGCGGCTGATGATTCTGCATGGCGGGAAATTTTAGAATATTTTTCTGCTGCTACCCAAATCGGTTTAACAGCTACACCCAAGGAAACTAAAGAGGTTTCTAATATAGATTATTTTGGCCAACCCATTTATACTTATTCTCTGAAACAGGGCATAGAAGATGGATTTTTAGCACCTTATAAAGTTGTCAGAATTGACATTGATAAAGACTTAGAAGGCTGGCAACCAGCACCGGGAGAATTAGATAAATATCAGCGATTAATTGCAGATAAACTTTACAGCCAAAAAGATATTAACCGCACATTAATATTAGAAAATCGAGATATTTTAGTAGCGGAAAAAATTACCGAATTTCTCAAAGCTACCAACAGATTTGATAAAACCATTGTTTTCTGTGAAGATATAGACCACGCCGAAAGAATGCGTCAGGCTTTAATTAATGAAAATGGTGATTTAGTTGCCAAAAATCGTAAATATATTATGCGAATTACAGGAGATGATGAACAGGGAAAAGCCGAATTAGATAACTTTATTCTACCAGAAAGTCCCTATCCTGTGATTGTGACAACATCCAAATTAATGACTACAGGAATAGATGCCCAAACCTGCAAATTAATTGTTTTAGATAAAGAAATTAATTCACCGACTGAGTTTAAACAAATCATTGGTAGAGGCACAAGAATTAATGAAGAATTTGATAAAACATATTTCACAATTATGGATTTTAAAAAAGCGACTAAAAAATTTAATGATAAAGATTTTGATGGTGAACCTATACAAATATATGAACCAAAAACAGGGGATTCTCCCGTACCTCCAGATGATGATAATGGAGATAATAATATTGATGATTTACCAGAAAAATCAGGACAAAAGCAAGTTAAATTTGTACCTGTAGATGTGAATGTTGATATAGTTTCCGAAAGGACTCTTTATTATGGTAAAGATGGTAAATTAATCACCGAATCTATTAAAGACTATACCCGGAAAACTGTCCAACAAGAATTTACAACTTTAGATAAATTTATGCGTCGTTGGAGTGCAGCAGAACAGAAACAAGCTATTATTAAAGAATTGAATGAACAGGGAATTTTATTAGAAGCATTAGCGGAGGAAGTGGGGAAAGATCTTGATCCTTTTGATTTAATTTGTCATGTGGCTTTTGACCAACCGGCGTTAAGTCGTAAAGAACGGGCTAAAAAAGTACGTCAGCGTGATTATTTTCATAAATACAGTGAAAAAGCCCGTGGGGTTTTAAATGCACTTTTAGATAAATATGCAGACGAAGGGATTGAAAATATTGAAGATATAAATGATTTAAAAGTGCAACCGTTTGATAAAATAGGTACACCTATGGAAATTATCAAGTTATTTGGTAATAAACAAAAGTATTTAGAGGCATTACAGGAGTTAAAAAATCAACTTTATATGGCATCATGAAATATGAATTACATAATAAATAAAAGCAAATGTAGGTTGGGTTGAGGAACGAAACCCGACATAAACAACCTGTTGAGGTGTTGGGTTTCACTTCGTTCTACCCAACCTACGTATATAATACAAAAACTCTATCTCTATCAACAAATGTCAATCAGTACCACAATTAAAACTATTCAGGATATCATGCGTAAAGATGCGGGTGTGGATGGTGATGCCCAGCGCATTAGTCAATTAGTATGGATGATATTCCTGAAGATTTTTGACGACAGAGAAGCAGAATATGAACTATTAGATGATAATTACCATTCTCCCATTCCAGAGGCTTTACGCTGGCGGAATTGGGCTACAGACGCGGAAGGAATCACGGGGGATACTTTACTTGATTTTGTGGATAATGTTTTATTTAAAACCTTAAAAGATGCGAATACCTATCAAGATAAAAACCCTCGCGGGTTTGTTGTTAGGGACGTATTTGAGGATGCCTATAATTATATGAAAAATGGCACTCTTATCCGTCAAGTAATTAATAAATTAAATGAAATTGATTTTAATAATTCTCAAGACCGGCATTTATTTGGCGACATTTATGAACAAATTCTCCGTGATTTACAAAGCGCGGGTAATGCTGGAGAATATTACACTCCCCGCGCTGTAACTCAGTTTATGGTGGATATGATTGACCCGAAATTAGGAGAAAGAATTTTAGACCCGGCTTGCGGTACGGGAGGTTTTTTAACTTGTGCTTTGGAACATATTAAAAATAAATATGTGAAGACTGCAAATGATAGGGAAAAATTACATAAGTTAATTAAAGGTGTGGAGAAAAAACCCCTACCCCATTTATTATGTATGACGAATATGTTATTGCATGGTGTGGAAGTTCCAGCTATAACTCATGATAATACCTTATCTCGACCTTTACGAGATTATAAACCTAGTGATAGAGTAAATGTAATTATTACTAATCCCCCTTTTGGTGGTATGGAGGAAGATGGTATTGAGTCTGGTTTTCCCGCTACTTTCCGCACTAAAGAAACCGCTGATTTATTTTTATTATTAATTAGCAATTTATTACAAGATGGGGGACGAGGTGGTATTGTTTTACCAGATGGTACTTTATTTGGTGAAGGTGTGAAAACCCGCATTAAAGAAAAGTTGTTAGAGGATTGTAATTTACATACTATTGTCCGTTTACCGAATGGGGTTTTTAGTCCTTATACTGGCATTAAAACTAATTTATTATTCTTTACTAAGGGTGAACCTACTCAAGAGATTTGGTATTATGAACACCCCTATCCACCGGGTTATAAATCCTACTCGAAAACTAAGCCCATTAGGATTGAAGAATTTGCACCGGAGAAGGCTTGGTGGGATAATAGAATAGAATCGGAATTTGCGTGGAGAGTTCCTATCCAGGTGATTAAGGATAATGGATATAATTTAGATATTAAAAATCCTCACACTGTTGATTTTGAACATCGAGATGTGGAGGATATGTTAGAAGAATATGCAAGTCTTTTAGCTGATTTGGGTGAAACTCGCAATAGTTTAAAATTGGAATTGATGACGGCTTTAGGAGGGGAATTTGTATGAAGTTAGAGACGTTTTTTAAACATTTTGATTTGTTGGCTGAAGCGCCTAATGGTGTGCAGAAGTTACGGGAATTGATTTTAGATTTAGCTGTGAGGGGTAAGTTAGTACCGCAGGATGCAAATGATGAACCAGCGGCGGTTTTGTTGGAGAGAATTAAGAAGGAAAAGGAACGGTTAGTTAAGGAAAAGATTCAAAAGGTTCGCACTACTAGCAAAATAGATAATAGTGAAATTCCTTTTGAATTACCAAAAAACTGGATGTGGGTTAATTTAGATAGTTATGTATTAATAGTAATGGGACAATCTCCAGATTCAACATACTATAATAATCATAAAAAAGGCTTACCTTTTTATCAAGGTAAATCCGATTTCAATAATTTATATCCTACCCCAAGAGTCTGGTGTGAAATTCCGCTAAAGATTGCTGAAGAAAATGATATTTTAATTTCAGTACGCGCGCCTGTAGGTTCAACTAATATATGTCAAGAAAAATCTTGTATTGGGCGCGGATTAGCAGCTTTAAGAAGTATTGATAATACTAATAATTTTTACTTACTTTATTTCCTCAGAGCATTTGAAAAAAAAATATCAGAAATGGGAGTTGGTTCAACTTTTAAAGCTATATCAAAAACAAATTTAGAAACTTTTAAAATAGCAGTTCCCCCCCTCAATGAACAAAAACGCATAGTTATAAAAGTAGATGAATTAATGAAACTGTGCGACGAATTAGAAGCACGTCAAAAAAAGAAACAAGAAACCCGCATATTAATAAATAATGCTGCATTAAACAAACTCCTGACTGCTGAGACACCAGAGACTTTCACCAAAAATTGGCAGCGCATTAGCGATAATTTTGACATTCTCTACAGTGCGCCAGAAAATATTGGTAAATTGCGTCAAGCTATTCTCCAACTGGCTGTTATGGGTAAGCTAGTTCCGCAAAATGCAAATGATGAACCTGCGGCGGTTTTGTTGGAGAGAATTAAGAAGGAAAAGGAACGGTTAGTTAAGGAAGGGAAGGTTAAGAAGGAGAAATCTTTACCTGCAATTAAAGATGATGAAATACCTTATGATTTACCTATAGGTTGGGAATGGGTAAGATTAGGTGAAATATGTTCATTTTTCGGAGGATATGCTTTTAAAAGTGATTCGTATGTAGAATTATCAAGCAATCAAGTTATTAGGCTTGGTAATGTAAAAAATGATAAAATAATGTTAGAACAGAGTCCAGTATATATAACTGATGAAATAGCTTTTGAAAATGAGAAATTCTTAATTCGCAAGGGAGATATTCTGATAACGATGACAGGAACTAAAAACAAAAGAGACTACTGTTTTACTTCAGTAGTAGAGGATAAACATATTGCTGATAAAAATTTATATTTAAATCAAAGAGTTGGTAGCTTAAGAATAAGTGAAACTCTATTTATACAATTAGTAAATATTTTTCTAAAATCTTCAATGATTTTGGATTTATTATTTAGTTCAGAAACTGGAACTGCTAATCAGGGTAATATAGGTGTGGATGCTATTAGAAACTTACCTTTTCCTCTCCCACCACTTGCAGAACAAAAACGCATAGTTACCAAAGTAGATAAATTAATGAAACTATGTGATGAACTAGAAACCAAACTAACACAAACTCAAACAGAAAGGGAAAAAATTATCAACGCTGCTGTCAAACAATTATTAACAGTGTAGGTTATCAGAATCAGGATGTCCAGAATTAAAGGATTAACAAAATGAAAATAGGAGTTTCATAACTAATTAACAGTTATCCAAAATTCAAGCTATAATAAAATATATAAATCTTCCAGAAACTATTCTAATCAATCCACGTCATCTCACATATCATACATTATTGGTACTTCCATCATGAATAATTCTATCCGTTGGCAATCTCGCACCGCTGCACTCATGGCCATAGCCATTACCACAGGTACAGCTATCCCCATACTATCATTTAATCCTGTTTTTGCCCAAGGATTTAATCTCAATCAATCGCGGACAATTAGTATCCCCGCTAATGTAACTTTACCTGTCACCTACGAAAAAGAAAAAGTTATAGTCAAACCTGGTGAAAAATTAGCCTTAACCTTGAAAATAGCTGAAAATATTACCGACAGCAACAGAAATATTTTAATTCCTGCTAATACAGAAGTTATTGGCGAATTACAACCAGTAAAACTAAATAATCGATCTTCTAGCAATAACCAGCAAGGTGTGCGTTTTGTAGCCAGAGAATTAGTATTTCCTTCTGGACAAAGATTACAGATTTTTGCTAACTCTAAAACTATCACCCAAACCGAAACAATTAGCAAAGGAGCAAGCACAGGACAAATATTAACTGACGCAGCTATCGGTGCCGGTGCAGCTAGTCTAATTTCATTAGTTACAGGTAACAAGAAAATTGAAGTTTTAGAACCTGTAGGTGGGGCAGCAGCGGGCGCTTTAGCTAGTGTATTATTACGAAAACAAAAAGCTGAGGTTTTTGTGCTTAAACCTGAAGAGGATTTAAATATTACTCTGACTTCCAATTTAGTAATCACTCGTCAATAGGCAAATTTTAAACCAAACTGGTCTAAAAAACATAAAATCGCTGAAATCTTCTTTACCCTTACCCCTAGCTTTGCTATTGGGAAAATTTCTCAAGATAACTTCCCGAATTTTAATTTTATTTCCTATTTTCACCTACAGATTGTAACCAAATAATAAAAGTAGTTCCGGGAGTATCAGATAATGTAATAATTGACTTAATTGCGGGACTAAAAACCTCAATATTCCCCTGCATTTCCGCCATTAACTGTTTAGCAATAGCCATTCCTAAACCAGTACCAGGAATTTCTGTTTTTGCCTGGACACCTCGATAATGTCTTTCTCCCAAATGTTCTAAATCTTCTAGAGGAATACCAGGACCAGTATCACTAATAATAATACCTTGAAAACCTGGTTTTTCTTGCCCACATTCCAGTAAAACTTTTCCACCAGCAGGAGTATATTTTAAAGCATTATCAATAATATTACTCAAAACTTCTTGCAAAGCTTTCTCATTTACCCTAACTAAACCTAAATCATGAGGAATTTCCGTAATTAATTGTAAATTTCGTTCTTGAGCAATAGCTTGAGCAGATATTAATAAAGGTGCTAATAAATCTGCAACAAAACAATCAGTTAATAGTTCACCGGTTCCAGGCAATAATAAAACAGATTTAGCCTCTTTTTGCACATTAGCATTAATAATTACCTTTGATTCTGGCAGAGCAAGGGGTTCTAAATCTTCCAGACTTAAATCAATCACCTGATCAAATTTTTGTAAAAACTCTTGCAAGCGATCGCTTTCCCGGATTATACTAGTTGCCATCTCACGATTAGGGTCAACAGGCCGCATTCGCTTAAATAGCAACTTACCAAAGGTGCGGATAGCAGTCAAAGGGTTACGAAATTGATGTAAAAGATTATCTAATAAATCCCGTTGTTTCTCTTGCAAAATTTGTTCCTGCTGGAGTTGGTGTTGTAACCAAGCTCGGCGCTGGTCTAAAATACAAGCAATAGCCAAAGTTTTAGCTATGGGTTCAATTTCCTCCTCCTCCCCCGAATTCCATGGTCTGTCTTCCCTAGCAGTCACCAACAAGCCCACCATCATACCATCATAAATCAGAGGTAAAACAATTTGGTGATGATTGAGTAAATATTCATCTTGTCCATTATGTAAATTTTGTTTACCTCTAGTTGCCGATTTTGGGGATCGATGAGAAGATTCTGAAGTTGGTTTTAATAACCTTCTTTGTTGATTTGGTAACGCTAAAAGATTAGCAAGCTTGACTGGATAGCTCTCCTCTGGCTTACCATATTCATCAACTGGTTGTAAAACAATCTTTTCTGGATACACGATAACAGGAATTAACCGCGCCTCACCCGTAGGCTTTTCTCCTAGCTCCTGTGTTAAATAAACCACACTAAAAGATGCTCCCATTCCTTGGGTGAGCAGGGCTATTTGCTCTCGACATAGAGCAAGAAAATCAGAACTTACAGACATTAGCATGATTTCAGGAATCTAAAAAGTAGAATGAATGAAGGAGGGAGGGTGTAATAAAACAGTCAGAAACCAAGAGTGAAAAGCACTGTATAGTTGTTAACGCAAGTTTTGCACCTCACATAAGTGCATATCATGATCAAGACTTCTAGTTATCTAGTTTAGTCTGGTAACGGATAATTTGTAGTAATAGCTTAAAAGTGAGCAGGTTTTGGATTTTTAATTCTTAACTTTTAATTGTTTTTTCCTGAGTTGTATCAAAACATTAAAAACTCTTGATTTTCTGAGATAGAACCTATATAATGACGACGGATTTTGTAGTAGTAACTACAGTCTATAGCTGGAAATAGGAGGACAATAGGTTGGCAAGGAGACGTAAGCGGAAGAGCCGTCGCAGACAGGAAGGACGGCGCATACTTGAACATATTCCTCAGTACAGCATCGAAAGTGGCGAAGATAAACCTGTGACAGCAGCAAGAAAATTTATTCAAGCTGAAGGTATTATGCCACCCGCGCTGTTACTCGTAAAACGTAATGAACACACAACAGACCGTTATTTCTGGGCGGAAAAGGGTCTGTTCGGTGCTCAATACGTAGAAGAGAATCATTTTTTATTCCCTAGTCTGAGAACTTTGGACTCAACAACAGTGCAAGAACCTGCTGCTACTGTTGCTGTTGCTATTCCCAGTAATTAGGCAATAAATTACCATCATATCCTGTAAGTGTGACTTCTGACTTTGTGAATAATTAACTGGTAATTTTAATCAGTTTATTGAAAAGTTCCACTTTTTTCAATTTTGTTGTTAAATTTGCCAGTAGGGGTTTAGACAAGTTCTCTCAAGTTATGCCATAATTAATTCCTCATAAACTTGCAAATGCTTAGATGAGTTAGTTTTTTGTCGGCTTATACAGAGGAGAATAGTGTACAGAGCTAATGTCATCCAAGAAAGAAGGAGGGACGAATTTATTTATGCTCTCACTAATTTGGAATACTATCAAGCTCTGTCCACCAATTTAGATTTTTCTTGATAACACCCCAGCTATCAGGAAGATTAATAACACAAACAAAATTTTCCATTCCTCCCTAGGACTGATTTACTCAAAAGTTTGAAATCTATGGCAGTTTATATTGCCGATTTTTATCCCTATCAATCAATTATCAAGCGTCCTTAGCTGTAATGCCCTTTGTAACTCAGCAAGTTCATCTCTATGGGCAGTTACAGTGATTATACTTGAGGAGTTGTGTCCACTTGGGATGTTTTCCATCTTGAGTGACACTTTCTCCATTCTCCCAGATTTTTTCCAGTATAATATACCACTTAAAGGTGAAAATAGCATAACTAGAGGAAGAAATTGTCCAAGGTCAGGAACAAGCATTGATAAAACCAAGGATAGACAACCTAAACCCACTGCTGCTAATATGGTCAAAAATACAGCTAAAAACAGGCTAGGTCTGACAAATCCTTCAAAAGTGACTTGATTTTTGCCAGGGTCTACTGCTAATACTTGATAAGCACGGGTGCGAAAATAATCTTTTAATGAAGTCATTAATGTATTTTCATCCTGTTCTGAAGTTAAACGCATCATTTCTATGCGGTCTTTGGTTGAAGCCCGTATAAAGAAGAATAAACCAACTGATAACAGAAAAGTTAACAGGAAAGTAGATTGAGAGACGGTAGAATTCATAATTAATTTTTACTGCTCAAATTTTCACTCTTACTTAAACCATTATCAATTATTCTGGAATCAGAGAACAAACTCAAGTTTGTTTTTAACTTTTAATTTTTAATTTTTATATGTCACAAAACTCCGAAACATTATCATCTAATATTCGGGCTATAGCCCAACAATTTCGTCTAGCAGGTTGGATTAGTTTTTGGATTCAGTTGGTATTGGGTGTGATATCTGGGATAATTGTCTTATTATTTGGCATTTTTAGCCAAAAAGCAGGTAGTCCTAGTAATAATCCAGGAACGGGCTTTGGTGTATTTTTAGCCATTTGTGGTATAATCCTGTTGGGTGCTGGTATTTACTTAGCTTATCGCTACACCAGAATTGGTAAGCAATTAGAATCACCTAATTCTACTAATCGTCCTCGTAAGGTGGAAACCGTGCAAGTATTACGTTTAGGGCTATGGGTGAATTTAGCGGGAATATTAGTGACTCTGTTAGGAGCGCAAGCAATTGTTGGTACATTGGTCGCTAGGTCTATATCTCCTCAAGCGGTAACTACGCAATTATTTGACCCGACTCGGATTATTAGCGGTTTAGATATGCTTATAGTCCAGGCAAATACTAATACTGTATCAGCGCATTTTGCGGGTTTGTTATCATCTCTATGGTTAATGAATAGGATTACTAAGTAATTTATAATTGATAATGGTTGTGGTATCCTAATCTTTGAAAACAGGTAGTTCTAAAATAAATCCTGGTAAAATATCTTCTCCAGATAAAGTTGTTGGTAATGATACTATTTCTACAGTTTGATTTTGACGATAAATTTCTACTTGTTGATTTTGAGGATCAATTAACCAACCTAAACCTAACCCACTATCAAGATATTCCTGCATTTTCTCCTGTAATCGACTCAAAGAATCGGTACGCGATCGCAATTCTATGATAAAATCAGGACAAATTTTCGCAAATTTCTCTTTTTCTTGAATGTTTAAAGATTCCCAACGTTCATTAACTATCCAAGCTACGTCAGGAGAACGTTTACCACCATTAGGTAGGGTAAAAACAGTGGAAGAACTAAATACTTTTCCTAGCTTAGTTTGACGATTCCAAATCACAACATCTGCATTAAACTCTGATTCTCTATTACCACTAATTGCACCAACTGGAGGCATAATTATTAATTCTCCTTTAGCAGTTTGTTCAAGTTTCCAATCTTCGTTAATTTGACATAGTTGATAAAATTGATCATCACTTAACTCTACATTTTTGATATTTAAAACAACCGCTTCAGATGTCATCATTGCTGATCATCTCCTTAAAGTTGAGGAATAGGGAATAGATAAATATATCTTAACTTATTGAAGAAGTCGCGTATCTTGATACTTCTTATAATTATTAAGATAGCATCAGTTTGAGGTAATATTGACTTGAGACACAAAACTCAACATTTTATCAATTTAACCCTGGGGTTAATGTGTTGGGTTTCACTGCGTTCTACCCAACCTACAATTTTAACAATTTTTAGGTTTTGGGAAAAGATACAAAATAGAAATGTTTGGGTTAATTTTCAGTTAAATTGACACTGATAAGCGTTGCTAAACCCGTACAATTAACAACCGACAACAAACAATTAACGAAAAATGCTGGATATTAAACAAATTAGAGAAAACCCCCAATTGATACAAGAGAAGTTGAATACTCGTAGTGGTAAATACGAGATTCAGCCTATATTAGATTTGAGTCAAGAACAACGGGAACTGGAAGTCAAACGCAATGAATTGCAAGCCCGGAGTAATGAAATTGGCAAATTAGTGGGTCAAAAGGTAAAATCTGGTATTAGTCCTCAAAATCCAGAAATACAAGCCTTAAAGGATGAAGGAAACGCCATTAAGACTACATTAAATGAGTTAGAACCCCAGGAAAAAGAGTTAAAAGCCCAAATTCACGAATTATTGTTAAAACTCCCGAATTTACCCAGTGATTTTACACCCATTGGTAAAAGTGAAGATGATAACCAAGAGGTGAGAATATGGGGAGATGAATATAAACCCGAAAATCCGCATATTATACCACATTGGGAAATTGGGGAAAAGTTAGGGATTTTGAACTTTGAAAGAGCGGTAAAAATTGCCCAAAGTCGGTTTGTGAGTCTTATGGGTGCGGGTGCGGCTTTAGAAAGAGCGTTAATTCAATTTATGCTTTCTAAACATATTGAAAATGGCTATATAGAAGTTAGTCCACCATTGTTAGTAAATACAGATTCTTTAACAGGTACAGGACAATTACCGAAGTTTGCGGAAGAGAGTTTTAAATGTGCAGAGGATGATTTATGGTTAATTCCTACTGCGGAAGTACCGGTTACTAATTTGTATCGGGGGGACATTATTAACGCAGAAGAATTACCAATTTATCATACAGCATATACGCCATGTTTTCGGCGGGAAGCGGGAAGTTATGGACGGGATATGCGGGGTTTAATTCGGTTACATCAATTCAATAAAGTGGAGTTGGTGAAGTTAGTAAAACCGGAAGATTCTTTTGAGGAATTAGAGAAGTTATTAGGAAATGCTGAGAGTATTTTACAGGCTTTAAAATTGCCTTATCGAGTGATTAATTTATGTACTGCTGATTTAGGTTTTTCGTCCACAAAAACTTATGATTTAGAGGTATGGTTGCCATCTTCTGGGAAATATCGAGAGATTTCTAGTTGTTCTAATTGTGTTGATTTTCAAGCCAGAAGGGCGGATATTCGGTTTAAGGAAGGGGGGAAGAAAGGGACGCAATTTGTACATACTTTAAATGGTTCTGGTTTAGCTGTGGGTAGGACTATGGCGGCCATTTTGGAGAATTATCAGCAACCAGACGGGACGATTAAAGTACCGGAGGTGTTGCAGGTTTATTTGGGTCGGGAGGTTTTGTAGTTTAGGTTAAAAGCAAATTTTTTCGGATTTGGAATAAAAAAATAGTATAATTATTCCAAATCAAATATTTCAGTGAATACAGAGTAATACAGCTTTAAACATTATGAAAGTCAAATCTATTTCATTTAAAAACTACAAAGCATTTTATGAAGAGCAAACAATGCAATTAAAACCTATTACTATTTTGATAGGTAAAAATAGTTCTGGTAAAAGTTCTATTGCTAAACTGTTTACTTTGCTGGAAAATTCCCTTAATGGAGATATTAATGAACCGATTTTACTAAACAATAAAGGAGTAGAATTAGGTGAAGAGTTTAAGAATTTATTTTTTGGAAATAAATCAGGTAGTTTTTTAAATTTTCAGATTTATTATGAAAATAATGTAGTGATAGAAGTTTCTATAAGAGAAAAATATACTAAATATGGTAAAAAGGATAGCTATGAATTAGAAATTTATGAATGGAAATATAAAGATGATATAAAAGAAATTGAGATTGAATTAAGAGATAACAAATATTATGATAAAAATACTCAAATAGAGTATCAATGTAAATTTAAAGGATTTATTCCTACTAAGTTTACATACAAAGATACCAATCAAGATTTGTCTAAGGAATTTCAAATACAGAAAATTGAGGTTGATTATATTGGTCCATTTAGAATTTTGCCAGAAAGATATTTCTATTTAACTGGTCAAAAAGAATTTCGAGATACAGGTGTTACAGGTGAAAATGCTTATGCAATGCTGGGAATAAGTAAATTAAAAGAAGATGATAAATTGCATGAAAATGTAAAAAAATGGTACAAGGAATATTTTGACGGTTGGGAATTGATAGTAAATGATACAAGTAAAAAACCTCTTATTCAAATTTTACTTTCTAAAAATGATACTGAAGTAAATATTATGGATGTGGGACAAGGAATGAATCAAGCATTACCTTTAGTTGTTCGTGCTAATGTTGCTGATAGACCTGATTCAATAATTGTTTTAGAACAACCAGAATTACATTTACATCCTGCTGCACATGGTGATTTAGCTGAATTATTTGCAAAGTCAGCAAAAGAAAATAATCAGACTTTTATTATTGAAACTCATTCTGAGAATATTATCTTGCGGTTGCGTAAATTAATAGTTGAAAATGATTTTGGTTTTACTAAAGATGATTTAATAATTTACTGGATAGAAGATGCTGAATTGAAAGGTAAAGAATTACGAGAAATAACTGTTGATGAAAAAGGGGTTTTAAGTGATTGGCCAGAGGGGGTTTTTAATGAAGGTATGAAAGAGATATTAGAAATGCAAAAAGCACTGAGAAGAAAAGAACAAGAACAGTAACAGTAACTATAACCAGGATAGCAATATGATCATATATTTTAACCCCGCAATTTTTCAGGATCAAAATTCAGAAATTCAATCTTATTTAGCTAAAATATTAGTTGAATTATTAACTAATAATAATCATTTTATAGATATTGGAAGTATTGAAAGTATTTTTTTTGATCAGGATAATAAATATATTTTTTATCAAAATAAAATTGCTAAATTATTAGGTAATGAACAGGAAAATTTTAAAATTTATATTTATGAGAAAATATATGATTCAAATAATATTACTGGATTACACAGAAATTATTTGACTCATTTACATATTGGAATTAATCCAGGAGAAATAAATCCCAGGGATGCTTATAAAATTCTAACAGAGCGTTCTCAAATAATTGTGGAAAACGGTATTAATGATTGGGATTTTATTAGGGGTATCTGTCAAAAATATAGTAATGCTTCCATGAAAACCATTAAAAGAAAACCTATTTATCAATTATTAAATAAAGCAATTAGTGAGGAAAGGATAGAATCTGCTCATGCTGGTGGTGTTACTCATTTTATTAAAATCACAGAACAATGGATAAATAAAAAACGTTATCATAATATTTATCAATATAAACTAATGGCTATTTTTGATAGTGATAAAAACATTAAAAATGGTTTTCAAACACCTCATATAAAAGAAATTAGATATTTTAAAAAGAAAAAAGACGCAGATATTATTACATCTACTGACTATGAATATGAACCTAATGATCTAATTATATGGCATATTCTATACAAGAGAAAAATCGAAAATTATATTCCTTTAGATATATTGTTTGAAAAAGCTCCATTAATTACTCAAACACAGAAAAATGATTTACTTAGTAAAAGTGAAAGTGATTTAGATTTTATAGACTATAATAAGGACAATATAGGTCAAATAGATATCAAAGAGGAATTTCCAAAAATGTTTCTTGGTAATTTTTCTTACTATCAACTTGAACAAAGATGCGAACATCACAAAGTGAGAATTGAATTACCTGATGGAACAATAGAGGAAATTTCTGAACTTGAACAAATTTTACTAAAAATAGCGAAAATAATATGAACGATAAAATAAGTGTAAAACCTGATACTATATATCTTGAAGATTTATTAGAAGAGATAGCTAATGGAGGTTATCAAATTCCTGTATTTCAAAGAGAATTTGTTTGGAAAACCTCTCAAATACTGGAATTATTTGATAGTATTTTAAAAGGTTATCCCATAGGTAGTTTATTATTTTGGAAAACTAAAGATTACAAAACTAAAAATGAAATAGGTCCATACATCATCAAAAAATCAAATAGTGATATTAAATATGTATTAGATGGGTTTCAAAGAATATCTACATTATTTGGAGTATTGATGAATCCTAAAAACTTTCCTGAAGAAATAAATCATATTAAATTAAAAGAATTTTTAATTTTCTTTGATATTAAAGAAAATAATTTCAGCAAACAAACGAGAAAAGATAATATTTTTTCAATACCTCTTTATAAAGTTTATGACAATCGTGAATTATTTGATTTTATTCGCCAATTAGATAAAGAAAACATTACAGAAATTGAAAAAAATGAATATATTGATAATGTAAGAAATTTACATGATATTCTGCACAAATATAGATTACCTTATGTAGAAATAAAAGGAGGTGATATCAAAAGTGCTGTAGAAATTTTTGCAAGACTAAACTCAACAGGAACAGAAATTTCTGAAGACTATATATTATCAGCAAGAAGCTATGTTGAAATGAAATTTAAGCTAATAGATTCAATTACTGAATTTCTCAACACTTTAAATAGTTATAATTTTGAAGATTTGAAAAGAGATATGATTTTAAAATGTATTTATAATGCTAGAGGAACATTCTATTATGATGTTAATAGAGAAGACTTATTAAAGGATAATTTAGAATATTTTACACAAGCTGCTTACATACATATTGAAAAAACAGTAAAGTTTTTATATAAAAAACTATTTGTAATAGACATTCGTTTACTACCTTATCCTGCTCAATTAATTTTTATATCTGAATATTTTAGATTAAATCCAGATCCTACTGTTGTAGAATTGCAATTTTTAAAAAAATGGTTTTGGATAACTACCTATTCTAATTATTTTACAATATATTCTTTAAGTCAACAAAGAAATGCTTATCAAGTTTTTTGTGACTTTGCACAAGGAAAACATCCTAATGGTATTTATCAGATAAAGGATGATATAGAATTTACTACAGCCAAGTATCCAAGTAAATTAAACTTTACAGGAGTTAGACCAAAAGCATTACAATTATTTTATTTAAAATCAATTCTTGGTGATAATGAACCTCAAGATATGGAAGGAATAAAGGAAATTTTTATTTCTTCTAAAAGAGATAGAACTCCGGGTAATATAATTTTGAGATTATCCTCTGAATTTGATCAATCAACTGATAATAAAATATTAAATAACTTTATTAATTCTAATAGTGATATTTTAGAAAAGCATTTCATAACAAAAGAAATGGTTAGTTTATATAACCAAGGTAAAATAGATGATGGTTTTATTGACAAAAGAAATGAGTATTTAAAATCTAAAGAACGTGAGTTTGTCGAAACTATGGAAATTATTAAATATATAGAGTAAAATTATCATACTATTTTATATTGATTATATTGTAGGGTGCGTTAATGAAATGTAACGCACCGTTTTTTATTAAAATTTAACTGTCTGATAGCGTAGCGTGGCGTTAGCCATATCAGGATACCCAGGATTAAAGCATTAACAGGATAATATTTGATATTGATATTCACAGAATATTAAAATTAGTGCAACTGTTGAAAATATAGATGAATATTAAAAAACCATCCTGTACATCCTCAAATCCTGGACATCCTGATTCTGACAAAAAAGATTAACAAGATACTGTATAGTAAATTTAGCAAAGTAATCACACTTTAATAATATGACCAAAACAATATACATAGAAACAAGTATTATTGGTTATTTAACAGCAAGACCTAGTAAAAATCTAATTGTTGCTGCTAATGCGGAAATAACAAGAGATTGGTGGGATACTCAGAGAAATTCTTTTACTATTTACATTTCTCAACTGGTATTGCAAGAAGCAGCAAAAGGTGATCCAGAAATGGTGAATAAAAGAATAGAAGTTTTAAATAACTTTCCTCTACTTGATATCACAGAACCAGTCCAAAACTTAGCACAGGAATTTCAAAAACAAAGTAATTTACCACCCACTGCTGCTTATGATACTGTTCACATTGCTACAGCTACCGTCTATGGTTTAGATTATCTGTTAACATGGAATTGTAAACACATTGCTAACCCCTATATTCAGAAAAAACTCTCACAGATTGCTGATAGTTTAGGATATGAACTACCAACAATATGTACACCTTATGAAATGTTAGGAGAATAATTTATGTTGAATGATGAAGTTTTGGCAGAAATTCGGAAAATCAGAGATGAACAAGCTAAGTCATTTAATTATGATTTAGCAGCTATTTGTGCTGATTTAAGAAAAAAACAAGCAACAAGTGGCAGAAAAATTATTTCTCTTCCCTTGAAGACAGTGGTAAAATCACGCTGATTTTTTAGGGTGCGTTAATGAAATGTAATGCACCGTTTTTTATTAATATTTAACTGTCTGATAGCGAAGCGTGGCGTTAGCCATATCAGGATAACCAGGATTAAAGGATTAACAGGATAATATTTGATATTGATATTCTGGGATATTTGAATTAGCGCAATTTCTGAAAATGCAGATGAATATTAAAAAAACATCCTATACATCCTCAAATCCTGGAAATCCTGATTCTGACAAAATGCAATTTCTGAAAATGTAGATGAATATTAAAAAAATATCCTGTACATCCTCAAATCCTGGACATCCTGATTCAGAAAAATTTGGTATAATTAACATGATCATTCACTAATTGAGTTAACTATGAAAACACTAGACATAAAAGTAACTATAACAAATGATGGTAAATTATTAGTCAATTCTCCTGTAGATATACCAATGGGAGAATATAATGCTGTTCTTGTATTAGAAGATAGCCCAATTACTCATCATGTTCAAACTTCTGTGAAAAATGCTCAGGCTATTTTTAGAAAATATATTCCTGCTAGTAGAAAACTGTCTGAAGAATTAATTCAGGAACGAAGAGAGGAAAGTTTAAATGAGTGAAGTTGTTGTAGATGCTTCTGCTATTTTAGCTTTACTCAATCAAGAAACTGGTAGCGAAGAAGTTTTAAGATTTATCGGTAAAGCTGCCATTAGTACGGTGAATTTATCTGAAGTTATAGCAAAATTAGCAGATGCAGGAGTCCCGGAAGAAGATATTAGACAGATTCTTTCTAATCTCAATCTTGAAGTTATTGATTTTAATAAAGAACAAGCATTAAAAGCGGGAATGTTGCGCCCAAATACTAAATCAATCGGACTTTCATTTGGTGATAGAGCTTGTTTAGCATTAGCTATTTTTCTCAATCAACCTGTTCTAACAACTGATCGGTTATGGGGTAGTATTAATGTGGGAGTTGAAGTTAGAGTAGTGCGTTAGGCATTAATGAGAGGAAATAATCATGAATACAGCTAAACTTACCAGTGATGGTATTCATCAAACAGTGATATTACCCCCAGATTTTAAAATGACAGGTACAGAAGTTTATATCAAAAAAATTGGTAATGCCATTATTCTTATTAGTAAAGATAATCCTTGGCAAACTTTAATTGATAGTTTAAATCAATTTTCCGATGATTTTATGATGACTAGAGATCAACTTCCTATTGATAAAAGAGAGGAGTTTTAAATGCAATATCTTCTCCATACCAACATCTGTATTTATCTGATTAAGCAAAAACCAGAAAAAGTTATAGCACGATTTCAAACTTTGTCAATTTCTGATATTGGCATTTCTTCCATTACCGTTGCTGAATTAGAATATGGTGTTTATAAAAGTCAGCAACAAGAGAAAAATAAAAATGCCCTTATGCAGTTTTTACTTCCTTTAGAAATTATTGAATTTAGTCAAGATGCAGCAGTAATTTATGGATATATGAGAAGTGATTTAGAAAGTAAAGGGCTTGTTATTGGACCCATGGATATGTTAATTGCTGCTCATTCAATGAGCTTAGATATTACTCTCGTTACTAACAATATCCGCGAATTTTCTCGCATTCCTAATCTATTATTAGAAAATTGGGCAGAGTAAGTTAATGAAATGTAATGCACCGTTTTCTATTAATATTTAACTGTCTGATAGCGTATCAGACAATTTTTAGCTACAATTGAGGATAAGAGTTTGAGGAATATTTTGCGTAAGTCCTGAGACTATTGAGAAGCGAAATCCTCTAATTATTCCTTATTTTTTCCGCAAGAAGAAAGTTTAAATGAGTGAAGTGTTTACTTGATATTAGAGAGGTAATAAATCATGACACTAGCATGGAATGAGTTGGTATTTCAATCGCCATACTTAGCTGTGGTAAAGGCAAAGCAATTACTACAAGAGGGAAAAATGACAGAAGTTGATCAAATTTTAGAGAATTTAGTAGAGTCAATGGGACGATCAGAAAAAAGGGCGGTGAGTAGTCAATTAACTCGATTAATGCTACATATAATTAAATGGAAATGTCAACCTGAAAAACGTAGTCCTAGTTGGGTCATTTCTATTCGGTCAGCAAGACGAGAAATTACCGATAGTCAGGAGGAAATGCCAAGTCTCAATCAAGAGTTTTTAGAGTCAATTTGGGATAAATGTTTTGCATCTGCGAAACAGGATGCTAGAGATGAAATGGGTAAAAAACCAGAAATTATTGCTTTAAGTTGGGATGAAGTTTTTGAAGAAATCTATACACTTTGGGAGGATGAAAATATTTGAAAATTAACCTAAAGTATGAAGAGTTTAATAATCATTAAATTACTCTTTACGACTTTGCAGGAGACAAATTCATATCGCACAAATCAGCCAACTTACAAATATCACAACCAGGAGAACGAGCTTTACACACAGCGCGACCATGATAAATTAATCTAATTGACCAATTCTCCCAATCTGGTTGAGGTAATAACTTCATTAAATCTTTCTCAATTCCCACAGGTTCAGTATTTTTCGTCAACCCCAAACGCTGACTTAATCGCTTCACGTGAGTATCTACAGTCACTCCAGCATTGATACCATAAGCATGGGCTAAAACTACATTTGCAGTTTTCCGGGCTACTCCTGGAAGTTTTAATAACTCTTCCATTTTGTTGGGAACAACAGCATTAAAATCCTGAACAATCATTCGACAAGCACCTTGAATATTTTTGGCTTTATTGCGATAAAAACCCGTCGAACGCACCAATTCTTCTAATTCTGTTAAATCTGCATTTGCTAAACTTTCCGCATCAGGAAATCGCTTAAATAATCCTGGTGTTACTTTATTTACCCTTTCATCTGTACATTGAGCGGAAAGAATAGTTGCTACTAATAATTGTACAGGAGTCGCATAATCTAAAGAGCAAGTTGCATCTGGATAAAGCTCCTGGATACGGGAAAGAATTGCTAAAGCTCGTTGTTTTTTAGTTAATGATTTAGGGGTCAATCAATTTTCTCTTATTAATGGTCAGTTGTCAGTTGTCAATTGTCAATAGTTTTTTGAATTTGTTTCTCTATTTCCTCATTGACAACTGATGTTTTTTGGCAAGTAATTTACTGTAACAATTTCTGTACCCATTCTAGCTGAGATGTTAATTGGCTTGTTTCTTTGACAATTAGGAAAATACCTAATCCTAAAAGTAATACTAAACCAGTTTGCATCACACCTTCTTGAATCTTATTAGGTAAAGGTTTACCAAATAATCCTTCAATTAGTAAAAAGGCTAATTGTCCACCATCTAAAGCGGGAAGAGGCAAAATATTAATAATTGCCAAGTTAATACTAATAATAGCCGCAAAAGAAAATAAATTAGTGCTATCACTAGCAGCTAATTGTGCGCCAATTTGGACAATTTTCACGGGTCCTGAAACTTGTCCTACAGTTTTTCCAAAATTAGTAATTAACTGTCCAAAACCTTGAAATGTACCGACAACTAACTCTTCAAAGCGATTAGCTGCAACTTTGAGAATCTCGATAATATTTTGGGGACGGCGATAAATTGCTTTACCATTTGGGACTAATTCAACTCCTACGATACCTTTACCATCAGCACCGGGTTTAGGTGTGAGTTTTAGGTTAGTTTGTTGGGTTTCGTGTTGAATTTTCAGGTCAATTTCTTGATTAGGATGGGTTTGGATTTCCTTTGTCAATAATGTTGTTGCATCCTTACCTAAAGGAACTTCTTGGCCATTTATAGCTAGAATGATATCTCCTTCACGAATACCTGCTTGGTAAGCAACAGATTGTTCATTTACAGGCTTGACAAGTACACCTGGTTGATACTGAAATTCTTGAGGTATACCAACAATTCCCAATTGTAAAGCCAACATTAAATAAGCGAAAATTAAATTGGCGATGACACCGGCACTAATGACAATGGCGCGGTCTAAAACTGGGCGATTACGCAGCAAATTCGGGTCATTGGGGGGAATTTCGCTATCTGGATCATCATCGGGAAAGCCGACAAAGCCACCCAAGGGGAAGGCGCGGATAGTGTATTCTGTTTCTGATCCTTGGTATTTTAAAAGAATCGGACCAAAACCCAAGGAGAAGCGGTTAGCATAAATGCCTTGAGAACGGGCGGCTATGAAATGTCCTAACTCGTGTACTAAGATCAAAATAGCCAAGACTGCGATCGCTGCTAAAACTGACATAGAGCAAATTAATCAAAATATTCGGATATATATTTTTATTGTAGTTTGGAAATGGTCTGAGGGACTGAATTTACTATGTTGGTTTTCTAGAATTTATATCCTCTCGATAGCCAATATTGCCAATCTGCTAATGCTTCTTGAGTTTCTTCGTCTGCATCTGTCGTTTCAATTTCTGATAACTTGGCAGAATGAATATCATCTTCTTTTCCAGTTAAATAAGCTACATCTACATACATATCTTTTAGACAATCATCTTCTCCTGACATTCCCAACACTTCTACAGGTTTTTCCTCTATTACCCCTGTTTTCCGGTTTTTCTTCTTCCATTTGCCCATAAAGGGAACATTTAGGCAGTCATCAAGATAATAATACCAACCCATTGCCCGTTCTTCTTTATCTTCTGCATCTGCAAGAATTTCTGTGTTAATGCGGGTTTCTCGAATTTCATCAATTGTCATAGCCAGAATATTGATATTTTAATTAAACGCCGCTTATTATCTCATAATTTACAATTTATGTCAATTTTATTTCTGTGGATATTTCTAACCAAGTCCGAAAGGCGCGAATCATCGGAATTTCGCCAATTTCCAGGCTTTGAGCGAGAAAACGGGGAATTTCTGTATTTAGGGGTAAATTGGCAAAAGTTGGAGAAACGTCACAGGGAATATAAACACCATGACTGAGTTGATAAATCTGCATTACTGGATGATCATAACGCCAAACTTCGGGAACACCTAAGGCCAAATAAATCGGTAATCTATCCAGGGAAGCGCTGGTATAATCAACTTCTATAATTAAATCTGGTGGAGGATCTTGAGTCAAATCTAGAGTTTGTTTATTTCGCATTATCGGTTCATTTTGGATGTAAAAACTAGAATCTGGTTCTACACCTTTGGCTAAATCTTGACGTTTACAGGTCACTGAACCGGTACTTTTAATATTAAGATTAAGTTCCTCTGCTAAATTATCAATGAGCTTTTCTATCAGTCTTTTATTATGTTCATGAGGCATTAAAGGAGTCATAATTTCTAGTGTTCCCTGGTTGTAGGCTAGACGGGTAGCGCGATGATTGCCCATTTCTGTTAAAATGGTTTCAAAAGTGTGCCAAGAAATATTAGCGAGTATAGCGCGGTGGGAGTGAACTGGTGCGATGCTTAGCATGAGAATTCACCTCGTATTTTTTATTAGTATATCATGAAACTCTTGTGGTGCGGGCATCTTGCCCGCTAGATATGTAGCGGATATCTGATGATTATAGATTATCTTCTAATAAAATAGTATTGAGTAAATTTAATTCACTAGATATCATAAAATAGCGATCGCTAAAAGTAGTTTCCAATTGATCAAAAACTTTTCTACCTGCTACAGCAACCCAAGGAATACCATCATATTTAGCTATTACAGGCATTACTAAACCTTGTGGTGTTAAAGTTTTTCCTAGAGATTTCTGCCATGATTCTGGGTCTTCTAGTCTCTGTTTTGGAGTATCTAGTTCTTGTTTGTGCCAAAAATGGGGATAGTCTAAAGGAATACTCACAATAATATTTTCTGTTTGTAAATTTTGCAATGTTGAATATTCTTGAGTTAATGCTTCTTTTTCTTGCTTTAAAATTATATATAGTTCTCGCGCTGGACGTTTAATTTTAGGAGGAAAATCAGATTTTTCATTACAAATAACCCAGAGTTTGCTTAAAAGTTCATCAATTTTTCTGCCAGTATTTTTACGCCATCCTTCAAAAGTGAATGTTTCCCCTATTTTTCTTTTTCCCCAATCTTCTATCCAGAAAGTACCAATACAAGTTAAATTTTCAGGAATGATTAAATCTGTATTTTCTAAAGATGGTAATAACTGACTAGAATTTTTAGAAACCACTTGGACAAATGCTTCTAAAGTGTGATACTCAGTATAAGATCTAGTATTTCTATCTGGTGCACGACCTTCTAATTTAAAATTAGCAAATATTTCTTTTATTAACTGCTGAGTTTTTTTCACTGTACCTTTATGATCATCCGAGTGATCATCATAAATAAAAACTCGTGCTTCTTGTAAAAAACTCTGCAGATCATCAGACATTAAATGCAATAATTCTTCATCTCCAATAGAACCAACTGGAACAAATGCAATCTTTTGTTTTTTCAAGCCAGCATCACCTTTAATGCGGGTGTAAATGGTAGAACGTAACATCATTAATAAGGTTAATAAATCACTAGATTGACGTAACCAACGTCTAGTAAAATCTCTTTTTTTATCCTCAGTATTATCTTCAATATCATCTTTAATAATACAATCATTAATCAACATTACCAAACGTCTATTTTTATTATCTCCAGAAACTTGTAATCCTGTTTCTGAATCTGTGTACATTCCTCTACCACGATAAATAAGTTGTGCAACTTCCATTAAAGCAGATTCAATATTAAATCGGGGAATTGTGGCAATTATCCAGTCAGTTTTCGGAAAAGAAACACCTCTAGCACCGGAAGAAGTCATTAAGAAAACTCGTTTTTTATCTCGTGTATTTTCTTTGACTAATTCTAATCGTTCATGAGGAAGTATACTGTGATCTAAAATTGCTATATCTTGACTTTTACAAAGAGCATCTTTTCCTTCTATTAACCTACTTCTTAATTGTCTGAGAAATGCTTTATCTTGAGCAAAGAAAATCAATTGTTCTGCTCCTTTTTTTAACCCATTTGCAATTTCTTTATAAGCATTATTTAAATTTTCTGCATCTAATGTTCCTCGAATTGCTTGCCGAATAGTTTGTTTTCTACCATCTTTTGCTAATCCAGGTGTAACTTTTGCTAATTGCATACTATATTCGATTGTAAGTTGAGAAGCTGGATAACTATTAGTCATAATATGTACAGTTGGATATTTTCTAAGTCCAACTTTCACATTAGTTCCTGTCATTCTAAAAGGTTCATTACCTCTACTTTTACTTAATAAAACTTTATCAGGAGCTTTATTATGACTTAGATAATTATTTAAAATTACTTCATTACTCAAAGAAGCATCAGCCATAATTAAGATAACTTTAAAGGGTGATTTTCCCTGAAAATATTCAATAAATTGTTTATGTAACCATTCTTCTAACTTATGCACAAATAACGCTCCTGCACCATCACCTGTTACCTCATCAACCATGACAATAATAGTAGGAATACGCTGAGAAAAGTCCGAACGTTCTCTTATTCCTGGTTTGCTATCAGCTTTACTTTTAAATAACTCTTCCAGAGCATTAATTGTGGTTTTATTATCAAGAGAACGATAACCTTGAGTAGCAGCAGTGATGACTAATTGATTGATTTTGGGGTTAAGTTCTAGTAATTTTCTAGCGGAAGTTGCAAGGGTTTTTAAAACTCCTGGACGATGGATTGATTCTATTTTATAATCTCGTTCGTTAAGAGCATTTTTAGCTTTAGTAGCAGATACAATTTTAGCATCAATTTCATGTTCTTGTGCAGGGCTAATAAAGATGGTTTTACCATCAGGAAGATTGAGATTTTCAACCCCATCAAAAACTACAGCACTATTAATAAAACGTTTTGAATTATAATTTTCTTTGTACCATTTAGGAGCTAAATTAATCAAATTTGCATTTGTTGTTAGAGTCGCAATACCGCTATAATTTCCGTTGTTTTTAGCTAGTTTATCAGTCACATCTCGATTAATGACAACTCGTGGACTGATATATAAAAACATAAAACCTTCAGATTGTTTTTCAAGAAACTTCACCACCGCAGTAGTTTTACCAATTCCGGGATTTCCTTCTAAAGCAATAACATTAATTTTTCCGGTTTGAGCAGATTTTAAACTTGCTATAACTGCTGATTCATGAACTTTTCTTAATTGAATTTTTTCTGTTTGTGGAAGTTCTTTGATAAAATGATCTTGAGGATTACCATTAAAAAATTTATGTAAAGCTTCTGTTTCTTCAACTGCTAAAATTATATTTTCTCTAGAAACTTCTTGATTAGAATTGTAAAATTCCTCTATATTTTCCTCAAATCTATAGCTAATATTTGTTTCTAAATTAGGTTCAGGAATAAGTTGCTTTGCTTGTTTACTAAAATCACCAGGAAGTGATTGTACTAATCTCTTAAATACAGCAAGAATTTCTTTATTAAGATAATCAGGTATATTATCTTCTGGTTTAGAAAACTTGCGATATGCTTCACCTAAAGATTTCATTAATTCAATTCTAGTATCTGGTTGATCATTAAAATTAGCAGCGATACTTTCACATCCATTTGATGTTATAGCTATTGCGCGAGCAATACAAGCACCTTCTAATTTTCCTTTGGTTTTTAATAAGTGAATCAATCGTTCAGTATAAGAGGATGCTTGACAAAGTTTGTACAAAGGTTTATCAGAACCACTAAAAGGTAATAAATGATTTTTAATTTTTTCAGAAATAGAAAATTCCTCACCTTCTACCTCCGCGCAAACCCTAGAAAAAACTCCTCTGGAATCAATATAACGAGCATAACGACTCACTTCTTCTCTATGAGCATTTTCATGGCTAAAATCGGCTAATTTACTGGGTACATTATAAGAAAATTCAAAACAGAAAATAAAATGATCACGTTTTTTAGTAGTTGAATTTTCATCAGGTGATAACCATAACAAAAAATCGGCTCTTGCTGGTTTTCCCTTTTCAACTAATCCTAAATCTGGATTTCCGGTTAAGTTAAAAGCCTGTTTAAATTCTTGAGCAGTTTTTTCCGGTTCTATATCAGGTTTTTGTACTTCTCCTGGAAAGACTAATGGACACCAAATAGCTTCTAATTTTAATTTAGAAATTGGAGTTTTCTTGAGACATTCCCGCATAGTTGTCCAACCTAACCCATAACCTAAAACTAACAAATGACGTACCATACTTTCTACCCATGCTTGGGAATTTTCATCTTTTGTTAATTTCAGACTCTTGATTAATTGATTTTTAATATCAGCATTTTTAAAATTTTGCCAATGTTGGACAATAGGATGATTATTAATAAGTAGTTTTTCATGAATCAATTTTTGTAAAACACCTCGTTTTACAGCAATTTCAAATACTTGTCCCCACAAAGATGCTTGATCTAAAAATGATATTTGCATTTGTTTAACTTCCTTGATTAATAACAAATATGATACAATAAATCGGTTATCTGGATTATTTTCTGCGGTGAAGAACTTGAGAAACATGAGTTAGTAAAGCTGGATAACTCAGATATACTTTACCACCGCGACGACTATGTAAAATTCGCACATCTCCCGCAGCTTCCACGGTTTTAGGAGATATCCAAGGAAAGGGATCTAAAACCGGGAGAAATTGTCCGTTTTGTACTCCTTTTTCGGCTTCAATAAAATGCAAACCACGCAACACAGAAATTAAACAAGGATGAATATTAGATGTATTTGGTTCAGGAACAGTTAAATTTTGACGTGCGCGTTCACTCCAATTGAAATCACTCACACGCTGATCTGACATTAGGAAATATACACAAAACCCCGATTGTGGCCGCTGTTCTCCTGGAATTGAATATAGCGTTGCAAAAGTATAAACTGGAATTAGTCGACGAGTTGATATTTTTTCTACGGAACTCAAGAAATTAGTATAATCTCCTGCTTGTAAAATCTCAAATCCAGCTTGATTTTTTTCCCGTTTATAAAGTCTCGTTGCGGGGAAAACATCACGTAATAAGGTGTAAATAGTTAAATCAGGAAAAGTCTGAGAAATATCTTCTAAAAACTCTTTTGGTGTTAATCCAGCATTGTAATCTGCAACACGGTTAAATCTTCGGCTACCATAAGCATGAGAAAGTAAAATAATATGCTCACATCCTTGATTTTCAAGATAACGAATTTCTTCTTGAACTAATCTTTGTTTTCGGAGGTTTTCAGGAGTATCAACAATATCAGATTGTGTCCTTTCTGCTTTGATATGATAACCGGAAAATGGCTGATTTACCGCAGTAGCAATATAACTTTGAGTCAGAAAAAGATAACTTTTTTCATCTGTATTTATAGACTCATCACAGGGACGAGTCGAATAGGAAATTAAACCAATTTTCGGAACTGTTGGCGGTTTTGGTGTACTGGTAACGATAGGAAATGCACTCAATAAAGCATTAAAAATATTCTTTTTTACATATTGGATATTTTTGTTTTCTTTATCTAGGTTTTTAAGAACAATTCCCTGCATTCTAATATTAGTATCTTCTGCTAATATCGCTTCTAAAGTTTGCGCGGCTGCATAAACATAAGAATCACCATCTTTATCATCACTTTCTTTTCCTTGTTCTTGCAACCTCAACATTAAAGTTGTAAAATCATCATTGACTTCTTGTTTTAATTTGTTAATAATATGCCATAAACAACAATAAACTAATACTTCAAAAGCCGCAATACCCGCAGCATGATATTGTTTATTTTCTTCACTTCCTTTCCCTTTTTCTTTTGGAGTTAAATCACTCGCATCATACTCTAAAACAATTGCTGCTGGTAATGACCATCCCTGTGCTTTTGGCGCATCTTCTGAAGCTTTGTACGTCCATTTATCGTTTTCTTGAGAAAAAGAAAAAGGACACCAAATAATCTGTAAAAGATGTTTTGGTAAAATTCTTTGTACTTGAATTGAATATGGATTACCTTTGGTGACTAAGTTATGTTCAGAAAGTTGAGTATTGACCTTGACAGAAAATAAAAGTCCTGGTGTTTCTGGAGTATCACAAACTTCAATATTTTTAAACCATGCCACCGTTTCTCTTCCAGGATTTTCCGAACCAACAAGTAAATTTTGAGATGCTCCTGTTGTTAACCGTGACCATTCAAAAATATCACGTTTTACACAGATAAATTGTTGAGAAGATTCACTTTGAACTTGAGAAATTATTTTTTCACTTTTGGTATTAATAACATCAATTAAACTTGAAGCAATCGTTTTCATTGTCTTAGCACATTTTTGCAACTTAACTATAAGTTGTTTAACAGCATTCTTACCACCATTTTTTAGATCTTTGAGAAGTTGCTGTACTGAACTTGAGAAATTTCTCACAGTTGCAGATTCCATTATTTCAGAGGGAACAACAACTGCTAAAAATATCAACTGAGATAAAGAGCGAGTAACTGCTATTGGATCAAAAAATGAATCTTCATTATCTAGTTCTAATTCTTTCTCAATTGTATCAAGTCTTGCTTCAAAAGCAAATTTACCTGCTGTTGGGTTTTTTCCATTAATCCGAAAATGATAACTAACTTCTCGCACAACTCCAAAGCTAGTTTTTTCTTGATTTATTGTCTTATCTTCAAAGATTTGAGCTTCAGATTCTGGCCAAACTGGTAGACAGAAATATAAATTTGCTGTTTGCAAAGATTCTGATAAGTTAAACTGACCACCAATACCAAAATTAGCCGATAAATCAACCTCAAAAATATGTTCTTTTGCAGCATCATAAAAAGTCTTAACCCGCTGAACATATCTTCTAAGAAGTTCGTGTTTATTCGGGCTAAATTTGGAAATTGCTTCCATAATCCGCAAGGTAATTAATAATCTTACCCGCGCTAATGCTTCATCATCTAGGAATGTTAAAAACCGATTTAACTGACTTTCTAATCTAGTGTTTTCTGCTTCCAAAGCATCAAGAGATATTTCAATATCATCTGCTTCTAATCCCTGATTTTCTAAATGTTCTTTAACTGCACTTGACATCCGTTTAAAGTAATTATTAGCATCTATTGTTTCTGATGCAGAAATTACTTTAGCTATGGGTTTATTTTCAGGATTATTCTGATTATCTTGATTAGGAAATGCTATAGGAACAAGAGTCGCATTATGAACTTTATTTTGGAAAAAAGCACCAGTTTCTTGTGGTAATTTCTGAGTTTTTTGTGGTAATTTCTGAGTTTTTTGTGCTAATTCCTGAAGCCGTTTCTCTGGTTCACTTAACAACAAAGCTGATAATTGAGTTTCTGGTGGTAATGCTGCATCAATAGCTAGAATTAATTGATCTAAAGCTTTAGGTAATCTGTCTCTATTATCTTCTTTTAACGTACCACCAACTCGCATCCTCAAACCATAACCGGAAGTTGGTAAATCTTGAACAAAACCCCCACCTTCAGGATCAAAAGCCGTTTTAAAATCCTTATTTCCAAAGAATCTTCTCATAACTGCTGACGTACATATCCTGAGACGATTTTTGTCAGCATCAAAAGCAAATGCTGGTCTATAATCAGGGTGTAGTTTATCAGTAGTTCCACTATTGTTTTTAGGAGGAATTGCTTTAGTCAGCAACTCGACAAGGGTAACTAAATCAATACAAGGTTTTGGTGAACGTGCCTCAATTTTAGCGCCACCATTGTTTTCTGGAGACATAATTTGTTTGTTCCTTTACACCAGTTTTTTAACTGCTTCACCTGTTCAAGTTGTATATTTTGAACAAATGGAATCTTTCCCTTAAGCTACTTGATTATACACTACTTGTCAATAACAAGGATATAAAAGTAAATAATTCACTGATGTAAGTTTACTTATGAGTAAATGATGTATTTAGGATTAGATGTTAATTATACCACTGGTTGAGTAGTTGGGAGCGAACTACTTGCGCGATCGCATACCATCTAATTTTACAATTGTGATATTATGATCATAAAACCATTATATTCAAGCTGGAGAGCCAGATGGCAAAAGCCAAAAATATACCACCAGAACCAGAAATTACTTATGAGCAAAGAGAAGCCGCAGAAATGGAAATTCGGGAAAAACAGAAAGCAGTTGACTATGACACCAAACAATATCCAGTGGAAGTGCTTGTTAAGAAATATGCAGAAGGATTAGAGGATGATACCAACGAGTTATATATACCAGACTATCAACGACAGATGATTTGGGAAGAAGCTCGACAGTCAAAGTTTATTGAATCTATTATCCTGGGTTTGCCAAGTCCATATATTTTTGTTGCTGATTTGCGACCGAAAGATGATTATATTGATGATTTAGCTCGATTAGAAATTGTTGATGGTGCTCAACGTATTCGTACTTTACACAGATTTATTAATAATGAACTGAGACTGTCTGGATTAGAAAAATTAAGGCAGCTTAATAATTTCAAATTCAAAGACTTACACCCTGCAAGACAAAGACAGTTCAATCGAGCTACTCTTCGCATAATTGTTTTGACCGATAAAGCTGATGAAGAAACACGAAGAGATCTATTTGAACGCATAAACACAGGTGGTGTACCACGGAACGACATGGAGATACGTAGAGGAATATCTTCTGGTCCATTTGTTGATATTCTTGAAGAATTAGCTGAATATCCTAAATTTAATCAACTCTGTCCATTATCAGATGCTGTTAAACTTAAACAAGAACGAGAGGAATTTATATTACGTTTTTTTGCATATCTAAATAATTATCAGAATTTTGGTCAACGAGTTGATCTGTTTCTGGATGAATATCTAAAAAAACATAATAACAATGAAATAGACAAAGAGGAAATGAAAAATGAATTTTATAGAATGTTAGATTTTGTTGAAGAATATCTACCAAATGGATTTACCAAGGGAACAGGTCATGTCAGAACACCAAGAATTAGATTTGAAACTATTTCTGTAGGTGTTGCACTTGCTTTGAGAGAGAAAAGTGATTTAGTACCCAAATCAATAAAATGGTTAGATTCAGAAGAGTTTAAAAAATACACAACTTCAGATGCAAGTAATTCCAAGCCTAAAGTAATTGCTCGTATTGAATATGTTCGTGATCAACTTTTGAAATAATTAACTATGCAAATTACTATGCAAACGGTCATTTTAGACTTCAATACCCGTGTTGAAGAGGTGAATAAATACTTCAATTTCCTGGAGCAATTAAGTACAGAAAATACTAAATTAGCAGTATTAGAAAATAATGGAGAACATAGGATTAAGCCTATTGATTCTGAACTAGAAAAAACTCTCAAAGCTAATGGGTATTTACTTCTCTATAATTTGGTTGAATCAACTATGCGGAATGCTATAGAGGCTATTTTTGAGGAGCTAAAGAGCAGGAGAGTTTGTTTTGATTCTCTTAGAATCGAAGTCAAGAAGATAGTGCTTTATAATTTTAAGAATCGATCTCTTGATAATGTTCATTCTAGAATAACGGAGATTTCTACTGATATTATTAAAGAGGGGTTTAATAGGAGAAAATTATTTTCAGGTAATGTTAATAGAGAGCAAATTACAAAAACAGCAAGGGAATATGGATTTTCTTACGATACTGACCATGCTAAAACAAAGCATGGTGAAAATTTAGATGCTGTTATGGAAAATAGGAATGATTTAGCTCATGGAAATAAATCATTTGCTGACGTTGGTAAAGAGGTAACAATTGAAGATATTTTACAGATTAAAGACGAAGTAGTAGAGTATCTTAGACAGATATTGATAAACATTGAAAATTATTTAGAGAACCAAGAGTATTTACATTCAGACAATAGATAAATTTGACAAAACGGACAAAATCTTGTAAAAGGTTCTATTATTACAAATTTTGATATCTAAAACTAGGGTAATAAGACACTATTTTAAAACAACCCACTGCCGTTTTAAAGTTTCCCCAAGGGTCGGAACTGGCATACAATATTGAAATTGACTAATATTTAGCCCCGTCAAGTTAAAAACAGTATCTTATGCCAGCATTTTTATTAGAGGTCGGTACAGAAGAATTACCCGCAGGTTTTTTGAGTGATGCTATTGTACAATGGAAATCGCGCATTCCCGAAAGTCTCAAAACTCATAATCTCCCCAACGCTGCGGTTGAAGTCTATGGAACACCCCGACGGTTAGCGGTTCTCATTACCGGTTTACCCTCCCAACAAGCAGACAGGGAAGAGGAAATCAAAGGACCACCCGCACAAGCAGCTTTTAAAGATGGACAACCCACTAAAGCCGCCATTGGTTTTGCGACTAAACAAGGTGTAGATATTTCCGCTTTAGAAATTCGTCCCACAGACAAAGGGGATTTCGTCTTTGTGAACAAACAAATTCCCGGTCGTCCCATTGCGGATATTTTAACCGAACTTGTCCCCCAATGGGTCTGGAATTTAGAAGGAAAGCGGTTAATGCGGTGGGGACATGGTGACGGACGATTTTCCCGGCCAATTCGGTGGTTAGTCACATTGTTAGATGAGGAGATTTTACCATTACAATTAGAAAATGGGGCAAAAGTTGTCAAAAGTAACCGCCTATCTCGCACTCATAGAGTATTACACCCCGAACCCGTCAGTATTTCCCACGCTACAGAATATGTAAAAACTTTGTCTTCTGGTTATGTAAATGTACCCCCAGAAAACCGAGGGGAAATAATTACAAATCAAGTCAAAGCCGCCGCCGAAAAATTAGGCGGGTACACCCCAATTTACCCCGATTTACTAGCAGAAGTTGTCAATTTAGTGGAATATCCCACCGCAGTTATTGGTAAATTTGAAGAGGAATTTCTCAAGTTACCAAAAGAAGTAATTACCGAAGTTATGGTAAGTCACCAGCGGTATTTTCCCGTTTTCAAAAATGCAGAATGTCAGGAATTATTGCCCAATTTTATCACTATTAGTAACGGAGATCCTGCCAAATCTGATATTATTGCTGTGGGGAATGCGAGAGTAATTCGGGCGCGTTTAGCAGACGGTAGATTTTTCTATGAAGCTGATTTATCTAAACCTTTAGAAAGCTATTTACCCCAATTAGAAAAAGTCACCTTTCAAGAAGATTTAGGTTCAGTTTATGCGAAAATAGAAAGAATAGTTAAAAATGCCGAAAAAATTACTACTCAATTACAATTAAATCCTGCTCAAACCCATAATATACAAAGAGCCGCATTACTTTGTAAAGCCGATTTAGTTACGCAAATGGTCTATGAATTTCCAGAATTACAGGGAATTATGGGCGAAAAATACGCTTTAGCAAATGGCGAAAATCCAGAAGTTGCAAAAGCGATTTTTGAGCATTATTTACCCAGAAATGCTGATGATATTTTCCCCCAAACTCTCACAGGTCAAATTGTCGGTTTAGCTGATAGATTAGATACATTAACTAGTATCTTTGGTTTAGGTTTAATTCCCTCCGGTTCATCAGATCCTTTTGCTTTACGTCGCGCTGCTAACGCCATAATTAATATTACATGGTTGGCAAATTTACCAATTAATTTATCAGCCTTATTAGCAGAAATTACCGCAGATTTTGCAGCAGCTTTTAACAAAGATGCCAAATCCTTAATTAAAACCTTGCAAGAATTTTTCCTGCAACGAATTCGCACCTTATTACAAGATGAAAAACAGATAGATTACGATTTAGTAAATGCAGTTTTGGGAGAAAATGATCCTGAATATACAGAACGTGCATTAACGGATTTATTAGATGTCCGCGATCGCTCTCTCTATTTACAAAAAATCCGCAAAGATGGTACATTAGATAAAATCTACGAAACTGTCAACCGTTCCACCCGTCTCGCAGCACAAGGAAATCTAGACTTCCAAACCCTAGAACCACAAACTTTAATTAAACCCGAACTATTCCAGAAAAAATCCGAATTTGCATTTTATAACGCTTTGCTGGAACTAGTTCCCCAAACCCAAGCAGCACAGCAAAACCGGGATTATCAACTGTTAGTAACCGCACTGACAAAAATCGCTCCTACCGTGGGTACATTTTTTGATGGTGAAGACAGCGTTTTAGTCATGGACGAAAATCCCGATATTAAGCAAAATCGCCTAAATTTGCTAGGATTATTGCGAAATAACGCCCGTCTATTGGCTGACTTTGGCGCGATAGTCAAAAATTTGTAGTCAAAAGCAACAAAAAGTTGTGTAATTGCTGCCAATTAACGCTAATATAGTGAGGCTTAACCAGGGATGATATACAGTCAATGCCAGAAGCGTTAATTATTGGATTCGGAAAATCCGGTGTTGCTGCGGCAAGATTGTTGAAACAGGAAGGCTGGGAGGTAGAACTTTGCGATAGTAGCACCTCCCCAACCCTCCTCGAACAACAACAACAACTCGCCAGCGAACACATTACCGTCAAATTAGGAAACACGCCAGAATTTACCAATTCTGATATATCCAAGTTAATAATTGTCAGTCCCGGAGTTCCTTGGGATATTCCTATTCTAGCCAAAGCGCGAGAATTGGGCATAGAAACTATTGGCGAAATGGAACTAGCTTGGCGACATTTACAAGATATCCCCTGGGTAGGAATCACTGGTACAAATGGTAAAACCACTACCACAGCCTTAACAGCCGCTATTTTCCAAACCGCAGGATTAAAGGCCCCCGCCTGTGGTAATATTGGTTATGCTGCTTGTGAAGTGGCTTTATCTCCGAAGAAACCAGATTGGATAATTGGCGAACTTAGTAGTTATCAAATTGAATCTTCCGTTACTTTAGCGCCTCGAATTGGCATTTGGACAACCTTCACACCAGATCATTTAGCCCGACACAAAACATTAGAAAATTACTATAATATCAAAGCCAAATTATTACATAATTCCCAAATCCAAATATTTAATGGTGATGATGTTTATTTGAGCAAATTAGGATTAAATCATTGGCCAAATGCCTATTGGACAAGCGTTAAAGGTAAAGAATTCCTAATAGGTGAAAAAGGCTTTTATATAGAAAATGGCTGGGTAATGGAAAAAATCACCGCCACACCCCAAGCCATTGTAGAGGTATCTGCATTGCGAATGGTAGGGGAACATAACCAGCAAAATCTCCTCATGTCCGTAGCCGCCGCTAGATTAGCAGGTATAGATATTACCGCCATTTCTCAGGCTGTCCGTGAATTTCCTGGCGTTCCCCATCGTTTAGAGCATATCTGCAATTGGCAAGGCATTGATTTTATTAATGATAGTAAAGCCACTAATTATGACGCGGCCGAAGTCGGTTTAGCATCTGTGCAAAGTCCCGCCATTTTAATCGCTGGTGGAGAAGCTAAAGCGGGAGATGATACCGCCTGGTTGGCACAAATTCAAGCCAAAGCCGCCGCCGTCTTACTTATAGGTAATGCAGCACCAGCATTTTCTAAACGTCTGCAAGAGGTGGGATATAGTAATTATCACATAGTTGAAACAATGGAAAACGCCGTATCCTTATCTGCGGAATTAGCCAAAAAATATCAAGCTTCAGTAGTATTACTATCTCCAGCTTGCGCTAGTTTTGACCAATATCCCAACTTTGAAATGCGGGGTGAAGACTTTCGGCAATTGTGTCAAAAATATCTACTTCCATAGGGTATAATTACATCAAATCCGGGTAATTGCAGATAGTGTCAATCTTGTAATAACAGGGCTGTAGCTCGTTTTTATTGTGGTTGTTCTAACTGATTTAATAGGATTTATTGGTAGAAGAAGCATTGGAGAGATAAGATGCCGATAATCAATAGAGATGAATGGCCAGATAGCGTATTTTTTAGTCCAAATAATTTCTTAGAGTTAGGAACTAGAAACACGGGGGAAAAAATTATTCAAATCGGTACAGACGGTGATTGTCCTATAGTTGCATTTGCTAAGACAGATAATCCAATTAATGAAGATTTAGACCCTATCGAACTTTGGTCATTACTAAAATTTTCCTATGTTCCAGATGAATACGTTTTTTATGACAAGCCAAAAAAAATTACACAAAATTTAAAAACTATTAAAAAATGTGAATTACCTGATAGTGGTGAATTTGACCTTGATCTCCCCATTGATGCTCAAATTCTTGCTGTACAAATGCAAAAGGATAAACCCTGTTTATGGATGCTGATTGACTCTCAAAAAGAAAAAGATGATATCTATAAAAAAAGGACATTTTGCTGGTTTCGGACAGGAGAACCTATAGGTTATACAGATTTAATTCATATCGCCACTCTACAGTCTCATAGTGGTAATCATGTATCTCATTTATTTGAATTGAAAAATTATGTAACCTACAACAAATTAGAAAATTTATTAGCGACCAAGAAATGGCGGGAAGCTGACCTAGAAACATTTGAAATTTTGAAATCTTTATGCGGTTATGAGATTAGTCCAAATCCTGCATGGTCGTTAAATATAGAGGAAATCGTTAACATACCATGCTCACATCTACATACTATTAATAATCTTTGGGTTAAATACAGTAAGGGGCGTTTTGGTTACAGGGTTCAGTTAAATATTTTAAGAAAACTTGGTTTTCAAAAAAATGGAAATGAAGAGCAAATGTCACAATGTTTAGAAAATTTTATGGACAAAATAAAATGGAATACAGGTACTTCCGTTTTAAATTTTACGATCAAAGCTCCTATTGGTCATCTTCCTGCTATTGTGCGTTGGGGCATTGCAACTAGTCCACAAGGCGCTATAGAAACTTACATCCGTCTTTTTTCTCGATGTGAAGAATGTAATCTTTAAATACAGTTGGCAAGTTTCCTGATAATTGTGATAATTGTAGGACAGTCTTCATCAAGTGCGCCTAAATGAATCATTCTGTCCCACAAGTTTATTTTATTTATATTGAGAGGATAGGGAAAGCAAAGTAGATTGAATTCCATCTGAAATATCGGGAGATAAGTTGGCAATACCGCCACCCACAGCGTATTTCTTAGTAGTCTGATTTTGCCATCCCAGTATATCCCATCCATTTTCCAGCATTTCTTGAATCTGACCTAAATCATCCTTTACCACTGTTATATGATCTTTTTCATCATAGTCTGAATAGGTCATAGTAGTAATGGGAGCTATGCGAATTTTACTTTGTAAATGTTGATAGTTTGGAGTATCTAACAGACTTTCCATCTGAGTCATCACATTAGCCTGATTTGCTCCTGAAGTTCCTGTTTTATATTTACCTTCTGCGTAGGTTTTTCTAATAGTTTTAGTCTGGTCATAATTGGCAGAATATATGATAGCAACACCAAAAGAACCTTTTTTCAGCAAAGTATCCGCTTCCTGCAAAATTTTTTCCGCTTGGCTTTTTGCAGAAATATGATTACCATCTTGGCTATACGGGAGATAAAAATCAATAAACTTGCCTTTTTCACTCATTGATTTTTGATGTTTTACTAATAAAAATTCTACAAAATCCAATACTTCTTGTTGTTTGTTAGGAGGTAACATTTTTACCTTATCTATGATAATTTGTTCAATGCTCATTTTTTTCTTTCTGACTGTTTACTTATATATTTTACTACATATTATTGTGGTTGAGTTTTAGCTATTTCAAAAAACGAAGTATATTAAAATATTAATATTTATGTACTTAAAATGAACAAATTATCAATAAATAATCCTGTTAATCCTTAAATCCTGTTAATCCTGATATGGCTAACGCCACGCTTCGCTATCAGACAATAGTAAATGTTGGGTTTCCTTGCGTCAACCCAACCTACTTTACTAACGCCTTTTGGATGTAGAGTAGAGAGTGCGATCACTTTCATTTATAAGATTTTCAAATTTCTCTCTTGAGAAGGATTTTTAAAATATATATATTCTATAGAATAGATTATATATTTTACCCTGAGTGAAGTTGGGGCTTGGTTTACCCTCCAAGCCTTTTTATTTATTTGCTCGTCCTTCAACCTATTATTTATCGGCTGTCATACCTGGACCTTGTGCTTCTTGTATCATCTCAGGAGAAAGTTCTCGCACTATCCGAAATGGAAAGAGCCGAGTTGAAGAAATTTGAGCATAGTCGGAAGTCAAAAAAGGAGCATATTGACTAGCTTCAGGCGTTAACTGTGCTGCCATTGCTAGGGTAACACCTTTGAGAAATTTCCGCACGTCTTCAGCTTTTTCTCCTGTTACTTCTTGATTCAAAATAGCTGTATTGGATTGTTCTTTTTGATCTAAAATTACGCTAGGATCTATGACACTCAAATGAGAAGCACCAACCACACCCACTAACCATTTTGGAGAGGGAATTTTTGCAAAACCCATAACTTGTTCAGTTAATGCAGGGGTGATTTTATCTGCGGAACTGGAGAGAATTAATGTGGGAATTTGTACTTTTGTTAACCCAGTTTCTCCAAACATTAAAGAAGTGGTAGGATTAAGAGCGATCGCTTGTTTAATTCTAGCATCTCTCAATTGATAAGTCTTTTCTGGTAATATTTGACCAGCACACTGGACTCGTTCTCCCAGGTTAGCTGTAGATAAATTTTGTTGACAACGTTGTTTCAGGTTTTCGATTTGTAATTCACCTCCCGCTAATGCTAAAGCCGTTCCTCCACCAAAAGAATGACCTACAATCATCACATTATTAGTTGCTAGTTTTCCTTGTAAGGGAAAGGGACTATTCCCAGTTTGGTTAAGTTTTTCCAATTCATCTAAAATAAAACTGACATCACGCGGACGGTCTAAAAATTCTTGAGGTGTAACCAGTTGTTTTTTATTTTGATTAACTGCTTTAAAACTAGTTTTATTACTACCAGGATGTTCTAAAGCTGCAACGATATAACCATGAGAAGCCAAATGTTCAGCTAAATAGCGCAAATCAGTCTTCACTGAACCCCGACTATGAGAAAACACAATTACAGGTTTATTTGTACTCGCAGAACTAGAAAAATAAACATCTAGGGGAATTTGTCGTTGACGCTTTTCGTCATTAAGACTTAACTTGAGCGTCTGTACCTGCTCGCTTCCTGCTTGAGTAGGATCTAGAGAAGACGCAACTTTGATATCTTTGGGGTCAACTTGGGGAGAAAGACCAAACATAAACCGCTGAGTGCGGATAAATGCACCATTTAAACTCCTCGCTACAGTTATAGCTTGAGGTAAATTAATTACTAACCGTTTACTGGGATAGGCCTCGATAAAACTCAGTATAGATAAGCCCTGTGGAGAATTAGCACCTAAAATTAATCCACCCCTCATAGCTTGTAATCCCGCTTGATCTGGACGGGTAATAGCTGTAGAGACATCACTTAGGATTGATGTCCCAATTTGGGTACTGATTAATCTATCTAAAGTAATAACATTTATGGGAATTTGGATTTTTAGCCCCTCCACCAAAAAGCGACGCTGTTCTTCAGTCATTTTCTGGGTATAAGTTCCCAAACTAGCCGGTAATTCCCCAGTTTCTGTAGACTTTTTTAACTCTTTTAAGGATACAGATTCCTCCAAGGGTCCATAGCGAATCACAACGGTATCTGCGGCCTGTGCAGAGGAGTTAACCACAAAAAACGGTGTCAGAGCAACAGCACAAAATACACCTGCAAATACCTTAAAATTCTTCCAGCTTTTTTGTGTGAACATCTTTGATTGCAACTCAACTTAGGAGATTCTACCTGATTTTCAGTTAAAAATAGAATTAAAGCTTTTGTCCTGTATAAATAGATCGTACCTCACCATTACGACGAATCCTAGCTTCACCGTTACTGACTTCTACTAATACCCAACCCGTATAACCAATATTTTCACCTAGACTAATCCGGCGACTGATACCATCGACTTTAAACAAAGCCACAGATTTATTCCCTAACTCCAATAATCCATCTAATTGTGCGGAATAGATAGGCACAGAATCCTGTTGTACCATATTAGTAGGCTCTTTGGCTGGTACAGGTGCAATAGTTGGCAATTTTGATGGTGCGACTTTCAGCGGTTGAGTATTAACTGCGACTGAACTAGGCTTAACCTGGCTTGGTTTTTCTATAGATTTAATTGCTGGTTTTTTAACATTAATAAGAGGATTATTAACTGCTAAAGATGAAGGTGAAGGTAATGTTTTTGGTATTGGTACTGCGGGAACAGTTGGTATTTGATATTTAGGTGCTGGTGACTGATAAACTGGAATATATATACGCTCAACTACATTAGGGGAACTTGGGCGATTAGTCACAGGTGGTACATTGTTCGCTGCTACAGGTACAGGTAAAGTTCCAGTAGTTATTTGGTTAAAATCACCATTAGGAAATCCAGGTTTAATAGTTATTTTATCATTGCTCGTTTCCCGCTGTTCTATTACATTTAAAGCCCCCAACATATAATTTACTAAATCTAACTGTGAATCTGCTTTCACCGCCACAGATGATGGTATTTGGGGATTTGATAAACTTTGGGAAGTTAATTGGCTAATTATTGTAGTTAATAACCCAGAATCCGTCAAGTAGACCATCCCTAATGTAGCCGTAGTTAACCCTAATCCCATGAATATTAGTTTACCTAAAATATTGGGTTGGCTTTGACTATCAGTATTAATTGCCCTCATAGAAGAAGGATTAACTACCAGTGTCCCGGCTTGGATATTTTTAATAGGTAAAGCGGACTGTAATGGGATATTAACTGTTGATGACAAAACCACATCTGGTATTTTAAATGTCATGGTTTGCACAGGTACGGATTCCTTCCTGTCTCTAGAATAATTCCGCTGGTTTCGACCATCAAGAATGTTGTCAATATCCGTAAAAAGTTCATCCATTAAGCCTTCAGCATAGCTTTCTATGGACCAAGGCTCATTAGTGACAAAATCTACGGTCATGCTGGTGCTATCAGATGCTTCTGAAACAAGTAAATCAGTGCTGGATTTGGGTAACATAGGCTTTTTCGATTGTAGCTAAAAAATAATGAAAAACAATACCGCTACTGCTGTGGAAATAAACTACCTTTTCTAATTAAACAGTCGATTTTTCTTGTCAGAGTCCAGAATTTGATTAGCTGATGGTACTAAATTTTAATCTGTTCTGGAAATTTTGGTAATATTTAGTTAGAAAAGTTTATAGACAGAGTTGGGAAAAAAGTTAGCAAATAACCAACTATTGACCTCTACTTGAGGCACTTACTGAGAAATCGCTGGAGCAGCCTTGTTTTTAGCTATTTCTAAATATATCAGCAGGGCATTGATATCGGCTGGGTTAACTCCCCCAATTCTCGCAGCTTGTCCAATAGTGAGGGGCTTAACTTTGTTCAGCTTTTCTCTAGATTCTTTAGAGAGAGTTTCAATAGTTGAGTAGTTTAAATCACTAGGTAGCTGGCGATTTGCTTGACGGGCAACTTGGTCAATTTGGTGTTGCTGTCTTGCTAAATAACCCGCGTACTTAATATCAATTTCTGCTCCTTCTTTTTCCGCTTGTTTGAGGTTGGGGTTATGGAGTTCGTGACGTTCTAAATCAATGTAATGGATACCAGAACGACGCAGTAAATCAGCAAGAGTAATAGAACCTTTAATTGCTTGTTGGGTATCATTAGCGATCGCTTGCCCCACCGGTTCATTTTCCTTTATTCTAGTACAATGTAGGCGTTCTTTCTCCGCCGTAATTTGTGCTTGTTTTTGAGTATACAAGTCCCAGCGCAGATCGTCAATTAAACCTATTTCCCGTCCCAGAGGTGTCATACGCAGATCAGCATTGTCAGAACGCAGTAATAACCGATACTCTGAGCGACTAGTAAGCATTCGATAAGGTTCTCGTAAATCCTTCGTACACAGGTCGTCAATTAATGTACCAATATAACTTTGTTCACGGGGAAAAATAATCATTTCTTCACCCCGTACAAACCGCGCTGCATTGATTCCCGCTACTATCCCTTGAGCAGCGGCTTCTTCATAACCTGTAGTCCCGTTTACCTGTCCCGCACAAAATAATCCCGGGATTTTCTTAGTCATCAATGTGGGAAAACACTGGGTTGCAGGTAAGTAATCATACTCTACAGCATAAGCAGGACGTAACATTACACAGTTTTCCAAACCTGTCAAACTCCGCAACATTAAAATTTGTAAAGTTTCGGGTAAACCGGTAGAAAAACCTTGAATATACAATTCAGGAATATCCCTTCCTTCCGGCTCAATAAAGATTTGGTGACTTTCTTTATCAGCAAAGCGAACAATTTTATCTTCAATACTCGGACAATAGCGAGGTCCTTTTGCTTCTACCCAACCACCATACACCGGGGACAGATGTAAATTTTCCTTAATTAAACGATGAGTTTCTTTAGTTGTCCGAGTCATGTGACAAGGCATTTGTTCCCGTTCTACCCATACTTGGGGGTCAAAACTGAACCACCGCACAGCGTCATCTCCGGGTTGAATTTCCATTTTACTGTAATCAACAGAACGTTTATCAACCCGTGCTGGTGTCCCGGTTTTCAGTCTACCAGTTTCAAATCCTAAGCGGTTCAAAGTTTGTGTTAACCCTTCCGCTGCAAACTCCCCCGCGCGGCCTGCGGCCATGGATTTATTTCCCACCCAAATTTTCCCACCTAAAAACGTCCCCGTAGTGAGAATTACCGCTTTACAGTGAAAAGATACGCCAAAATAAGTTTCTAAACCAATAACTTCATTATGATCATTTAAGATTAAATCCGTCACCATCCCTTCTCTAATTGTCAAATTCTCTTCATTTTCGACAATTCCCTTCATTATCGCCGCATATTCTCTTTTATCAGTTTGCGCCCGTAATGCCCATACCGCAGGACCTCGTGAAGAGTTGAGGACGCGTTTTTGTAAGTATGTCCGGTCTGCCATTTTGCCAATTTCCCCCCCTAACGCGTCTATTTCATGGGTTAATTGGGATTTAGCTGGTCCACCGACTGCGGGGTTACAGGGTTGCCAAGCGATTTTATCTAAGTTTAGGGTCAATAGCAGAGTTCGACAACCGAGGCGAGCAGTAGCCAGTGCTGCTTCACAACCTGCGTGACCTGCACCGACGACAATTACATCATAAGCGTCTGGAAATTCAGTGAAATTGTGCATAGTCTTAGTTACAAAATTAAGTTAGTTAGGAATTATGATATAAATCCTCTATTATACATTATTTTTAATTTGTTGGTGATTGGCGATCTGCTTACAGCAGCGCTTGGCGATCGCACTATACTTAAAAATAAGTTAATTCTTAGTCCGTTTCTACCAGAAAAATATAGGTTAAATAAACCACGAAGAAACGAAGACCACGAAGAAAGAGGGAAGATAGGTAATCTTATGTTAGGAAGGGAGTAACTATCTTTATTCAGATTTTTATACTAATAAATTTTCTATTCCTGTTGTTGTTCCTGCTGTAGAAATTTGGATAACTCTGCTATATTGTAACCGCCATTGTAAGGCGTTAGAAATTGTTAGGTAGCCTATTTCTGGGGGTGATTGTAAAATTCGTTCTGCTAGTGCCTCGCGTCCAATTTCATCTAAAGGAAAATTACGTTCTTCTAAAAAAGCTATCACATCATCTTTATTGCCATTGCGGCGGATAATTTCTTTAATTCCATAGGTAGTTTGATAGTCTCCAGTTCTTTCTTTAGTTACAAAAACGACATTCTGACATTTTAAATTGGCAGTTAGAGAACTATGATCATCAATTTTTTCGTATGCAAATATTAATAAGTTATATCTTAAACCATAGACTTTTTGACTTGCATTTCTAAATGGACAGGAAGACTGAGGCTGTTTAATAGATGTTACTTTTAAATCTACTTCTAGTCCCGGAAAATCTATACCTAACGCAGCACTACCAAGGGTATATTCATATCTTGAGGACAAATATTGATTAAAAGTAGACTCAACATAAGTTCCCACTGCTTTACCATCTGTAACTCCGTACAAATTATGAATTTGTGTTACACTTAATTTTGAGCAAAAATTACGTGCTGCCGTTTTTAAAGATTCTAGTGTTAGTAATTCCATTTTTAAATTAAATAGTCAAAGTTAATTGTTGCCAAGAAGATTTAGTAAATTCAATATTGCTTTTACCAATTCTTTGACATACCCATTCTACACAAGCAGGAACAATTGCATTACCAAATAAAGCATATTGATCATAAATTCTAGCAATCCGACACCAATCATCAGGAAAACCCATCAATCTAGCATATTCAATATTAGTTAAACGCCGAAATTTATCACCTATTTGATAACGTTCATAATGTCTTGATGTAGAAGCAGTTAATGTTGATGCAATTCCATTAATTCCAAATATTGTATAACCTAATCTTGCACCTCCATCTTGATTATATAACAATTCTACACCATGACAATAACGATGTACAGCTTTACTTTTTTTAATTCGTTCTAAGGTATCAGATGTAAAATCGAATTGAGGATCTACTATTGAATCATCTTGTAAAATATCTTTTAATTTTTGTCTAGGCTTGATATCCGGTAAATTAGGAAGATTCAAAGTTAACATTTTATTTTTATAAGCAATTCCCCAATTGTAATTCTTACCTTTATTTGCATCTATAGGCATCATATCTTTTTCTAGTAACTCTTCTATATTTTCTAAATCAGTTAAATCTGGTTGAGTTAAGAAAACTGATGTATTTTGTAAAAGTTGAGAATTGATATTCACTGAATTTAACTTAGTCCCAAAAATAAAAATCCTGTCTCTATTTTGAGGAATACCAAAGCTAATAGGACTAATAATTCTCCATTCTATAAAATAATCTAATTCTGACAGTGCATTTAAAATCACTCGAAAATGATAGCCATTTTCCATTGTTAAAAGTCTTTTGACATTTTCTAAGAAAAAATATTTCGGTTGTTTTTTATCTATTATTTCTACAATACGCTCAAATAAAGTCCCTCTCACACAATCTCTCACACCCAATTTTTTACCAGCAGGGCTAAATGGTTGACAAGGGAAACCAGCGGTTAGTATATGATGATTGGGTATATCTGATATCGGGATTTTATTAATATCACCTAAAACTAGAGAATCTTTCCCAAAATTACTTTCATAAACTTGACAACTCAATTCATTGATATCATTAGCCCATATAGTTTCAATATTAGCATTTGCCATACCCAAGCGAAAACCACCGATACCAGCAAATAATTCTACCGCTTTTAAATTCTCTGTTTTCATATATTAATTGTCTACTATTTAATAATTACTCATCTGTAAAATAATCGGAATCTATCTTTTTAATTTCGTAAATAGAGACTGTGGAAACACCCACATGATTATCAATCATCAACTGAGCTAATTCTTCTCCATCTATTAACACAATTTTACTATCTATAATAGATACATATTCTCTCGCTTCTTGGGAAAATCTGGAAGTAGTGATAAAAACACCTTTTCTTGCTCTTTGTCCATGTAAAGCCCCGACAAACTTTTGAATTTCTGGTCTACCAACAACAGTATTATCCCATCTTTTAGCTTGAACATAAACAATATCTAAGCCTAATTTATCTTCTTTAATTATACCATCAATTCCCCCATCTCCACTTTTACCGATCGCTCTCCCTGCATCACGTCTTGAGCCACCATAGCCCATTTTTACGAGTAAATCTACCACTAATCTTTCAAAAAAATCAGGTGAACAACTTTTCACACGGTTAAGTAACTCTAACTCTAATTCTTTTCTAATTTTCTGATATCCAAATTCTATAGATTCCTGGGGTGTAGTTTCTGATGTTTCTATAATTTCCGGTTCTGATTTATCATTATCTTTTTTAGAATTTAGAAACTCTATATGCTCTGGAAACTGATTAAGAAACTTAATATTGATTTTTGTAGGATTTTGAGTTAATAAATCCCTTCCCCGTTCTGTAATTTGAAAAAATCCTCTTTTAGGATATTCCAATAAAACAGCTTTTTTTAAATGAGTTCTAGCCCATCCTACACGATTATCAAAAACTGTTTGTTGTCCACTAGGCAATAAACCCTTTTTTTCCTCATCACTTAAATTAAAAACATCAGCTAGATATGTAATAGCGTCTCTTAAAGAATGTTCTTTACCATCACTTGCATATTACAATAAAGGAAGCATAATAGCTTGAAAGTCAGGAATAGTCATTTTTCACAAATCAAAAAATCAAGATATTAACTTTTATACCATACTCTTGTGTTTTTTGCCAATATTTTTACATCACCGCATCAAATAGATATTAGATGGTGCTGTAACCACTGGAGATATTTGGCAATTTGGCAGTTTTCAACGGGAAAATCAACTAATAACCCAGGATTTAATGTTATATCGAGTTCCTACTGATTTAGAAATATTGATGCAAATTTTAGTAGGAACTCTTACCCAAAATTAATAAATGTAACTTTCTAACTTCTTCCTTTGCGTCTTTGCTCCTTTGTACCTTTGCGCGAAACTTTCTTTCCAAAATTAAACCCCCTACAAAAAGCAGAGGGAATAATCAAACCTTAAACCTTGGGTTTAAAAGTCGAAGCAACGTGCAACTCTTTCAATTATTTTGCGTCTACATTTCCAGGAGTATCTGTTAACAAACAACGAGCTTGTTGAGTCTTGGGAAAAGCAATCACATCACGAATTGATTCTTCTCCAGATAACAACATTACCAACTGATCTACACCGTAAGCAATATCACCATGAAAAGGAGTTCGATATTTAAAACTTTCGGGCTAGGTTGGTTAAATGTCAAGGCTTTCCCATCATCTACCATTAACATTCATTGCAGTAGTTTTAGTGCCTAGTTAACTAGTTGTTTTTAAGCACCTATAAGTCTCAACTAAACAGATACACTCTCTTTGAATATATTTTGTACGGCAGTAGTGCTGAAAAACTTTAAGTTTTGTTAATAGTAACTCATATACTGAATATTGACTTGAGTTCGTGTTATGATAACCGTGTTTCCACTAGAGTATCAATAAATAGACGGGATTACCGCCTGGAATAAAAATACTCATAATTCCGAGCAAAAAAGTTCAAAAAACCAGGAGAAAAGCAAATGATAATTAACGGTACGATAAATGATGATGGGATCGTAGGTACGCCAGGCAATGATATCATCTTAGGTGGCAATGGCAATGATATCATAGACGGTGGGGAAGGTAATGACTACATTGAGGGAGAAAGTGGGAATGACTCCATTCTAGGTGGTGCGGGAAATGATGCACTCTTGGGTGGTAGTGGTAATGATACTATTCGCGGTGGGGAAGGTGATGACTTCATCAACGGACAGGATGGAGATGACAAGCTCTATGGAGATAACGGCAATGATGCCATCTTAGGTGGCAATGGCAATGATATCATAGACGGTGGGGAAGGTAATGACTACATTGAGGGAGAAAGTGGGAATGACTCCATTCTAGGTGGTGCGGGAAATGATGCACTCTTTGGTGGTAGTGGAGACATTCAAGCCAATAGTGGCAATGATACTATTAGCGGTGGGGAAGGTAATGACTTCATCAACGGACAGGATGGAGATGACAAGATCTATGGAGATAACGGCAATAATGCCATCGTAGGTGGCAATGATGCCATCGTAGGTGGCAATGGCAATGATATCATAGACGGTGGTACGGGAGATGACTCAATCTTTGGTGATGATACACTTTTAGATGAACACTTTGATAGTGCTGGTTACCTTTTCAAGGCAACTGTGAATAGTTATGGTAACGACTTCTTGAAAGGGGGTAACGGTAATGATGTAATTACAGCTTCCTTAGGAAGTGACACTTTATCCGGTGAAAACGGGAATGATATCATCACCAGCATTAGTGATTCTAACATACCGGCTGAAAATAAAAATAATGTTCCTATTGGTGCGACAATAGCTGACCTTGTTTTTGACCCAGCATATTTTAATCCTGATGGTCTGCAAGCAAACGATATACTTATTGGTGGTGCGGGTTCAGATACCTTCGAGTTTAAACTGTTGATTAATGCAGGAGTTGATATTTACGAAAAACACATTCAATCTGACGGTACAATTGATTGGATGGGTGTAGCTGGAGAAAATAACAACTATCACGACCACTGGGTTGACGGTATTGGTAGTGATACGATTATGGATTTTAGTGGTACTGGCGGCCAAGGAGATAAGATCAACATTATCGGTCATACTGTCACCTACAAAGTTCTTTCAAGCACAGCAACTCAGGTAAAACTGGGACTTTATAGTGATCAAGGGGCTGACGGTAAAAGAGGAACTGGCGCTCATGATTTGGATGTACTCGGTATTGTGACAGTCAACCATGATGGCCATTTCAATATCGCTAACGATGTAGCGGTTCAAACCCCAGATATTGGGTCATTTAGTGGTGTCGTCGGTGGGGAAATTCTCGGTACTTCAGGAAATAACACAATCGTAGGTGGACGGGGTCAGGATAGGATTTTAGGGCTGGCTGGAAATGACGCACTCTATGGTGATACGCCCCTTTTGGCTACAGACTTTGATAGTAATGGTTACTTGAAGTACGCAACTATTAATACTTCTGCTGCTGGCTCTGATAAGTTGAACGGAGGTCAAGGTAATGATACACTAGAATCAGCCTTGGGAAGTGACACGATGATGGGTGGTAGCGGCGATGATCTGATTACCAGCTTGAGTGACTCTAATATACCAAAACAATCTGTTGCTGTTGGTGCAACTATATCCGATCTTGTCTTCGATGCACAATTTTTTAATCCCGATGGTCTCAAAGCAAATGATACACTCATCGGTGATACTGGGTCAGATACCTTTGAGTTTAAACTATTGATCAATGCTAAGGAAAGTATTTACAAGCAACACCTTCAAACCGGCGGTATCGTTGATTGGATGGGTGTGGCTGGGGAAAATAACAACTATCATGATCACTGGGTTGAGGGTATTGGCAATGATACGATTATGGACTTTAGTGGTAATGGCGGAGAAGGAGATAAGATCACAATTATCGGCCATACTGTAGCTGTGAAAGTTATTGATGGTAATGGAAAAATTTCTGGAGACATTAGTAGTATTAACATTACTAATGGTATAGATGGTCAAATCAGACTGGGAGTTTATAGTGATCAAGGAGCCGACGGTAAAAGGGGAAATGGTGCTCATGACCTGGATTTACTCGGTATTGTAACAGTCAACCACACTGGTAAATTTATTGGTAGTGACATAACAATTCTAGGTCCAGATATTGGGTCATTTGTTTCCGCTTAAAGTGATTTTTAGGTGAAAAAACCACGGCGTTGCTGAATTGAGGTATGAAATTGGAAAATCAAAAAAATGAACCTCTTACTCTTTGCGCCTCTGCGCCTCTGCGTGAAACAAAATCATACTCTTAATCAGCAACGCCAAAACCACATATTGCATTAGATCAATGGGTTGAAGGAGATGACCCAATTTAGCAGTTTTCAACGGAAAAATCAACTAATAACCCAGGATTTAATGTTATATCGAGTTCCTACTGATTTAGAAATATTGATGCAAATCTTAGTAGGAACTCTTACGCAAAATTAATAAATGTAACTTTCTAATTTCTTACTTTGCGTCTTTGCTCCTTTGTACCTTTGCGCGAAACGTTCTTTCCAAAATTAAACCCCCTGCAAAAAAGCAGAGGGAATAATCAAACCTTAAACCTTGGGTTTAAAAGTCGAAGCAACGTGCAACTCTTTCAATTGTTTTGCGTCCACATTTCCAGGAGCATCTGTTAACAAACAACGCGCTTGTTGAGTCTTAGGAAAAGCAATCACATCACGAATTGATTCCTCTCCCGATAACAACATTACCAAACGATCTACACCGTAAGCAATACCACCATGGGGAGGAGTTCCATATTCAAAAGCTTCTAATAAAAAGCCAAATTTACTTTGTGCTTCTTCTGTTGATAAACCAATAGCTGAAAACACCTGTTCTTGAACTTCTCGCTGATAAATTCGCAAACTTCCACCACCAACTTCAAACCCATTTAAAACTAAATCATAAGCTTGAGCGCGGGCGGTTTTTAAATCACTGATATCTTCAGGATGAGGGGCTGTAAATGGGTGGTGTAATGCTTCTAAACGTTTTTCATCTGCGTTCCATTCAAACATGGGAAATTCGGTAATCCAGAGCAAGTTAATTTTGTCTTTGGCAATTAACTTAAATTCCCTTGCCACAAATTGACGAATTCTATCTAAGGTTTTATTCACAGTGGTTGTATCAGCAGCCGCAAATAATAACAAATGTCCGGCTTTTGCACCCGTTCTTGTTAATATTTCCTGCTTTTGTTCCGGTGTTAAATTATCTTTAATTGCGCCAATAGTATCAATTTCACCATTTTCTCGGACGCGAATATAAGCTAATCCTTTCGCACCAGCTTCTGCGGCTTCTCGGAAAATATCTCCACCTGGTTTAATGCGAACATTAGAAATTGCATCGTTACCGTTAGGAATGGGGAGAATTTTAACGATACCACCGTTAGAAATGGCTTCTCGAAAAACTTTAAAACCGGAATCTTTTAAAACGTCAGAAACATCAACTAATTCTAAACCGTAGCGGGTATCTGGTTTATCACTTCCGTAACGGTTCATAGCTTCCGCGTAAGGAAGACGAGGAAAAGGACGAGGTAAATCAATTCCTTTAACGGTTTTGAAAATATGACAAACTAACTTTTCGTTAAGTTCGATAATTTCATCTTCAGACATGAAACTCATTTCCATGTCTAATTGAGTAAACTCCGGTTGTCTATCAGCCCGTAGATCTTCATCGCGGAAACATCGCGCAATTTGATAGTATCTATCCATTCCCGATACCATCAATAATTGTTTGAAAAGTTGGGGAGATTGCGGTAAAGCGAACCATTCACCCTCATTCACCCGACTGGGAAGAATGTAATCTCGCGCTCCTTCGGGGGTGGAACGGGTGAGAATAGGGGTTTCCACCTCAATAAAACCTTCTAGGTCTTCCAGATAGCGCCGCATGGCTTTAATGACCTGATGACGCAATTGCATATTTTGCGCCATACGTTCCCGTCGTAAGTCCAAATAACGATATTTTAATCGTAAATCTTCCCGTACTGTTTCCGTGTCTGCGGTGGAAACTTGGAAAGGTAACTGTTTGCGGACGGCGTTGAGTAGTTCTATTTTATCCGCATAGATTTCTACTTCGCCAGTAGGAAGTCGGGGATTTAGGGATTCTGGAGGACGTTGGGTAACTCTACCGGTGATAGCTACAACATATTCATTTCTGAGTGCGTTAGCCTGTTCATAGGAGTCTGGGGTGCGCTGGGGGTCGCTGACGATTTGGACAATACCAGAGCGATCGCGCAAGTCTAAGAATATCACACCACCGTGATCGCGGCGACGGTCTACCCATCCGTAAAAGGTAACAGTTTCACCAATATGTTCTTTTCGGAGTTCGCCGCAATAGTGAGTTCGCATAGTTGTTAGTTCTTTGGTTCCGGGCTAGGTTGGGTAAATGTCAAGGCTTTCCCATTATCTAGCATCAACAGTCATTGTAGTAGTTTTAGTGGAAGAAAAATCAGCAACTGGTTATTTTAGCTTTGGGGGTTGGAAACAGCCAATCGTTAGATAATCTTCCAGCAGCAAGTAATGTATGTAGTGTGAATATGGCTGAATCAGAAAACCCCACCCTATCTTAGAAAAGGCGAAGTTTTTTTGATGTCTGGGTAATAAAATTTATTAGTCGCGGAATTCTACTCCTGCGTCCACTGGATCAAAACCGTCAGGAAATATAGTCTCACTATCGGCGATCGCCCCGCTTAACCTCGCCCCGCTTAAATCTGCTCCGCTTAACCTCGCTCCGCTTAACCTCGCTCCGCTTAAATACGCCCCGCTTAAATTCGCATCGCTGAAATCCTGCCTGCTTAAATTCCTCCCGCTATAATCCACAGAGCCTAAATTCCGACTATACGCATAGGAAGGACTAGGATTGAGGAAGAGAACCCCACTGAATACTGAAAATGCTATAACCAGCACCAGCAGAAAACTTAGAGACTGTTGGACTTTAGACTTAATGTAACTTGCCATGATTTACCCCTTGGATGTTTGTAATTCTGTATAGAGAATATACAGTACAGATAAACTATATTATACATGATGTATTTTGACAAGGGGCTTTTTTGATGGTTTGGTTAAACTTTGTTAATGGGATTTTTAACCTGGATAGGCAGATTTTGCCTGTATAGACGCGGTTTCTAACCGCCCGTTTAACTGCTAAACCCCTACAAATCTAATCTGCCAACGGGAAGGCAGTAATGTAGTTTAGATCTAGCTGAATGAGAAAACCCCACCTGATCTTTTATCTGTTAAATGCTATAATCAAACAAATGTAATTTACTTTTTCTATCAAAATATGGAAACAATTGCCATTAAAGTTGATGCAGAAGTTGCCAAAGCCTATCAAGCAGCAGAACCGCAAAAACAGCAAAAAATTCAGACTATTGTGAACGATTTGCTCAAATTAATTATTCAAGATAAATCTCTAGATGACATTATCCAAGAAATGCAAGAACAAGGGAAAAATAGGGGATTAACTCCAGAAATTTTAAATGAGATTCTTGAGAATGGATGAATTACGTTTTGTTGTTGATACAAACATTTTAGTTAGTGCCGTTTTGATTAAGTCATCTATTCCAGATGTGGCATTCAAAAAAGCCAGAAGTTTAGGAATAATTTTATTTTCAGATGCGACTTTTCAAGAACTACAAGAAATCCTTAATCGGTCAAAATTCGATAAATATATTTCTGTGAGTATTCGTACTCAATTCTTAGCTAAATTCAAACTTGAATCAGAAGAAACTGAAATAGTTAAGATGATTAAGGAGTGTAGAGATCCAAAAGATGATAAATTTCTTGAGGTTGCTATTAATGGTAATGCAACTCATATTATTACAGGAGATAAAGATTTATTAGAACTTCATCCCTTTCAAGGAGTTGATATTATTACCGCCACGCAATTTTTAGAAATTTTCTCAGTTTGATAATAAAATAAGCTGTTGTGAATTTAGTTTGTATAATTCTAGCGGGCAAGATGCCCGCACCACAAAGCTCAAGTAAATTATGGTTATCAAATTTAGCTGCGTAATAGCTTATGATAAGAAAGAAATCTTTTAACCTGCGTAGGCAGGTTTTGCCCGTGTAGACGGGGTCTCCAACCGCCCAAAAATGCCTTAAACCCCAGTGGTTGCGGAAATATCAATTAACCAGCGGACTGTTTGCGGGAAAATAATCACAATTAACAACACAATAAACTGTAAAACCATAAAAGGAATCGCACTTTTATGAATATCTAATGTACTCACTTCTTTAGGGGCAACACTTTGTAAATAAAACAAAGAAAATCCCACTGGTGGAGAAATAAACGCCGTTTGTAAATTCACTGCCATTACCACACCAAACCACACCATATCAATATTTAAAGCTTGGGCTGCTGGTACTAATAAAGGCAAAGCAATAAAGCAAATTTCAATAAATTCTAGAAAAGATCCTAAAATAAAAATCACGATATTACTAACAATTAAAAACCCCCAATATCCTCCAGGTAAACCTACTAATAAATTAGTTATAAAAGTTTTGCCACCTAAAGCATCAAATACCAAACTAAACATCGAAGAACAGAATAAAATCATCACCACTAAAGCTGTAATCACCGCGGTAGAATGGGCAGCATCACGAATTAATTGTGGTGTGAGACGTTTATTAAAAGCTGCGAGAATAGAAGCCCCAACAGCACCTACAGCCCCCGCTTCTGTGGGTGTGGCAATACCAAAGAAAATACTACCTAACACTGCAAAAATTAAAATAATCGGCGGAACAACAGCTTTAAAAACTTTTTTAATTAATTCATTACCTTCAGGAATTACGACATCATCAGGGATAAGGGGAACTTTTTCCGGTTGAAAAAAACCTAGTCCTAAAATATAGAGAATATAAGCACCAGATAACATTAATCCGGGAATTAATGCCCCTAAAAATAAATCTCCAACGGAAACACCAATTTGATCACTCAGAATCACTAAAACTAAACTGGGAGGAATTAACTGGGCTAAAGTACCGGAAGCAATAATAACTCCTGAAGCTAATTTTTTATCATAGCCATAACGTAGCATTAGCGGTAATGATAACATTCCCATCACAATTACTGTAGCGGCTACGACTCCAGTTGTAGCTGCTAAAACTGTTCCCACTAAAACCACTGCTAAAGCCAATCCTCCCCTAACACGACTGAAAAGAATACCAATTGTTTCTAATAATTCTTCAGCTAAACCTGACTTTTCTAAAACTGCACCCAGAAAGACAAAAAAGGGAATTGCAAGTAAGGTAAAGTTCGACATTGTGCCGAACCAACTATTAGGTAAAAGCAGAAGACGAGCGGGATTAAAAGCCCCAACGAGTGTACCAATAAATCCAAAAACAATAGCAGTGCCGGCAAAGGAAAAAGCGACTGGATAGCCACTCATGAGAATAAAGAAAAAGCCGACAAACATTAAAATTCCTAACCATTCAAAACCCATATTTTCTCCTATTCAATATTGATATTTTCTGAAGTTTCTAAACGAATTTGTTCCGCTACTTGTTGATAGCCTAAAATGACTGCTAGGTATTTAATTGCTTGAGAAATACTTTGTATTAGTAGCAGTAATAAGGCTATGGGAACCATTGTTTTAATTGGGGCACGGGGTAAACCATTAGCGTCAGAGGATATTTCCCAAGTCCCCCAACTACCATCACTTAATCTTCCCCAGGATTGTAAAACAGGATTAAATAATACCAAAATGCCAATTAAACAAAAGGGAATTAAAAATAAAATTGTCCCGAAAAAATCAACTAATGCCCGTTTTTTTTCACTAAAATTGGCATAGAAAAAATCAACTCGTACATTTTCTCCATGACGTAAAATATAAACAAATCCCGACAAAAAAGTGAGGGAAAATAAATACCATTGCAGTTCTAATAAGGCATTAGAAGACAATTGTATACCAATGAATCTTCCCATATAACGGGCGAGAACATTAAAAAAACCGACTCCAATTGTCAGTAAAACTAACCAATTGGATAACCATCCCAATTTATCAGCACAATTGTCAATAAATTGCGAAATTTTCAACAGTTTACTAATTAAGGAAAATCTTCTGGTTTGACGCATACAATATATAAATTAAGGACAAGTATTGAGAGATTTTTAATTATTAATTAATCAATTTTTCCACCTCCAAAATATCTAAATTTGTTAACTGTACCACTTGTTCTACAGGCATTTTATTCTGTAATAAATTAATGGCAACTTGTCTTAATTGCAATTCAGCTTGTTCTGCCCGTTGTTTTTCCTGTTCTGCAATTTGTTTGACTTCAGCTACTTTTTGTTGTGCAATTCCTACCATTTCCTGAGAAGTGGGAAATAACTCACCATCGAAAGTTGCCCAGCGTAACCAAGTGGCATCAACACCTCTATAATTACCTTCCCAACGCACTAAAGACAAATTTAAGACCTTACTTATCAGTTGATTTTTCTCATTTAGAGCAATCTGTTGATATGTACCACTATTGAGATCGAAACCTGCAAAATCATCTGGATTAAAAGGGTCATACCAAAAATATTCAGAAACCCGCATCTGATTTTGATAAATTAATTTTTTCGCATTTTTATCATTACTAGCTGTAGTTTCTGAAAGTAATTCAATTACTACATCTGGGGGTTTGCCCTCTTCCCAAACTACCCAAGACAATCGTTCTGTTTTTGGTACACCCAAAACAGCAAAAAAATCTGGACTTCGAAAATCTTGATTTTTTAATTGTGCTAAACTGTAATAGACAAACATATTGCCCCCTACATATCCATCAGTCCTTTGCTCTAACCAAGGCTGAATCGTATCAATTAAAATATCCATTTGGAATTTATGCCTTTGTGTTTCCATGGGGATACCATCATCACAAGGAAGTTCTGCCTGGGTGGGTGGCAGTTGAACGCTGGATAAAGCCAAAACAGTTTCTAACATAGCCGTTAAATATTAGTTAGAAATTACTTAATACTTTTATACTAATCTGAAATGATTAGAAATTGATCAAATCATCAGCAATAATAAATTTTACAGGAATTCTTCAAATGTTACATCATTATGGTAGTGTAGTAAAGTATTGCAGTTAGTCATAGTATTAACTTTTATGAAACGTCGGACTATTGTTAACAGATTATCTCAAAGTGCGATCGCTGCTACAGGAATCGCCATCGTTGGTGGTTGTCAAAAAGCTCAAAATCAAGGTAAAACCGATACCAGTAACCTGCCGACAATTAAATGGCAAATGGCCACCAGTTGGCCAACATCCTTAGATACTATTTTTGGCGGAGCGCAGGTATTAGCAGAGCGTGTCAAAGTTTTAACTAACGGTAAGTTCATTATCGAAGCCCGCGCGGCCGGAGAAATAGCACCGGGTTTAGAAGTTCTCAATGTGGTTTCTCAAGGTGCGGTACAAGCAGGACATACTGCTGCTTATTACTATATCGGTAAAAGTCCTGCCCTAGCTTTTGGTACATCAGTACCATTTGGACTCAATGCCCAACAACAAAATGCTTGGTTATATGAAGGTGGTGGTTTAGCGAAACTTCAGGAAATTTACGCAAGTAAATTCAACGTTATTCAATTTCCTGCGGGAAATACGGGTACACAGATGGGAGGATGGTTTCGCAGTGAAGTGAAAACACTTAATGACCTCAAAGGCTTAAAAATGCGGATTCCCGGGTTGGGGGGGCAAGTTATGGCTAAATTAGGGGTGACAGTACAAACCCTTCCCGGTGGAGAAATCTTTCAAGGGTTACAAACAGGGGCTATTGACGCGGCTGAGTGGGTAGGACCTTATGACGATGAAAAATTGGGTTTAAATAAAGTCGCTAAATTTTACTATTATCCGGGTTGGTGGGAACCAGGTCCAACTTTAGAAGTACAAGTTAATTTAGACGAATGGAAAAAGCTGCCACCTCAATACCAAGCCGCTTTAGAAACGGCTGCATATCAGTCGAATACAACAATGTTAGCTCGTTATGATGCGCGTAATGGTGAAGCATTGGAAAAACTATTAAAAACAGGCACTCAAGTGCGTGCTTATAGTCAGGAAATTTTGGAAGCAGCGGAAAAAGCTTCTTTTGCTTTATATGATGAATTTGCGACTAAAGATGCTGATTTTAAAGCCGTTTATGAACAGTGGAAACCCTTTAGAGATAGGATGTATGCTTGGAATAATCTCAATGAAGGCAGTTTAACCCGTTATGCTTATGGAAAGCTGAAAGCAGGGAATTGAGAGTTTGTTTAATAGACTTCCAAATCAAAAAATTCTCTGCCTTTTTTTTTTAAACGAAAGTGTATAATTTCGTTTGTTAATGAGAAGCTACGATGGTAGTAAAAATCTTCAACATAGACCTTGCAGGAGGTAATTCATGACTGAAGGAAAATGGCATAATGTTACTCGCATAGTCCATCTAGTAGGTGGACTGAAAGCTATTAATAAAACGGGATCTGAAGTCATTATTCCTCTTGGTAGCAATGATCCTATGCCAACATTTTCTATAGATCGCTATCATGATTTACCGTTGAATTTGATTTCATTAGGATTCAAGATAGTTGGGATTGATTACTATGAAACATCTCAGCAAATAAAGGGATACTATCCACCCATGTGGCATCCCTTCCATGCAGATCAGGCAAACAACAATTCCTGTCTTCATGCAGAAAGAAATTGGAGTCGGTTAGCTTACGCTGCTTTTAAAGCAGAAAAGATGGAATTAATGGATATTTGTAGCCGAATTGCTTTTGAGGTAAGAGCTTGTAACTTAAGACTTCGGCAATTATCAGAAGCTTATAATGTTGAACTTTGGTCTTTATGCGAACAGCAACAGTTTTCTCCTGGCAAAATTGAAACGTTAAATTCATTTTCCATTTATTTAGAAACTCATGATCTTCTTCGAGAGTTATGTACTCTCCGGGATTATTTGGCAGAGTTTGTTGCAAACTTTGTACTCAAAAGCTCTCTCAACACAAACGATAGAATTCGATTAATGAATTCTTTGAGAAAACAGATACTTAAAGTCAATATTACAGATAACTCCCTAGCCTCTGAGCTATGTGAAATAACTAATGAAAGCGATGGCGGTTGGTTAGCTAAATTATCTGCTTATCGAGACTTAGTTGTTCATTATGTACCATTAGGACAAGCAACACGAAGAGAGTTTGTTTTCAGACGGTTTTTGCCTGATAACAGCTTAGGAAATCTGCCCTCAATCTATTTCCCAATTCCGTCTAATCCACTCTCAGTAAAGCAAGTTCGCTCGAAAGGCTCCCCGTTTCAAACTGTATCTCAGTGGATTGAAGCTTCTAAACAAGATGATAACTCCGCTCCAGATGCGCTTGAATATTGTTTGCACTCTGTTGGGAATATGATGTCTTTAGCTTGTAAAATTGCTCAGGAAGCACCGATTTCTCCTGAAATACCAACCTTTGTTAAAGGAGTTGATATTCAGGAAGTTGTGCAGTAAAAATTTAAACAATTTAAAAATCAATCAAAGTTCACAAACAGAAGATCAGGAGTTGATTATGCGATTAGCACCACTTTACCAACAAGACAGAGAACTAGCCAAACAAGAAGGAGAACAACGTCTAATTATCCGTCTCTTAAATCGCCGAGTTGGGGAAATTGATTCATTATTAATTCAAAAAATCCAGGAATTATCTATTGAAAAACTTGAAGAATTAGGAGAAGCTTTGCTAGATTTTACTTCAGTTACAGATTTAGAAACTTGGCTAGAACATAATTCAATTAATTAGCTTCAACTTACTAATTTTTCTCTACTATCAACAATATAGCGGTATCCACTTTAATAAGTTACATCATAGCCACCTCTCGAAGAGCGGGGTTGGGGTTGGGGGTGGGGTTCTTGTATCTCACTCAACCAATAACCCCTATATGTCTAATATCTACAATTATGCCACAATAGCGAAACTAGATAAAAGCATTAGGAGTTTTAGCTGTGGAGTCCCCCCAAAAAACATCATACCAACCAGCCGCAATTGAGGAAAAATGGCAAAAAACATGGTTAGAACTTGGCTTAGATAAAACCCCTCAAGACCAAAACAAGCCCAAATTCTACGCGCTTTCTATGTTCCCCTACCCCTCCGGTAGCTTACACATGGGTCACGTTCGTAATTACACAATTACAGACGTAATTGCTCGCCTCAAACGGATGCAAGGGTATCGAGTATTACATCCAATGGGCTGGGATGCTTTCGGACTACCCGCAGAAAACGCCGCCATTGATAGAGGTGTACCTCCTGCAAAATGGACATATCAAAATATTGCCCAAATGCGGCAACAATTACAACGTCTGGGTTTATCCTTAGATTGGGAATGTGAAGTTGCTACCTGTTCTCCTGATTATTACAGATGGACACAATGGATATTTTTACAATTTTTACAAGCTGGTTTAGCTTATCAAAGAGAAGCTGCAGTGAATTGGGACCCTATTGATCAAACTGTATTAGCAAATGAACAAGTTGATAATGAAGGACGTTCTTGGCGTAGTGGAGCAATAGTAGAACGTAAATTATTGCGTCAATGGTTTTTCAAAATTACCGACTACGCAGAAGAATTATTAAATGATTTAGATAAACTCACAGGTTGGCCAGAACGAGTTAAATTAATGCAAGCCAACTGGATAGGAAAATCCACCGGTGCTTATTTAGAATTTCCGATTGTCGGCTTAGATGAAAAAATCGCTGTTTATACCACCCGTCCCGACACTGTTTATGGCGTGAGTTACGTCGTTTTAGCCCCAGAACACCCCTTAACTCAAGTGGTGACAACTTCAGACCAAAAAGCAGCAGTAGCAGCCTTTATTAAGGAAGTCAGCAACCAAAGCGAGTTAGAACGGACTGCGGAAGACAAACCTAAACGGGGTATTCCCACTGGTGGTCAAGTTATTAACCCCTTTACTGGGGAAGAAGTACCGATTTGGATTGCAGATTATGTACTCTATGAATATGGTACAGGTGCGGTAATGGGTGTACCAGCCCATGATGTCCGGGATTTCAAGTTTGCTAAAGAACAAAATTTAGCTATTAAAGTGGTAATTGTTCCCGAAGTTGGTGCAGAGGAAACTTTAAAATCAGCATATACAGAAGCGGGAATTTTAGTTAATTCTGGTGACTTTAATGGGATAAATTCTATAGATGCAAAAAAAGCCATTATTGAATTTGCCGAAAAACACAATTTCGGTAAATTAAGAATACAATATCGCCTCAGAGATTGGTTGATTTCTCGACAACGTTATTGGGGCGCACCTATCCCTGTTATTCACTGTCCTGAATGTGGAATTGTGCCTGTACCAGAAAAAGATTTACCTGTACAATTACCAGAAGATATTGAATTAAGTGGCCGTGGTGGTTCACCTTTAGCACAATTAGAAAGTTGGGTAAATGTGCCTTGTCCAAGTTGCGGTACTCCTGCGAAACGGGAAACCGATACAATGGATACTTTTATTGATTCTTCTTGGTATTTCTTGCGTTATTCTGATGCCAAAAATGAAGAAAAGATTTTTGATTCTGCTAAAGTAAATGATTGGATGCCTGTAGATCAATATGTAGGAGGAATTGAACACGCAATTTTACATTTATTGTATTCGCGTTTCTTCACAAAAGTATTAAGAGATAGAGGGTTATTTAATTTTGATGAACCATTTCAAAAGTTATTAACTCAGGGAATGGTACAGGGTTTAACTTACATGAACCCGAAAAAAGGTGGTAAAGATAAATGGATTCCTTCTCATTTGGTTGATGTTAATAATCCTGTAGATCCGCAAACTGGCGAACCTTTACAAAAGCTATATGCTACCATGTCCAAATCAAAAGGAAATGGTGTTGCGCCGGAAGATGTGATTAATAAATATGGCATAGATACGGCGCGAATGTTCATTTTATTTAAAGCACCTCCTGAAAAAGATTTAGAATGGGATGAGGCAGATGTTGAGGGACAATTCCGCTTTTTAAATCGCGTTTGGCGGTTGGTTACAGATTACGCTACAAGTAAAAAACAACTGACAAATGACAACGGACAACTGACAAAAGCCGAAAAAGATTTACGTCGCTTCATTCATATTGCTATTCAAGCAATTACCGAAGATGTGCAGGATGATTATCAATTTAATACTGCAATTTCGGAATTGATGAAGTTAAGTAATGCGTTGACTGATGCTGATTGCAATAATTCGTCAATTTATGCGGAAGGTATTCAAACTTTGGTGATTATGTTAGCACCTTTTGCCCCCCATATTGGTGATGAATTATGGCAATTATTGGGGAATAAAAATTCTGTCCATACCCAACCTTGGCCAATTTTTGATCCTGGGGCTTTGATAGTTGATGAAATTACTTTGGTAATTCAAATTATGGGTAAAACTCGCGGTTCTATTCAAGTTCCTGCAAAAGCTGATAAAGCGGAGTTGGAGAAGTATGCGCGGGAGTCGGAGGTGGCACAGCGTTATCTGGAAGGGAAGGAAGTTAAAAAGGTGATTGTTGTTCCTGGTAAGTTGGTGAATTTCGTTTTGGGTTAATTGGTTTGTAGGTTGGGTTAAATGAAATGCAACCCAACTTATGTATTATTGTTGGTTGATGTTGGGTTTCCTTGCGTCAACCCAACTTACGTATAAAAGGTATCAACAATATCATGAAGTAGAGTTTAAAAATGGAAAATATACAAACAATTGGTAATTCGCTTGTTACAGAAATACAGCATTTTGCACGTCTATCTGTACAGGTTATATCCTATTTTCCAGCTTGATGTAATAATTATGTCGTAGATTTTTGTACTTAACTATTGTGAAAAGTGCTGTATATTACAGAATTAGAGTATTACTAGGAGAAAAAGTTAACTGACTTTGCTATAAATGTATACCGAGAAAGGATTAGTCAGTGTTATAATTTCTTATTAGAAGATTTCAGTTAAATTCAATGGAAGATGGAACTTTTTTCTTGTACTTATCTCTAGGGTTTATGTGGTTCATGATTTTTGTATCTCAGGGTATGAACAACAACATATTACAGCAACAACAACAGCAACAACAACAACAGCAAGCAGATTTGTTATTACAACAACAGCAGCAGCAACAGCAAGCAGATTTGTTATTACAACAACAACAACAGCAACAACAACAACAGCAAGCAGATTTGTTATTACAGCAACAACAACAGCAACAACAACAACAGCAAGCAGATTTGCTATTACAACAACAGCAAGCAGATTTGTTATTACAGCAACAACAACAAAAGTATTGAACTATTGGTAACAGACTGCAAACATAAATACCCAAAAGCACAAACAAGGGAATTTTTAAACTTAGTGAAAAAGAAGATTATAAAAAGAAATATTATTGAAGGAGGATTTTTAAAATAATTGATTGAGTTTGTAGGTTGGGTTTCATTTAACCCAACCTAACACATTTATTGTAGGTTGATGTTGGATAACATACGTCAACCCAACCTACGGAGTGATTAAACCACGAAGACACGAAGGACACGAAGGAAGAAAGAAGAAGATAAGTAATTTTAGACTGAGAATAGAGTATTATAGGTATAATCCACTCGTAAAGTTAAAACACTATATTTATTTATGCACATACAAAGAATCCAAGTACCTGATTTTCGGGCTTTAAAAAATGTAGATATTAGTTTTGAGAAGGAATTTACTCCGCGTATTTTTCCCCTTGGTAGTCAAAATGGTGGTGGTAAAAGTTTGTAGGTTAGGTTAAATGAAATGCAAACCAACACATTTATTATTGTTAGTTGATGTTTGGTTTCCTCTCGTCAACCCAGCCTACAATTTTATAAGTGACTTTTTTAGAAAAATCTGGTACTATAAGGAGTGAGTATATAAATCATTGTCCGTTCAATTAATGAAAGTGAAGCTTCGCAACAATGCAAATTCTTATCGTACTGCGGTAAAACGTTCCAGAAAGTACATAGTTGTTTATCATAAAAAGGGAGAAACACTAGGAATGAATAGAATATTGTCTCCAAATATGGAAAAGCATTCTTTTGTAAAGGCGTTCTTAGATTTCATTGCTAGAGATATCCAGAAAAATCCTAGCACTATTGAACCACTTACAGAAGATACTTATCGTCGTGTCTCATTACTTACTGAAGGTATGGAAATTGATCTTGATGAAGAGTTTCCAGAGGATTTCATATTTGTATGAATGTTAATGGGTGGACATTAAAAATTCATCCTGCCTTTGGTGAAAAATATAACAAATTGATTATTCAGGTTGAGGAACTTAAAGAAAAAAATCCTGAAGAATATCAGCAGCACCCAGCTACAAAGTTCCTCAACAATATTAATGAGTTTATTTATAAACGTATACCTGAAGATCCGATCGCACCAGAATTTAGGCAAGGTAAAACATTAGGAACAGATAAAAAGCATTGGTTTCGAGCTAAATTTAATAGAAGATTTCGCTTATTTTTTCGTTATAGCAGTACGGAAAAAGTTATTATTTATTCTTGGATAAATGATGAAAATTCCCTTCGGAAAGAGGGAGCAAAAACAGATCCATACAACATTTTTACTAAAATGCTTGCAAGTGGTAATCCTCCAGATAGTTGGGATGATCTTTTAAAGGCTTCAGACAATCTAGAATCTGTTTCAGAAGATTTTGATAACGGCTAATTTATAACTTGAATTAACAATATTATTTATATTTTTAGTTTGTAGGTTGGGTTAAATGAAATGCAACCCAACTTATGTATTATTGTTGGTTAATGTTGGGTAACATACGTCAACCAAAACAATTTTATAAGTGACTTTTTTATAAAAATCTGGTACTATCGGAAGTATGTATATAAATCATTGGATATCAATAAAACTCGGTTCAATTAATGAAAGTGAAGCTTCGCAAAAATACAAATTCTTCTCGTACTGCTGTAAATCGTTCCAGTAATATCCATAATCCCACAAACTATTGAACTTTAGATTTATATATAAGACTTTCACTACTAAAATTTCTATCATTCTTCACTGGAATCTGCCAAATTTTAATTAAATTATCTTCACCACTACTAACTAAAAACTTCCCGTCAGCACTAAAAGCAAGGGAAGTAACAGCATTAATATGTCCCGTTAATGTTAGCATTTCCTCTCCTGTGGCCACGTTCCAGAGTTTAATGCTGTGATGGATTTGTTCTCCAGAAATATTTCGTCCAGCACTTGCTAAAATTTTACCATCAGGACTAAAAGCAATAGTATTAACACTATTATCTTCTACCATGAGAGTCCGAATTTCTTTCAAGGTTTGCAAATTCCATAATTTAATTGTGCGGTCGCGGCTGGCACTTGCTATAATTTTACCATTAGGACTAAAAGCCACCGCTATAACTGTTTGTGAACTAGTAGCTAAATTCTGAATTGGCGCTTGTTGATTAATATTCCATAATTTAATCGTTTTATCAAAACTACCACTTGCTAAAGTCACACCATCATAATTAATATCTACAGAGCGCACCCAATATTTATGACCAATTAAAGTGCGAATTAGCTTACCTGTTATTAAATTCCAAACTTTAATCGTTTTATCATCACTAGCACTAATTAAAGTTTTACCATCACCACTAATAACTAAACTATGCACCGCATCTGTATGACCATTTAAAGTGTGAATCAATTGATTTGTTTGTAAACTCCAAATTTTAATAGTTTTATCATCACTACCACTAACTAAAATTTTACCGTCAGTAGTGATAGCTACTACATTTACATTTTGAGAATGTCCCTGGAGATTAGTGATTTCCTTACCTGTAATTACATTCCATAGTTTAATATTATGACATTGACTATTATCACAATTACTACTACTGACAATCATCTTACCATTTGGACTCATAGCAACAGATAAGACTTTACTTTTATGTCCATCAAAAGTATTGACTAAAGACCAACTTTTTTCTGATATTACAGATTTTGATGGACTATTGCCAGGTTGACTTAAACTAAAAGAAAAGTTAGTTTTTAACTTGCGAAATTCTCGATAACCAGATTCCGCTAATGCGAAAAAGACAATTATCCCCAATATAGAAATTAAATTGCGTATCCAAATATATTTTGATGAATATGTTTGAGAATTTTTTACAGGTGTTTTAATAATTTTATGATTCGCTGCTGGTAGAATATGAGTATGTTTTTTCATCAAATCTCTAATTACTTCATCAGCAGATTGATAACGGTTTTTTATTTCTTTTTGCAGTAGTTTATCCATGATTTCTGTTAATTCTAAACTCAAAGGAAATCGTAAATAATGCTGCCAATTTTCTACCCAAGTATAACCATATTCCATCCATAATTGAAAAGGAGAAATTCCTGTTAATAGATGAAAACAAGTAGCACCTAAACTAAATAAATCACTTGCAGGATATGCTTTTCCATCTCTAATTTGTTCAATGGGAGAATAACCATGTGAACCAATGGAAGTACCATTTTTTCGCTGTACTTGTGCAGTCAATTGTTTGGAAGAACCAAAATCAATAAGTGTTAATCTCCCATCAGTTTTTCGACGAATAATATTTTCTGGTTTAATATCACGATGAATTACCCCATTTTGATGCACAAATTTAATAATTGGTAATAAATCCAATAACATAGATTGAATATCCCAATCTTGATAAATTCTCCGAGATTTTAACTCATTAAATAAATTTTGACCATCAATAAATTGTTGCACTAAATATAAACAATTATCCTGCTCAAAATAGGCTATTAAAGTGGGAATTTGTGGATGTTGTCCTAACTCTTGCAGTCGCTTTGCTTCTTCTGAAAATAGCTGAGTTGCTTTTTTTTGTGACCAAGTCCCTCGAAATTTAGGTGCTAGTTGTTTAATGACACATAATTCATTTAATTTATCAATATCTTCTGATATATAAGTTCTACCAAATCCTCCTTCGTCAGAAAGAACACGAATAACACGAAACCGATTTCTCAACAGTAACACTAAAGGAGTGTTACACGTTTGACAAATTTTATGACTCTGAGAATTTTGCGGATTTGAACAATCGGGATTTAGACAGCAGATCATGATATCTATGGTGCATCTGCATGATAAAATTTATAGATAAACCTAGATTTAACTAAGGCAATTAGTAATTATATTTAACCTGGAAATACAAAAGTTACTTTTCTTAAATATGGAAAAGCTGAAAATATCTATTGTTGCCAATTTTCTCAATTATAGTTTATCTGAAATTGAAGATAAAGGCATTTTGCCATTATTATGTTCTCTGTATATTCTGATTAAAAATTACATTTATATTTTCAGTAAAAACAATTGTTTTTTATGTATATCGTCCCATGAAAATCATTTATTAATCTGTATTTTTATTTACAGATATGTAAAATTGTGATAAGAATTCCCAGGATTTTATTGTTTTTCCCAAACTCCATAACCTAACTTTAACCACAAAATGTTAAATCTAGTAACGTTGAATCATAAAAAAACAACGTGAAAGCACAAGTATTTAGAGGCGTAAATCAATTATCCTACGAGGAAGTCCCAGTTCCCATATTAGCAGCAGATGAAGTGTTAGTACAGGTAATGGTTGTTGGTTTGTGTCAGTCAGATATTAAAAAAATTCGTTATCCTTTGTATGAACCGCCACGCATATTTGGACATGAAACCGCTGGAACTATTGCAGCGATTGGTTCTCAGGTGCAAGGGTGGCAAGTAGGACAACGGGTAGCCGTGATGCACCATATACCATGTATGCGTTGCGCTTATTGCTTGAATGATAATTTTTCCATGTGCGACGTTTATAAAAATATCTCCACTACCGCAGGTTTTAACCCCAGTGGCGGCGGTTTTGCTGAGTATGTGAAAGTTCCAGCCCACATTGTCCAAAATGGTGGCTTAATTCCCATTCCTGATGATATCAGTTTTGAAGAAGCCAGTTTTGTTGAACCTACTAATTGCTGTTTAAAAGCTGTTAAAAAAGCTCAAATTGCACCTGGACAAACTGTATTAGTCACCGGTGCAGGTCCCATTGGTTTAATGTTTATGATGTTGGTGAAGTTCTTTGGCGCGAAAGCGATCGCTACAGACCTTTTACCTTCTAGAATTGAAAAGGCTCTGGAAATAGGCGCGGAAGCAGCTTTTGATGCTCGTGACCCTGATTTACCCGCAAAAATTCAAGCTTTAACCGGAGGTATGGGTGTCGATGTCACTTTATTAGCAGTTCCCAGCGATAAAGCGTTTTTTCAAGCTTTAGACTGTACTCGCAAAGGTGGAAAAATCCTATTTTTTGCGGAATTTCCCGATGAATTGACAATTCCCATTAATCCTAATATTCTCTATCGTCGAGAAATAGACCTCATGGGTAGTTATAGCTCATCTTACCGTCTACAAAGTTTATCTGCGGATATTGTCTTTAATCGCCGCATTGATGTTAAAGCCTTAATTAGCGATCGCTATCCCTTACAAAATCTACCACAAGCCGTAGACCAAGCGATCGCCCCCACAGCAGAAACTTATAAAATCTTAATCTATCCGTAAATCAATTGAGGATTTGGGGATTAATCCTGTTAATCCTTAAATCCTGGAAATCCTGATTCTGACAATTATAAAATCTACCACAAGCCGTAGACCAAGCGATCGCCCCCACAGCAGAAACTTATAAAATCTTAATCTATGCCTAAGGACAGTAGGGGAACAGGGGACAAGGGGAAATAATTTACTAATGACCAATTCTATTAAGTTTTATATTATTTTAATAATTTGTAGTTTACAATACAGATTTTTGTCTTATTATAAATATAGCAAGAATGATAATTATTTACCAGCAAAAAAACTTAGAGGGGGTGTAATTGTATCTATTTAATGTTTTGTAGTTTACACTACAAGTTTTTTCGTTAGCATGGTTATAATATGTATGTAAGAGATAGTGACTCGTCTGCCAGTAAACAAGCATAGAGAGGTAGCATTATGTCTATTCAAGAAAAGCTTCGCAGAACTATAGCAAGCGAACATCAACAAATTAAAAACCGTCAACAATCTATATTGATGCGTGCTTCACAAGAACTGGGACTCCACCAAGAAATGGCGCATTACTGGAATCCCGTTCAAGGTAAAATAGATTTTACGACGCAAATGCTTTATGGACGCAGCCAAGCAACGATGAGCTAGTTATCCTTGGCGTTGACGATGTAAAAAAAGCCACCCAAAAAGGATGGCTGGATGAATGACTACTTTTGCTATTTCTTAGACATCTATTGACAATTAGATAATGCATTATCTAATTGCAGATGCTGATTGTGGAGATGTTCATCGGAACTTATCTACATTATTTAGCACCAGATGCCTACTGCAACTAGCAATCATAATATAGGAAGAATTCATAAGGATGTGGACGCAATTGCATTTGCTTAACTTCGTTAGCAACTTTGTAATCAATCCAATTCTGAATGAAATCTTCAGAGAAAACACCAGATTCGGTTAAGAAAGCGTGGTCATTTTCTAAAGCTTCCAGAGCCAATTCTAAAGAACCGGGAGTAGAAGGAATCTTAGACAATTCTTCTGGGGAAAGTTCATAGATATTTTTATCTAAGGGTTCACCAGGGTGAATTTTGTTTTTGATACCGTCAATACCAGCACAGAGCATAGCCGCGAAAGCCAAGTATGGATTAGAAGTAGCGTCTGGACAACGGAATTCTAACCGCTTGGCTTTGGGGTTATCTCCAGAAAGAGGAATGCGGACGGAAGCAGAACGGTTTCCTTGGGAGTAAGCCAAGTTTACAGGTGCTTCGTAACCAGGGACAAGACGCTTATAAGAATTTGTTGTGGGGTTAGTGATTGCCAACAATGCTGGAGCGTGTTTGAGAATACCACCAATGTAGTAAAGTCCCATTTCACTCATACCAGCGTACTTATCACCAGCAAATAGAGGTTGGCCATTTTTCCAGATAGACTGGTGACAGTGCATACCAGAACCATTATCACCAAAAATGGGTTTAGGCATAAAGGTGACGGTTTTGCCATATTTCCTAGCAACGTTCTTAATGACGTATTTGTAAGTCATTAACCAGTCAGCAGCTTCGATTAATTTACCAAATTTAAAACCAAGTTCGCACTGACCACCGGTAGCAACTTCATGGTGTTGCTTTTCAATAGGTACACCACAATCTTTCATTATCAGCAGCATTTCTGTCCGCATATCTTGAAAGTTATCTGTGGGTGGTACAGGGAAGTAACCTTCCTTGACGCGGGTTTTGTAACCCAGGTTAGGTTTTTCTTCTCTACCAGTGTTCCAACGACCTTCTACAGAGTCTACATAATAGTAACCTGAGTTGGTGGTTTGATCGTAGCGGACATCATCAAAAATGAAAAATTCCGCTTCAGGACCAAAGAAAGCTGTATCACCAAGTCCCGTAGAAGCTAAGTAGTCTATGGCTTTTTGGGCAATAACACGGGGACAACGGTTATACCACTGACCTGTACGAGGTTCTTTGATACTACAAATGATACTAAGAGTTGGTTCTTTCATGAAGGGATCGATCCAAGTGGTGTTGGGATCGAGTACCATTGTCATGTCAGATTCTTCAATACCCTTCCAACCTCGAATACTAGAACCGTCGAAGGGAACACCGTCAGAGAAAGAACTTTCATCAATTTGGTCTTGGTACATGGTTAAATGCTGCCAAGTTCCCAGTGTATCAATGAATTTCAGATCAATCATCTGAATTTTTTCATCTTGAATTTTTTTCAAGATTTCTTTTGGGGTTGTCATTTTTACTGTACTCCTGATATAGCTAACTACTTACTATACACCCAAAACTTGCTAAAGTGTCCTCACCCTGTCACCCCAAACTAACTTATCGCACACTAATTGAAATATCATAAATAATTAACGCCATTTTGTGATTTTTATTACAAATTATTTGGGTTAGTGATTATGTTAACCTTTATTTCATAATTTGTGCAAAACCATAAACTTCATGATCAGGGGTCAACTTTGACATAAAATCCTTAAATAGCAGATGGATAGTTTTATGCCAAGGTCTATTTTATGCGAATTGGCATGGGATTTTATTGGTGCGTAATTGCGGCCAATTTAATATCAAACCATAAATAGTTGACAATTGGGAGAAAAAAATGCGCGATGCCGTGACGAGTTTAATTAAGAATTATGACGTAACCGGTCGTTATTTTGACCGGAATGCCATTGATAGTCTCAAATCCTACTTTGAGAGTGGAACAGCTAGGGTGCAAGCCGCAGCCGCAATTAATTCTAATGCAGCGGCTATTGTTAAACAAGCCGGTGCAAAGTTATTTGAAGAATTACCAGAGTTAATTCGTCCGGGTGGTAATGCTTATACAACCCGTCGCTTTGCCGCTTGTCTGCGGGATATGGATTATTATCTACGCTATGCTACTTACGCGCTGGTAGCTGGTAATATGAATGTTCTGGATGAGCGTGTATTACAAGGACTACGGGAAACTTACAATTCTTTGGGTGTACCCATTGGTTCGACTGTTCAAGGTATCCAAATTATGAAGGGTATTGTTAAGGAACAGGTAGCGGCTGCGGGTATTGCTAATACTGCTTTTGTTGATGAGCCTTTTGATTATATCACTCGTGAATTGAGTGAGATTGATGTTTAGGATTTCATCAATAGACATCTGAGAACAAAGTAGAGGCGTTCCCCGGAACGTCTTTACATAATGATATCAATATCCAAACTTTTATTATCTGCTGTTGGTATTCCTTGACTACGAGCAGAAGCCCAAAGTGTAGATGCTTCTTTTAATAATTCCGAAGTTACTGGTAGAAAAGAAATGATTTCTTGAAGTTCATCTAAATTTTGAATACTAGATGATTTAGGTTTATTTTGAGAGATTAAGATTAAACTTCTTCTAATTTCGTAATCACATAATTAAATTATTTTCAGATTTTGAGCATCTGACGATTCTAAGTTGATGGGACGAGGATATCCTTCTAAAATTAGTTGATAATCACTATCAATATTATTGTTATTGGGAATTAGGGCAATAAATCGGGTGATGTTGAGGATTTTACCGCTGGGAAGTTCTATGGCGGTGTTCATGGGTTTCTCCTTGGTTTTACTAGTCAATATTTCTTCTATTCTATCATATAGCAATCCTAAATTATTTATGAACAACAATATATCTGACTGCTCTAAGAAGTCGGGGATTTTATCTCTTGTAATAGAATCAGGATGTACACTAATTGTAGTTATACTCAAAGATACTTTTTTAAAACTTCAACTGTAGCCAGTCCGGTTTTTTCCCAAGTAAATTGATTTGCTCTTTTTAGACCTTTTTCTGAAAGTTGTTTTCTGGTTTCTGAATCATTAATTATGATTTTCATTGCTGCTGTAATTTCTTCTATATGATAGGGATTAATTAAAATAGCAGCATCTCCCGCAACTTCTGGAAGTGAGGAAATATTAGAGGTAATAACGGGAGTACCACAAGCCATTGCTTCTAAAACTGGTAAACCAAAACCTTCCCAAAGTGTGGGGAAAACTAGCGCAATTGCTTGATTAATAATTATTGGTAATTGGTCATAAGGTACATAGTTGAGGAATTTTACTAAATGATTTATTCCTAATTCTTGAGTTTGGATTTCTAACAATGGGGAATAACGTTGATCATCAGGTCCTGCTAACCATAGTTCATAGTCATTTCTATTAGGTAATGCGGAAAAAGCGGTAATTAATCTTTGCAGATTTTTGTAAGGGTCTTGACGACCGATATATAGGAAGTAATTGCGGGTGGGGAGGTTGAGAAATTGGAAATGTGAGTTATCTCCCGCGAGGGCAATTGATGTTATTTTATTACTAGGAATTTGGTAGAATTGGGTGATATCATTGGCTGTTGATTCGGATATACAAATAATATGTTCTGCTTGTTTAAAAACTTCAGGAGTATAGTATTTATGGTATGTCGTTAATGGTGATAAGCGTTTGGGAAAACGCAAGGGTATCATATCAAAGGCTGTGACAATAAAACGACAGTTAGTATATAAAGGTGCTTCGGGAGTGGGGGAAAATAAAAGTTGAGATTTGAGGTTTTGATAGATTTTTGGTAGTTGGAATTGTGTCCAAAATAAACGGTTTAAATGTCCTTTTAATCCTTGTTCTGATGTTAAGTTATGAGGAGTTTGATAGCAGTTATAGTCAGGGAAAGATTGGGAAGTTAAAAGTATCGGCTCAAGTTTTTGTAAGTGAGGTAAAAGATTCAGAGCGTAGGTAGTTGTACCTGTGGGTTTGGTAAGTAAGAATGAAAGATTAGTGAGTAATGGCATTTTAAATTTTTAGTTAGTTCAGTTATTAATATTTTTTATTCATACAAATTCAGTTTTAAATAAGCCCGCATAATTTTTATTTTCTTTTTTTATTATAAAGATTACAGAATTTCACGAATATTACCTTGATTTAGCCAATTAATCATTAAATAAGGATGAACAATGTGAAATTCATGGATAGGAGAATTATAAATACTATGTCTTTCAGGAATGATAAGTTCAATATCTTTATTTAAAAAATCTTTAAAATTAGCTGTCACTAATAGATTAGCTCGACCAGCTAAAGCTGTTTCTAAAACGTGCTGATCTTCTATATCATTAATAGGAATAACACCTGTTCCTCCTAATATTAATTGAGGCTGAATTTGAGCATAACTGCGGATAATATCTACATAAAAAGACGCATCCTCAGCCAAGGGAGTTAATCTTAATAAAACTTCTTCTAAACGATTTAACATTCCCCAAGAAATCACAAGTTCTACTTTTCCCATATAACAGCGACCATAACGAACTGTATCAACTATACTTTGACAAGCTGATAGCTTGCGTGGTGTAGCCATATTTTGATTTTCTTTGATATCAGCTAATAATGCCGCACACCAAATATTGAGATCAAGACATAAGCGTAAATGATTAGACATCACGAGTTAACTCAACTGAAGCACAGAGTAAATCATCTTCAGTTTCTAAAGAATTTAACCAATTTTTATCTATATTTTGGGCAATTCTTTGTTGAGCGAATTTGTATTGATGATGCAATAAAACTCTTGTAATTTCTTGACTAATTTCTTGCCACTGTGCTTCAGAAGCAACCCCATTTAACTGTAAGAGTGCTGACCAAGCATCATGAGGTAACATAGCTCCTAGCTTGATTGAAGCACTGGCTATTTGGGATATTGAGCGATTTTCCATTTTTGATAATACACTAATTCGCTCTGCTGTTTCTACGTCTAGGTCTGCTGAAATGGTTTTTTCAGTCATTGCTCTATTTTTCTCATAAGTTCTATAAAGATTATAACTTTTAATTTGTTATTTTTCATTATTCATTTTATGAAAATTGCATTTCTCATTTTTAGCGCGTAGGATCTTACTGTACTGCATAAGGTGTAAATTGCCGTTTAAAAGCAGAATGAAAACCAAGGACAATATCTGAATTTGGTACACCCATTTGCACTAATCTTTCAGCTATAGATTCTTCAGTTCCGTTGTACTGAATCCAAATTTTGCCGTCTTCAATGTCAAAGTGCATCACTGGTCCAAACACTCGTTTATCGCCTTGCCATCCGATATAATTGAGTTGATAATGGTCATGTTCACTATCAAATATTAGTTGTGCTTTGACTGTATCATTTGTGGTACAAATCTGCGAGTGTTCTGTTAAAATTTGTGTGATAAATTGTCTATACTTTTCTATTTTATCCATTGTCGAACTTCCTCCTGTTGAGGATCAAGTTTAACTGCTTCACTAATGCGAATGGTTAAGGGGTCATGGGTAATATTCCATCCTTCTTTTATTAAAGCATTTTTTACCTGTTGGTGAAAAACATCTTTTGCCATTGTTTTTGTGTGAATATGAGTTAAAAATCATTTGTATTTTAAGATTTAGTTTTATTTCTTCTCCTTCATTTACGGATATTTTTGCACGAGTCTACCATCCAAACAATGTCCTTTTAAACCTTGCTGTTAATGATGTTGCTGATTTCTCATATAATCATATATACCATAAATTTTTCCTAATGCAGCTTGTGGTTTTATAATTAATCCCATTGTTGCTTTGATGATTTGCATAATAAATCTCATAGTAAAAATTGATTTATTTGTATATCTATTAATTGTGAATAAATAACTATAGGTACTATATCTAATTTTTGTTAAAATATTTCTATTAGTAATTGATGATGGTTCATGTAGGACACTTAATTGTTTAGTAATGGCTATTAAATGTCCTTGATTAGCATAACGTCTGCAAAAATCAAAATCTTCATAATATAAAAAATAAGCATGATCAAATAAAGGACATTTAGAAAAATTCTTTAAATTAATTATTATACTACATCCTGAAACCCAATCACAATTAATATAATCCGTGTCGTTATTAGTTAATAAATCTACTTCTAAAATTGCGCCATTTTCAGGAATAAAGCGACCACCAGCAAACCAAATTTTCTGTTCAGGAGTATAAACAATTGTCCCTAAAATTGATAATTCTGGATATCGATTAAAAAACAATTGAGCTTTTTCTAAAGTATTTTCTGGTAAATAAGCATCTGGATTAATTATCCAAACTATTCCTTGTTTATCTTGATTGTAAATCCATTGTAAACCTAAATTACAACCTCCACCAAAACCAAGATTATTTTCTGATTCAATAATTATTGTTGATTGATTTTTTAGTTGATAAATTGAATTATCGTCAGGAGAGTTATTAATGATAATAATTTGGTAGTTATCATCTTGAGAAGATCTTACAGAATTTATTAATTTCTTGATAAGATATGTAGAATAATAGTTAACTGTTAAAAAATAGATCATAGAAATAAGAAATTTTTCAATTTATGAATATCAAATAAAACTTTCAAAGTTATAGTAATGATTAAAATTTTGATTATGAAAATGGCAAATAAATCGTGTGTCTTCCCCAATAATTTTTTGAATAGCTATTTGATACTTCATTTGAGATAGTCATCAACAATGTGACAAATATAATTTTGATAAGTTTGATTTTTTATTGATTGTATCTTTTTTTGGAAATATCCTAAATTAGGATTGTAGGTAGCTAAAAAATAGCAATTTTTTCAGTTGTTTGCATTTTTATCAATTACTGAAAGTAAGTCAATCAGTCGGATTTTTCTTCAAATTTTAATTAAATTATATTTTGACCGTATCAAAAACTATAGCACTATACCCCAAAATACCATACCAATAATTTTTAACATTATACATTCTAGAATTGTATCCAAAATTACTTAACTTAACCAGCATCTCTAGGGAAAAAATGACATAAACTAAAATGCCTTCTGTTCGTATAGGATCACCATGATAAACAGGCGGTAAAATATGATGTATGGAACCATCTTCTTGCAATTTACATCTAACTTCATCTTGATACCGATCACTATAAAAAGGTACTGTAAAAATATGCCTACCTCCACATTTGAGGATACGGTAAATTTCCTGGAAACCTTCATAGGGCTTGGGAATATGTTCAAATACATCACTACTCAGCACTACATCAAATGAATTATCAGCAAAAGAAGTTTTTGTTAAATCTTGATGCAGGATACCATTAATTACTTCTCCGCTTGTGTATTCCATACTTAAATATTCACTTGCTGTATAATTAGGTAATTCCTTTAAGAGATTATGTAAACACCCTGTAGTTTCTGTATTATAAATTTTAAAATCAGCTAGTTGTTCTAGGCGATGGGCTTTTGCAACAAAATCCTTGATGCTTCTAAATTTAAGTCCTTTAACTTCTTCAATTGCACCCAAAAGTATCACTGCCATTTGTCGATTTCGATTTGTAGAATGACAAACTATACATCTTCCCGATTCCCTTAAATTATCATTAAATACTAGGAATATAGTTAGTTGACCGCATATTGGACAAAAACCTAAAGTGTAGGTATATTTTAAAGCAAACTTATCAACCCAACTATTTTTAGTTTGGACTAAAGGATAAATCTGAAATTCATTTAATAAACTATTCATGACTAAATTATACCTTTGTTTTTATTAATTATCACTATCCATAAATTCAAGTAATTGCCTTAAAACTGATTTCATCGCTTGTGGGCTATATTGATTAATTAGATTTAAAGAATTACGAGAGAGTAAAGACCAAAGTTCATAGTTATTATAAACCATTAAAACGAATTGAACAAAATCTTTAACTTCATCAGCTATTAAAACATCGGAATCATGAGTTAATCCCATTCCCTCTGCACCAATAGATGTTGTTACTGTTGGCAAACCATAGGAAAGACTATGACCAATTTTACCTTTCATACCAGCACCATATCTTAAAGGTGCAACGAAAACGCGACTCTTCAAAAAATATGGTTCTACATCTTGAATATATCCAGGAACTTCGATTCGCTCATCCCTTGCTAAATTTTTTATTTTTGTTGGTGGATTACTGCCTAATAAAGTAATCTTGATATTAGGTTGTTTCTGCCAAATTAAAGGCATAATTTCCCTACACATCCAAATTACTGCATCTACATTGGGTGGATGCCTGTAGCCACCAATAAATAATAAACCATTTCTCTGCTCAAAATCTGGTAACTTTCCTTGATATTGGTGGTGTATATTCGGTACAACGAAAACATTACTGATACAGAAATCCTCTAAAATCTTTTTCTCAACATCTGTAACAACAACTGTTGAATTAGCTATCCTAGCCATATTTAATTCCATGTCTCGCAGTTCTTCCCAAGATGGTAAGCTAGAATTCCTATCGCTCTGAGGTATTAACTCTTGTTCTCGTTTTATCCGTAAAAAATGTAAATCTACTGTATCATAAATAATATTTATTTTCGACTTTCTTCTGATTATATTTATATACTTACTACATAACTCAGGTCGGCATATCCAAGCAATGTCAATTAGTTTTAGTCGTTTAATCAACTGATCTTCTAAATTAGGTTGTTGATGCGTAGCATATAACACTTCAACACCGAGATTTTGTAGTTCCGATGTGTAGGGTTCTTGAGCAAAGCCATTATCTGGGAGAAAAATTACAAAATATCCAAGGTTGATAAGAATTTGAATTATATTAAATAGTCTGTAAGAACCCGACTCTTGATCATGCAAAGGGACATAACTATCTATTATCAAAATAGTTTTGTTTCCTTGTAATATTCTAGCTGCCAACTCCGCGTTTTCTGCTTCGGGAGTAAGATAATGCTGTAATTGATCTTGCCATTTAAGCAAAAATTTATAACGATTGGCTTTTTGATAGCTCTTAATACCACTTTCTAAACTAGTACCAGAAGTAATTCCTTCATAATGAATTAATTGGGATTTCGGCTGGTATATAACCTTGTATCCCAATTCTCGAATAGCAAAACATAAATCAGTATCTTCATAATATGCAGGTAGAAACTCCTCTGAGAAACCACCCAACTTGTTGAAGATTTCGGATCTAACTAGTAAACTTGCCCCTGAACAATAATCAACCTGTCTTACATAATTATACTCAGGCTGATCAGGATGTTCTAATCTCCCATAATTCCAGCCAGAGGCATCTTGCCAAATAATTCCTCCCGCTTCTTGAAGTCTACCATTTGCATAAATTAACTTTGAACCAACAGCACCTACTTCATGATCTTGTGTGATTACTGCAACTAAATTTTCTAACCATCCAGGCAACACCTGAGTATCATTATTTAAAAAACATAAAAACTCACCTTTTGCTGTTGCAGCACCACGATTACAAGAACGAATAAAACCAAGATTCTGCTCATTAACTATAAGCTGAATATTTGATGAATAACTTAAATACTCTTTAGTTTCGTCAGTTGAATTATCATCAACGACAATAACCTCAAAGCTAACTAAGTTTGATGATTGATTTTGTAAAGCTTTTAAAGCATTAAAAGTATAAAGAAATTTATTATAAACGGGTATAATAATTGATACTTGGGGAGATGGATCATCAGGAAAGTTAAATTTTATTTTTTTAGGAGTATCAAGCGCTGTATATTTTCTTATTTTTTCTAAATCATTAATAGCTCCATATTTTGATAAGTTAAAACTCTGTTTAATTTTATTAGTTAGTTTTTTAAGAAAGCTTCTTATACCCTCTTCTTTGAAAATCATCCATGCTCTTTGAATTTTACTAATTTTCTTGATTTCAGTAGCCATAAATTTTTGCTTTAATTCAAGCTGAATTTGTAATAGTAAAGTTTGACTTTGTTTCAATTCTTCTTGTTTTACTAGTAATTTTTGCAAATACTCTTGATTCATGAATTTCATAAACTCCCTTAATTGAATAAAGTGAAAATTAACCAACATTGATTAATGTCCAATTCTAAATATTTGTTTCAGTTTAAACCAAAATTGACGAATTTTCCAAAATTTGCTAGATTCCATTGCTTGAATAATGTTTTGAGCTTCTTGCCATTCAGTTTGAGCTTGTTGGAGAAGTCTTTGAGTTTCCTGCCATTCCCGATATGATCGCTCTAATTCTGCTTGGATTTGTTGTAATTGTGATTGTTCCAATTTACTTTCAAAAAATTTTAGTAAATCATCAGATTCATCAATATATAAAGATTCCACAGGAGTTTGTATTTTCTCTAACTTATCAGAACATATAGCCACAAAATATATAGGGGATTTCAAACTGCAAATTTTTTGACTTAAATTATTTATATCCCCTGTATAAGCTTTAATATTTTTTGCTTCCGCATTTTCTAAAGGAAAAATAAAAGATCCTATACCCAATCTTTGCCCATATACTTTACTATATTGAAAATGTTTATTCATTAAATTAACTAATTCATCGTAATAAAGTTCTTTAACATGAAAGGGATTTGAATAATTTGTCTCATCGGAATAAGTTAGACGATTAGGAGAAGAAATAATTAATATCCCCCCTGGTTTTAAAACCCTTTGAATCTCCTGCATCATCCTTTCATGTTGATCATGATGCTCAATAGTTTCAAAAGATACTACTACATCAATAGATTTTTCCGGTAATGGTATAGATTCGCATGAACCGACCATAAACTTAAGGTTCTCACAGTTTTGATATGCTCGAGATGCGTACTCAACAGTATCAACACTAATATCTACTCCAACTACAGACTTTGCTAATTTAGCCAATAAAGCAGAACCATATCCTTCACCGGAGGCAATATCTAAGACAGTTTTATCAACTATAAAATCAAAGCACACCGCATACCGATGTAGATGCTCATATTTGATTTGTCCATCAACAGAGGGAATGTATCTTTCACCTGTAAATTTCATACTAATCTCTAAAATGTCTGCATTTATTATTACTTTACTGCTACTAATGCCAGTGATGAAGGATAGTCAATAGAAAACAGTCTACATTGTTGAAAACCAGCTTGTATAACCTGTCTCCAACTATCGCATCCGTACTCTGTATGAACTATTAAGTCATCCGACAGATTATCACTTGAGCCATGATAACTAGGAGGCATACCTTCTCTTGATATAGTGAGTCTATCAACAATCATGGGAATGGTGAAAGCACAGTACCCACCCGGCTTTAAAATTCTATAACATTCTGACAGTCCTCGAATTGGATACTTAATATGTTCTAAAACATCTGAATGTAGAACTAAGTCAAAAGACATATCTGGAAATTTCATGTTCATCATGTCTGATTCTGGATATATACTCAAAGTATGGTTAGGTATTTGCTGTAAAAAATGTGTTAAATTTCCAGCTTCATTAATTTCTAGTATTCGTAAATTTTGGATTCTCTCTTCTTTGACAAAATCCTTAAATAATCCCACGTAATCGAAAGATTTCATGATTGCAAATGCTAAGGCAATTGATCGGAAATTAGAATGACATTTTGTGCATTTATTTCCTTGTTGTTTATTAATATACTCAGCTTCATAATTTGATATGCGCCATTGATTAATCAATTCTTGCCAAAGAACATTGTCACTTGTAAAACTACTTGATCCACAACAATAACAAATCATGTGCTTAATATCTGATTTAATAACTCATTATCGACAGAATCCTGAACTGTATGATGAACAGCTACTTCAGTAAACCTAATAAATCCGAAAGTTAAGTCTGTTACCCCTGATTGTATAGATATACAAGTTAACAACCAATCCATCATTTCATGATTATGTTGACTCCCATCTGCTACTGCTGGTTCTAGCGAATAACTATCGCTTTTAATATGAGGCCAGTGGATCTTAAAACTAACAGTAATTAATTGATTTTTTGTAAATTTAGGTAACTGGTAGTTGTACTGTGTTGTGTTCCATCCTGCCATAGGCACTCTTAGTCTATCAAACATTGTAATACCAAAAATAGGGTTATGAATATTATCATGAGTGATAATCTTGGTCTTAAGTATTAACCAGTCATCAGGCATAACAAAACCCGTTTTTTGACTTTGAGAATTTAATACTTCTAGGCTTAAAATTTCACATTTTCCCGTGCCAAATCTTTTGTTATTAGGGAATGATAGGTAATCATTACCAGTAAAGGCATTTTGTTGATTAGATGTCTCTGACTGTTTATTTAATTTACATTCTAAGCCGGTTTCAATATTATTAACTATGTTTTTCTTATTTAGTACATTAGGTTCTGATTCCGAAACTTCTTTGATTCTTTTATTAATTTTTTCATAGACCCATGCTTGGTATAACTTACTAATATCAGTCGGAATGCCTTGTTCTAGAATACTGCCATGATTTATCCATACAGATTGAGAACAAAGACGAGATACTGAACTTAAATCATGAGAAACAAATAGAATTGTTCCTCCTAAATCTTGAAAATCCCTAATTTTTGCCATACATTTATGTACAAAAATTCCGTCACCAACGGCTAAAGCCTCATCAACAATTAAAATATCTGGTTCAACATTTACCGCTACAGCAAAAGCTAACCTGACAAACATACCACTAGAATAAGTTTTAACCGGCTGATCAATAAAATCTCCAATATCGGCAAAAGCAGCTATATCATCAAACTTATTTTCTATTTCTTCCTGACTTAAACCTAGAATACGTCCATTAAAGAATACATTTTGCCTCCCAGTAAACTCAGGATTAAACCCACTCCCTAATTCTAGTAAAGCCGAAACTCTGCCATTAACTAATACTTGTCCTCTAGTTGGTGTTAGCGTACCTGCAATAATTTGTAAAAGTGTACTTTTACCCGATCCATTTTGTCCGATAATCCCAAAGGTTTCACCTTTACAAATATCTAAGTTAATATCCTGTAAAGCCCAAAACTCCTGTGCATAGGATTTTCCAGGCAACAACAACTCTTTAAGCCTATCTACAGGACGGGCATACCGCTTAAAGCACTTTGATACATTTTTCAGAGAAATTGCAATTTCTTCTCCCATGCTTTTACTTTTAACCCTCACAAATTCAAAATAATAACCACAGTGCCATCCTCAATGTTCATAATACATCAGCAAATGCTGGACGCAATCGCTTATAAACTGTAAACCCACAATAAAATATCATAACTGATATCGCCGAAGCTACACCCCACTCACTCCAATGCTGTACCTCCCCCACTAAAACTATATCCCGATAAACCTCCGCTATAGCTGCCATAGGATTTAACCAAAACACCCATTTTCGGAAGGCTTCAGGAATTGCTGAAGCCGGATAGATAATTGGTGTCAAGTACATCCACACATTTAATAATACTCCCATTGTTTGCGGAATATCTCGCAAAAACACTGTTAGCCCCGCTGTCAAATAACCCAACCCAGCAGTTAATAATAACTGTGTCAGCCAAACTAAGGGTAACAGAGCCAAGGTAGTATGTAAAGTATGAGTCGTGATAGCTACGAAAAATATCAACGCCATTAAACCAAAGGAACTTTCAATAAACGTTGATAAAATTGGCACTAGAGGTAACAATGCCAGAGGAAATACCACCTTCTTAACTAAATTCGGCTGTCCTATTACTGAACCAGCAGACTGCATAAGTCCACCTGTAAAAGCAATCCAGGGTAATAACCCCGCAAATAGCCATAAACCAAAGGTAAAATTATTTTCTGGTAAACCCTTTAAAGTGTGCAGTTTCACCTTCAGCACTACGGAAAATACATAGGTGTAAATTAGTAATTGTGATAACTGATTAAGTAGAGGCCACAAATTTCCTAGTACAGAACCTTTATACCTTGCTTCCAAATCCCGACGGACTAAAGTTCTCAGTAAGTCGAATTTACTCCACCATTTTTCATCTACTGGTAGAATGCGCTTGAGTTTGATTATCTTACGTTTAAGCTCCACGGTAGAGTACATCTTCATCTATTTGTTGCGCTGTAATCATTTTCCCCATCTCCTGATTTATGTGATAACCATTTTTAGAAATTATAATATCATTGTATTTTCTCTAACCCAGAAAATAATATCATTATTAGCGATCACTTAGTCATCAAGTATCAGGATCAATATTTAACTCTTTAATTTTTGAGCTAATGCTAAATATATATGACTTAGCTTCTGCTTCCCAGGTAAAATGTAAGGTATTATACACAATTTTCACTCTGTGTAAAATCAATGTACTGATAAAGTGCTTTTAAACTCATCTCAAAATCCACAGTTTCCAACTTTAAAATTTCTGATTCTCCTCGATAATCAGTTAATAGCCATTTACCTTGTTCATTTTTCACAAACTGTTTAATATAATACTCTGTTTGGGAAATTAAAATATATTCTTGAAAGCTGGGAATCGTCCGATAAGCATCAAATTTATCCCCTTGATCATAGTTAGCGGTGGATTTTGATAAGACTTCAATAATCACAAGCGGATTAGTAATAACACTTTGAGTGTTACCTTGATAACTTGATTTACCTGCTACTACCATCACATCAGGATAAGTATAACGATTATATGCTTCAATCCATAATTTTACATCTCCTATATATATTTCATAACCTTGTTCTTCTAAAATTGCTAAAAGTTTAGCTGCAATTTTCAAAGCTAATTTGTTATGATTTGTTGTTCCTCCTGTCATGGTGATAATTTCTGCATTTAAGTATTCATGTTTGATTTCAGATTTATTTTCTAACTCCAGATATTCTTCAGGAGTGTAATAAGTTTTTTCCGTTGACATAGGAGTGGATAGAGTCATATTTTTTTCTCCTTAATCAGTTAAGTAAACAACTATAATCTTCTATAGTTTCCAGATTTAATGGTTTATCTTACTTCCATTGACAACAAATCCATCAATTGATTTTCCCATGGATGAACCCAAGTCCATCCCCACCCTACAATAATTATGCCATTAAGCAAGGCTCGGCGATTCATAAACTGTCAGGTTCAATACCTAACTCTCTTAATTTTTGCTCTAAAATAGCTGCTTTATTTTCTGCATCATCAGCACGCTGACATTCAGATTCAGCCCTTTTATATTCAATTTCAGCTTTTTGACGTTCAGTTTCAGCCTTTTGACGTTCAGTTTCAGCCCTTTGACGTTCAATTTCAGCTTTTTGACGTTCAATTTCAGCTTTTCTAATTTCTTCTAAATTAGCTTCTTCTGGTGTAGGTACTAATCTTCCTTCAACAGTAAAATATCTTAACCTATCTTCCCAAACCCCTAAGTATAAACCTAACTCCTGACTCCAATACCAGCCATTTTCCGATACTGGAATAGTTTTATATTCACTGTCGGTTAATCGCCATCCTACCAATTCTAAGGTATTTGGAGAAAACCAAAAATACTCAGGAGTACGGAATTGATTTTGATATAACTGTTTTTTCAATCCCTTGTCTACTTTGGCTGTAGAATCAGAAAGTAGCTCAATGATCACATTGGGATATTTACCATCCTCTTCCCATATTACCCAAGACAGCCGGGGACGTTTTTCTGTGTCTTTGACTAAAAAAAAGTCCGGTCCCCTAAAGTCTCGATTTTTCAACTGTTGTCGGCTGTAATAAACGCTAAGATTTGCACCAATAAAGAAATCCTCTCTATCACGCCATAACCATTCTAAACAAGTTACTAAAATTAATAGTTGTGTATAATGTAAAGAGCTTTCCATCTCCGGTTCGTCGCTGAGTAATTCCGTGCAATCTGGCATTAATGCTTCTATCTCTTGTGCGGTTAAAGCCATAGATTTTATGGGGATAATTTACTATCTTTTGTTAATTATAAACTATCAGGATTTAGTCCGTACAATTATCAGATGATAGTTATATTAGAGCAAATCCATAAATTGATGCCGCCACAGATGAAAACAAGTCCATCCCAATGCTAAAATAATGATCCCACTCAGTAAAGCCCCCCAAATTAAACCTAAATCCGGTGGAGAACCTGATAATGTAATCTGACGCAAACTTTCAATAATTGGGGATAAAGGATTTAAACCTAAAAACTGTTTGACCTGCTTGGGGACAATAGCTGCTGGGTAAAATATCGGACTACTTAACCAAATCACAAATACCACTAACTCATAGAAGTAAGGAAAGTCTCTAAAAAATACGTACAAAGCACTGACTAAAAACCCAACTCCTGTCGAAACTAAAATCAGCGCCAGAAAAGGAAATACCAACGCTAGGACATTGACTAGACTTTTAGAATTAATCAAAGTCATAATCCCTAGTAAGGGTAATGCTCCTACTGAAAACTGAAAGATATTAGACGCAATCATTGATACCGGAAAAACACTGACTGGTAACTGAATTTTATTTAATAATGCACCATTACCGACTACGCTGGTTAAAGCTTGGGATGTGCAAGCTGAGAAAAAATTGATGACTAACAGCCCTGTCAGTGCGGCCAGCATATAGTTAAGAATGGAGTTACCATAATAAGATGCAAAGGTAGCACCAAAAATAGCAGTATACAACCCTGTCATAATCAACGGGTTCAATAGTGACCAATAAACCCCTAGAAAAGAACCCCGATAACGGACTTTTAGCGTCCGTCCAACTAAGACGTGCAGGAGTTCGCAATAGCGCTGCACTTGTAACCAATTGAAATTATCTTTCAGGGAAAGTATCATTCTTATAGCACCATGAGTAATCTATCACTTGTATCAAGACGATAGTTTTTTCCTAATTAACTACACTATCAGGATCTACGCCTAGCGATCGCAAATATTCTGCTAATTTATCTGCTCGTTGACGTTCATTTTCAGCCCTTTGATGTTCATTTTCAGCCCTTTGACGTTCAGTTTCAGCCCTTTGACGTTCAGTTTCAGCCCGTTCTGTCAAAGTTGGCAACCAACCATCAGCATTATACCCACGTAACCATAAACCCTCTGTATTTTGATAACTACCTTGCCATAAACCTAAACCCATTTCTATTTCTTCTAACCAAAAGCGGTTTTCCGATAGATTTATCGGTTCATAACGAGCACCATTAAGTTTAAATCCACGAAAATTATTTTCATAGCGGTCATAAACAACATAATAGGGAATACGCAAAATATTTTGGTATACTTCCCACTTAGTTGGGGGTTTATTTACTTCCCGCAATGTTTGTCCTAAATCTTCCTGTTCTGTTCCTGGTGAAAGTAATTCTACTACCAAAAAAGGAGCAATTCCCTCTTGCCATACTACATAACTTAAACGTAAATATTCCTGTTGGTTAGCATTAGCAACTCCTAAGACCATATACCAATCAGGACGCTTATACCAGCCAGGATGGAGGGGATCATAATAAAGGTTTAAGTCGCTGGCTAGTAACATTTCCTCAGACGAATAATTGACAGGTTGGCAAGTTTCACTGAGTAAATCTGCTTGAATACAATGAAATTCGTCCGGCAATCCTGATTCTCCTACTAACTCACTGGGTAAATCATACATTGTCGGCATGGTTTCTTTTGGCGACAAGGGGGGATTATGTTGATACATATTTACCTTAAACGATCATGGTCTACACTGAGCTATAGCAAACGTGCTGCTAAAATTTGTACTTTCTCTCTTTCATTTGCTAACTATTGTTCTGGTTCAAGAGCGTTGGGCTGTAATAAACATAAGATATACCTACTACCAATTTAATTTTAATCTATGAGCAGTGAAAACAGAGCGCCAGATTCCGCTATACTGAGATTTGGATTATTTTATTGTAACTAGATCATGGAAATCGGACAGAAAGTTAAGGTGATTCGTTTGCGCGACCGCGTATCCTCTCCTATTGCTGAAAAACTCGGAAAAGTTGGTATTATCGAAGGCTACAAGGTCACAGATGGGGCTGGAATTGGTGTAGTAGTAAAGTTTGACGATGACTTCTCTACTTGGTTTTTTGAAGATGAAATCAAAATAGCTTAGTCAAAACAACTTATAACAGAGGCTAAGAGGATGGGTTGAGTGCTAAGTTGTAATGGAAAAGATCGGCAAAATTGGAAATTGAGTAATGGCCTTGATACTGACATTTTTGGGCAAAAACGGCATCGCTTGCAGTAAGATAGCGATCGCTGCAGCCATTAGCTTGGCAACACAAGGTAAACGGGTACTCCTAGCAGGACTAGCAGATCCAACATTGTCAATTCTACTCAATACTACTTTGACTCCTGACCCCCAGGAAATCTCTCCCAATCTGGAAGCAGTACAGTTTCAAGCATCTGTACTGCTAGAACGCAACTGGGAAGAAGTAAAAAAATTGGAGGCTCAATATCTCCGTACACCAATTTTTAAAGAAGTTTATGGGCAAGAACTGGTAGTATTACCGGGCATGGATAACGCCCTCGCTCTCAATGGGATTCGTGAATATGATGCCAGTGGTAAATATGATGTGATTATCTATGATGGCACAGGCGACGCTGCTAGTTTACGAATGTTGGGAATGCCAGAATCTTTAAGTTGGTATGTCAGACGATTTCGGCAATTGTTTGTTAACTCTGATTTGGGCAAAACAATTACCGAATCTCCCCTGGTTCAGCCTTTAATTAGCAGTCTTTTTAATTTTAATTGGACTGCTGATAATTTTTCCCAACCCACTAATCAAGTTAATAATTTCCTCGAAGAAGGCAAAGCTGCTTTAGCTAATCCTCGGCGTGTTGCTGCTTTTTTGGTGACAACTTCAGAACCCATTGATGTGGCAAATTCCCGTTATTTGTGGGGAAGCGCTCAACAAATTGGTTTAACTATTGGTGGAGCAATTTTATTTGCTGGTGCAGAAAATACAAATCTAGCCGCAGAATTTGCACCTCTACCTGTGAGTATAGTTCCTGATGTCTCCAATGGTGAATGGCAATCTCTCATAGATGCTTTACCCAACTTTGTTGAGCAAGCATTACAAGCTAACCCACCCATGGAAATTGACGTACATAATCGCCAAGTACGCCTATTTTTACCTGGTTTCGACAAAAAACAGGTAAAACTTACTCAACAGGGTCCAGAGGTGACGGTAGAAGCCGGAGATCAAAGGCGTAATATCTTCCTCCCCCCAGCTTTAAGTGGTAAACCTGTGACTGGCGCAAAGTTTCAAAATAGCTATTTGATAATTTCTTTTTAGCAATCACTAATTACCATTACACCTTATGTCTGAATCAAATCCCATTGACCCAATTTCTCAGCCTAATCAGGCTATGGAATCTACAAATCAAGAACCTACAATCACTGAAGACCGCAATGCGAAAACGAGGCAATTGCTGGGAATGAAAGGTGCAAGTGCTGGGGAAACTTCTATTTGGAAAATTCGCTTACAATTGATGAAACCAATTACCTGGATTCCCCTAATTTGGGGTGTGGTCTGTGGTGCGGCTTCTTCTGGAAATTATACCTGGACTTTAGAAAATGTTTTGAAGTCTGCCTTGTGTATGCTGCTTTCTGGTCCTTTATTGGCAGGTTATACTCAAACTATCAATGATTATTATGACCGAGAACTCGATGCGATTAATGAACCTTATCGTCCTATCCCTTCTGGGAGAATTTCGGAAAAGCAAGTAATTAGCCAATTCGTGCTTTTACTATTACTAGGATATGGGGTAGCTTACATTTTAGATTTATGGGCAGGTCATCCAGTTCCTAATGTTTTATTGTTGTCGGTTTTTGGTAGTTTCATTGCTTATATCTATTCTGCACCACCGTTAAAATTAAAACAAAATGGTTGGTTAGGAAATTATGCTTTAGGTGCAAGTTATATTGCTTTACCTTGGTGGGCTGGCCATGCTTTATTTGGGGAATTGAATTGGAAAATTGTCGTTCTCACTCTATTTTACAGTTTGGCAGGTTTAGGTATTGCCATTGTTAATGATTTTAAAAGTGTGGAAGGCGATCGCCAATTAGGTTTACAATCATTACCAGTTATGTTTGGCATCCAAACTGCGGCTTTGATTTGTGTGGTCATGATTGACTTATTTCAAGGTTTGGTGGCTGGTTATTTGGTGAGTATTCACGAGAATTTATATGCAGCGATTCTCGTATTATTAATCATTCCCCAAATCACTTTCCAAGATATGTATTTTCTCCGTGACCCCATAGCTAATGATGTTAAATATCAAGCCAGCGCCCAACCGTTTTTGGTTTTGGGAATGTTGGTGACAGGTATTGCATTAGGTCACGCTGGCGTTTAATTGTAGGGTGCGTGATGAACGCACCATTTTATTTTAATTAGCACTTGCCAAGGCTCATACATTCACATACAATGATTAGTAAGATATCTGCAAGATTACATTATGGGGACTGCTTTTGGTCTTTATAACCAGGAGAACGGGAGAAAAAATAAAAGATTTCAAACCCACCTAGGTGGGTTCTGCTCATGTAAACGCGGTTTCTAACCGCCATTTTCATCTAGACAAAAATTAAATTAATTTTGATAATTGCGTGTCTAGCGTTTGAGTCGTGTCCACAACCGTTATATAAGGTTGTTCTTGATTTGTAAATGGTTCAGATTGGTTAATTTGCGATGTTAATAAATCAGCAGTAGCATCAGCAATATCACCAGTGCGGTTAAGTAGTCGTTCTTGGATCACTTCTAAGGGTGCGATGCAATTGATAATATGTACAGGTAATTGATGCTGTTTAGCTTCAGAAATAGCCGCTTCCCGTAAATCCTGACGATCATATTTAGCATCTAAAATTACAGACCAACCTTGATTAGCCAGTATAATTCCTAGTGCCAATAATCGACTATAGGTTTTTTGTGTCATTTCTGCGGTATAAATTTCATCACCACCTCTAGCTAACAGGGGAATGCCCGCTAAATGCTTACGCACAGCATCAGAACGGAGATGAAGTGCATTCAGTTTTCGGGCTAAATACTTAGCTGTGGTACTTTTCCCTACACCAGATAATCCCGACATCAAAATCAGTTTTCCCTCTTGGGGTTTAGTATATTCCCATGCTTGATGATAATATGCAGATGCGGTTTTTGATGCTTCCTCTTTCACAACATCGGATACATTAGGATCATCTAACAAAAATGAATTTACTTTAGCTCGCACATAAGCCTGACGACTTAAATACAAAGGTAATACCTGTAATCCTTCCCAATCTCCAGTTTCTTCTACATAAGCGTTTAAAAAAGCATTTCCTAAATCTTTCCGTCCTCTAGCTTCAATATCCATGACGGTAAAAGCTACATCATACATAACATCAGCAAAACGAAAAGGCTCATTAAATTCTATGCAATCAAACAACATAATTTTCTCATGCCAAAAAGCAATATTTCTGAGGTGTAAATCACCATGACATTCGCAAATATAGTTATTCTCAATTCGGTTTTTAAATAATTCTGAATGTTCAACAAAGAAGTTATCTGTATATTGTTTTGTTTCCTCAAACTGTGTTTGTGTTTGGGGGCCACCAATATATTTTTCAGCTTGCTGATAATTCTCATCAATTGCTAACCGCACTTGGGAAACTTCCCCAAAACTGCGAATATAATCATTTGTCTCAGCTTGAGCATGATATTGAGCTACAACTCTTCCTAATTCTTCTAATTGATTTTCTTGTAAATTCCCATTACCAAAAAGTTCACTAAATAGGCATTCTTGGGGAAATTGACGCATTTTTACCGTATATTCTACAGCTTCTTCTGTACCACCTAAATGGTATTGTTCACCTACTAAGGTTAAAGGTATAACTTCCAGGTACAATTCACCTGCACCCCGTTGATTTAATCGTAACTCTTCCTCACAAAAATGTTTTCTTTTTTCTAAAGTGGAAAAGTCTAAAAAACCAAAGTTGGCTGGTTTTTTTAGTTTGTAAGCATAATCCCCTGTTAAGAGAACATAGGAAATATGAGTTTGTATCAGTTCGATTGGTTCTGTGACAGGGTGAGGATAAAATCCTGGCTGTAACATTTGTGAAATTAAGGTCGGAAGATTGGTTTCTGTCATTGGTCAATTATTTTTGGTTCGTGGTCAGTTGTCAGTGGTTTGTGGTCAGTTGTCAGTGGTTTATAGTCAATTATTTTTGGTTTGTGGTCAGTTGTCAGTGGTCAGTTGTTTTTGGTTTGTGGTCAGTTGTTAGTGGTTTATAGTCAATTATTTTTGGTTCGTGATCAATTGTCAGTGATTCATGATCAATTGTTTTTGGTTCATGGTCAGAGGGATTTTGATAGTCTTACCTTCTACAAAAAAACCAGGGTTAACCCTGGTTCTCTTCGTGATTATTACCTATTATTACCTGAATTTTAGCCTTTAGCTCCGGCAAAAAAACTTAGGTGATAAGGTGTACCTTTGGCAGGGTGAATCTGAATTTCGCTGATTACGGTTGTACCAGTCCACTCTAATTCGGGAATGCTCAGTTCTATCTGAGTTTTATTAGCAGTAACTTGTTTGAGCAAGCGTTCTACAACTTTAGCGTCAAGAACTAGGGAAATTGATTCAATTCCTTTGTGACCATACAAGTTAGCGGGAATGAGGCCAGAACGGCGTAAAGCCTTGGGTTTACTACCTTCGGGACGGGGTTTAGATTCGAGTGCGATCGCCATATAATTTTTGGTTGTTACTTGTTACTTGTTAATTATCATTCAGTAATTATCATTGACTAACTCGCTGTCCCATTAGGGTGTAACAGTGCGCGTTTTGGTCCGTGAATAGGATCTTCGACAATGATAGTTTGATCACGACTTGCTCCCAGTGAAACAATTGCGATCGGCACTTGCATCAATTCTGCTAAGAATTTGATATAGTCTAGTGCTGGCTGCGGTAGATCTTGCAGGGTACGACAGTGAGTTGTTGGCACTTGCCATCCAGGTACAGTTTTATAGATGGGACGACAACGGGCAAATTGACGGGCGTTAGTGGGGAAGTGTTCGCAACGTTCACCATCCATTTCATAAGCTACACAAACATTGATTTCCTCTAATTCATCGAGAACATCTAGTTTGGTAATTGCCATACAATCCATGCCGTTAATACGAACTGCATAACGACCAATTACCGCATCAAACCAACCACAACGACGTTTACGACCTGTAGTTGTGCCAAATTCCGCACCGCGATCGCCTAATAAATCCCCAATTCCGCCGTTTAGTTCCGTGGGAAATGGACCTTCTCCGACTCTAGTAGTGTAGGCTTTGGACACGCCAATTACCCGATCTATCATTGTTGGTCCGAGTCCGCTGCCAACGCAAGCCCCACCAGCCACTGGGTTAGAGGATGTGACATAGGGATAAGTTCCATGATCCAGGTCAAGCAGTGTCCCTTGCGCTCCCTCAAACAAAATATTTCGTCGTCGTAAAACTGCATCGTAAATTTTCAACGATGTATCAACGACAAAAGGACGCAAACGTTCTGCATAACCTAAATACTCCTCAATCACTTCTTGCGGATTTAGGGGCGGTAGATTATACAGCTTTTCTAAAATGGTGTTTTTATAGTTTATCGTCCACTTTAACTGTTCACGGAGTCCATCAGTGTCCATCAAGTCTAACATCCTGATGCCTGTACGTTCCGATTTATCCGCGTAGGTAGGACCAATACCTCTACCCGTTGTACCGATTTTATGATTTCCCCGTACTTCCTCTGATGCCTTATCAATCATGCGATGATAGGGCATGGTGACATGAGCCGTCTGAGATATCAACAGATTGGCCGTGGAAATATTTAATTGTTCTAGTTGGTCGAGTTCTTTGATCAAAACCTGTGGATCTATGACTGTTCCACAGCCGATGATACACTCGGTATTTGGATACAAAATACCAGAGGGAATTAAATGCAGCTTAAACGTCTGACCTTGGACTACGATTGTATGCCCAGCGTTAACTCCCCCTTGGTAACGTACCACCACATCTGCAGAGCGGCTGAGTAAGTCAGTTATTTTACCTTTTCCTTCATCGCCCCACTGGGCACCTATGACAATGACGTTAGCCAAGAGATTATATTAAAGGGTAAAGTTTCCACAAATATCTATTATCAACACATTCTTGAGTTCTTGTCAAGCAATTAATTCTGATAGTTCTATCACCTGGTTAAGATAGGAATTGCCATTCATAATAGAACATAAAGGAAGAAAGAAAAGGTACAATAACACTAGACTGGTTTTACGGCACTTCCCCATGTAAGTACATATAGCGGGTAAGATGCCCGTAACACAAGAGTTTCATGAGTGCGGAAAACGCTGTATTTAAATAAACGAACCACAGAGGCACGGAGGACACGGAGAAAAATGCAACGGTCTGTTTTATTAGGGAATTTACGGTTTAAACCAATTAATTGGGTGAGTTTTTTTGCTGATTTCCTCTTGGTTGGGATGGTTTTTGGTCCCATTCTTGCACCTTTTTTGGCTGGTTCTGGTGTGTTTGTGTTACCGATTATTGCGGATATTATTTACTTTATGGGTAATCATGTCTGTCCTCAGCCTACTATGGGTTTGGAATTATCTTCACCTTTTATTATGGCGGTGTGTATGCGTTGTTATGGAACTATTACAGGTTTGTTAGTTACTCGGATTTTGTATGGTTTAACTAATGGAAAAGGTGTTTTTTGGTTGAGTAAATATGGTTGGTATGGTGCTGCTTTTACTAGTATCTTAATGATGGCTTATCCATTAGAATTAGCAGCGGAGGTTTTCGGCTTTTGGGATTTTAATAATTATCTTGCTACTCCTTTTGGTTTAGTTACGGGTTTGGCTTGGGGTCTGTTTACTATGCCACTTTTACACCAGAAAATGCGAATAAAACAGGTATTATATTTACATAAATAATCTCTAATTTTTTATTGCTGAAGATAATAATTAAATCTGGTTCGTAATTGTTCAATTGTTAAATCTTGGGTCCAATATTCTATTAAAGCATGACCAAATGCCCAAGCATTACGATCTGGTGTAGATGAATTTTCTAACAATAATGGCCACAGAGATAATAAATCAAAGTTGCGGGTTTTAGAATTGTCTATATTTAATAACGGAAAAAGTTCATAAGCCATTTGTAATTTCCCAATTACTATGGGTAATTTTTCAATGGGAATTTGTTCTGCTAGTAAATAAGCCAGGGTAGGAGAACCTGTTGATAATGTGGAAATAAATTGCAAAACGGGACTTTTTAATATTGCGGTAATTCCTTGAGTAGTTGTCATTTGAAATGTATAATGATCAATAATTCTAGCTGCTGCTGTAGTGCGAGTTTCTAAATTACGTAAAAAGCGAGTTAGTCGTAATTGTTTAGCTGGCTCTATTGCTGCTAATAATCCTGAAGATAAGGCTTCTATATTCCAATTATTACGATTATTTTGCGGATCATTTGTAACAATAGGTAAAACTAAATTAGCAAAATTTCCTAATAGTTGTTGGCGATATTTTGTGGCTTCTCGAATAGAAATTTCTTTGGGTTTTTCTCCCTTTTCCCAATTATAAGGAGGTTGCCATTCACGTATAGGACGTAAACGATCTACTTGAGTTACAATCGCAATAATGGGTAAATCTTCTACTTCTAATTTTACATCTTCGAGAAAATCTACATCCATTTGTAAAGCTGGATCTAGTGCTGGAGTAACTAATAATAGTAAATCAGCATTACTAGCATAATCAATGACTAAATCTCGCAAATCTTCCCGTTTTACCTGTTCATAACCGGGAGTATCCCAAAGGTTAAGAATTTCCCCATTTTCCGTTTCCCAATGATAATTTTGAATTGTATCTGTACTCGGTAAAACATCAACCGCAGCCAATTCATCTTGAAAAAGAGTATTAATTAAACTACTTTTACCTGCACCTGTGCGGCCAATAATCAGAATATTTATAGGTTTTTGGGCAACTGTTTCTAGGGGTTCAGATTGGCTGAGAATGTCCCGCAGAGTTTGGGTTTTAACTTGGGGTAGGGTGGGGATAGGTAATTCAATTTTGGTGTCTGTATAGAGAGCAATAGCTTGTTTGCATAAGTTCCGTAAAGCGGCTTCTCGTAATAGTTGACTCAAGTTTATTAATAATTCTTGAGAAGCCCGATTTCCCACTCCTTCACTAGCTTTTTTAGCCACCGCAGTAATAGGATTTAATACCCATTGCGCCCAATTCCAAACTTTCCACAATTTACGGGCAGATGGTTCTAATTTACGATAAACTTCATAAGTTTGATAAGCTTGTCCAACTGTAACTTGATTAAGAACAGGAGATAATTTTTGCATCCATTGATCCATATCATCTACTGTACCCCGAATTAAACCGTAAACTTGGGGAATATAAATATTTAAAAGTGGATATTTAACCTCAGGATTATAAATATGAGAAATTACTACTATTAGCTCTTGACATCTTTGCCAAAAAGTTTGCCAATCTTCCCAAATAGGTAAATCATTTGCAGACCTAATAAGAATATCTTGTAATGCAGTTTGTACTGCTTTAGTCGTATCTGTTCCGATTAATAAATTATTATCTGTGGAAGTTTCTAACTCTTCTCGAACTTCTGCAAAAACAGCTTCCATTTGATTGATTGCCGGTTTAGTCCAGCGTACCAGTAACCACCGCCAACCGACAAATATAAATGTAAATAAAGCCCAAATCCAACTTAATCCCCAAGTGTGAATTTGTGTTCCCGCTGCAACAATGAGGAAAGAAATAATAATCACAATTGGTGAAACTAAGATCATCCATTGCCAGAGTTTTAAGCGTATCATTGTTTTATACCTATTTGTAAACTTCAGGGAGATAAAAAAGACCTAACAGTTCCAGAACAATAGACATCAGAAAACTCAATCTGCCTCTGTGCGTGAGATAATCATAATTCTAAATACCAAAGGAGTCCGTAAAAATGAGTCGTATTAATCCCTACACATTACAAATGCAAATCACCCAAATGTTTGCACAAGGACAATCATTTTTTGCCCTGACCAAAGTTCAAGATTGGTTAAAAGAGCATAATCAAAACCCCTTAGATTACGAGATTATCTTCCATAAAAAACCCGCACCTCCCGGTTCAAAAGAAGTAGTAGTTATAGAAATAGAACTCAAACGTAAAGATGGAGAACCAGTGGATTCTTGGTTACAAGAACAAGCCAATTTACACGCGTAATTAGCCCGGTGGCAATTCCAAGGGAATATTACCGAGAAATCCTTTCCGAAAATCAGTAATCATTTGTCTAGCTGCACGTTCCACATCCCCTTTATAACGATGTTCTGCTAAGACTTGTAAGTATGTTTCCCCTGTGTGCATGATCGAGTCGAGATCATATCGTGTAAGTAATGGGTGTGGTGGTAATGAATGAGAATGTGTTTCCTGAAGTTCATTCAGTATATCTACGAATGCTGCGGCTATGAGTTGATTATCATAAGCCGCTTCACCAATATCATCACAAATGGCTAATTTAATGGCTGCAGCTTGGCTATCAAGTCTTGCTGGAATGACCCCAGGAGCATCCAACAATTCTAGATGATCAGAAATTCTTACCCACCGCAATTGTCGAGTTACACCAGGACGGGCGGCGCTTTCTACGACTCGCTTTCCTATCAAACGGTTAATTAAAGCTGATTTACCAACATTGGGAAAACCAATGACGACGGCGCGGACGGGACGGGGTAACATTCCCCTATCTGTGCGGCGTTGATTAAGTTCTATCCCTGCTGCTTGGGCGGCTTTGGCAATGGCAATGACACCTTGACCATGTTGGGCGTTGGTAAAATATGGAAATTCTCCTTGATTTTTAAACCACTCTATCCAGCGCGATCGCACTTGTGGTAAAATCATATCTACTCGGTTGAGTACCAGTATCCGTGTTTTTGTCCCCACCCATTCATTCATTTGTGGGTGACTTGTAGCTTGGGCAATACGAGCATCTCTTACTTCTAAAACCACATCAACCCGTTTTAGCTGTTCTTTGAGATTTTTTTCAGCTTTGGCAATATGGCCGGGATACCATTGAATTAAATTTAATTTGTAGTTTTGTGTGATTGACATTGTTAGTTTGTTAGTTGTCAGTTGTTAGTTGTCAGTTGTCAGTTATTACTAATGATTTACTTGATGTGATTGATGTAAAATTAAACGATTACCGTCGGGGTCGTAGGCATAAATTTCTTGACCGTGGGAAGCTATAGAAATTTCTCCAGGTGGGGGATAGCCTAAAGATGTTAAATTAGATATGGCGGTTTTTAAATTATTCACTTCTAAACACAAACTTAGCGGACTGTGAGTATTAATGACAAATTCCGATTCATTTGCTGATTTGGGTTTAAAAATACCTAATTTTAACCCAGCAACTTCAAACTCAGCGTAGATATCGGGAATTAGTTTCTTTGGTTTTTCTTCTAGTAATTGACTATAGAAACCGACTATATTATCAAAATTAATTGTGGCTATGGTGATGATTATACTATTATATTGCATATTTTTTTGATCTTAAATTTACTACAAAAGTGCGGTTAATTCACCCTCCTAAAATTAACAAACAAGCTACAGCACTTTTGGCTTGAGTGATGTACACCTTATGCGGGCAAGAGGCCCGCACCACAAGAGTTTAATTATTTATATCTGTACTTCATGGCTGTATATCTTTGAATATAATCAATATTTATGAATGTAATTTAACCTAAAAGCGTCCAGTCTCTGTATAGAGAAATTAAAATACATAAAAACAGTTAGCGATAGCTTCGCTAACCGTAGGTATCATCTACAACAATTTTTTAGACAACCACTGGGATTAGTAGTATAACTTAAAAGTCAAAACAGGCTTAATTTAGTATTTACCCGTAAATACCCGTTCTGCAGGTCCTGTCATGTAAATCCGGTTGTCAACTTCTGACCATTCAATTTCTAGAGAACCACCGGGTAATTCAATAATAGCATGGCGATCGCACAAATCATTCAATACTCCCGCGACTAAAGAGGCACAAGCACCAGTACCACAAGCGAGGGTAATTCCCGCACCCCGTTCCCAAACGCGCATTTTCAAATAGTTACGATTTACGACTTCAATAAATTCCGTATTGGTTTTTTTGGGAAATACAGGATGATTTTCAAACTGGGAACCAATGCTTTCTAAATTAATAGCCGCCACATCTTCCACAAATATGATACAGTGAGGGTTTCCCATACTAACACAGGTAACATCCCAAATTTTTCCGGCTACTTCCAAGGGATGATTAATGACTTGAAACTGACTAGATGCTAAACTAGTGGGAATTTCCCCTGGCAATAATCGAGGTTCACCCATATCCACTTTTACTTGACCATCATCTGTAAGTTGTGGTACAATCACACCTGCAAGGGTATGAATACTATATTTATCCTTTGTCCGGGCAATACCCTCTAATTCCGTCAAAAATACCGCTAAACAGCGAATCCCATTACCACACATTTCCGGTTCTGAACCGTCGGAGTTAAAAATCCGCATAGTATAATCAGTACCATTTTGTCCAGGAAGTGCGAAAATCACACCATCTGCTCCGATTCCAAAATGACGATCACACCACTGTACAGCTTTCTCAGGTGTTAATACTGGTGTTAATGAAGAACGGTTATCAATAAGGATAAAATCATTACCCAGTCCGTGATACTTAGTAAATTCGATTGCCATTTTGCTCTATATGAATTATCAAAGATCTATTAATTTTATGAAAAAATCTGTCAGTTGTCAGTTGTTAATTGATAATTTTTTCTATCACTAATCACCAATATATATATGACAGCCAATCAATTTGATACTTCACTACCTAGCACTCGCCAAATCCAAAAGTGTACTAAAGAAAAAATCACAGTCAAATTTGGATTAATGACCGGTGATACGATTATAGGTCGAATCTTTTGGCAAGACCAGAATTGTATATGTGTTTTAGATAGTAACAATGAACAAACTACACTTTGGAGACAAGCGATCGCCTATATGAAACCTTTAGGTGATATGGTAGAGGAAAAGGGGTTAGTCCCCCAAAATGCCAATGTCGAGGTTGTACCCGTATAATTTGTCAACTGGCAAATCCATGGGACTTAAAGGCGATTTTTTTACCCAAAAACCAATCTAAATGACGTGGTAAAAGGGTTTCTAAATCATAATTCTGGATAATTGTTTTTCGCGCTTTAGCACGAATAGAAATCATGTCTCCTGAATTATCCAAAGCTTCATCTACCTTTTGAGCAATTTCTAGGGGAGAAAAGAAATCTACCAATATGCCATTTTTACCATCTTTAATAACTTCTAACACAGGTGGGGTATGAGAAGCTATTAATAAACATCCTGCGGCCATTGCTTCTAACATTGACCATGATAAAACAAAGGGACGGGTTAAATAAATATGAGAACAGGAAGCTTGTAATACTTGTAGATATTCATCGTAAGATAGCCGCCCGGTAAAGTGTAATCTAGATAAATCCAGATCTAACTTTTCTAACATTAACTGTTTATAAGTTTTACCATCGGGAAGATTTTTCCCATAGGCGACTCTATCTTCACCCACAACTACAACATGAGTTTTAGTCCGTCTTTGTTGAATTAATGCTACTGCTTCCATAAATTGGGGAAAACCCCGGTAAGGTTCCATACCCCTACCCACATAAGTTACTAATTCTTCTACTTGGGAAAGGTCAAGATTAATTCGGGGTAAAACTAATTTTGCTCCCGGTTGGGGTTGGAAAAATTTGGTATCAATACCATCGTGACAAACAGCGATCTTGCTATGATATTCTACAGGAAATTGTTGATGTTGCCAATTAGTAGGGGTAAGTCCACGATCACAATTTTGTAAATCAAGTAAAATTGGGGCATTTTTGACGCGAATGCGACATTGATCATCTACAGTTAGGGGGTCGCTGGGGTCAAAATCGGCATCAGTTCCATGGGCATGATAAAACCATTCAAAGAAACATAATAATTTAGCTTTGGGGAAAATTTCTCTCATAAATAATGTTGGACCCCAACCAGAATGACCATAAATTATGTCTGGAACAAAACCCTGTGCTTTCAGTTGTTCACCCATTCGATATACAGCTTGTCCTGTAACTACTGCATTTTCTAAATTGCGGACATAATGATGAGTTGATGGGTTAGCTTGACGAGAGGGTTGATACATAACCTTTAATACACCGGGAATTGCCCCTTCCTGACGATTGGTGCCGAAGACAACTTGATAATTACTATTTTTGGCTAAAGCCGTGGCCAGGTGGCGAAATTGGGCAGGGAAGTTAGGATGTAAAAATAAAATCCGTCGTGGATTTGTAGAATCACTTTTCATATCTTTATTGTCTATGCATTCTGATCAGTATTGTGCTTTTCCATTAAATTATTAACTTAGTTTACGACTAATCTCATAAAGTTGAGCGAATTTTCACAGGGTTTTTACTTCTAGTCAACTGCACACAGAGATGTTTTCCCTTGTAAATTCAGGGTTTTGCAGATTTTAAACATCAAAAAATAGCCAATTCACCGGGGATAGGCATGACCCGTGTAATTTAATGAAAACTTAAGATTCTTGTCGAAATGAATGTTTAGCAGCGATCGCTAGTATTGTGGAAACTGACGGATAAATTTTCGGCTGTCTCTCAAGTTACCCACTACCCCGGTCTCACAATGACTACTTTTAGTAACTTTTTCCGTTCCCTTGTCCTGACCACCATTTTTAGTTTTCTGGTTCCTGTCTTCCTAGTTGGTGGTATATTGTTGGTTTTATGCCTTTTTAGTTACATATATGGGCTAAAAACCATAATTTCCGGTGTTTTTCTGCAAATTTTCCATTTTCTCGCCACTTTCGGTAGTGGTAGTCCCCTCAATGGTCTATTGACAATTAGTTTAACTTGTGGTTTTGTTGGGTCACTGTTTGATATTTACGTTTATTATCGCCATCAAATTCTTCGTACTGACCCCTGAAAGTCAACAACCTATAAAATCAGCTTTGATGAATTACACAAACATAAAAAAGGTAATTCTCACAATTGTAACCCGTAGTTAAATATCTATATATTTTAATGTAGTTGTTTTATCATTAAAAAGTCTTTGTGTATTGCATTAGTGTTACGCAACTGAATTTAGGTGGGCATATTTTAGCAAAAGCCCAGATTGTTGAAAATATGACTTCTGTTGCTGAACAATACCGTATATAATCTGACTTACTAAATTGAAATATGAAATTAATGCTTACCTATAGGACTCCGCGCCTATGCGTGAGACATATTCATTCTCCCAACTTTTCAAACAACTTTGCTAACATCACATTAGAAAATATAAACCCATCAGGATCGCTAAAGCGCAATCTATCTTTAACAATTTTCACCCAACCTTGAGCGAAGTACGGTTGTAAACAGCTTTGAATTTTCTCTATTTGATGGTTGCCAAATTTTGCTGCTAAGGAATTTAAACTTACTCCTTCTGCCAACCTTAACCCTAACATTAAAGTTTCTAGCAAAACATCCGCCTGTGGGGTAACTTCACAATCAATTACAGCACCAGCTTTTAACCATTGGTAATATTCCTGAGTTTTCCGGGGACGAGTAAAGCGTTTACCCTGAGTATAACTGGCAGCACCCATGCCAAAACCATAATAAGGGCGATTTTGCCAGTAAACTCGATTATGCTGGCATTGATGACCTATTTGGGCATAGTTAGAAATTTCGTAATGTTCGTAACCCGCATTTGTTAGGGTTTTTTGCCCCAATTGATACATTTTCACCGTGGCTTCATCTGTGGGCAAAGGATGATCTCCCGGTTTATAATAACGATTAAAGGCTGTCCCCGGTTCAATGGTAAGATCATAAATAGAAATGTGGGTTGGTGAGGCTGCTATGGCTTGGGTTAGGGAATCTTGCCATTGTTCTAAACACTGGTGCGGTAAGCCGGAAATTAAATCTAAGCTAAATTCGGGAATCTCGACTTGGTGGATTAAGTCTATAGCTGTAATAATATCAATAAGTGTATGCGATCGCCCTGCGGTTTTTAACAATTCTTCTTGGAAAGCTTGTACACCCAAACTGACGCGATTTACTCCTAAACTGCAATAACCAGCAATATGTGCTAAATCAAAGGTACCGGGGTCAATTTCCATGGAAATCTCTACCCTAGAGGTCATTCCCAATCGTTTTTCTAAAGTTATTAATATACGTTGTAACTGTTCTATTGATAACAGCGAAGGAGTACCACCACCAAAAAAAATTGTTTCTAAGGGTTGACCATAAACTGGTGCAATTCTGATTTCTTGACATAGAACTTCAACATATTCAGCTATTGTGCCAGAATTTTCCCCTCGTGAGCGATCGCCCACCACAAATACCGGAAAATCACAATAAAAGCACCGTCTCCGACAAAAGGGAATATGCACGTAAGCGGAACTGGGAACTCCCCAACCAATATCTTGTTGACTCATTCTAATCAATAGTGAAGTTAATTGAATCTGGCAGTTAAAAATAGTGAAAATGAGGAGTTTATTGACAACAGAACGGCATAGATTTAATTGTCAGAGTACAGATTAACGTTGGGTAGTTAGGTTTTTAGACAGGTTGATTACCTTTCCTGTTACAAATAGATAGTATAACATCATAAGTCGTTGGGAGATTTATCGCCCAGATAATTTTCATCCCTGGCTTAAAGGACTAGCTAAAAATTTTTGGGCTTTTTAAGTGGCAATTTCGGGCTTTTTGGCATATTCTGTCTATCTACCCAAGCAAGCATACTTTATTTTATCGGATACATACCATTATAGGAACATAACACAACCATGCTGGATGTCATTATTATTCTCTCATTTATCTTGGCAGCGGCGGGGATAGGTTATTTCAGCACTGACCTCCTCCCCCCAGGTACTCTTACTGGAGTTAGTAATTTAGATGCCTTACGCTTAGTTTTAGCCGTATTTGCCGCCATTATTGGTGGTGCAGTCGGGCTGAGTTTCCAAACTACATACCGTCGTCTGGAGTCACAAGTCCGGGAAATGCCCTTAGAAGTGATTTTAACCCGTGCTATTGGCTTAGTAATTGGGTTATTATTAGCTAATCTCATGTTAGCCCCCCTGTTTTTATTACCCATTCCCCCGGATTTTGGCTTTATCAAACCTCTTGTAGCGGTTGTTGGTAGTATTATCCTCTCTGTTACAGGAATGAATTTAGCAGATACTCACGGGCGGGGTTTGTTAAGATTAATTAACCCCAGTACGGTCGAAAGTATGGTAGTGGAAGGAACTCTCAAACCTGCCAATACTAAAGTTTTAGATACTAGCTGTATTATAGATGGGCGCATTGAAACATTACTAGAAACAGGATTTTTAGAAGGGTTAATTCTTGTCCCCCAATTTGTTTTACAAGAATTACAACAAGTAGCCGACGCGAGTAAAGATCAAAAACGGGTCAGAGGTAGAAGAGGATTAGAAATTCTCAACCGCATTCGGGAAACTTACCCGGAACGGATTTTAATTAATCCTGTAGACTATGAAGATGCTACCACTGTTGATGCCAAATTAGTCCGTTTTGCTCAAGAAATTAATGGGACTTTACTTACCAATGATTACAATTTGTCAAAAGTTGCCAGTGTGCAAAAAGTCCCAGTTTTGAATGTTCATGATTTAGTAAATGCTGTTCGTCCAACTTATTTACCTGGTGATAATCTTGATTTGAAAATTCTTAAAGAAGGAAAAGAACCAAGTCAAGGAATTGGCTATTTAGATGATGGTACAATGGTAGTCGTGGAAGAAGGTAGCGGTTATGTTGGTGGTGAATTGCGAGTAGTAGTTACTAGTGCCTTACAAACTTCTGCTGGAAGGATGATTTTTGCCAAACCCCAAGCTTCCGCATTAGCGTAAGGAATATGGCACGGAAAATTAGAGTTAAATTATGTAAATCGGTGTGGGAAAACTGCACCGATAAAATGCATTTAATTTTGTTTCGCGCCAGGACAGAAATAATTTAATAGTTAATTCAAGGTTTTTTCTAAATAAAAAACTAGAAATTATAAATATTTTTTAATTACATAATTTTTAAATTTTCCCCCTCGATATTCTAGTTTTTCCTAACTATAGTAAATCTCTATCTATGGTGTTTTAGTAGGTTTAATATTTTTGGCTTTATAAAATGTTTCTAAACTATCACTATCACCCACAAAACGCCAATGCCAAGGTTCATAACTCACACCTTGAAGATTATCTTTAGGAAAGGAAATTTCAAAACTAAATCGGGCAGCATTAGCTTGTAACCATTGATAAGCTTTAGTATTATCAAAATTAGCTTGCAGATTAGTTGCTGGTGCTGTACCATCGCCAATATCTACAGCATAACCTGTATGATGTTCACTATGACTTGGTGGTGCGCTTAGGGCTGCTCTTTCGGATGGGGTTTGATTACGCTGTGCGCCTACACCGAAAAACAACTGCTTTTGCTCTTGTACAGAACGAAAGCCAGAAATTGGGACTAAAATTATACCCGCACTTCTAGCAGCTTGTACCATTGCTTGAAACTTGACAGCAGCAGATTTTCGCATTCTGATTCTACTATCACCTGTAATTGGCGATAATTCTGACTCTGGTGCTTCTGAATATGGGAAATGTCCTAACACCGTATCATCACGATTAATTGGGCTATTGGTAGCTACAGGTGGAGAACTAATTGCTTCAACCACAGAATTAGCCGTTGGCTTAGGTATTGTCAGAGAAAACAAAAAACCACTAGAGACAGCCAGTAGTAAAAATCCAGTAAATCCACTGATGATTATCACCTGCGGTTTTAATTTTATTCTACTTTCTGCATCATTAGTATCACGTAGAGCCTCCGGAATATCATCGTCAGTGAGAGGATATGAATTGTGAGGTTTTTTAGGAAACCCAGCTTTATTCAAGTTTTTGCTCCTATTTGTGTTTAATAGTTAAAAAAAGACAAGAAAGAGGTAAAAGACAACAGTTTTTTGAAGTTTAATTTTTAATTTTTCTAGGTGTAATCTTGATAAATCTTTTAGAACTATATTTTCCTCAAAAACATAACCGCCCACCTTTGTGGTAAGCGGTTTTGGCGCGAATTCTTTTGTTATTATTTAATAGTTCTTCCTCGTCGAATTTATCATAACAAAACCCCAAGTAATTGTCAACCCCCCAATCCTCTATTTTCGCGCTTTGATTTATTTGTAAAATCTGTTGGAAATTGCTGATTTTTCCGGCAATATGCAGCATATTAAAAGTTAACGAGGTAAAAGTTTTAATCAGAAAGCCTTCCATAAAAAGTTTTATGGCTCAAAGCTGTTATATTGTGTAAATCTAGCTAATAACTCCTCACGAGATAATTGTAGAAGCAAAGGAGTAAATTCTTCTCTACCCATGGCAATTATCGGGTTGATAATTGTTTGTAGCTGAGAATCAACCTGTCCAAACCGGACTTCCATGATACTTTCAATCATAGCGCGTCGTTCTCTTTCTATACCTTCTTGTCGTCCTTCTTGTCGTCCTTCTTGAAGTCCTTGTTTTTTCAGTTCTTCTAATTGTTGTTGATAGATTTCCGATAGTTTCATAATCAACTCCTGATCATCTTTATCAATATCGTGTTCTTGTCGTTGACGTGCAGACAACACAGCAATTAGGTTATTTACTAATTGTATGATATCGGCAAGAAATGGACTATGATTTGCTAATGCCTCTAACTCCTCAACTGCTTGTCTTTGTACTTTTCCTTTACCTAAAATTCTCAAAAACAGAGTTTCTGGTGTGTTGGGAAGTTGGTGAATTGCAATAATGATGGTTTTTAAGCCTTCTCCCAAAAAATAAATCCCTTTTACCCAATTTTCTTCATCTACAGTTGTATTAAAACTTGCGAGTAGTTCCGCTGACGCAGTAGGAGAAAAAATCCACAGTCGGGGTAATTCAGCTTCATTTATGCGGTTATTATTGCGGTTAGATTGACGCTCTATGTCCGCATGAATATCAAATAATTTACCCATACAACTGCGAATTTCACTTTTAGTCACAGCATTGCGAAATGGTTCAAATATAGCATAATTTGTCACCATCCGTCCCAATATTCCCAGGATGTCTAGGCTTTGTGTTGGTTGGGGTGAAGGAATAAATAAAACGTCAATTTGTCTGACTTCTGCGGTGATATCTTTACTGGTTTCTACCTGACCATAGGGTGTTAATAGTTCAGTTAGATATTGTTTGGCAAATTGATCATGGATAAAGCGAGTCATTTAAGTTGATTTTAAGACAAAAAGATTAATTTAACACTAACTTTGACACTGAGAACAAAAATGACTAGAACGCCCACCTAACTTCAGCCGTTGGATAACATGACCACAAACTTTACAAGGTTCTCCAGTCCGATTATAAACCCACGCTTCACCGCCATAATTACCGTTAACACCTTTAACACTCAAGAAATTACTAAAAGTCGTACCACCTAGGGCAATACTAGCGGATAAAACCTCAATAATGGCAATTCGCAAAAGTTCAATTTGTGAGATTTGCAACTCTGTACAGGGGGTAGTCGGTAAAATCCGACTTTTAAACAAAGCCTCATCTGCATAAATATTACCTAATCCTGCCACCACCGACTGATCTAATAATCCAGTTTTAATTGGACGACGGGATTTTTTTAATTTATTGGCAAAATACTCCACAGTAAACTCTGGGGAAAAAGGGTCAACTGCCAATTTTGCCAAACCTGTAATAATAGCTTCTACAGCCATATTACCAGGAACATACCAGATTTTTCCAAAGGTACGCTGGTCAACAAAGCGTAATTCTTGCTTTTCTCCAAAAAATAACCTAACTCTGGTGTGTTTGTGTAAAGGTTCATCTTGGTTTAACCAAAGTAATTGACCAGTCATGCGGAGGTGAACCCCTAAATAACTTGGGGAAGGGGTAGAAAGTTCAGCGAGGAGATACTTACCACGACGATGCCAGGTAGCAATGGTATTTCCTTTAATTCTATCAACAAATTCATCGACAGAAAACGGGTAGGAGATGGTGCGTTGTAGCAAGATATCTCCCCCCGTGACTTCTTGACTCAGGGTTAATTGATTTAAACCCCGGCGGACTGTTTCAACTTCAGGCAGTTCAGGCATTCAAGCAAATAATATTTCTAGGGGAAACAATGGTCAAAGAGAGGAAATGTCCGATATCTTCGCATTGACATCTCCCCCCATTATCCCATTAAACAATCCCCTTGAGGCTTGGCTGTTTATTGTGCTGCCGCTTTAGGTTTAGGTGCTTCCACCTCAATTAACTCATCTAGAGCAAAGTTGTTAGTGTTGAGATCAGAGTAGTTAACTTTGTCAAAGCGAACAATTACAGGATATTTGATGCCGCTTTTGTCCACAGAAACCACTGTACCAAGATCCTGAAACCAGTAGGACTCAGGGCGGAGAACACGTACTTTAGAACCACGTTGAACCATGATGGATCTTCCCTTTTGAAGTATGAATTGCCGTTAAAGTAGGGCTGATTGTTCTCACTCTACAACCTGAAGGTGTTTGCTTGTGGTTTTGTTAAGTTATTTGTCAAATTGGTGAGTTTTCATGGGTAATAAGTTGTTAATCTTTTTATCACCCCTTGACAAAGTACCTGTAATAGATTATCCTCATTCCCAAATACTCCTTGAAAAATATCTTATGTCTTGGTTAATACAAAAACACTGCCTTCATTGCCCCTGGCAATACGCAAATTATCGTCTATATAAGTAATATCTAACCAACCTTGTTGTTGTTCACTTTGAATGGGAAAATCAAAAGCTAATTTATTTTGAAAATCACCAGATTCAATTTGTTGGATGAAGTTTCCCGGTGTTGTATAACCAATTAGGCGTTGTAAACCAATGATAGAACGTTGGAATTTTACTTGCACACGCCGTTCTGATACTGGTTCAAATTTAGCAACAACGCTGACTAATCCCTCCAAGGAAGGAATCCCATAGATCTCAGCTATGTTATAAACACTATTGCTCCTTACCCGAATACATTGGTAAATTTGACCAAGTTTACAAAAGGGTAAACGATCTATCTTGAGTAAGGCTTTGCTTGTTGTATATAGCAGTCGCCAGTTGCCTTCTAGTAAATTAGTAGCTGCTAATGGTCGTGGTGTAGGATTAAAGTCTTCTAAGTTAGCGATCGCTGCTAAAATGGCTTGTTGTTGTTGTTGATTTGCTAATAAACCACGATTGGTGCCGACAATTATCTCTATAAGAGTTGATTTGCCTATCATTTGTTTATGCCTTTTGGAGTTTGTATGATCAAACAGGAGTAATAAAATATTAATGTTCTTTGTCTATAGCCATACAAATGATTAATAATGCCTTGTTGAATACCGTTTCCCAATTAAATGAAAATTTTCTTTGATTCGGATAAAGCGATTAACGAGTTGAATGAAGAAATAAATTAACTCGTATCAAATGATAGACTCTTAATGTCTAGTTATATAAACCTCTCTGTGTGATTGTTGATATGTTAGATTCTCCCCTCCGTGAAGCCCCCCGAAACCAGCGAGCAGCGGTTATTCCCTTAAAACAAGAGTCCTCGATGTTGGATTGGTTGCGGCTGAGTGGCAGACTGATAGCCCGTGATGCCCACGAAACCGACTCGCGGGAAGATGTAGAAGTAATATCGGATTTTCTGGGTGTAGATGACGGAATTGGTGATATTGATTATGATGACGATGAGGATGTAACTATTGGAGAGGACTAGTTGAGAATATACCGGAAGCTAACACAAGCTAGTATAAATAAAACAACTAGCTAAAGTTACTAGAAAGCGACTAAGGTAAGCTTTTTAACTTTTGACTTCTTTCCTTAGGTCACTAAAGGATAAAATGGTATTGTATTATTTAGGTTTTTTAAGTGTGGAGTGAAGGGACTTTTTTTTGTGGACGCTAAATTATCTCCTAATCAAAGTTTGAATTTTTCTGGAACTGGGTTAGCTTTGTTACTGGCCTTGTTTCTCGTGACGACAGCCTTGATTTTCGATGGTATGGGGGATAGAACCCCCTGGGATACTACTTCCCTCACCCTACCGCTTATATTGTGTGCTGTGGGTGCGACAATTTTGGGACGGTGGGTAATTCCGTTATTACAAGCTCTGAAAACCGGGCAAATCATCCGGGAGGATGGACCCCAGGCACATTTAAGAAAGGCTGGAACACCGACTATGGGGGGTATATTTTTCATCCCTGTAGCTGTGGTAATTGCTTGTATATTATCCAATTTTTCTGAGAATGTGCTGGCGGTTTCTGCTTTAACACTCAGCTATGGATTAATTGGCTGGTTGGACGACTGGCAAATTTTGCGTCGGAAGTCTAATAAAGGAATTTCTCCGAAAACAAAGTTAGTTTTACAAGTTATTTTTGGGGCATTATTTTGTGGGTGGTTGATGTTTAAAGGTGATTTTAGTATTACTAATATCCATTTACCGGGCTTAGGTTTATCCTTGCCTCTAGGACTGTTGTTCTGGCCTGTAGCGGGTTTTGTGCTAGTGGCAGAGAGTAATGCTACTAATTTAACAGATGGTATTGATGGTTTAGCGGCGGGAACGGTAGCGATTGCTATTTTCGCATTAGGTGTGATTATTGCACCAACTGCTCCAGACTTAATGGTTTTCTGTGCTGCTGTCAGTGGTAGTTGCTTAGGATTTTTAGCCTATAACCGCAACCCAGCGAGTGTTTTTATGGGTGATACGGGTTCTCTAGCTCTGGGTGGTGCTTTAGCTGCTGTGGCGCTGATAACAAATACTTTAGTAGTTCTGTTTATTCTGAGTGGAATTTTCTTTGTAGAAACCCTCTCTGTTATGGCTCAAGTCAGCTATTATAAAGCTACAAAAGGACCAGATGGTAAGGGTAAGCGATTGTTTAAAATGGCTCCTTTACATCATCATTTAGAATTAACTGGTTGGTCGGAATTGCAAGTAGTGGCTGTATTTTATATTATCGCTGCTTTGCTGGCTTCTGTTTGTATTATGGGCATAAAATAATCAGGTTTAATTATCAGATTTTTCACAAATATAAAAAAATTGATAACCTCCGGATTTGGAGGTTATTTTTTTGGGGACGGAGCAGAAAAATTCAAATACCAGCAAACGCAAGACTGCTGAAAGTATGAAGCAACTAGGTCAAAAAATACGTCAAGAATCTCAACTTGCGGGGATATAGAAAGTAAAATGGGGTAGTTCATTACATAAATTACTGGTAAAGACTGACAATGAAATTCTTAAAATATTTTACTTTGAATATGATTATAGTGGCTTTAGTAATTACTCTCACAAATTGCACCACCCATATCTCACCACCGTTACGCATTGGTGCTAATCTTTGGACAGGATATGAAACCTTATATCTAGCCCGTGATTTAGGTTATTATGACCAAAAGCTAATTAAATTGGTAGATTATCCTTCAGGAACAGAAGAAGTCCGGGCTTATCGCAATCATGAAATTGAAGGTGCAGGGTTATCAATTGATCAAGCTTTGGTTTTGGCAGCAACCCAAGAAAATATTAAGATTATTACCATTATGGATATTTCTAATGGTGGAGATGTAATTTTAGGAAAACCAGAAATTACTGATATAAAAGCCTTGAAAGGTAAACGAGTGGGTGTAGAATCAACTGCTTTAGGAGCTTTTTTTATTGATCGAGCTTTGGAAAAAAATCAGATGTCTATTAAAGACATTCAGTTAGTTTCTTTAGAACTTATAGAACATGAACAAGCCTATAAACAAGGGAAAGTAGATGCTGTTGTTACCTTTGGACCAGCCAGAATTAAATTATTAGCATCGGGGGCAAAATTATTATTTGATAGTAGTCAAATTCCCGGAGAAATTGTCGATGTTCTCGCTATTAATACGGAGGCGATCGCTAATAATTATGATAGCATTCAATCATTAATAAATGGAAGATTTCGAGCTTTAGATTATTTAGCAAAAAATCCCCATGATGCAGCTATTCGTATGGCTAAACGCACCAAAGTAACCCCAAAACAAATTTTAGAGGCCTTCAAAGGATTAGATCAACCCAACTTAATACAAAATCAAAAATTACTCAATAAAAGTGATCCTACATTGGTGAATGGTATGAAAAAACTTGTAAAGATAATGGTAGAAAATAAATTAATGCCAAAAACAATTGATCCTGCAAGTATTCTTGATGATCGGTTTGTTAAAAATGCCAAATTATAAAGTAGAGAAAAAGTCATGAGAAATTTTCCCCTACCTTTAAGATTTTCAATTCCGGCAGTTTTAATTTTATGTGGTGGATTAATGGGAATAATTTCTTTTAATCGAGAAGTTTCCGAAGCTTATATAAAAACAGAAATAAATACTAAAAATTATGTACAAATTTCAGCAGGACAAACATCAAGAATCTTAGATTATTTATATCGTAGATCAAATATTGAAGATGCAGACATTACGATTATTAGTCAACTTGGTAGTGATCCAAATCTCAATTTAGTCATGTTAATTGATGATCGCAATATTATTCACCTGTCTAACCGTTACGAACTTCAAGATACTCCTATTAGTAACTCAGTTGCGGCCACTTATAATGCTGAGTTCGTTGCTGCGCGAAAAAAACTTTCAGGAAAAGTGCTATTTGCCGAGAATAAGCAAAAGCTGATTGCTATTTATCCAATTTTTTTACAGGTTTTAACTAACGAAATCCGCCCTTCTAGATTAGGAATTTTGTTTTTTGAATATGATCTCAAACGGGATAAACAACACGCTTATAGTGATGCTTTAAAGCGATCGCTAATATTTAATGGTTCATTAATTATATTTTGTTTAGGGTTATGGTTTTTCTTTGAATTAACTCTAACTCGGCGAATTTCTCAGTTAGTTGCTGCTAGTAATAGTTTAGCCGAAGGCAATTTCAATGTCAGAACTAGATTATCAGGTTCAGATGAACTTGTACAAGTTTCTGTAGCATTTGATCGCATGGCTAATAAAATTCAAGAAAATACTCAAATACTGCAAGAGGAGTTAATAAAAAGAGAAAGTATCGAAGCTAAACTAACAGAAATTAACGAACAACTTGCGGTTTCTAATATCCAATTAGCCTCTGCAACTAAAGCCAAAAGTGAATTTCTTGCCAATATGAGTCACGAAATTCGCACCCCGATGAATGGTATTATTGGGATGATACAACTCCTCTGTGAGACAAATCTCACAGAAGAACAAAAAGATTTTGTTTATACGATTCGAGATAGTGGTAACTCACTTTTAACCATTATTAATGATATTCTTAATTTCTCAAAAATTGAATCAGGAAATTTGCAATTAGAAGCACATCCGTTTAAATTAAAAGATATTATTAAATCTGTATGTAATCTTCTCTCTACACAAACAGATATCAAAAAAATTAATATGCAATATTCCATTGATCCTCATATTCCTGTTTATCTTTTAGGAGATGGTTCACGTCTACGTCAAGTATTATTAAATCTGATCGGTAATGCAATTAAATTTACTCCTGCTGGTGGCGTTTATTTGTCAGCTAATAGTCAATTAATTGCTGATGATCAAGAGTGTACACAATATCAATTAATGATTAGTATTAAAGATACAGGAATCGGCATTGATGGCGATCGCTTGCAAAAACTATTTCAACCTTTCACTCAAGCTGATGCGTCCATTAGTCGCAAATATGGGGGTACAGGTTTAGGTTTAGCTATTAGTAAAAGTTTAGTTAATTTAATGGGAGGAAGAATTTGGGTAGAAAGTTTAGGAAACATTGCTGGTAATCCTCCTGATGATTGGATAGCAAATAAAAATAACTATCACCAAGGTTCAATATTTCATTTTACATTTATTGCTAAAGCTGTTTTATCTTGTGAATTAATACCGAAAGATTCCTCACAACCACCTCAAACTAAAGATATAAAATACCTATCTCCATTAAAAATTCTCCTAGCAGAAGATAATCTAGTTAATCAAAAAGTTGCCATATTTACACTCAAAAAACTTGGTTATATCGCCGATATTGCTAACAATGGACTAGAAGTATTAGCCATGTTAGAAAATCAATTTTATGATATAATTCTTATGGATATGCAAATGCCAGAAATGGATGGAGTTACAGCTACAAAAATAATTCGTCAATCTTCTCAAAATCAACCTTATATTATTGCTTTAACAGCTAATGCTTTAGAAGCAGATCATCAATTATGTTTAGATGCAGGAATGAACAAATTTATCACTAAACCTATTGTTATTGAAGAGATTAGCCGCGTTCTCTCAGAATATTCTCAAATCCATAGTTAAACACATAGGAATTTTTAATAATTTCTGAATAGCAAAGTCCCCGACTTCTTAAAGAAATCGAGGACTTGAAACCTAGAGATAACTCAACAAATTGCCCAAACCTTATTAATCATCATGTTCATCAAAAGGATCATCTAATTGCTGGCTTGGAGGGCCAAAAGATGTGTAAATTGCCATACCAGTAATAGCAACTAACGCCGCGCAAAAAGAAATTCCAATCACCGTAGCGGGTTCTAAGTCCATAAATTTAGATGTATATTATGAAAGCCATATTTATAGAAATTGACACTCTCAGCATCTTTAGAAGCTGAGATTATTAAGAGATTTTCACTCGTGAAGGCTGTGCCAAACAGCCACCATACACTCTGCTGAAAGCATTGTGCTTGCTTATTTAGTAATTGTAGCGAAAAGTATGGCAATTGTCAAGGTGTATAGTTTCCCTCTCAGGGTTAAAGCTACTCTCGTTTCCCACTTAATGAGAAATTTGAGAGGACTAATATTGAATTTTTAAATATACGTAGACTAGACAATGCCCACAATACTTAAATTTTTTCCAGACACAATAAAAATCAATCTGAAACTAAAATCATTTAAGAATCAATATTAGTAAAATTCTTAGTATTACAAAGATTCATTGCCTTTTCTACTCCCTGTTTAAAACTAAATTCAACACAGTCAACCACAAAGTTTAAGACTTGAGACATGACTTGATTTTCAGTAGCGGAAAATCGCCCTAAAACATGAGAAACAGTATGAGAATTATCTCCGTCTATTGCGCCCTTTGGTTTACCTATACCAATCCGTAATCTGGGGAAATTCTGGGTATTTAGGTGAGAAATAATGCTTTTCATCCCATTATGTCCACCAGCAGAACCGGATAAGCGTAATCGAGTTTTACCCAAAGGTAAATCTAAATCGTCATAAATGACTAATACTGATTCAGGCGGTAATTTATACCAATTGGTAACAGATTGAATAGCTTGTCCTGAACGGTTCATATAGGTTAAAGGCTTAAGTAAGCGGATTTTACCCTGACCCAGTGTATTTCCCTCACCAAAGTCGCCCTGAAACTTGCGATTTTCAGCCAGAGAAATTTGCCAAGCGCGAGCTAAAGTATCTATAGCTGCAAAGCCAATATTATGACGAGTTTGGTCATATTTGGGTTCTGGGTTTCCCAGACCAACAATTAGCTGGGGAATCACCAAAGCCGTTGATTTTAGTTCTTCATCTTTCATCCTTGTATGTTTTCCGGCTGGGTTTTTCCAGCTTCAATGTGTTTGTGTTCTAATTCGGCAGTTGTTTGGACAGTTTCCTTTAATTGTTCAGTTTCTCGTTTAAATTCGCTTTGAAATTCATTAGAAGCTTCTTGAAAACTGCGAATAGTTTTCCCAAAACTCCGACCAATTTCCGGTAACTTCTTAGGTCCAAAGATTAATAATGCGACCACCATGATTACAGCCATTTCTGGCAAACCGATACCAAATATATTCATTATTTTCTCCTGTAGACTGAAAAACCGCCACAGCTACCCTATGGCTTGGGGACTTAGACTAATTTTATCGCTATTTTTAGGCGTTTTTTTTGAATCATAAAAAAACCCGGACAAGCCGGGTAGGTAATCATGTTAGCTTGATGGCTGGATAGCCTTAACCGCCTAAACTGCGCCAATCAACAAGCACATCCTGAATTAACAGAGACTTGTTATAAACTTGAAGGATAATGAGCAGAAATACGAGAAATAAACCCATAAATACACCCATTAAAGGTGTTGTTCCCCAACCTGGGGCTACTTTACCATACTCAGCATTTAAGGGTCTGAGAACGTCTCCCAACCTAGTCCGTTGTGCCATAGTTCACCTAAGATCAGTTGCCAAAGCTTTTTTAAATTTTTTTAGACATTCCCAAACCTTTACAGACTGGGGATTCTTGGTTTTAATTAGCCTGTTTTAGACGAAACTAATTACAGGTTTAACAGTTTGTGATTACTCGTATCTTTGTCACGAATAGTCACCCAAGCTTTTATCCGGTGCTGGATAAGTTCCCGGTTGTCTCACGGTACATGGATGAATCCAAAAGCTGTTCTTAAATTATCGCAGTTTGTGATCTTTGTTGAGCGATATTGCTGGAGGTTTTTGCCACATTTACAAAAATACATGATTTTGGCTGGACTGATAGGGCCATCAGGAATATCCGGTAAGGGTAAAGAAAGCTCGGAGGCTTTAGCTCTGATTGTGTCAATAAGCTCCTGTGTCTCAATGTGGGGTAAAAAACAGGAATATATAAGTGTATAAATATTATTGTGATACTAAAGTTCTACAATAGCCCAGGAATACAATAATTGCGTCATTGAAGTGTTAATACTGATGAAGCTTGAGGTGAGTATAAAAGATCATAACTACACTAGAGGTTACACTGATTTTCAATCATGTTAATGACCTTAATAGCTTTTTCATAGTAGTCTTTTATTCTTGCATAGGTTATACGCGAATCTTCACCATGGGCGATATTATTTCTATTAGCAACAATACTATTAATTGCATCTTTTAATTCACCTTCCGTAGCTTTTTCCAGATTAGATTGCCATTCTCGACTAAATGATCCCGTTAACTGAAGTATTTTGTCCATTCTAGGGTTTTGTAAATCCTTCAATTTACTTTCTACAAAGTTAGTAAGTTTAGTAGATTTAGAAACCTTTTTTGCATATTCACTATATATTGATCGCACAGAATTTTCTAAAAATCCTGAAACTAATATACATAAATATTTTGCCCAATGAGCTTGTAATTCAATATCCTCTTTTGGTAGTTGATCAATTTTGGCAAATACTTTGTCAAGTTTTTGTTTAGCCCGTATCACCTCATTATTCTTCATTTTATTTCAGTAAAAGCCTCAGTCGCCAATTTAATTCTTTCTTTGACAATTCCTACTTCAGAAGTACGAGCCGTATTCGTTGTTACTACTTGAAAATCATGATCATTAAGCAGTGCTTCATACTTTAAAGATAGTGAATCAATGTCTTTAATCTCACCATTTTCTAAACGACGGGCAATACCTATCATTACTGCATCAAATACAGCAGCATTTAAGTTTCTTTTTGGTTTAAATGCCTTACCGCCAATGCAATCATAGATAGTTTTAATAGTGGTTTCAAATTTCTGTTTAATTTCTTGACTGGAATAAATTTTAAGATGGCGATTTTTACCCATAAATTCATTAAGAAATTCTGTCATTGGTTTCTTGTATTCATCAGATTTAAAATAAAGTGCAAGAAACCGGAGAATCATTTCTTCATCGCGCATATTTTTATCAGTTCTGCCATATATAGATCGCCATGCAGGATGATTATTCATATCTTTTAATAAATCATTAAATTCACCATGATAAATAGAAGAACGAATCTCTTGAGCTTTTAAGACAGTACCGCCTGTATTCAGTCTTTTAAAAATATGATAAATACTGCTATCATCCTCAGATGGTTCATCTTGAGTGACAATTGTGGCGTGTATAATTGAGTCATCTAATCGCCGACGATCTTCCTCTTCCAAAGAATCATAAGTGCATCCTTCAAATTGCTTTTGTACATCTTTAAGACCAAATTTTTTGTCACTTGGTTGAAAAATGCCATGATAAAAATATTGAAGAGTCCTTAATCTTTGCTGTCCATCAATTACTAATAGTTTTCCCGTTTCTTTCTCTTTTGAAAAAAAGATTCCTGGAACAGGTAATCCAATTAAAAGAGATTCTATAAAACGTGAAGCTTGATCTAATTTCCAGACATAATGACGTTGTAATGAGGGAATATATATACTCCCATTTTCCAGTCGTTTGACCAGACTATCAACAGGGTAATCTGCTCCATAACTAGTTATAGAGTATTTAAATGGAATATTTTCGTCTTCGTCATCTTTAAAATTTTCGATAATATCTGTCTCACTACTTATTTCAGTCATGTTCATGTTTTATCGTGCCTTGTGATATTTCACTACAAAACCATTATAACGGACAAACATCCTCACGATTTATCATCACCCTCCCCCAAAGATCACGAAAATGCTACAATCTACATCATGCTAGGGGTGCTTAGGAAACTAAGCTGAGATCAAACCCTTAACACCTGAGTCTGGATAATACCAGCGGAGGGAAGCTGTTTATTGAGGAATTGGATATGCGTACAGAATGGGTAGCTAAGAGACGTGGGCAAGATAACGTATCGCAAATGCACTACGCTCGTCAGGGTGTAATCACTGAAGAAATGCAATACGTAGCCAAGCGGGAAAATCTGCCGGCTGAACTTATCCGCGCTGAAGTAGCACGGGGGCGGATGATTATCCCCGCAAATATTAATCACACAAATTTAGAACCGATGGCTATTGGTATCGCTTCTAAATGTAAAGTTAACGCTAATATCGGTGCTTCTCCTAATTCTTCCAATTTGCAGGAAGAGGTTGATAAACTTAATTTGGCGGTAAAATATGGCGCTGATACGGTGATGGATTTGTCTACAGGTGGTGGTAATTTAGACGAAATTCGTACCGCAATTATCAATGCTTCTCCTGTTCCCATTGGGACTGTTCCAGTTTACCAAGCTTTAGAAAGTGTTCACGGAACAATTGAAAATCTGACTGCTGATGACTTTCTACACATTATCGAAAAGCACGCCCAGCAAGGGGTTGACTATCAAACTATCCACGCGGGGATTTTAATTGAACATTTACCTTTAGTCAGAAACCGAATTACTGGTATTGTTTCTCGTGGTGGCGGAATTTTGGCGCGGTGGATGTTACATCACCATAAACAAAACCCGCTGTATACCCATTTTAACGACATCATTGAGATTTTTAAGAAATATGATGTTTCTTTCAGTTTAGGCGACTCCCTGCGCCCAGGATGTACCCATGATGCGTCCGATGAAGCCCAGTTGGCGGAACTGAAAACCTTGGGAAATCTCACCCGTAAAGCTTGGGAACATGATGTACAGGTGATGGTAGAGGGACCAGGTCATGTACCTATGGATCAAATTGAGTTCAATGTCTGCAAACAAATGGAAGAGTGTTCAGAAGCACCTTTCTATGTTCTTGGTCCTTTGGTTACAGATATTGCTCCTGGTTATGACCATATTACCTCCGCTATTGGGGCGGCTATGGCGGGCTGGTACGGAACAGCGATGCTGTGTTATGTAACACCTAAAGAACATTTAGGTTTACCTAATGCCGAGGATGTACGTAATGGCTTAATTGCGTATAAAATTGCGGCTCATGCTGCGGATATTGCGAGACATCGGCCAGGTGCTAGAGATAGGGATGATGAACTTTCTAAAGCTCGCTATAATTTCGACTGGAATCGTCAATTTGAGTTATCTTTAGACCCAGAAAGAGCGAAGGAATATCACGATGAAACTTTACCGGCAGATATCTATAAAACCGCTGAGTTTTGTTCAATGTGTGGACCTAAATTCTGTCCAATGCAGACTAAGGTTGATGCTGATGCTTTGACTGAATTGGAGAAGTTTTTAGCGAAAGAACCTGTAGCGCAAGGTTAAGATAATTGTCTTTACATATCGTTACTAGGTTAAACCTGGTAACGATGTTATAGCGATGTTCGTGAACTATATTTTATATCTCACGCAAAGGCGCAAAGTCGCAAAGGAAGAAAGAAGAGAAAAACAAAAGTTGGGTACAAATATCTGAAAAATACTGTATTTTTTTAACTGTGCATAAATCGAAATCTCTAATATTCAAAATAACACCCTGAAAATCCATGAGTGAACAAATTAAATGGACTGCTGAAACTGAAGTTAAGCTCAAAGATATTCCTTTTTTTGTCCGTCCTTTTCCTCGTGAAAAGATTGAGAATTATGCCTTACGGGATGACAAAAATGGTTAAGATGCAGATAAAATAAGCCTCATAGCTCTCTCACCCTGTTGATAATAATTCCGCTTATTAGGAGATAATCTTAATAATGACCTAACTAATTCCCGACAATTATAGCAATCCGGAATCATTCATGAGAAAATACTGATATAGATAAAAAGTAACGTTTAAAACTAAGGTGTAGGTGTGAGGATGTGGATGCAGTTATTAGCAGATTTTATCAAAAATAGTAACTAACCGCGTGAAATCAAGCGGGCTACCGCAGTAAAAATGCTCCTATCTGGATACAAACATGAAGAGATAATGCCAATATTAAGTGTCTCATCTGGCTTTATTAGTACCTATAAAAAAGCATTGCATTGGATTATAAAACCAAAGAATTTATCACTTATGCGGCTGAAAAAGGTGATACTAAAAACACAATTAATTTTGTAGAATACCTCCGCCAACAGCGTCAGCAAAGCCAAACTTTTAATAATCTGGGATGGTGCAAGTTATCACCGTTCACAAGAAATTCAAGATTATTTAGATTCATTAAATCGTGAACTTGAAAAAGAAAAATGGCTGATTACCTGCTTGAGATTTGCCCCAAATGCACCACAACAGAATCCGGTGGAAGATATTTGGTTGCAAGCAAAACGACTAATCAGAGAGTTTTATTTTTTCTGTCATTCTTTCGCCGTAGTTAAAGCGTTATTTGAACTCTCAATTAATTGTCAAATTTTTGACTTCCCTAAACTTCATAACTATGGTGTTTTCTCATAAATCATTTAGGATTGCTATATATCTCAATTATTTTCTTTTTTTTCCATCTTTAAAGTTTACCCTCTTTGTACCGCGTTTGATCTCAAACTGCTGTAAGAACTAAATTATTAAGCCACAAGTTAAAAAATTTCAAAAATACCTGCTAATCTTTATTTAGCAAGCATTTAATACCAAGGAGTTTTTATGATGTGGTGTGGTTTTGATAAATCCAGAGTAACTATAGCTTTAGCCTGTATGGTCGCAGCTAGTGTTGCAGCTTCGGACGTAGCTTTTGCAGCCCGTCAACGCAATTATAAACCAGATGAATTCCGATCTGTACTACGGGGATTGGGTTATAACGTTAAAGTTACAAAAGATCCTCTAACTGATGAGGAAACTAAAAAGGCCATCACTCAATTTCAAACAGGCTACAAGTTGAAGGTGGACGGGAAAGCAGGTCCCCAAACTCAAGATCAAGCTGCTATGATCGTCGAAATTCTACAAAGTAATTTGAATACTGTACTTAAACCAAAAACTCTACTTCCCCGTAATCAATTTTACAGTCCTCAGTTAGAAGAGTTAGTAAAGGAGTACCAGAAGCAACATCAACTTTCAGAAACTGGGATTGCTGATTTACAACTTCGTCAGAAACTCAATGCCGAAGTTCAAGCTATTATTAATGAACGGGTAACTAAACCAACAGCCAAACCAACAACTAAACCAACAACTACACCAACAGCTACACCAACAGCTACACCAACAACTAAACCAACAACTACACCAACAGCTACACCAACAGCTACACCAACAGCTACACCTGAAAAAATAAATTAACAATCCCATTCTTAAGGTGTGGGTTAATTGAAAAATTAATCAATAGAAACCAATTAATTCTTCAATTTTAAAGCTTCCGTTGCTGATATTCCCTCACCTTGAGTACCGAAATACCACAAAGCTGCACTAGCTTCCGCACGAGTTACGGGTTTTTTCGGTTGAAATAGTGTTGTATAACCAAAAACTCGACGAATATTTGATTGTTCGCCGTTTTGGAAGTCAGCCAAAATTGCTTTTAATGCTTGGGGTTGAATATTGCCTGTATCTTGAAAACCCCAAGTTTGTTTAACGGCTTCTAAATTAGCTGAGGGTAAGGCTTGACGAGTATCTAAAGGAACTTTCCACAGGATTAATTGTTCTCGTGTAAGGGGAGCATCAGGACGAAATAAAACCGCTGTAGCATCTCCAGATAAGGAGCTAGGAATTAAACCTGCTTCTGCTAAACTTTGAATAACTAGAAAATCAGGATCTTTAGTGAGGATATCCCTAAAAGCTGGTTGAGTGTTAGGGAATGCTAACCGGATTTTTTTGGCTGGAATGTTAGCATACATAGCATTATTAGCTGCAACTAGCCAACGAGCATATTCTCGACGGGTAATAATTTTGTCGGGAAGAAATTCCTTAGTTCCTTTGGGTTGGATAGATAAAACACCTAATGTAGCTAAATCTTGAATGTGCGATCGCCATTCTGGTGGTGCTTTTTGAATATCCGTAAATTCCTGAGTTGTGAAGGTTTCAAGTTGGTTGGTTGGCTGGATAGTTGGCGGAGTTGCTATGTTAGGATTATTACCATTAGGTAACACTGGATCGGTCAATTGGGAATTATCTAATGGTTTAATCGCTTGAGTTGATGTGTCCTGAGAATTAGACGAATATTCAATTAATAATTTAGTAGCTGTTTGGGGTTGATTGGGTGCGGCTTGAGTAACGGTCTGTGGCTGAATTGTGAGGTTAATGAGTAAACCATTGCGTCGCGCGGAAAAAGCGCCCTCCACATCATCTGGAGGCTGTTGGATAATCTGCCAGTTTTTAGCTGGTAATTGCTGACGGTAAAAGCTGGTAATTAAATTACTAGGATCTGCACTTTGCCAACGAATTGATATTTTATTTTGGGAATTAGCTGGTGTAACTTCCTCTAGTTTGGCGTTAGGATAAATGGGGATATCCGGAGGAAAATCAGCCGGTAATTTGATTGTTGATGTGTTTGGGTTTGGTGTTACTTCCTGAATCTGAGGTGTGCCAAAGGGAACAGGATTATTTTGCAGCCGAGGGTCAGCAGCTAAGGACTGTTCTAGGTTTTTAGCAGATCGACTGTTGGTACAGGCTGTTAAGGAAGATAGTAAAACAGCTAAACTCAGAAATACAGCAGAATAGTTACGGGAAAACACAAAGAAATCACAAATTGATTTTCACCTTCTACACTAACATTTTTAGGAGAGGTAACAGAAAAATCATGTATGATGTAGTTATTAAATAATTCAATAGCTGTAATTCCTGAGCTAGAAGCCTAGAGGTGTAGAAATAAGGACGGCGGAATTCCCAGAAAATTCGTCTGATCTCAAAAACCTAGATCGGATTGGATTGGGAAAAATCTAAAATAGATATTACAGCAGTTTGAGATCAAAAGCGGTACAAAGATGGTAAACTTTAAAGATGGAAAAAAAAGAAAATAATTGAGATATATATGGCAGCAGCATATTCGACTGATATAAGACAAA
>NZ_JACJTO010000029.1 GCF_014698755.1 Aphanizomenon flos-aquae FACHB-1287 | reverse complement strand
TTTGTCTTATATCAGTCGAATATGCTGCTGCCATATATATCTCAATTATTTTCTTTTTTTTCCATCTTTAAAGTTTACCATCTTTGTACCGCTTTTGATCTCAAACTGCTGTAATGATTTAGTGCGATCTGCTTGCAGGATCGCTTCGCTATCGCACTACGATAGCCTCGTAGCGACTGTCTTGATTGTCAAGCGAGTCCTAGGAATCGCGTTTTGTGGAACTAGGAATGTAGGGGATACAAGGCGATTTTTCATATAATGGGGCGCAGATGCTATTCGTGAGATCGAAAGACGTATAGGTAGAAAACTTTCCAACGGAGAGATCCGCCGTTTACATGATGCTATTAGTGGTCAGGATTATGGCTATCACGATATAGTAGAAGAAGGCGTAGAAATGTTTGGAAATAAATAAACCATTATAAATTTGTGATATGAATATACAAGAAGTACAAGCAAAAGTTAATCAGTTATTAGGACAAAAAGCATGGGGTGTTTCTTTAGGATATGGCAGCTTTCCGACCATAGAATTTGGTCAACCATTACCATCCAATAATGAGCAGCAAAAAATTCATGGAGAATGGCATTTATGGCTATATAATTGTGCATGGCGAGTGGAAGAAGGAGATAAAATTTTTGCGGCTTCAGAAGATGAGAGAAATAACTTGGAAGTTGCCGTCCATCGCTTAGAAAATCTTACATTACAGTCTGTTGATCTGATACCTCCTGCCTGGGATGTGGTTTTTGCCTTTGAACATCAGGTTGTCCTAAAACTTTTTGCAATTTACTCCCAGAACTATAATCATTGGTTTCTCTATACACCAGATGGTAATGTACTGTCTTTTGGACCAGGAACTTGTTGTTCTTATGAAACTAGTGAAAACGTCTAATTTTGTCCAACCTGAATTATTAAAGAAGGTAAATCTGTGACCATTGGACTTGTCACAGTCAGTGATGAATCTCTAGGAGAATTGCACAAGACTGGACTAGCTCAAGAATACGAAGTTAACGGAACAAATTCTTCTATAAGTATTAATTGGACTGATACTGCCAAATCTCCTACCCCTATTTCAGACGTAGCTAATGATCGTGATGGTGGACGAATGGATGAGCGACGTGATAGATCATTAGTGGGTGATATACCTAACCGTAAGCAACGATGAAAATATTCAAGCAAGTAATCAGCCTGATTATACTTAGTTCCCTAATACTGTCTTGTAGTGATGTTTGGCAGAAAAAGGAGGCTAAGTTGGAAACATCCGAAATTGAAAGTTTAGCTCGTATTAAGTTACCTCCAAGTAGTCAAAATATCCAAGTTCATAATGAATCTGGTATTGACAAACTCATTCTTATTCGATTAGTTTTGAATAAAAAGGATCTAAATTCTTTTTTAAAAAATGCTGGATATGTAAAACCATTAAAACAGGGATTTCGTCCCTTTACTTCTGAAGAGTTTGAAAATATTGCTTGGTGGAATCCTGATGATGCAAAGGAAGTTATGGGAGGATTTTTGAATACTCAAAAATGGGCTAGTGAGATCATGGTTGATATTTCTAGTCCCAACCCTGTAATTTATTTTAAGACTCATGATTTATAAGTAGGAATCGCCTATCCTGTAGGGTGCGTTAATAAAATGTAACGCACCATGCTTATATTTATTCTCAGTACTACTATATTTGTATAAAAATAAAATCATTGTTTTTGATTATTAGCTCATTGAGAAAAAATGCGATAGCGAAGCACGACCTAGGAATCGCGTTGTGTAAAAGACTAAACTATCCAAAACCTATAATAGCTTCCCTGTACTTTGTTTAGCTTGCCTACTTATGGAAACAATACAAGTTTTTGACTAGATTTGACCATAAAGGACAATTAATACATTATAATTTTGTTCAATCCCCTGTGAAGCTGCGAGGTGTAGAAAATGAACACTCGACAACATATTCAAAAGAAACATCCATCTCAGTCTACTTATACCCCAGTCCAGAATCTATACCAGACTCGCGCCTTTGATATTCAGCAACAACCGTCCCATTCCTCTTCTGGACAGGAAAATGTGGATTTAGATGCTGACCATGAACAGTCTCAGTATAAGCTATATAATTTACCGTATATACCCGTAAACGCTCCTGGTACAGAACCACCACCACCGATACAAACTCAGTTAAATAGCGGTGAACCTACTAATTATTATCAGCAAGGATCAGCGGATGTTCCATGGTATAATAGACCTACTTACCCGAATATCCCCGTAAATGCCCCCGGTACAGAACCACCACCACCGATTCAAACGAAGTTAACTATCGGTCAACCTGGTGATAAATATGAGCAAGAAGCAGATCAGGTAGCATCTCAGGTAGTACAGCAGATTAATTCTCCTGTACCCGTGCAGTCGGCTCAAGGTCAAACAGTGCAACGAGAGGACGCTCCACCGGAAGAGGAAGAACAACTTCAAGCTAAGTCCATTTCCGATACCATTCAGCGTGAGGAAGTACCGGAAGAAGAACAACTTCAAGGTAAATCTCTGAAAGGGGAAATGGCCGCAACACCTAATCTAGAAACTAGTATTCAAGGGGCAAGGGGTAGCGGACAGCCATTAGATGAAAACATCCGACAACCCATGGAAAAAGCCTTTGGAGGAGTGGATTTCAGCCAAGTAAAAGTTCACAATGATGCAGTATCTGACCAATTAAATCAATCAATTCAGGCAAGGGCATTTACCACAGGGCAGGATTTGTTCTTTAGAGGTGGGGAATATAACCCTAGTAGTCGAGGAGGACAAGAATTGATTGCCCATGAGCTTACTCATGTTGTCCAGCAGGTGGGTGGATCTTCTCTACAGCGCCGTGCAGGCATCAGCGTTCAGAGAAAATGTGATGCTTGTGAAGCTGAAGAGGCAGAAGTAGTGAATAAAACCTCATCAATAAATTTCGCCAAATCAACTGATCAATTGCTTCAACGCCAACCAAGTCCTAGCGCGGCTTCAGGAATACATCCGCCCGGAGATTGCACACATGGAGAACATCGACAACTTCAAAATGAAGTAAATGAATGGTGTAAAAACAAGCCTCGAAGTTGTAAAAAATCCCAGACTATCGAAGAGTTAGAAGAGCGCATTGAAAATAACTCAAGGTGCATTGCTGCTCGCAACCGAATTAATAAGAAATGCTTCCGAGGGGGCGATGCTGGACATAAAGAAGCTCTTGAAATCGCCATCAATAGTATTAAGATTTGTCAGCGAGCTCGTGATCATGTAAAAGCACCGCAACCTCAAGCGCAAACATCTAAAGCACCTCAACCTCAACCGGAGATGTCTTCTGACTTCTTGAAAAAAATGTCGGCAATTACAGGACTGACAGGAGCGGCACTGATCACTTATCTGATCATTTCGGAAGGAAGTCGGCTCTTTCCACCCCGCAACTTGATTCCGGTGCCTTAATCGTAAAGAAACTGATTAACAAAAATCATGATTAGTTCATCAATTGTTTTAAAGAAACTCATGAGTAGTTTTCAGCTACTGACTTATCCCGGTGATTTGAACTTAGTATACGACAATACTGGCTACCACTTGGAATGTGTAGATATTCAGCAAGCCTTTGTGGGTAAACATTGGAGTGAATTGTCGCAAGAAACACTTATTAAAGAAAATTCTGCCCTTTCATTTTTGACACCAGTTGCATTCCGATTTTATCTCCCAGCATATTTATCAATTGTTATTCGGGAATTTGAAGAAACTGATATTTTACCAGATGTGACCGTTCAGTATTTAACGCTTCCAGTAGAGGCGGATGACTTAAATAAATTATGCTATATCCAACAAGAGTCTAACGAACTTCAGTCTGATCTAAGTCAATTCTTGATCAAAGAGCTATCCAATTCTAATCAAAAAGTTCACAGATTTATGGAACGAGTTTCTGGATTTAATCAGCAACAATGTCAGGCAATTCGATATTATTTGGAATATCTAAATTCCCATAAAAAAAATCATTTTTTTGCTGACGAACCAGAGGTCGCACTAGAACGCTATTGGTTCATTTTTCCTTTATAATTAAAATTTTGCACCTTTTCAATAGCCACCGAAACCATTAGTTTTTCATGGTACTAAACCCTAAAAAACTACCTTTTTTGGCTGGTTGCTACTAGTGCAAGATATCAGTTATAGCGTACATTCCGCAAATCTTGGTATTACAATCTAATTAATCCTTAAAACTGATGAAAATATTTTAGAGGGGGTGTGTCTCTTGGATAGTTATGGGGGGATTTTGGAATATTCAAAAATGGGCTAGTACAGGTTGGCGTAAGTAAACCCACCATTAAAGTTGCTGAAAAGTCTGTGATTTGAAACCCTTGAGAAAGGTAGGCGTATTTATGCCGAGAGGTACTAGTGAGATCATGGTTGATATTTCTAGTCCCAACCCTGTAATTTATTTTAAGGCTCATGATTTATAAGTAGGAATCGCCAATCCTGTAGGGTGCGTTAATAAAATGTAACGCACCATGTTTATATTTATTCTCAGTGCTACTATTTTTGTATAAAAATAAGATCATTGTTTTTAATTATTAGCTCATTGAGAAAAATTGCGATAGCAAAGCGCGACCTAGGAATCGCATTCTGTAAAAGACTAAACTATCCCAAACCTATAATAGCTTCCCTGTACTTTGTTTAGTTCGCCTACTTATGGAAACAATACAAGTTTTTGACCAGATTTGACCATAAAGGACAATTAATACATTATAATTTTATTCAATCCCCTGTGAAGCTGCGAGGTGTAGAAAATGAACAATCGACAACATATTCAAAAGAAACATCCATCTCAGTCTACTTATACCCCAGTCCAGAATCTATACCAGACTCGCGCCTTTGATATTCAGCTAGACCAGTCCCATTCCTCTTCTGGACAGGAAAATGTGGATTTAGATGCTGACCATGAACAGTCTCAGTATAATAGATATAATTTACCGTATATTCCAGTAAACGCTCCCGGTACAGAACCACCACCACCGATACAAACTCAGTTAAATAGCGGTGAACCTACTAATTATTATCAGCAAGGATCAGCGGATGTTGCATGGTATAATAGACCTACTTACCCGAATATACCCGTAAATGCTCCCGGTACAGAACCACCACCACCGATACAAACTCAGTTAAATAGCGGTGAACCTACTAATTATTATCAGCAAGGATCAGCGGACGTTGCATGGTATAATAGACCTACTTACCCGAATATACCCGTAAATGCTCCTGGTACAGAACCACCACCACCGATTCAAACTCAGTTAAATAGCGGTGAACCTACTAATTATTATCAGCAAGGATCAGCGGATGTTCCATGGTATAATAGACCCACTTACCCGAATATCCCCGTAAATGCTCCTGCTACAGAACCACCACCACCGATTCAAACGAAGTTAACTATCGGTCAACCTGGTGATAAATATGAGCAAGAAGCAGATCAGGTAGCATCTCAGGTAGTACAGCAGATTAATTCTCCTGTACCCGTGCAGTCGGCTCAAGGTCAAACAGTGCAACGAGAGGAAGTACCGGAAGAGGAAGAACAAGTTCAAGCTAAGTCTATTTCCAACACCATTCAACGTGAGGAAGTTGCGCCGTTTGAGGAAGAACCTATTCAAGCTAAGTCTATTTCCGATACCATTCAACGTGAGGAATTACCGGAAGAAGAAGAACAACTTCAAGCTAAGTCCATTTCCGATACCATTCAGCGTGAGGAATTACCAGAAGAAGAACAACTTCAAGGTAAATCTCTGAAAGGGGAAATAGCCGCAACACCTAATCTAGAAACTAGTATTCAAGGGGCAAGGGGTAGCGGACAGCCATTAGATGAAAACATCCGACAACCCATGGAAAAAGCCTTTGGAGGAGTGGATTTCAGCCAAGTAAAAGTTCACAATGATGCAGTATCTGACCAATTAAATCAATCAATTCAGGCAAGGGCATTTACCACAGGGCAGGATTTGTTCTTTAGAGGTGGGGAATATAACCCTAGTAGTCGAGGGGGACAGGAGTTAATTGCCCATGAGTTGACTCATGTTGTACAACAAGGAGGAGCTTCTCAAATTCAGCGACAATTAACTGATGATCTCACTCCTGGACAAATAGAGAAAATGGAAGAAAAAGGAGGAGCATTAATCCAACCTAAATTTCATTCGATATCTCAAACACAAACATCAACAATACAAAGAGCATATACTGCTAGGCGACCTTTAGCAGGCTTCATCAGAGGAATAGGTCGTATGAGCCGGGGTGGGGTGATCCCAAATAGAGGAATTTTTCATGAGCATATCTTCTTTCAAGATGGTGGGAATCCTGCTAATATTGGATTTATGGATCGTAACGGTCTTGGACAAGATAATGCTGGAAATTATACAATAGGTCACGGAAGAAATAATTTAGATGACCCCATCATGCGACAAGCTGTTAATGATTTGGGTAATCCTGGGCAATACAGCTTACTCAGAAATAACTGTCAAATGTATGTAAGCAATGTGTACGCACGATACCTAGAATTAGGAGGACGGGCGGGAACATAAATCAGTCTATAGAACCCATTTGGGATCTTCATCTAGGATTTGCTGAATAAGAGTAGAAAGAAGAACAGATAAAGGTTTCAGAGTTTTTGATGCTTAAAAAGTGCCAATTTTTTGCCGATGGTGTCTCAAAATAGTTCCATGTGTCCTAGTTAGATGGGTGAATTTTGGGATATTCATATCACTGAAACTGTTCACTGTTCCCTCTCTTAACCAATAACTTTTTCAGCAAACCCTATATAGGGTTTCAAAAGCTTGTATATTACAAAATAGGCATAAAAGTTGAGTAATAAGATAAATATGGATAGTTTTACTGCTGAAAATATAGAAAATTGGATGAGTTTCTATTATCAAAATCCTCAACCAAATTTGATTCCAGTTTTTATTAAAAGCTTGAGTCAAAAGGGTTTTTTAAAAGAAGAAACTTCTCAAATCTCAATCATGTTTTTTTTAAGTTTTATCTTTCGTGATAATTCTAATAAAATAGCAGATTGGTTATCTCAAGTTTTGCAAAATTTAACTATTGTAGAGAAAGAAGTGATCATTGAAGCTATTTTTTTATCTAATACTTCAGAAGCTCAAGAATATCTCAATAATTTATATCAAAACAGCGAACCAGCTATTCAAGATATGATTAATTTTTTTAAAGATCAAGTTCCACCAAATCTAGAAGAAATACCTATTGACAATTCCAGTATTTTGGATATTTTATGGTCTGCTTTTATGGCAACAGGATCAGAAAAATATGTTATTAGAATCATATCTGCTTTGTCTAGTAAGAAAAGTCAAGACGATCCTGTAAAAAAAATGATTACAAGTATGGCGAAATGGTCATTAGAATCTAATATCAAAAATCATCAAAAAGTTAAATTAATTTGTATCAATCAATTAAAAATTCAACCACAAGATGTTTCATCAATTCTCAAAGAAATTATCCCATAAAATTGATTATTAGCTCGTCAACGAAAATTGCGATAGCGAAGCGCGACCTAGGAATCGCCCAATTCAGGCGCGGGCTTTCACCACGGGAGAGGATGTGTTCTTTAGACAGGGGGAATATAATCCTGGGAGTCGAGGGGGACAGGAGTTAATTGCCCATGAGTTGACCCATGTTGTACAGCAGAATGAAGGGGTGGTGCAGCGAAGTCAGAATCAACAAAAATTGACATCATTGGTACAGGAAAATGTAATTTCTCCGCGTATTCAATGTTGGGTTCTACCCCCAGATTGGTTAGATTACACTGGACTCACTATTGATGTAGCAGAACGCATTTATATTGAATTAGGATACAAAGAAGGAGAAGAAAAAGACTTTAAACGTTTTGTCAATAATCTTTTTACTGCTATAGATTTAATATTTGCAACTGCACCTGGGGCTGGTGGTGGTGGACTTGCACTGAGAGCTTCTCATTCAGGTGCAGTAGTTGTCTGGGCTGCTACTCATGATTCACTGAAGTTAAAAATAGCAGCGAAAGTTGCGAAAAGAATGGGATGGTCTGTAACCAAAGCGTTACAGATGGCCAACATCTATTTTAGTACAAGCAACAAAGAAGAGGGAGAACGGCGTGATCTTGAATCTCATGAAAATGAAGGAGGTCACACGGAAGAAAAACACGTTGGTAAATCAGAAAATTGGCTGCGTAAGCGACTTCAGAATGAACCTGACATAAATATGGCATCTTCTTTCCGTAATGAGAGCATTACCAATCGTACCCAGGGAAAATTTGTTAAGCAGTTTCGTGAAGAGATAGAAGTATGGCTAAACAGTAAGCAAGGAAAACCGTTTGTAAAAGATTTTAATATGGATGAATTAGTTGGTATTGTGGTTGAGCGGGGTAGGAACGGGGCTTTCCGGGCAGTGGAAACGAAGAGAGTGCGGGTAGTTATAGTGCCAGACAGTTCAGCTCAGGGCTGGCATATCTTAACATCATTTCCCATTATTAAATAGCTGGATTAAACATAGCACCAAAGGAGAGTAAGTAGATGGATTGGGACGAAAATAAATACGAAAAGCTTTATCCAGAACTCAAACAATTTTTCGGTGGCTACTTCCACCAAGATTGGGCTTATATCTATAACTGGCAGGGAGAGCCACCATCATTTCAGGTTGTTGTGCGTGACTTTAAGACCAATAATTCTCAAGCAATTGTTGCCCAGGTAACTCAAGAATTGGAACAATTCATCGCAGATCATCTGACATTAGAAGATGATTGGGATTTGGGTGAAATAGTAACTCATAAACTTTTGTCTTGTATTTACGCTCCTGGACTGGGGCTAACTTATCGACAATGGTTAAGAGAGATTCTGACTATTCTCAAAGAGTGACTTAATTCTGTCAATCTATAAGTCTTATAGCAGTATGCACTTAAATAGGATACATTATCAGCCCCCTCATCGCTTGTGGGGAGGGGGTTCTTGTATTTCACTCAACCGATAACTGCTATATCTTAATGTTCCAGCCAATTTTACCTGATATTTCCAACCCACATTCCAGAAAAGCCTGATGAAGAGTGTAGGAATTAAACAATCGTGATAATTTACAAAAAGGCTAACACAATTCTATTCCCTATTACGTTATTAGTAATCATGGCTGTTGCAGTGCCTAGTTTGAATGGATGTACATTTTCACAAAATCTGGACACTAGGATGAAAAGCAGTACCGATACTCCTCCGACAAACTCGGTTATTTATTATGGAAGTTGGACATCCTACCAAATTCCTTTTGTGCCTGTAGAACCTATTTCTCAAGAAGAGGCACAAAAACGTCAGTCATATTATGTGGGATACTACAACAGTAGTAAACAACTTGAACGATTTGAAAAATACCTTGATGGCAAATTGGAGTGGCAAGATAAATATATCTATTGGGATAACCGAAAATTAAAAACCAGAAATATGATTAAAACTGATGGTTCAGAAATAAATCAAAACTTTGATAGCAATGGAAATATCATGAAATAGTGCGATCGCTCTTGTAGGGTGCGTTACACTTCGTTAACGCACCAAATTGATGAAATGTTTCAGTGTGTTATGTGATTATTAACATACCTAGCCAAGAGTGATAAGGCATTGCTGTGAACGAAACCCAACAAACCCAACCCATCAAGCAACCCATTCACCCCACTTCTAACCCAAATGCCCCAGCGCCGGACATATTCCTCAACGCGGTGATCATTCATTCAACGCCAGGAAGCGCTGTTTGAGGAAGAACAACTTCAAGGTAAATCTCTGAAAGGGGAAATAGCCGCAACACCTAATCTAGAAACTAGTATTCAAGGGGCAAGGGGTAGCGGACAGCCATTAGATGAAAACATCCGACAACCGATGGAAAAAGCCTTTGGAGGTGTAGATTTTAGCCAAGTAAAAGTTCACAATGATGCAGTATCTGACCAATTGAATCAATCAATTCAGGCAAGAGCATTTACCACAGGGCAAGATGTGTTCTTTAGAGGTGGGGAATATGATCCTGGGAGTCGAGGGGGACAGGAGTTAATTGCCCATGAATTGACTCATGTTGTACAGCAGAATGAAGGGGTGGTGCAGCGATCGCTATCAAAGAAGCCTTCACCTCCCCCCACACCACAGAACAACAAAGGATTGATCACGGACAAACTCCAGGTGCGGGAGCAAGTAACAATCCAGCACATACAGGATTCTCAATGAATCCAATGAAAAATGTACCAGGGCGAGTTGAAGAACCAGATACAGCGCATGATCCTAATGTGACAAAGGAGTATGATCTGACACTAACTCAGGTTGGTTCTTTGATATCATACGTGAACTCAAAACGTAGTGCAAACTACAACCTCTATACATTCAATTGCACAACTTTTGCTGTGGAGTCTATCCGTAGTGCAGGTCAGGTTGCACCTAGTGGATCGTCGTGGGGAATTTGTCTACCGAATGCTCTCTATAAAGACCTTTATCAAATGAAAAAGAGGGGCGACAAATCTGTAACGGTAGCACCGCTGAAATCAGGTGAACGCCATGAGTAAGTAATCCCTATGAACAAAACAAGTATTTATACGTTTCTAGCTGCAATTTTGATAGGGTGTTCTCAGTCTCCAGAGCAAGTCGAAGTACACCCATTACGGAAAACTTACCAATCATCAAAAAGGATTATAGTGATGCCAACGGAGGATATCCCTAATGTGAGGTTTGAAGTAACGGGAACAGTTACACAGTTTAATATTGCAGATCGCAGTAAAACAGTCAAGGTGAAAAATAACTATACGTACATAACTGTCAAAGTTGAAAAAACCGAACCAGCTAACGTAGCATTAAACCTTCCAGTCAAAGAGCTAAAATTTTCAAGTCAAACGAATGAAACTCGTGATCGAGAAATATCCATTGGCGATCAAGTTAAAGTGACAGTGGTGGGTAATAACTATACAGATCCAACATGGTTTCGATTATCCGATTTGAAAAAGATTAATCGGTAGCAATCTAGCCAATGATCACGGTTACCGAAGAATGTGGGATTCCTGATCTTGTAAGGTGCGTTAATAAAATGTAACGCACCACATTGAAGGGATGTTTCGGTGTGTGACGCGACCTCTAACACATCCGTTGGTTCATTGACCCGGATAATCTAAGTATTTTGTTGTTGCAGCCACAGCAACAGCCGAGTCTTGGTCAGGAAAATCAAGTTCTTCCTGTCTATCCCCAGCTAGATTTAGAGCTTACAGCTTCGCAAGTTTTTGGCTGGTTAAACATGAAGAAAGTATAACAACTTAGTACACAAATGACTCACATGAGTAGATCATTTTGTGTGTCACAAATGATTTAAGATAATTAAATTAATGATTTAAGTAAAATCTTAGCTTTTCAATACGGATTCTGTAATCATGCCAGAACTTATTAATGACCAACCCCCTGATTATGTAGGACAAGGATTATCCTTTCCACTACGAGTTAATATTCAATCTAATCTCCACCTTAGTGCTAACACTTATAATATAGAAGAGTCAATGCGACTGATTCTCGCTACTAAATGGGGTGAACGACTCTACAGACCAGATTTTGGGTCACGGTTAGACGAACTCATTTTTGCACCCATGAATACTGAAACCTTATTACTCATTCGTTTATATGTTACAGAAGCATTAGAACGGTGGGAACCGCGTATTAATCTTATAGGTGTATACGTAGAAGTAGCATCATCTCAGTTAACGAAAAAATCTGATCCTAATCAGGGAAAATTAAATATTGTGATTCAATATCAAATTAAAAACTCCCATGATTCCAAAAGTTTCGTTTATCCATTTTATCTCCAAGCCCCCAATTAAAATGCTACAGCATTTCCTGGTGTTATAAGGTACATATCTAGCGGGCAAGATGCCCGCACCACAAGAGTTTGATCATTCAACTTTGTCGGAAAACGCTGTAAGATAACCAAAAACATGGAACACAAGCCCCGTTTTTCTAGGATGGCTTTTCAACTATTGTGGTAGAATTTTCTGTAGTCACCTTATGGCATTGGGAGATTTTAAACGAACCTCGAGGGAAGTTTGGTTTTTTACGAATAACAATTTACAGGTTATTACAGCACTACAATTAGATACAGCCATAACCGTTCGGAAAAAATTAAAGATCAACCCTAGAATAGAAAGAGAAATTACCGCTTGAGTCTTGCGTCTTGTCGGTTTTCGTTGCATAAATAGGCATAATTTTTAGGTTTTGTGTTATAACCCAGTTGTGAAAACGAACTCAAACGAAAGACTACTCTATGGAACCAGACAAACTGGCACGATTGAAAGAGTACGGTGAATTTATCCTTCGCAAAATTGACTCAGTTCCCCAACGCCCTTCCCAAGAGGAAGATTGGGTTCCCACTAGTCTTGATGATTGTCTGTTGCGGCTGCGAGAGGCTGCTGAGAAAACTGTAGAACTGGCCACCTCCCCGGTAAAAATCGGCGTAATGGGGGAATTTAGCAGCGGTAAAAGTTTGCTGCTAGGTAGTCTAATTGGTTATGCAGACGCTTTACCCGTAAGTGAAAATCCCACCACCGGTAATATCACTGCTATTCATGTGAAATCCCAGGATAGTTTTACAACTACTCAAGTAGAAAATTACACGATAGAATATTTATCTCATGAGGGGGTAAATGAGTGCTTACACTTCATGCTGAAAGAAGCAAACCATCGCGCTATGTCCGCTGGGGTGGCATCTTTACAGGTAGCTAAAATTAAAACCGGTAAAGATATTAGTATTTGGTGTGAAGAAGTTTGGAAAAGTTCCAGTAATTTAGAATTGCGCTATTTAGTGCGGGAGTTGGTGTTATTTTTGCGGGCTTATCAGGCTTATGGTGAGGCTTTATGCGGTCGTTTTTACCAAATTGATGGTATCACCGCCCGTGAAGGTTTACAACTGGCAGAAATGCCCATGGTGATTCAATCTCTCAAATTTGAGGATTTACCACCAGCAAATATCCGCTTACCTAACGCCCCTCAAATATTAGGAACGCAATTATTACAAAATAGTTTTCTCTTAATTCGTCGCGTTGATATTGATGTGAAAATATCACGAGAAATTTGGGATGTTACCGGTGCAGAAGAATTTGTTCTGTTAGATTTTCCAGGGTTGGGTGCGGCTAATTCTGGAACTAGAGATACATTTTTATCATTGCGAGAATTGGCACAGGTACAGACAATTTTAGTCTTACTTAATGGTAAATCACCGGGGAGCGATCGCGCCAATAAAATTTTTACAATGATGCAGCAACAGCGTCCAGGACAAGACCTCAAGGATTTAATTCTTGTGGGTGTGGGACGTTTTGATCAATTACCTTTAGATAGTGAAGGTGGGGAAAGAGAACTAGATTTATTAGTTAATAATCCATCGGATTTTCAACCCTTACAAACAAATACCGTTTTCCAAAAATTGAAAGTTCTCAAAACCATTATTGATGGGGCTGAAGCATTTACTACTCAAAAAGACAGAATTGTTTTATTATCACCATTATTAGGACTGGCGGAATTAGCCAAACGTTCTAGTCAAGTTAAAGCAGGTTCTGAAGAATTTCTCGCCAATTTAGATTATCCAGATTATCTGGAAAGACCGAAAAAATTACAACAAAAATGGGGTAGTTTAAGTGAAGCTTTATTAGCAACAGATGGACGCAATCAATTAGGTAGACAATTGGGTTATTTTGCTCAAGATGGTGGTATTAGTAAATTAAGAGAATTGATTCAAAATCATGTTGCTAATCACGGTTTAAAGCAATTATATGAAGATACCTCTCGGATTGCTGATGTGATTCGTCAACAACAAGAATATCTCAAGGAAATTATTACCGAAATTCACGAACAAGGGATACCCACCATTGATACTCCGGTTTTAATGGAATTGAGAACAGCTATAGAAAATCTAGATAAAACCTACAGAAACTTCCAAAAAGATTTAGGTAAAGAACAACTAAAAGATCGCCGAGGAGTGGTAGTTAGTGATGTCATTAAAGATGAACTAACCTTGAGAATTTTGAATTGGAGTCAGTGGACATTACTATTTAATAAAGTCCAAAATGGTATAATTACCTTAGCTGAATTTAAAGGTGCAGCGGGGAAATTATTTGATAGAGGAAATCGGGTGAATACTTCCCTCCCCACTAAGAGTGATGACTTTTATCCGACCTTTGAGAAAACAATCAAAGAACTGGAAAATTTTGCCAGCGATCGCATTCGTCAAGCCGTGATAGACTTATTAAGTTCATTGGCACATAAAATCACCTTAGAACGGGAAAAATTGCAAGACATTCTTCAGCCAGAAATGGAACAAGAAATTGAAGCAAAATTTGGACTTGAAGAAGCCGATTTATTTTATAAACTGTTATTAGGATGTGATCCTCGCCAATGGAAAGAAGCTATTATTGGGGAAATCAATAATCATGATCAAAATATCAAAGCAGAAAGTATTTTTCCCCTAGCCAGACAAGATGAAAAACATAGTGTAGGACAAATTTTTGATTGGTCACCAGCTAGGAATCAAAACCAGTCTAGAAGCATCAATCATCAACTTTTCGTATTACGATTACGAGATGAAATTACCGCTAGTGCTAGTCTTCACCTAGTGCAGTATGTGAGTGAAATTAATCAGCAGGTGAATATAGAAATCCATGGAATTTTAGATCAAATTATTCCCAGTTTGCAAAATCTTTCCAAAAAAGAAGCATTACTAAGATATATTGCTGCAAGAGATTCACAATCTGAACTAGCCATTCCGGCTTGGTTAGAAATTTTAACCGATATTGCCACAATTAATGAAACTGAATTATTCAGCTATATTTAATTAGTAATACCCTGCTTGTTTCCTGTTCTTCGTCCCTTGGTGGTTTATTTCATCCATATTCTTGCAAATTGTTAAACATTTGCCTTTTTGCTAAAGAACCTGATTGTAAACACCCAAACTAGAAAAGAGTAAACCTGTAGTTATCAAATAAATTTAGGGGAATGCACTACCAATGAATCATTAACAAACAAAAAAAGGAACATCAAAAATGCCTGTGGAAATTCAACTTCTACCTAGCTTTAAATTAGGCATGAAAAAAAACGCACAGTTGCATCTACCCTCCATCCAAATTGTCCCTAATAAAAGCAATATTCCCCACATTTCTCGGATTACCTGCATAGTTAGAGGTACACCATATCAATTAGCAGCAAAAATTCAAAGTAGCTATAGACAATTTAACTCAGTTACACCCAAACAAATTTCTAATATTTGTCAATTAGGACAAGATATCTGTCAGCTAGATACACCTTTAATGACAATAGTTGATTGTACCTTAAAGGTAATTGTAGAATATTTTGATTCTGACGTTGCAGGAAACCCAAATTTGTCTATATCTAATCATGTATGTGCTGAATGTGATCTTTGGTTCATACCCAATTTAGAAAAATCATCTAGTTCATCTACAAAAAATTATCCAGCCATGAATACTTCACAATTTGACCACTATTTAAATAATTTAAGTCAACAACTTAGTGAGAAACTCAACGAAAAACAAAGAAAAAGATTTCCCGGATGGTTAGCCTTAGATTTTGGTACTTCTAACTCTACAGTGACACTTTTTGACCCTATTGAAGTTCCCATTGCGGAAGTTTTACCAAGAGAACAAGAACTGAGATTAAGAGAACGTATGGCTGAGTGGTTAAATTCTCCCTCAGATTTAGCCTTATCAGATGTTAGCGGTGGTGAGTGGGAAAAATTCTTAGCTGATATTAGCAGAAACTTAGAAATAGAATCAGATCAATTAAGCGAAATTTTTGAAACTGATAACAAAGAATTATTTTTAGAAGCAATTCGCCAAATTGAATTATGTTTAGGAACAAGTGATAGATTTCGGCGGGCTGTGAGTAAAAAACTTTATGCTATATATCATGAAGTTTTTCGTGTTCCCACATTAGAATCACAAAATTTAATTCCCGTAGTTTTAGATATTGACCGACGTAGTACAGAAATTCCCAGTGAAATGGAAGTATCGCAATTAATCCCCTTAAAATTACGCATGGGTAGAGACGCAAGAGATAATAGAAAAAAAGCCATAGCCCAAGGAACAACAGCTTCTATTAAAGACATTATTAGCAGATTTCATCATTCACCCAAACGCTATTTTGGTCAAGATAGATTTTTCCCAATTACCTTAGAAGAAGATGAAGAAAATATTCAAGTTAATCGCCTCATTCAAGCAGCTTGGGCGCAATTAATTGAATTAACAGAAGATTATCGTCAACGGGCTAGACGGAGATTTTCGGAAGGCGATTTTTTAACAGCAGTTGTTACCTATCCCACCGTCGCCCCTCCTGTAGTTCGCAAAGAAATTAAGCAATTAGTGCAGGAATTAGGCATTGATGATGTACAAACAGCTTATGATGAAGCGGTTTCTGTAGCTATCTTTTTCCTCTGGCGAGAATTTGGCGGTAATCTTAATATTGGGATTGAATCTTTTAAAACTCGCTGTCGTCAAAATGGTAATAAATGGTCACAAAATGTTCTAGTTTTAGATATTGGTGGCGGTACAACAGACTTAGCTTTAATTGAACTGACTCTAGAAGATAAAACACCTTTCTTTGCAGATAATGAAGATAGAGGTTTAGGAGGACGTTACTATAAACTCACTCCTAAATTATTGGGTTCTTCAGGACATTTACAATTAGGTGGTGAATTAATTACCTTGCGAATTTTCCGCCTATTAAAAGTGGCAATCTCTGATTTTCTTCTCACCGCAGTTACTACAGGTGATATCGAAAGTGATAAATTAGAAGACTTAATTAACTCCGAATTAAACGACCGTTTTTTAGAAGACGGAAAATTTAAAACTGGTAGTTTATTAAAATGTATAGATAAAGAAAATCCCGAAGGTGATGTTGCTTTTAAGGATGCTTTAGATACGGCAGAAAAAGTATTACCAACTCGTTGGCAACAAGCAACCCAACGTCTACAAACCTTTTACACATTGTGGGATCATGCGGAAGCTGCTAAACTCAAATTAGGACAAAAACCACCCACAGATAGTTCTTTATTAACCTTCACCTTAAATGAACAACAAATTGGTGAATTACTTGCACAAAGTTCGATTAAATTTCAAGTTAGAAGTTCTGAATCTATTTCTTTAACTTTAGATCATCAGCAATTTGAACGGGCAGCAACTTCCTCAATTAAAGAAGCAATTGGGATTGCTAAAGGCTTAATGGAAAGCCGTCTCAATTCAGAACCTAATCAAAAAGTAGACTGGTTAATTCTTTCTGGTAAAACTTGTAATCTTGATCTAGTGCAACAACAAATTTATCAAGAATTTAGTCAATCACCCTATTTTGTTTGGAATCCAGAACGAATTACCTTTGTTTTAGAATTTACAAAACTTGCCACTTCCGCAGGTGCTTGTTATGCCGAAAAACTGCGTCGCTTTCGATTTGATCCTGAAGAATCTAAAAATCTGTTACGCAAAGGTGCAAATCAATTAGAAATTGATGTCAAAAACCTATTTTATTATCTTCCTTGTAACTTTAAACGCAAAACCCAAAGTAACGAACCATTAGCCATTTTTAATGCTGGACAAGAACTATATCAACTTGCACCTTCGGACACTGTTGCTAAAGTGCGGACACCTTGGCAAGGAATGCAATTAACAAATATTATTCATCGTCAAGATTATGAAAATGGAACTTTTCGCCTCTGGGGTAGTTTTGATGGTAAGATATTGATGGATAAATTAGGTATGGAAGAACAGGAATTTCTCAAAAAAATCAAAGTTCAATTTGAGATTGATCAAGCTTTACAATTTAGTGTTTTACTATGTCGTGGTAATCCTCATTATTTAATAGATGCCCCTGGTATTGATATTAATTCAGTCATATCTAAAGCTACTGAAAATACTTTATTTATTGATGGCAATTTAAAATGGAATATCGCCATTGAAAATCATCAACACAACTTAAATGATGGTGATATTGCTGTTAATGTTTTAGAGTCAGCCACAGTTGATCAACCCCATGCTTATCATTTAGTATTTGCAGTTGATAATAATAATAGTGATAGTAAATTAATGAAAACATTTCATTATTTACAAGATGGTGTGAAGCAACCAGGAACAGGATTAATTAGTAAACCTTTGCCACCATTTCCCCAAAGTGGTCAACATACATTCTATATTTATCAGACTGATGGTGATACAAATAGTAAAAAATGGCTTAGAATTGGTACACTTAGTAGACCGGATATGATCACAGATTATCCTTGTCAATATCATGTAACTCTTGATAATATGGGAGTATTAAGAATGCACGCTGGTACAGTTCCTTATTTGACATCTAATAATCAAGAATGTCTGGAAAAAGAAGGATGTGTTTATCGTGCAGAATTGGAATTACAACCCAATGAAGTTGATAAAGAACGTGATCCATTTTGCGGTATTCATTAGCTTGAATTTGTTGGTTTGATGTAAAAAAATCCAACATTATTAATTATTGAATTGTTTTTTGTTGGGTTGTGCCGTCACTTAACCCAACCTACTTTTTACTATTTTCATCCTGATAAAATTATGCAGTATTTACATAAACTACTAAATACAGAAAACTCAGAATTAGCCAAAATATTGCGGTTTAATTTATATGGATTAGTCGCAACTTTAACAAAAGCAAATCAAGAATATCCAATTGATCCAGGATATCAAATATGTGAAGAACTCCTGGAAGAACTTCATCAATTATTACAAACTTTACCATCTCCAAATTCTTTAATTCTTGAACCAGTCGTAAAACAATCTCAAGTAATAAACGAATTAAAATTATTAAAATTAAAAGATGCTTTTAATGATGATAATGAATTAAATTTTTATTTAGGTAATGCCCATATTCAAAGTCAAACTGATGAAGAACTATGGAACGAAATTCATAGAAAACTTTTGCGAGTTCCTGAAGATTTAGCTATATCTTGGCAACATAAAGCTTTAGAATTTGCCCAGGAAATAGGGGCAATTGCAGATGATGATAATCTTGAACAATTACCATTTGTGCGTGATGAAATTATTTATCCAGGGTTGAATGGTACAGTTAAAGCGAAAGGACTATGTTTATCTCAACAAGCGTTAATAAATTCAGAAATTAATCAAAATCATCTTTCTGAAAACTTATATTTAATGACAGGATTTTTACTTTTATATATTAAATTTATAGAAATAGATAAGGACTTATATCATGCTTTAAAAAGTGTTTTTAGCTTTGATGTCGTTGCTTTAAATTCTAAATTGGAACAACGTCATCAATATATTGATGCTTTGAATGATCGCTTTCACCGCATCCAAAAATCCGATGAAAATACTGATATAGTGTTTAACTTATGTGCTTGGATTGACATGGATGAAGCCATTCATTCTCTAGTATTTATTCCCCCTGTTGAACGTTATTCTTGGTGGGGAAATTTACAAAAAGAATCCCGTCGTTTGCTGAGAAAAGTTGCTGATAAAGCTGTTAAAGCAGGTAATGATGTGAGACTAAAACAGTTATCAGGACTGTATGCTGACGTTTGTGAGTTATCTAAAGATGACTTACAATTAGACTGTGGTGGTACTCCTGGTGAAGTATTAACTTGTTTACGAGTTTATGCTAGAATTAATCAGCAAGAGTATCCAGGAAGGGTAATATTTAGGACTTTAAGGTAGCCAAGTGATGTTTTCCAAAGAGTAAATAAAGTTTTCTTAGATACAATTACTAAAAACCTTCATAATAACTCCTTTTATTATTCAGTATCACCAAAAAATAAAGGTAAAACAAACGCTGCAATAATTCCCCCTAATACAATCACCTCGATTATTTTCAATAATAAACTACCGTCCATAAACTGATTAATTTCTTCCCTAATATTAGTAGAAAAATTACCCAACCAACCACGCAAACGAATATACCAGTTAACAGGACTATCTTCTGGTCGAAATTTCCATGATATTATTGACAGTAATAATGGCAAACCTCCCACTTTAGCAGACATCAAAAGATGAATTGCTAAACAACAAATCATAATTAACCAAGCTATTAAATGAGCATAATACCAAACATGATCAAGTTCTCCTGTAGGTAACCATTCTTCCTTCATCATTCTGCCAGAAACTACCGCCAAAACACCAGCAAGTAACATTTTAGTATTTGCTAAACGTTGTAGACTTACCCACCAAATTGGTCTACCAAATTGAGTTAAATTTTGGATAGAGTCTGGTTGTAATAAGCGTCTTTTCCCAGCATGAAAACTATAAACAGCAAAAAATGGGAGTAAAATTAGGAAAAATACGGCTAATGTCCCGTGAATGTCCTGAATAGGATTTATTTTGGGTAGGGGAATATATCCAAATCTTTTGTCAAAAGTGTTGTAAACTAAGAATCCACTGATAATTGCGCCAATTACTAAAGTTCCGCTGATACCATGCAGGATTCGTAATATTAAGGGTTGATAGGGTGTTGAACGGTTCATAAGCTGATATGGTAGGTTGTGAAGATGGGTAATTTTGCTGTAGCTGCGTAGAATGTATAATTTATATTATCACTTCTCGAACCTCAAACAACATGAATATCAAAAGTCCTCTCCGTTATCCTGGTGGAAAATCAAGAGCAATTAAAACAATCTCTGAATATCTTCCAGAAAAGTTTTCCGAATTTAGAGAACCCTTTGTGGGTGGTGGTTCAGTTTTCATTTATCTGAAACAACAATTTCCCAATTTAAAGATTTCCATTAACGATTTAAACCCAGAATTATTTTTATTTTGGCATTTGGCAAAATCTGATTTATCAAAACTAGTTTCCGCAGTTCGTCAAATTAAAGAAAATCACCAAGATGGAAAATTACTCTTTGCAAAATTAGCTCATGTAGATATCAACACCTTATCAGACTTAGAAAGAGCAACGCGCTTTTTTGTTCTGAATAGAATTACATTTTCTGGAACAATAGAATCAGGAGGTTTTTCCTTAGAATCTTTTCATAAAAGATTTACCAATTCATCCATAGATAGACTGGAAAAATTAGAAAGTATCTTAACACAAGATATAAAAATTACCAACTTGGATTACAGCCATCTTATTAATGAACCAGGAAAAGACGTATTCATATTTTTAGATCCTCCCTATTTCAAAGCCGAAAAATCCAAATTATATGGTAAAAAAGGAGATTTACATACAGGATTTGATCACCAAAGACTTGCCCAAACATTAAAACAATGTCCCCATAACTGGTTAATTACCTATGACAATTGCCCAGAAATTAGAGAAAACTTTCAATGGGCAAATATCACCGAATGGGAATTACAATATGGTATGAACAACTATAAACAAAAAAAAGCCGAAAAAGGACAAGAACTATTCATTAGTAATTATGAAATCAAACAAAAATTACAAAAATCTCAACTCATTGCTTAAACCTTATCATTGCGTTCTTTCTTCGCGCCTCCGCGTGAAACAAAAAGCCATTTTTCGGTAAAATGAAATCCAACATTACAAAAAAACAAACAATGGATTTTACTATTTGGTCCGACCTGCTCAAACAATTATTAGAACGTCAATCATTATCCCGCACCCAAGCAGCCGAATTAATGCAAGGGTGGATAAAAGAAGCTATTCCCCCAGAATTATCCGGGGCTATTTTAATGGCTTTAAACTTTAAAGGTGTTTGTGCTGAAGAATTAACAGGAATGGCAGAAGTATTAAAATCTCTATCTTCCGTACCTATCAACAAAAGCGGAGAAACCCCACCTTTACCATTAATTGATACCTGTGGTACTGGTGGTGACGGAGCCTCCACATTTAATATTTCCACCGCAGTAGCTTTTGTGGTAGCAGCCGCAGGTGTACCCGTCGCTAAACATGGTAGTCGTTCAGCCTCCAGTCTCACAGGAAGCGCTGACGTTTTAGAAGCATTGGGTGTTAATTTGACTGCTGCGAGTGAAAAAGTCCAAGCAGCAGTACAAGAAGTAGGAATTACCTTTTTATTTGCACCGGGGTGGCATCCAGCACTAAAAGCAGTTGCCCCATTACGAAGAAATCTCAAGGTCAGAACAGTATTTAACTTACTTGGACCCCTAGTAAATCCCCTGAATCCCACCGGTCAGGTAATTGGTGTATTTGACCCTAAACTGATATTAACTATGGCAGAAGCCTTAAATCTCCTGGGTACACAAACAGCAATTGTTTTACATGGTCGAGAAAAATTAGATGAAGCTGGTTTAGGGGATATTACTGACTTGGCGATATTAAAGCATGGTAAAGTAGAATTAAATACAATTGATCCCCAAGCAGCAGGACTAATACCCGCCCCCATTACCGCTATTAAAGGTGGTAATGTCCAAGAAAATGCCATCATTCTTCAAAGAGTTTTACAAGGGAAAGGGACACAAGCACAACAGGACATAGTAGCCTTAAATGCTTCCTTAGCATTACAAGTAGCAGGTGCAGTTCCCTGGTTAAATCATGCTCAAGGGGTAACTCTAGCTAAAGAAATTTTACAAAGCGGTAGTCCCTGGACAAAGTTGGAACATTTAATTGAATTCCTGGGGGATTAGATTCTGAGTGGGTTTGGGGGCGAAATTCCACCACATTACGTTTGATAGTTACATCGTAATTACCGAAAAAATCATGTCCTAAAAGTCCTGTTTCTAATTCCGTACCAGCGATCGCTACTGGGACCTTACTTACCGTCATTCCCCCGACTTCCATAGAATCAAGATAGCCAATGGGAAATTCTACAGCCTTAGCACTAGCCGTATTAGCTTTAGCTTTACCGACAGGTACCACCCCTAAAGCCGCTGCTATCTTCTTTGTAATCACAGTTCCACTCGCCCCCGTATCCACAATCATTTCAAATCGTTGTGTCCCATTAAAGGTAACTTCAATAATTGGTGTGCCACTGATACGTCGCTTAATTGGGGCAATAAACACCTCCTTGTTGCCAGAAAGCATTGCTAATGGAGAAGGAGTAGGTTTAGATAAAGATAGTTTTGATCCCTTGACCGGGGGAACTATGACGGTATTCTGCGGTTTAGGAACATTAATTACCACTGGTTGCGGCTGAGTTACAGAAGATGCTAAATTTCTAGGTTGAGCTTTTCGACGAGCATTAGCAATTTGACGGCGATATTCAACAATTTGGCGTTGAGCAAAGGAAAAATTGCCACTATCACGTCGGATTTGCTTCATCAAAACGATAGCATCTTGTAACTGACTCACCACCAAATTCCAATCATCCACAGATACAGCAGATTGGCTGATACTTTTAGCACCAGCAGCTTTATTTAGTGCCATTTCCAAAGGACTTAATTCAGTGGGAGAAAGTTCTAGTGGTGTTGATTTTGGACTAGCTAACAGTTGTTGACGTTGGGCAGAAGAACCTATTGCCGCCAAACTACCAGTTGACAAAGATGGTTGAGATTCACCAGTTGTCTTTGTCTGCTGATTTTGCTCACAGGCAACAGTCAAAACCGCTAAACCAACGGCACAAAAAATGAGGGCTGTCCGGGACAAAAAAGGCTCAAGCATAGTGAATGTTTTAACCGACCTGGCTGCTCTTCCCAAGTGTACTCCTCCCACCTAATGAAAAATGCTTGAATGTTGAATCATTTCAAAATTATAGAAATGAATATTGTAGATGTAGACTCCCCACCTTCATAAACCATGAGAAAATATACCTTTGCCGTCTTCTAAAAAAATAAGTTATAGAAGATATAAAACCCCTTTTTCTCTCCAATTACCAATTACAAACAACCTATGTCCCTATCTGACGCAACACCTGCTCTACTTGTCCTAGCAGATGGCTCTACCTATCGCGGTTGGTCCTTCGGTGCTACAGGAACCGCCATTGGAGAAATCGTATTTAACACAGGCATGACCGGATATCAAGAAGTGTTAACCGATCCTAGTTACTGCGGTCAAATTGTCATCTTTACCTATCCAGAATTAGGTAACACTGGTATTAATTCCGAAGACGAAGAATCAACCCAACCTCATGTTAAGGGAGCGATCGCTCGGAATATATGTTATAAACCCAGTAACTGGCGTTCCACCCAATCCCTCCCCAACTACCTGCAACAGCACCAAATACCGGGCATCTTCGGCATAGACACCCGCGCCCTCACTCGAAAAATTCGCACCTTGGGGGCGATGAATGGCGGCATTTCCACAACAATTCTTGACGAAACAGAATTGTTAGAAATGGTACAAGCCGCTCCCAACATGACAGGACTAAATCTAGTCAAAGAAGTCACCACACCAACAGTTTACGAATGGCTGGAAGCCACAACCCCCCCCTGGGAATTTAACCCCGAAGCCGTAACTAAAATTAGGGAAACCTTCACCGTTGTTGCTTTAGACTTTGGTATCAAACGGAATATTTTACGACGGTTAGCCAGTTATGGATGTCGCGTCATAGTTGTTCCTGCCGATACACAACCAGAAGAAATTCTCAAATACAATCCAGATGGTATTTTCCTTTCCAACGGACCTGGAGACCCCGCCGCAGTCACAGAAGGGATCAACACCACCAGAGCCTTACTGGAAAGACAAAAACCCATGTTTGGAATTTGTATGGGACACCAAATTTTAGGTCATGCTCTCGGAGCAGAAACATTTAAACTAAAATTTGGACATCGGGGTTTAAATCAACCAGCCGGCTTGCAACAACGAGTAGAAATTACCAGCCAAAATCACAGTTTTGCCCTTGACCCAGACTCCTTACCCACAGCCACAGTCGAAGTTAGCCATTTTAACCTTAATGATCTGACAGTAGCTGGAGTCCGTCATAAGTCCCTACCTGTGTTTTCTGTCCAGTATCACCCAGAGGCCAGTCCTGGACCCCATGATGCTGATTACTTGTTTGAGCAATTTGTGTTAAAAATGCAAGCATCACGTCAAGGAACAAAAGCCTAACTTGAGTAAACATAAAAAATGTCATAATGGACACTGGTAATTAGTAAAAATTTTTGCCAGTCCCCAGAATGGACAACTTGCTCAAAAACCATCTACACTAGAACGTTTACTTTTAGTAAAAAGAACGAGGAGGAAATCATAGCTGAACCACTAAATCTAACCGTGAGCCTGAGAGGTACACGCGAAGTCCGGGATAACTATCAGCTATTCCGCCTCACGGGCTTATTAGACGCATTCTCTGAGCCAACATTTCGGAAGACACTCAGCAGTAAAATTGAAGAAGGTCCAAAAAACATCATTTTGGATCTTTCACAAATAGACTTTGTAGATAGTTCGGGATTAGGTGCGCTGGTACAATTGGCCAAACTGGCTAAACCTGAACCCGGAAGTACAGGCAGTTTCCAAATTGTCACTAATGCCCGCGTTACCCAAACAGTTAAGCTTGTTCGCTTAGAAAAGTTCCTGTCTTTACAACCGTCAGTTGATGCAGCAGTAGAAAACATCCCAGCAAATTGATTGCTTGAATGGAAAATCTCAATTAGGCTATCCGGTGTTAAACTTGGATAGCTTAATTTTTCGTAAAGCAAAAATCTATCTTTTGGTGATAAAGTAACAACACCTAATTTAATGTACCATGTTAAAAGTTAAATATAACTCAACACAGGTCTTTAAAAAAAATTGTAGGTTGGGTAGAATAAAGTGAAATCCAAAATTGTATAGGTTGGGGGGAATAACGTTATCCCCAGCACTGTGTAGGTTGGGTAGAATAAAGTGAAACCCAAAATTTGTACGAGTTTATTGGGTTTTCTTCCTGATCGTAAATACACCAAACGATTTGAAAGGTTGTTTTGTCTAGGCTGGCAACTCCGAATAACTCCCAAAGGTCAAGCAAACAAAATCAGTAATTTTTGGTAATTGTTACTAGTTTAGAATAGGCTAAGTACGCGAACATTGCTTTTGCAATCAGAGTAGTGTTCGCCAAAATTGTCTCCCGATGTAGTGCTTTTTTAAGGAATGATGAATCTGTGAAGTCAAAGGAGGAAACAGGCCAACACGAAGAGGATGAAACTGCTACACAGCATTCATCAGATATTGACCAATGGTTGGTAAATGCGACGCAACTGCCCCAGCAAATATCCCCAGCCCAAATAAAACAGATATCTCCCTCAGCTTTAGCCTACTTGGGGGATGCAATTTATGAATTATATGTTAGAATGTTTTATCTGTGGCCACAACAGCGGTTGGACAATTACCATCGTTCTGTTGTGGATCAGGTAAGAGCAGAAACACAAGCGCTACATTTGCGAATGTTAACTCCTTACTTGAGGAGTAACGAATTAGAAATAGTTCGCAGAGGTCGTAACTCTGCCACGAGTCGTCATAAACGACTCAATCCCGAAATTTATCAACAGGCAACTAGTTTAGAAACCTTAGTTGGCTACTTATATCTTACTGATTACCCCCGTTTAACCGAATTATTACAAAAACTTCCCCTAGAAAAATAGTGAGAAGCTACATCTAGCGATTGTTACTGATTTGTAATGGTTTATTAAATTGATGTTATCGGACTGTTCACTTAAATCAAATCTCAATACTGTTATGACAAGTCAACCGAAAAAAAATCATTCTGCTGCACAATCAAAACGTGGACAACCTGTAAAAATCAAGGGTAAGCACGTTATTTCCCAACCTGCTCGTAATCAAGGTAAAAGTGACGGTAAGCCCATTTCCATCAAACCCCGCTCGTCTCGGTATTCCGAGCAGCCCCCAGAAATTAAAGTAGATAGAGAAGGTAAATCCTATTCCGTCAAACCCCGCTCGTCTCGGTATTCCGAGCAGCCCCCAGAAATTAAAGTAGATAGAGAAGGTAAATCCTATTCCGTCAAACCCCGCTCGTCTCGCTATTCCGAGCAGTCCCCAGAAATTAAAGTAGATAGAGAAGGTAAATCCTATTCTGTAAAACCCCGCTCGTCTCGCTATTCCGAACAGTCCCCAGAAATTAAAGTAGATAGAGAAGGTAAATCCTATTCCGTCAAACCCCGCTCGTCTCGCTATTCCGAACAGTCCCCAGAAATTAGATTGAGAAAGGATAAAGAAAGTAAATCCTATACTGGGAAACCTCGGACATCTCGCTACGGTTCTGAACAATCCTCAGAAATTACATTAGCTGAAGGTAAATCCTTCACGGCTAGATACCGTCCCGCGTATCAATCTTCCCAACAACTTCCAGAAATTACATCTACAGAAGAGAGTGATCTAATTTACGGTCGTCATCCAGTTTTGACAGCATTAGAAAATGAACGGAGTATTAACCGTCTTTGGATTACTACCCGTCTCCGTTATGATCCCAGATTTCATCATTTGATTTTGCAAGCCAAGGATAATGGTGCAGTTATTGATGAAGTTGAACCAATGCGGTTAGACCAAATTACTGGTCGGGCCAATCATCAAGGGATAGCGGCTCAAATTGCTCCTTATGCCTATATTGAATTAGAAGACCTAATTACTAAGGCTAAATCTGTTACTGACCCTGTAATTGTGGTTGCTGATGGTATTACTGATCCCCACAATTTAGGGGCAATTATTCGGACAGCGGAGGCCATTGGTGCTCATGGTTTGGTAATTCCCCAAAGAAGGGCAGCGGGAATTACTTCCACAGTGGTGAAAGTTGCTGCAGGTGCTTTAGAAACCTTCCCTGTGTCTAGAGTTGTTAATCTCGGTCGCGCTTTAGAACAGTTAAAAGAAGAAGGTTTTTGGATTTACGGAACTGCGGTTACAGGTAGCGAACCATTACAAAACGTTAAGTTTAGCGGACCTGTAGTTTTAGTTGTGGGTGGTGAAGGTGAAGGTCTGGGGATGTTGACACAACGTTCTTGTGATGTTTTGGTATCTATTCCCTTACAAGGTAAGACTCCTAGCCTTAATGCTTCTGTGGCAACTGGTATGGCACTTTACGAAATTTATCGTCAAAAATCGCAGAATACACTATATCTTGATAAACTACAGACAATTGCTTTGAAAAAACCATAGTACAAAGGCTGATTTCGTGGAAAATAAAAATCTACGAAATTAGTAACCATAAACAAAACAATGTGAAAGACAATAAATCTCTAATCTCTTTGCACACAACCAGTTACACGTTTATAAATCGAAGAAAACCATGAAAGCGATTTTGAATAACTTCCAAGAGGGGTTAATTAATATATTCAATGGACTCGGACTTGCTTGGTGGGTAGAAGTTATTACACAAAACCCCAGTTGTACATACTACTTCGGTCCGTTTCTGAGTTCTGCAGAAGCAAGTGAGGCCAGCAATGGCTATATAGAAGATTTGGAAATTGAAGGAGCTCAGGGAATTATAGTGAATGTCAAACGCTGTAAACCCAATGTTTTAACAATTGCTGAAGACTTGGGGGAATGGATTGACCGTAAAGTAAAGCCTGTCTTTAGCGGTCAAATTTAGTTTGATTACCAATTTCAGAGGCTGCTCTCGTTCCTGGGCTAGTCCTGGGAACAACTATACTCAATTTAACTTTTTGTGATTTGAGGATGTTCTCAAAATAGGAATTGAGAAGTGAAAAGTTATACTCATCACTTCCCATAAGACTACTCCTTACACTTATTGCAATTAGAACAGTTAATCAGTACGTGCCACCTCTATCTAAAGAGGCAGATTTATTGGCAATAATGATAAAATTGGTATAAATTAGCCCAATTATCAAATTATTGTTTACCCTGCAATATTTTTTCAATATCTGTTAACTTCACAGGCCCAGAAAAATTCGGACTGGTAATGATAAAAGAAGGTGTTCCCCCTAGTCCTAATTTTTGTGCTAATAATAGGTCTTTGCCAATGGAATTATTAGCTAATTTGCGATCACTATTGAATTTTGTGAGATTTAACTTTAGCTTTTTAGCCGTATCTAAATATAAAGTCTCACCCAGTTGTTTTTGATTGGCAAACAAGGTATTATGATATTCCCAAAACTTACCTTGTTGATGTGCTGCCCATGCGGCTGTAGCTGCAGGTAAGGCTTGATCATGAATTTGATAAAGGGGAAAGTGTTTATAAACTAAGGTGAATTTACCAGGATATTTGGCTAGTAAACCTTTAAGAGTTTTATTAGCTTCCGCACAATAGGGACATTCAAAATCCGAGAATTCTATCAATACAGTTTTTGATTTATTTGCACCAATTGTGGGAGAATCATCAATAATAGCTTGAGGATTTGCTTGAAAATTATTGATAAATTCTTGTCGTGATTGTTGTAATTTCTGTTGCTGTCTCTCCTGGTATGTTTCTACAGAATCAAGAATGATTTCTGGGTGTTTGCGAATAATTTCTAAAACCTGTTGTTCTAGTTGGGGATCAATTTTAACATCAGCTTGGGCAGGAAGTGACCAGCCTAATATCAAGCAGATTAAGCTAATAGTTGCCAAATTACGGAACTGAGTCAAAATTCTAAACATTTTCGCAGAGTATAACATTTTCTAAATTTCCGAAATTATGCCTTTCCTAAATATAGATTTTTAAACTAAAGTTGACAATTACCAATTACCAATCACTACACTAAACTAGAAACTTGAGTGAAAAATATAAATTATGAACAGTACAATTTTGCTGACATCTGTATTGTTACTCACATTCAACTTATCAAGTACAGTCCAAGCTGGAAATTATGAAGATATTAGACAGTTATTAGCAAGTAAACAATGCCCAAAATGTCTTCTCAGTAATGCTGGGTTGGTAATGGCTGACTTATCTGGGGCTAATTTAAGCGGTGCTAATCTTGTAGGGGCAAATTTAAGTCGAGCAAATTTAGCTGGTGCTGATTTACGGGGGGCAAATTTAAGCGGTGCAAGTTTATTTGGTGTAAATTTAAGTGAAGCTAAACTTAGTGGGGCAAATTTAACAGGTGCTGATTTAAGAAATACCTTTTTAATGAATGCTGAATTAAAAGGTGCTAATATTACAGGGACAAATTTTCAAGGTGCAGTCGGAATACCTTCACAAATTGCCAAATCAGAAGATTTTTATGCTTGGGGTGTAGCGGCCGCAGAAAAGGGGAATCTGAACCCAGCTATTGATTATTTTAGTCGAGCTATTGCCCTACAACCAGACTATGCAGGGGCATATTTAGCCCGTGGTGTCGCTAGTTATCAAAGTTTAGACAGAAATAATGCCTTAAAAGATGCTCAAAAGGCAGCAGAATTATTTGAAAAAACCAAAAATGCCGAAGGACTGAAAACAGCGCAAGCTTTCATTATAGAATTAAAAACACCCTATACCGAAACAGTGAATACGGGTAAACCTAGCTTTATGGATTTTGTGGGAAGTTTAGGTTCAGTCCTATTACAGTTTCTACCCTTCTAATCTCAAGCCCATTCAATCATGATTTTCTATCTGCGTTCATCTGCGTTCATCTGCGGTTAATTATTCTAGAAATCTGATTAAATTTAGTACAAGGAATACTCATAAATAATCGTAAACAAGGGAAAAAATAGATGTCAGACAATTTTAAGAGTAAAGCTATCACACAAGGGGTACAGCGATCGCCCAATCGTGCTATGCTAAGGGCTGTAGGTTTTGAAGATGCAGATTTCAACAAAGCCATTGTTGGTGTAGCCAATGCTTACAGCACCATTACCCCTTGTAACATGGGAATTAACGAACTGGCACAAAAGGCGCAAAGTGCGATTAAAACCGCTGGTGCCATGCCCCAAGTTTTCGGGACAATTACCATTAGTGACGGTATTTCCATGGGAACAGAAGGCATGAAATGCTCCCTAGTATCACGGGAAGTAATTGCTGATTCCATTGAAACAGTCTGTACAGGGCAAAGTATGGACGGTGTATTAGCCATTGGTGGTTGTGATAAAAATATGCCAGGGGCAATGTTAGCTATGGCGCGGATGAATATCCCTGCTATCTTTGTTTATGGTGGCACAATCAAACCCGGACATTATGACGGTAAAGATTTAACTGTTGTTAGTTCCTTTGAAGCTGTTGGCCAGTACAGCGCGGGAAAAATTGACGAAAATGAACTGTTAGCAGTTGAACGGGGTGCTTGCCCAGGTGCAGGTTCATGTGGAGGGATGTTTACGGCTAATACCATGTCCTCAGCATTTGAAGCAATGGGCATGAGTTTACCCTACTCCTCCACAATGGCTGCTGAAGACCCAGAAAAAGCCGACAGCACCGAACAATCAGCCGTTGTCCTTGTCGAAGCCATTCGCAAGCAGATATTACCCCGACAAATTATCACCCGCAAATCTATAGAAAACGCCATTTCCATTATTATGGCTGTGGGTGGTTCTACTAATGCAGTATTACATTTTCTAGCGATCGCCCGCGCTGCTGGTGTAGAATTAATAATAGACGACTTTGAAACCATTCGCGGACGTGTTCCCGTTTTGTGTGATTTAAAACCTAGTGGTAGATATGTGGCCACGGATTTACACAAAGCTGGCGGTATTCCCCAAGTCATGAAAATGCTATTAGCGCGTGATTTACTCCATGGGGATTGTATGACAATTTCCGGGCAAACCGTCGCCGAAGTTTTAGCCGACATCCCCGCAGAACCACGGACAGACCAAGACGTAATTCGTCCCTGGAATAATCCGATGTATGCTCAAGGACACTTAGCTATTCTCAAGGGCAACCTAGCCACGGAAGGGGCAGTAGCAAAAATTACCGGAGTTAAAAAACCTGTGATTACAGGACCGGCAAGAGTATTTGAATCAGAAGAATCCTGTTTAGATGCTATTTTAGCTGGAAATATCAAAGCCGGGGATGTGATTGTTATCCGCTATGAAGGACCAAAGGGGGGACCGGGTATGAGAGAAATGCTGGCCCCGACTTCGGCCATTATTGGGGCTGGGTTAGGTGACTCTGTAGGATTAATTACCGACGGACGGTTTTCTGGTGGTACTTACGGTATGGTGGTCGGTCATGTTGCCCCAGAAGCGGCTGTAGGTGGTAATATAGCTTTAGTAGTAGAAGGTGATAGCATTACTATTGATGCTAAGGGACGTTTGTTGCAACTGAATGTATCCGAAGCAGAATTAGGGATTCGTCGCGCAAATTGGCAACCACTTCCACCCCGATATACTAAAGGGGTACTGGCAAAATATGCCAAACTGGTATCATCTAGTAGTGTGGGTGCAGTGACAGATTTGGATTTATTTACTTACTAATTAGTAATTATACACCACTTCCCGGTGTTATGAGGTACATATCTAGCGGGCAAGAGGCCCGCACCACAAGAGTTTGATAATTCAACTTTGTACCTCATGTTCAGCGGAAAACGCTGTAAGAGATCCTCGACGTATTTAATAATTCGGGGATCTATATTTTGTATTAAAATATTTTCAGTAGGAACAGTCATTAGTAAATCTAACGGAAGTTTTCATAATTTAAAGATTGGGCTGCACAAAAGCTCAACAAATATTGAAGGTAGACATAGTTCTTGGTTGCGTTGGTGTTACGAAGATGGTACAATTTTAGCGACTGGTGATGAACGCGCTCAATTATTAGCGGAAAGATTAAAGGCTTTGGGTGTAGATCCTGATAGTATTTAAAGGAGATTAAGTAAGGGTAAAGGGTCACAAAGCTCAACCCTTTTGATTTTAAAACCTTTTCTTAACCCAGCTTTTCAAATACTTTGAACATTGGCAAATACATAGCCAGTAAAATCGTCCCCACCATTCCCCCCAGTACCACAATCATCACCGGTTCTAAAATGCTGGTGAGCGCCTTAACTGCCTGTTCTACTTCATCTTCGTAGAAATCGGCAACTTTCATCAACATTCCATCTAGTTGTCCCGTTTCTTCACCAATACTCATCATCTGAATTGCCATCATCGGAAAAACATTTTCTTTTAGTAAAGCAACACTAATCATCCCTCCCTGTTGAACCTCTTCACGAGCAGCGTCAATGGCATTAGCAATAACCTGGTTTCCTGATGTATCCCGCACAATTTCTAAGCAGGTTAAAATCGGGACTCCAGAACGAGTTAATGAACCAAAAGTTCTACTAAATCTTGCAATGGAAGATTTTTGAATCAAATCACCAAACAAAGGAACTTTTAGAGAAAGACCATCAATATTTAACTTACCAAAAGGGGTTTTATAATACTGCTGATAGGCAAAAGATAATGCAAACAAAATGGCGATAATCAATAAAGACCAATAACTTCGTAATACTTCACTACAAGTCATCAAAAATTGTGTAAGTGCTGGTAATTCTACACCTATATCTTTGAAAATATTTGCAAAAATTGGAATTAAAAAAATTGTCATCCCTAGAAAAATAGCAGTTGCCAAAAAACCTACTACTACTGGATAAGATAGAGCCGATTTAATTTGGTTCTGCAATCGTGATACATCTTCTAATAATTTAGCTAGACGATTTAAAACCTCATCTAACACGCCCCCAATTTCCCCCGCTTGGATCATACTTACATACAAACCATCAAAACAATCGGGATGTTTACGCATAGCATCGGAAAGACTAACTCCAGTTTGGACATCAGCACTAATTTCTGTCAAGGCCGCTTTAAGTTTAGGATTACCAGACTGTTCAGATAGCAAACCCAAACTTCTAACTATAGCTACTCCGGCATTTACCAAAGCAGCAAATTGCCGAGAAAAAACGGCTTTATCCTTAATAGAAACCTTGACAAAAGAATTTTGAATTTTTTCTAGATCAAATCGGGAAGCCAGACTTTGAGATTCTTTGATATCTTGAATTGCAAAACCCTGATTTCTGATATTACTGCGAGCTTCAGTTAAGGAGGCTGCGGTAACTTTTTTAGTTTTGGATGTTCCTTGAGAGTCACGAATACGAGCGACATAGGTAGGCATAATATTAATTTAAAATTTTGATATTGGTAATTGATGATTGGTAAATATTTCCCCTGTTCCCTGTTCCCTATTTCATTTAACGTACTTTAACCGTCGTTGGAGCTATCCCACCAATTAGACGCTGTACTTCATCTGGTTTTGAGGTTTTAGATATTGCTGATTCAAAAGAAATAGCTCCAGCTTTATACAAATCCGCTAAAACTTTTTCTAAAGTTTGCATTCCCACTTTGCCACCAGTCTGAATAGCTGAGTAAATTTGTGCTGTCTTTCCTTCCCGAATCAAGTTAGAAATAGCGGGAGTGATAATCATAATTTCTTGAGCCATTATCCGACCATATTCACCTGGTTTAGGATTTTTCTTAGGTACTAAAGTTTGACTAAAAACCGCTACTAGAGAGTTAGATAACTGTACCCGCACTTGAGTTTGTCTTTCTGCTGGGAAAACATCAATCATCCGGTCAACAGTTTGTGCCGCAGAACTTGTATGTAGTGTACCAAATACCAAGTGACCTGTTTCTGCTGCGGAAATCGCCAAGGAAATAGTTTCTAAATCCCGCATTTCCCCTACTAGAATAATATTAGGATCTTCTCGTAAAGCTGCTTTTAAAGCATTAGCAAAACTCTTCGTATCTTCTCCTAATTGACGTTGGTGAACTAGACTTTTAATTGGTTCATAAACAAATTCCACGGGGTCTTCAACTGTTAAGATATGTTCCGCCCTAGTCCGGTTAATTAAATCAATCATTGCTGCTAGGGTAGTAGTTTTACCAGAACCAGTTGGACCGGTTACTAAAATTAGTCCTCTTGGTTTTTCCGTCATTTCTCGGACTATATCTGGCAAACCTAATTTTTCAAAGTTAGGAATTTTAGAACTTAATGCTCGTAAACAAGCCGCATAAGCACCACGTTCTTTATAGACATTGACCCGAAAGCGAGCTAATCCCTTCACACCGTAAGAACAATCTAATTCCCATGTTTGCTCCAAGATTTTGCGCTGACTACCATTGAGCATACTAAAAATTAGTCTTTGACACTCATCAACAGTCAATATATGTTCACCAATGGGTGTCAGATGTCCACTAATCCGAAAATAGGGAGGCAAGCCAGCGGATAGGTGTAAATCCGAACCACCCTTATCAATCAATTGCTCCATTAAGTCTTCAATCATCATTTCCATAGTCTGATTCCCCCCAATTAATTAACAATGAAAAACTTAAAATTCTCAACTCAAAATCCTTGACTAGTCTAGAAAGCGAGGTGTCATACAGTAAGGACAATCTAACCATTCCGGTTGTAATTCTCCACTACAATTTAAACAAGTCAGACCACTTTTTCGTTTGGCTTTTAATTCAGCCTCTAAACCATTATCTGTAAATGTTACTCGTTCCACCTCCTCTAGGGTAGTTGCACCTTGACGGACTAAATCCAAACTGTAAGCTAGTAAGGTTTTCATTCCCTGCTCCACAGCCACTTCTTTAATCCTTTCCGTAGGCGCTTCCTTGTTAATGAGGACTTGTAACTCCTCAGTAATCCGCATCACTTCATAAACCCCACAACGTCCCTTGTAGCCAATACCATTACATTTTGGACAAAGATCTTTATGGGTAGTTATTTCCTCTGGTGGAATGGTATTGGCTTTATAGAAAGTCACCTGTCCTTCTTGGGAGGCTGATAGACCATAACGAGCTAATTCTTCAATGGTAGGCGCATAGGGAATCCGACATTCCGAACACACACGACGAACTAGACGTTGTGCTAAAACCCCAATTAAAGAACTGGAAATCATAAAAGGTTCAATACCCATTTCTCCTAAGCGAGCGATCGCCCCTGGAGCATCATTAGTGTGTAAGGTGGTTAACACCAAGTGACCCGTTAAAGAGGCTTCAATTGCCGTTTTGGCCGTTTCCTTATCCCGTGTTTCCCCCACCAGTAACACATCTGGATCTTGACGCAAAAAAGCCCGCAAAGCCGTGGAGAAATCTAACCCTTTTTCCCGAATTACCTGTACTTGAGTAATCCCCGGTAAACTGTACTCAATCGGATCTTCTACGGTACTGATATTAATACCAGGATCATTCTTTTCAGATAGTGCGGAATATAAAGAAGTGGTTTTACCAGAGCCAGTTGGTCCTGTGACCAAAATTAAGCCGAAGGGCTTGCTAACCATATCTTTAACAATCCTCAAGGTTTCTGGATCAGTAATTAACTTATCTAAGCCCAATTGAGTAGAAGAGTTATCTAAAATCCGCAGAACCACCTTTTCTCCATAGCGACTAGGGAGAGTATTTACCCGGAAATCCACCTTCCGTCCGGCAAATACACGTCGGATACGTCCATCTTGAGGTAAACGTCTCTCGGCAATGTCCAGGTTAGAAATAATTTTAAATCGCGCCGTCACTGCTGGGATAATTTTTTTCGGCATATTTTCAAATGCCTCGCGTAATATACCGTCTTTACGGAAACGAACTCTCAGATATTCTTCTTGGGGTTCAATATGAATATCTGAAACACCATCATTTAAGGCCTTCAACAAGATCCGATTCACAAGTTTAATGATTGGTGCATCATCAGCACCCTTCATTGCATTATCTAAATCAACATCATCATCAATACTCTCATCTATGGATAGGGTCTCTAAGTGGTCTAAATCCGCCTTAACATCATAGGTCTTTTGCTGTTCTAATAGTTTTTGACGGGCAGTCTCTTCGTTTAAGTATTTATTGATGATCTTCTGATAATCTCTCTCAGTAATTACCCTGCGCTGCAAAGACAAGCTTTCCCGGCGCAAGATCCGGTTTAGATCATCAGAGGCATCTAAATTATCTGGATCAACCATCGCCACCAAAACATAAGGAGGGTCTTGCTGGTCATCCCTTAACAATGGAACTAATTGATGTCGACGACATATATCCACAGGAATCAGGGTTTGAATTAAATTCTCCACCTTTGTGGTATCAATTTGGTTAATTTCCGGATCAAGGCACTCAACACCGTACAAAATCTTGAGTTCAAATAAATGTTGTTTTTTGTACTCAATGACAACCTCAGGTGATAATTTTCGCTTAGTAATTGATTCTAAGACTTCTGTTAATGGTTTATGAGACTTACGGCTGGCAATCATGGCCTGTCTCATCTGTTCATTACTGACATAGCCAGATGTAACTAGCTTATTAGCAAAAGGTGAAAACTCAGTTTTTGTGGTCAGCGCGGTGCTGCGACGTTGTGGTGATGAATAAGTCATAAGCAATTAATGGGGTGAGAGTAGGGAAGCCTTTTTTTGAGTATTCCCATACTGTGGTAGATAATTATCATTAATAATGTATTAAATTTCAGTCAACAAGCTTTATATGTAAAAATATTTATAATTAGAGTTTGTTGATGGCTAGTATAACCTAGCCATAAAAATTTTTTGGTGATGGCGAGAGTTGGTGTAAGTCATATAGAAAGAAGGAGGAAAAAAGGGGTAAAATCAATTTAAACTGGAATCCTAGTGTCAAAAACCAAAAAAACCATTAGGCATTTGTTTTTTTATACAGGTTAATCACCTTTCCTGTTACAAATAGTATAACATCATAAGTCACTGGGGCTCAATTCCCCACAGGGCTTTAATCCACGAATTCAAAGACCACCTAAAAGTTTTTGATTTTTTAGGTTTCAATTCTGGGATTTTCAGCCTATGTTCTTATAAGCCAGTAATTGGGCGAACTGATAGAGGTATAGCAAGCAATGAAAAGCGACTCCGCATCCGAAATTAACTCCAACCAGTCTGGTAGCGAGATTAATGACCAAGCAGCAAACCAAATAAATGAACAGGAAGAGAATATACTCACTAAAGAATATGGTGACGCTACAGCAAATCCTATTCAGTTAGATGTCGCTGTCTTGTCAGATTTAACTCAACAAATTGAAACTCTTAAAATTCAACTGGAAGAGCGTAGTTCTCAATATATGCGGATTGCGGCAGATTTTGAAAATTACCGCAAACGCACTGCGAAGGAAAAAGAAGAACTTGATTTACAGGTAAAGCGAAATACAATCACAGAATTGCTGCCCGTAGTTGATAATTTTGAGAGAGCCCGAGCGCACCTTAAACCCCAGTCGGAAGGGGAAATAACAATTCATAAGAGTTATCAAGGAGTTTATAAACAATTGGTGGACTGCCTAAAACGGTTGGGTGTAGCTCCCATGCGTCCTGAAGGTCAAGAATTTGACCCGAATTTACATGAAGCAGTTATGCGAGAACCTACGGATGAATATCCAGAAGGAACAGTTTTAGAAGAGTTAGTTCGGGGTTATTATTTTGGTGAGCGTGTACTGCGTCATGCACTGGTAAAAGTGGCTGCTCCCAGAGAAGATCTATCTTCAGTCTCGGAAGATTCTTCAGGGGAAGATAATAGTTAACCGAAACAGTATGGGGCTGTTGATATTTAAAGTTTAACAGCCTTATACTAGTCTTATGCACGGAGGTACGGAATCATCAAATTCATTAATTGATTTGCATGATTACGTTAGAATATTTAACTAAAAATACTTTGAATATGGAAAAAGTTATCGGCATTGATCTAGGTACTACTAATAGTTGTCTGGCTGTTTTGGAAGCTGGACAACCAAAAGTAATCGCTAACTCGGAGGGTGGACGGACTACCCCTAGTATTGTAGCCTTTGGTAAGGTTAATGATCGCTTAATTGGACAACTAGCAAAGCGCCAGACTGTAACCAATGCGGAAAACACGGTCTACAGTATTAAAAGGTTCATTGGTCGTCGTTGGGAAGATACAGAATTGGAGCGTAGTCGTGTCCCATATAATTGTACCAAAGGTAGAGATGATACCGTTGATGTACAAATTCGCGGACAAAACTACACACCCCAAGAAATATCCGCCATGGTTTTGAAAAAACTCAAGCAAGACGCGGAAAATTACTTAGGTGCTAAGGTTACAAAGGTAGTTATTACTGTACCAGCATATTTTACAGATGCTCAAAGACAAGCTACAAAAGATGCAGGGACTATTGCTGGCTTGGAAGTATTAAGAATTATTAATGAGCCTACTGCTGCTGCCCTAGCTTTCGGTTTAGACAAACAAGATCAAGAACAATTAATCTTAGTATTTGACTTAGGAGGAGGGACATTTGACGTATCTATTCTCCAACTGGGAGATGGAGTTTTTGAAGTTAAAGCTACTAGTGGTAATAATCATCTTGGTGGAGACGATTTTGATAATGCCATTGTTTCTTGGATGATAGAGCAGTTTTTAGCAGAAGAGAAAATAGATATTACCAAAGACAAAATCGCGCTCCAACGTTTGCGGGAAGCAGCGGAAAAAGCCAAAGTTGAATTATCTAGTATGATGGCCACTTCTATTAACCTACCATTTATCACTGCTGATTCCACAGGACCAAAGCATTTGGAAATGGAACTCAGTCGTTCTCAGTTTGAAAACCTGGCAGAAAATTTAATTGCGGGTACTATCGCCCCAATGGTACAAGCTCTCAAAGATGCGGAACTCAAACCTCAAAATATAGACCGGATTATTTTAGTCGGAGGTTCTACTCGTATTCCCGCTATTCAAAACGCCATAATCAAATTTTTCAATGGTAAAGCTCCAGATCATTCTATTAACCCTGATGAAGCTGTAGCCTTAGGTGCAGCTATCCAAGCTGGTGTTTTGGGGGGGGAAATAGATACCTTGTTGTTGTTAGATGTCACACCTCTATCTTTAGGGATTGAAACACTAGGAGAGGTATTTACAAAAATTATTGATCGTAATACCACAATTCCTACTAGTAAATCCCAAATATTTTCTACAGCGGTTGATGGTCAAACCTCTGTGGAAGTTCATGTTCTGCAAGGGGAAAGGGCAATGGCCAAAGATAATAAAAGTTTGGGTAAGTTCTTGCTCAATGGTATTCCTCCTGCTCCTCGTGGTATTCCACAAATTGAAGTGGCTTTTGACATTGATGTTAATGGCATTCTCAGGGTTGCGGCTCAAGATAAGGGTACTGGTAGAGAACAAAGTATTCGTATTACAAGTACAGGCGGTTTAAGTAGCAGCGAAATTGAGAAAATGCGGAAACAAGCTGAGGCATTTTCCGAAGATGATCAAAGACGCAAAGAACTGGTGGAACTCACAAACCAAGCTAATAATCTTTTGTCCAGTTACAATTCGACAGTACAGGATAATCCCAATTTAGTTAATGAGCAGTTGATAAATTTGGCTAATCAGAAGGTTGAAGAACTGCAAATGGCAATGAGGAATCCGAATATATCTGTACCGAAATTTAAAACCCTTTTAGACGATTTCCAACAAGCTATCTTTGCTATTGGAACAGAGGTTTATAACCATGCTAATCAAGAGGATGTAAAGTCAGGAGATGTAGTAAAATTAAGCGTAACTGAAGAATATAATCCCCTGTTAAACAATACAAAAATACCAGAATTACAGGTTGATTCAGATGAATAAAATTACTTAGAAAAGGAAATAGTCAAATAATATTATGTATCTGCCACGGAACAAAGTTTTTTAGAATTTTTAGATACAGCGCCTTTCTGTGTTATGAGGTACGTATCTAGCGGGCAAGATGCCCGCACCACAAGAGTTTCATGATTCAATGTTATGAGGTACATATCTAGCCGGCAAGATGCCCGTATTACAATAGTTTCATGATTCAATTTTGCACCTCTTCAGTGCGGAAAACGCCGTATTTTCTTCCTAAACTTTTTCCCAAGAATGAGTTATATGGCATGGTTCAATAAGTTAAGTAAGTTAGCCTTAAAAATTGTCGTTATGACAAGGGAACTTTTAATTTCTCGATTTAGCATAACAACTACCGCAGAACCTAATTTTTTGTGGAATATTAATAATATTCATGTTATTATAAATATCCCATGCTAACTATCATTGGTTGTGGTAATCTGAATCGGAATGATGATGGTGTCGGTGTAATTATTGCCCAACGTTTACAGCAATATCTCGCTCAAAATCCGCACCCCAAAATCCGTGTTTTTGATTGTGGAACTGCCGGAATGGAGGTGATATTTCAAGCGAGAGGAAGTGAAAAATTAATTATTCTTGATGCTAGTTGCACAGGTTCAGAAGCAGGTGCTATATTTAAAGTCCCAGGGAAGGAATTAGAAGCGCTGCCCGAACCTAGTTACAACTTACATGATTTGCGTTGGGATCATGCCTTGGCTGCTGGGAGAAAAATCTTTTTAGATGATTTTCCCGAAGAGGTGACAGTTTATTTAATTGAAGCTGCAAATCTGGATTTGGGGCTGGAATTAAGTCCTATAGTTCAACGTTCTGCTGATTTAGTTTTTGCCGAACTAATTACAGTTATTGAAGAGAATTTAATGGCTTAATCAAAAGTCTCAAATCCCAAATTATATCAGATCCAATCACGATAAATTGGTAACTCATCTACCCGCATTTCAAAAGGTACAGTTTGATGATCGGGAGGACAAATACGAATTTTAGCACTGCTAACAATGCCAGAAAGAACATTGGCCATAGGAACAATTTGTTGCAAAATTTTCCAGTTAGTAACTTGGTCAGGACATTCAATTACTAAAGTTAAAATACTGGCATGAGTTGTGGCATACCAACGACAATTAGACAATAAATTATGAATAATGCGATCGCATCCTTCATAAAAGTATTTACTAATTGAATGTTCCAATTGTTGCCTAAGCATAATATCTGCTGATGTTGGCTGTATAGGGTGCTTATCATCAGCATGGAATTGAGATTCTTTGTTCGTCATTTCCCGTTATTTTCCTATTTATTTACCAGTTGCCATTGCGTGCAATACGTGCTTATTGGTTTCTAGAAAGGCTTGGGTTTTATCATTATAAAAAGCACCAATACCACTACAATCTATTCCCCAATACTTGCTAAATAAATACAGTCTCTGTTTAACAAATCCGGTTAATTGCATAATAGACTGCTTGTGAAAACGCCTAATAGAACGCTTATTCCCAACGCTCTCTAACAACCGTTCTCGGTCAAGATTAAATTGAGGATGTTCTAGCCTTTGCGGGTAGTACCGCAAGGTGGAAGTCAAAAGTCAAAAGTAATGTTGAGCAAGCTTTTTGACGATAATGCTGTACTAGGTTTTAGAATTACTCTTAGCTTCAACATCTATGATAAATATAATTATATAACAAGATTTGAAAGATGCTTTAACAACGCAAGTAATATTTTAAAGTATTCACAATACCGTTAGCAATAATTTCTAATTTTATATGTGGTCAGAATATAATATCTTTCTATTGTTGTATTGGCAGATTTTTTTACTATATCTAATATCATATTTCTCACAAGTGTTGAATCCTGCAATAAAACTTTACAATCTTTGTGTTTTACCCAGGTAAAATCCATTGTCTATTGAGAATAGAGTCATTAATTGATCAAATTTGGTATCACCAATACCAATGCACAACTTGGACACAATCCTCAAAATCTTAACATTCAACACTTCTGCATATTTCTATTTCTCTTTCATATAAATAATTCCTGTTGTTGAGAATCAGGTTCTTCCATACGATTATTAGCTAAATTTACATAATCGGGATTAATTTCAATTCCTAAATAGTTTCTATTTAAATTTCTAGCTGCTACACAACTAGTCCCACTACCACAAAAAGGATCAAGAATAAAATCATCTTCTTTAGTTAATAATTTAATAAGTTCCTGAATAATATATAAAGGATAAACTGCTGGATGATGATTATTTTTAGTAATTTCTACCGGACTTTCAATGATGTCTTTTTTCATAGTGTTTCCTAAAATTCTAATAATAGTAAAACCATGATTCTTAATTTGGTTATTTCTCCCTCCTTCTTGTCCACCATAGGCTAATTTATGTATGCCATGAATTTTCATTCTAAATCCTTCAATTTCTCCATTATGTACTGCTAAAATAGCTTGATTTAATTCTTTAATAGCATGATTTTTTTGTGCTTCGCTTAAATCAGAATTTTTAATTAATTCCAGATATTTTTTACCTAATTTATCAGATGGTTTACCTTTAATACTTTTATTAAAGGTATCTAAATGTTGTAAATAATTATCTAAATTAAAGTAATAATCTTTTGATTTAGCAAATATGAAAAAAGGTTCTGTAGCTTGTATTAATTTTCTTTTATCTTGACGTGGTGTAGGATTTAGTTTTGACCATGTAATTTGATTAATCAGAAAAATATTTTGATTTTGGGTAGCTTGAATGGCAAATTTATAAGGAATTAGAGATAAACCACCGTTAATATATTTATCTCCCAAATTAAAAACTATTGCTCCTGTTTTTTTCAAAACGCGCACACATTCCCCAAATACAGTTAAGATATTTTCTAAATATTCTGCTTCAGTTGTTTCATTCCCTATACCTAAATTACCATTTCCATAATCACGTTGCTGAAAATATGGGGGTGAAGTGATGATTAAATCAAAAGTATCACTTTCTACTTGTTTGAGAATAGATAGATTGTCACCCAGAAGAATTTTATTTCTAAAGTCTAATATTTGTTGTTGTACTTTCATATAATTTAATTATTAATTATATTAATTAAATTGTGATTTCCCAACTATCATACAGCATTTTTGTTTTTGAACTTACAAATTTAATAAAATTTAACCTTTGATTTAGAGTCAGGATGATGTTCACTATTCTTCTTGATCTTCTTCTGCAAAAAAAATAATTTCTTCTATCTTCATAGGCCGTAACCCACTATTTACTATCAATACTTTACTATCAATACCAAATTTTTACTAATACAATTCTAAACAATCCAAATTGGGATTATCAAACAATTTTTGAATTACTACCACCCCAGAACGCAGTAGAGATTCAACTACTTGTGTTGGTGCATTTCCACAGCGTAACCATATAACTTTAGGTGGAGAACCATACAAACGGCTTCTCTCTGCAAAATCTACATCTTGAGTAACGATACAAAAATCATTGATCTTAGCAAATTTCCAAATTTCAGTATCAGTTTTTTCTGCTAAATCATGAAGCTAAACATGACTAGAATCAGGGAAAATATCTGCTAATTGAGTTACTAATTTACGACTTAAATTTTGGTCAAAAATCAATTTCAAACAGCACCTATCACAGCAACTAAACGATGTTCACGGTCAGCAGCAAATTCTAGACAAGCTCTAATATCGCCTTCTGTTAATTCGGGAAAATCCTCTAATATCTCTGGATAAGACATACCAGATGCTAACCAACCTAAAATATCATAAACTGTGATTCTCATCCGGCGAATACAAGGTTTACCACCCCGCTTATCTGGCTCAATGGTAATAATATCTTGATAGCTCATATTATTTCACCTCTCTAACTTTATAGTATTTTAACATCTTTTGCTTTAGGTTTAAGTCTATAAATTTAAACTCTATATTAAATACTATACAGGACTTTGGTTGTAAAAACCACAATTTAAACAAAAATTAATAATCACCATTTTCACTCATCAATCACCCGCACATAAATAGCCCGGGCTATTTGACGATTTATAGTCATAGATAAACCACAATATTTAATAATAAAAGTAGGAAATTGCTGTTCTACGGTAATGGTATTTCCCGTTTTAATTCCCATTGATATCAACTTTTTTCTAATTGTCTCGTCCTGACTTTGACAAAAAGTAACTATGCCAAATTCTCCTGATTTTAGTAACTCTAAAGAACAACCCATAATTGTAAAAGGGGTAAACATTGGATTATCACAATAAAAAGTGAAAATTGAAATGATGAAGGATGTTTATCATCTTTCATCATTGTCAAAGTGAAAGAACTTAGAAATTCTAAATCCCGACAAATATTGTATTAAGCAAGGTAAGGTTCTTGGTGGGTTTTGATTGTGCAGTTAGAACGGGGATAGCTAACACATAATAAAGCAAATCCTTTGCCCATTTGCTCATCATCTAGAAAAGATTGATCATCTTGATTGATTTCACCTTCAACAATCTTACCTACACAACTAGAGCAAGCGCCAGATTTACAGGAAAAAGGTAATTCAAGACCTGCTTCCTCGGCTGCATCTATAATTGTAGTGTCTTCGTCACATTCAACAGTGGTATCAATGTCTTCTTTTTTGTTGATCAATCTTACTTGATAGGTCGCCATTTTCCGATTCTCCTCAAACGTGAATGAAGTGAGTTTTTTGAGTTAGTTAAGTTTCCCTAGCTGAAGTCAAAATTCAAAATAAAGGATCTAACTTTTGAACTTTGAACTATTGTCCACAAGGTACACCAGTGGGAGTACCATCATTGGTTTTAAAAGACTTACCACAACCGCAGGTATCAGTTGCATTGGGGTTGGAAAACTTAAAACCGCTGTCCATAACTCCCTCTACAAAATCAACTACCACACCTGCTAATAAAGGGGCGCTTTTAGCATCAACGTAAATCAACACATTTCCTTGTTGAGATACGATATCATCAGGTTGGGGCTTGCTAGTAATTTCGAGGCCATACTCATAGCCACTACAACCACCATCTTTAACCGAGATGCGAACAGCTTTTGTCGCGTTATTAGTTTCGTCGGTTGTAGAACCCTTTAAAAATGCCCAGAGACGAAATTCTGCCTTTTCTGTTAAAGTAACAGTCATTTTGTGTCCTATTCTGTAGCGAATATTCTGATTTGGATGTGGATTTTGATAAAAGTGGTAACTTACACCGTTGCGGCTTGAGATTGGGAATATCTCCAAGGAGCAGTATTACCGCAGACTGGACAATTGCGATCGCGGTGAGAACGACGTTTAGCAAATTCCATTCTGTTTAAATCAATGGTCAGTAATTCTGATAACAGCGGTTGACTAAAACCAGTAATCAGTTTTACCGCTTCCAAAGCCGTCAAACAGGCTAAAGTCCCAGAAACAGCCCCCAGAACAGAAAAACCGCGTCGGTCCCAATCCGGCTTTTCTGGAAACAGACAAGATAAACAAGGGGTGACACCGGGAATAATCGTGGTCAGGTAAGCCTCCATTCCGTCCATGGCCGCCTCTACCATGGGCTTGCGCCAGCGCACACAGGCTGCATTTAACAAATTGCGTTCAGTGAAATTATGAGCGCAATCCAAAGCCATATCCGCTGACTGTACCAAAGAGTCCACATTTTCTGCGGTAATGTAATCGTGAATCACGTCCACTTGGACATCAGGATTAATGGCTTTGAGGGTTTCTTGGGCTTTAAATACTCTGGGTTTACCCACCCAGTCATCAGTCATCAAAACCTGACGATTCATATCATCCAGCCGCAAATCACCACCCCGGACTAGGATGAGCCGCCCAACACCCGCTACTGCTAGGTAAAGCGCCGCCGTACCACCTAATCCACCCACACCCGACACTAAAACAGTCGCTGATTTTAGGCGCTTTTGAGCTAATTCGCCAAAATTAGGAAGCATCATTTGGCGACTATAGCGTTCCAATTCGGTAGGCGTTAGGTTAATCACTTTTTAACTCCTAATCTGAGGTGATTTCTGTCAGGGTGACAACATTTTTGGGCTTATCATTAAATACCTTGAACAGCTTTTGTTCATGGGGTGTAGATTCTATAAACACCTGATAAGCTTGTTGCAAAGCAATACAATATTTCTCTAATCTTTCTTGATCACTTATTTGAGGATAAGTATCATCAATTTGACTCATGAACTGAGAAAACTTTTTCAAAATATGTAAACGATTGACATTTACAAATTTTTGGTCGTAGGGCAGATTAAAAAAGATAAAAAATTCTTCTGCATCTACGAGTTTTTTGAATTCATCAATATTAGTAATCATTTAGAATTCTCCATTTTTTTGAGTTGTTGCTTGAGTCCATCTAACTGACAGTAGATTTCGTAAGTTTCCGCAGCAACATCCATCAGTTTGTGGTAGTCTGTTGGTAGTCCTTCTGCTAAATCATGCAAGTCCATTTTCATTTGACCTGCTTTGCTATTTAGCTTTTTAATCTTGTTTGTGATTTCCTCAATTGTCATATTTTTTGTCCTTTGTCATTGGTCAGTTGTCCTTTGTCAGTTGTCAGTTGTAATTTGCTATAGAAGAGAACAAATTTGAAAGTTTCCTCTAACCACTAATCAATAACCACTAACTACTAACTACTGACCACTGACCACTGACTAATTAAAGATTGCCAACTTCGGGAAAACGTTTGGCTAAATCAATGCCTTTTTCCACAAACTTTGTGCCTTCTTCGTCTAATTTCTCGAAAGAATCAAAACCAAAACGATGAGCATCACGCAAAGTTTTGACAGCTAATAATAAGCGTCCAGAAAATATTAAAGCCCAGCCAAAACCCTCATGTCCTAATTCAACAACTACATTAGAAATGAGTCCGGTTTCCTTTTCAATACTGGATGCTATCGCCCGAAAAAAGGCATTAATGCGAGAAATTGTAGCGGGGTCAATTTCACCTTCTACGGAAATTTCCCGTTTCTTTTTTTTAGTAACAATATAGGGTTTGAGGATTAATTCATCATTCCAACTTCTGTAAAAACCATAGCTATCTTGCGCCCGGATTTGTTGAACTAATGATTTATGAAAAGGAGTTAAAACTACCTCTGAATTGTTACCCGTTCCATTCACATTATTTGTACTCATACTGTTCTCTCGTTTTCAAGTTCTTCAGCAAAACTAGGTTTTTTCTGTACTAAAGCTTTCCGTAACCAAGGTGGAGGATTACCTTTAAGAGTTTTGACTAATTTGTTGAGAATGTCTTCAATCTTTTCCTCCTCAGATTTAGCCTTCACTGGAGTGACATTCTTTTTAATTAAACGAGCGGCTGCACTACCACCAATAGCTACAACATAAACAATAGTACAATCATTAAGAGCCTGAAGTTTAGGGGTAATTTTATCCTCATTACCATCTTCTTTTAGATCACCTTCAAATTTGAGAGTTTCTATAAATTCATAGCCGTTATCGGAAATTTCATAAACATCAATTTCCTTGGCCCAACCAAAGTGAGCATTAACATGAATTCGGTCAGTTGTCGTAAAAGCAATTTTCACTTTCATTTGTCCTTTGTTGGTTGTCAGTTGTTATTTGTTAATTACTGATGACCATTGGTTCATCATTGATGATTCTTCTTGTTCTATGAATAGGTTTCCCATACCAAAAAGAAGTTCGATAGTACCGCGATATCCTACTTTGGTAAATAGACCATTTCCTAATCGGTCATAAATGGGAATACCTAAACGATAGAGGGGAATAGAAAGGCGTTTAGAAATGGTATTGACATGAGAATTACCAATTAATAAATCAGAACCTATTGCCAATTTTTCAAAATCTTCTAAATCGCCAATGGTGACATTTTTAATAGGAAGTTCTTGAAGTAAGGGAGAACGAGTTGTGGTGACAGCATTGTGAATTTCTGCTCCCATTGATTGCAAAAATCCAACTATAGACCATAATAAATCTGGTTCTAAAGCTAAAGATACTCTTTTGGCACTAAAATAAAAGTGAGTATCTAACATTGCATCTTGCAATTGACGACGTTGACGACGATATTTTTCAGGAACGGGATTTCCACTTAATAAAGATAATTTTTGCAGAAATTCATCTACAGGTTCTAATCCTATTAGATCTCTGAATACTTGATAGTTAGTTCCGAAGCGTTCTTCTAAAATTTTCGCCGCCTGGCGCATACTTTCACCTAATGCTAAGGTAAAAGCTGAACTACCCAAAGAACGTAATTCTTTTAAAGTTGTTCCACTAGCAGTTATAGCAGTATAACCATCTTCTAAATGTCCATCTAATGAAGCTCCTAAATCAGGAACAAATATGGGTTCTAGTCCAAAAGCTGTAACTATTTCCCGAATTTCTTGAACATCTCCAGGAGTGAGAGCAGCACCAGTTAAAATTGTGATTTGTTCTGGTTTAATTCCCCCTGCTTTGGGAATTTCTTTAACAATACTTTCTACTGCGACTGCAAAACCGTCTTGTAATGCACCTTTAAAATCAGGAGTGGGAGCAAAAATAATGGCTAAATGATTAAGTTCGGGGTGACGTTCTCGAATATCTTTCAAGAACATTTCTATATCATCACCTCTAGTTTCTGTTAACCCAGTGGTACACAAACCAATAATTTCTGGTTGTACCTTTTCTACTAAAGTGAGAATAGCTTGTTCCACATTTTCTTCACCACCTAAAATAGTAGTAACTTCCGTCATTGCGGTAGTAGCGAGGGGAATTGCTTCCCGAAAATGTCGAACTAAAACTACTTTTGCAAAGGCTGTACAACCCTGAGAACCATGAAATAAGGGCATAGTTCCCTTTAAACCCAAGAAAGCTAAAGAAGCACCTAAAGCCTGACTTTGTTTGAGGGGGTTGACAGTCACAGACTTTTCTGGAACAATTGCGATCGCCATAAATGAATCTTTGATAAATTATAGAACATCTAAAAATCTTGTGGGATGGGCTTCTAGCCCGTCCAGGGTAAGGGCAGACAGGATGTCTACCCCACAATAATTCAGGTTTCTAGCCCGTCCAGGGTAAGGGCAGATAGGATGTCTACCCCACAATAATTAACAAGATATTTCTCTCTTTTTACTCCCAAGGGGCTGGCTTACGAATTTGCTCCCAAACGGGGCTATATAAAGCCTCAGTCAACTCTCGCGCCATTTCCACCATACCCACATAACCCGCATAGGGATGATGACGTTCTTGGTTAATATCTAAAAAGGGAATTCTCGCTTTTAAAGCAGTATATTGATTTCTACCCCCAGCAATAAGCATATCTGCGTTAGTTTCTGCAATTAATTTCAGGAGTTCGGAAGCGTTTCCTTTCTCCAGCATAATACCATCATTACCCAATAAATTTTTGATTTTCGCCTTATCCTCTTCTGTACTTTTGCGCGTGCTAGTCGCCACAACTTCAATTCCCAAATCCTTCGCAGCGGAAATAATTGACCAACTTTTTACACCACCAGTATAGAGAACAATGCGTTTTCCTTTTAATTTTTCTCGATAGGGAGCAAGTGCAATATCTAAGGCCGCAGTTTCTTCAACAATGAGTTTTTCTGTGCGTTCCTGTAAATCGGCATCACCTAATTTAGCTGCCACAGTTCGCAAACAACGGTTAATATCATTAATACCATAAAATGACTCTTCAATGTAAGGAATCCCGTAACGTTCTTCCATTTTTCGCGCCATATTTAAAAGCGCTCGTGAGCAAATCATCACATTTAATTTTGCCCGGTGAGCATAACGTACTTCTTGATAACGAGCATCACCTGTAATTTTTGATAAAACCCTAATTCCTAACTTTTCAAATAAGGGTAAAACTCCCCACATTTCCCCCGCAATATTGTACTCACCTATTAAATTAATATCATAAGATGTAGTATATTCAGGTTCAGCAGTTCCTACTACATATTCTAGTAAAGCTTCACCACCAAAACGATTACCTAAATTTTTACTACCAATAAATCCTGGAGCAATAACAGGAATAACAGGAGTTGCAATTTTTTCCGCTGCTACCTTACAAACTGCATCAATATCATCACCAATTAGGGCTGTAACGCAGGTAGCATAAACAAAAATCGCTGCAGGTTTGTAATTTTGATTAACTTCTAAAATCGCCTGATAAAGCTTTTTTTCACCACCAAAAATTACATCATTTTCCCCAACATCGGTAGTAAAACCTGTTTTATAAAGCATTGAACCAGAAGACAAACTTCCACGACTTCCCCAGGAATTTCCAGCGCAAGCAATAGGACCATGTACCAAATGAGCAGCATCAGTAATTGGTACTAAAGCAATCATTGCACCATCAAAAGCACAACCTCCTTGAGCCGCACCTGGTTGAGCTTGTTGTGTACAAGATTTATGCTTTTTTTCTCCCTGTTTTTTTTGATTATGTTCACATCCTGATTCACTCAGAAGTTCATTAATTTTACTTTGGTTGACTTTCATTTTTATTCTCCCGTTAGATAGAATTTATTAACTTTACAAATTTTCCTTTCACAAAATGACAGTGGATTTCACATATTTAGACTACAGTTTAAATTAATGTATTTCTTGTTTTGTGCCTTTGCGTCTACTTTATAAGATCTCTAAAAGAGATTAACTTAATATTTGCACAGATAAACCTGCAAAAAAGATATGTATTTATCTGTATTTTCTAGAGTGGGATTTTCATAACATTACCAGCATTCAGCCGCAAAGATTAAGGTGTATTACGACTATAAAATATTTGGGAGTTTGAGAAATTAATGATTAGCTGTAACGCACCTTATATATTGGTTTATAAATTGCGTTAGGCTAACACACCCTACTATACAGCGTTTTCCGCACTGATGAGGTACAAAATTGAATCATAAAACTTTTGTGGTGCGGGCATCTTGCCCGCTAGATATGTACCTCATAACACCGGAAAGTACTATAATTTAGTTGCGTTAATCTGCGGTTAATGATTCAGGAGGTGTTATTCTCCGCAGCTTGATTTCAATAAAGTATAAAATAAAACAAATGTATGGAAATAAATTTTCTTGGAACTTATTCCCAAATTGATCTGTCAGGTAGGTAAAAGGAACAAAGAGTATCGGCTAGGAATTGGAGACTGGGGAGGGTATTTTAGGTGATTTACCTATATTACCGTCCCCTTTGCCTATTTTTAACCGAAAATGAAAGAATGGGGTTTATCCCATCCTTGCAGACATTCTTAACGAATTAAGTCGTAGGAAATATCGGTCTTACCAGCAACATTGGTAGTACGGTCAATTTCTTCAAAGACTGTGTTAACAATCCAGTTCAACAGGTTAATAACACCTTTATAACCAACAGTTGCGTAACGGTGGTAGTGGTGACGGTCCATGATAGGATAACCAATTCTCACCAAAGGTACACCACAATCACGCCATAAATACTTACCGTAGGAGTTACCAATTAATAGATCTACGGGTTCGGTAAATAACAAGGAGCGTAAGTGCCACAAGTCTTTACCACCCCAGATTTTAGCGGATTTACCGAAGGTGCTAGAATCTAAAAGTTCTTGCAATTCTTTCTCAAAAACTTCATTGGTGTTGTGAACCAAGATGTGTACTGGTTCAGCACCCATTTCCAACATGAAACCAACTACACTGTAAACTAAGTCAGGATCACCGTAGATAGCGAAACGCTTACCATGTAACCAAGCATGGGAATCAGTCATTGCGTCAACTGCACGACCACGTTCGATTTCTAACTCTTCAGGAATAGCTTTACCAGTCATTTCGCTGAGTTTCATCAAGAACTCATCAGTTCCCTTGATACCCCAAGGACGAGAAACACAAACGTCTTGACCCCATTCCTTAGCAATGTATTCACGGGTCTTGGTTGTGGAGTAAGCTTGAAGAGCAATAGTAGCTTTACCGTTAATGGAGTCTGCTGCGTCTTCTAGTTTAGTACCACCTGGGTACATATTGTACTCACCATCACAAGGGGAATCAACGTAGTCACTGTTGTCAGATAATAAGGTGTAGTCAATACCCATCAAAGAAGCAATGCGCTTAACTTCGCGGTTGTTTTCTACGTAGGTATCAAAACCAGGAATAAAGTTGATTTTACCGTTGCTCTTGGCTTTCTTCTTACCTGCGGTTAAGGTAGAAAGGATTCCCTTCATCATGTTATCGTAACCAGTGATGTGAGAACCAACGAAGCTAGGAGTGTGAGCAAAAGGAACTGGGAAATCTTGAGGAACTGAACCAGCTTCTTTAGCGTTACCAATGAATGATTGTAAGTCATCACCGATAACTTCTGCCATACAGGTGGTACAAACAGCAATCATTTTAGGATTGTATAGTTTGTAAGAGTTAGCCAAACCATCAATCATGTTTTGCAAACCACCGAATACAGCCGCGTCTTCTGTCATGGAAGAAGAAACACCAGCAAATGGTTCTTTGTAGTGACGGGTTAAGTGAGTGCGGAAGTAAGCTACACAACCTTGAGAACCTTGAACGAAGGGAAGAGTACCTTCAAAACCTACGGCCGCAAACATAGCGCCTAAAGGTTGACAACCCTTAGCGGGGTTAACGGTTAAAGCTGTCCGTTCAAAGTTCTTTTCCCGGTATTCCCAGCTTTTGGTCCATTCGGAAACCCGTTGTACTTCTTCAGGGGTGTGGCCATTTTCAAACTGTTTCTTATTTTCAAACAGTTGTTGATATTCTGGTTGGTGGAATAGCTCAACGTGATCCTGAATCTTTTCTGGATTCTGAGGCATTTTCTGTATCTCCTGCGGTGTATGATGTTTGCGTTTGGTAAAGAGTCGGAAATATCACTCAAGATTCAGAATGCAAAATTCAAAACTGAGAATTTTTAATTTTGAATCTTGAATTTCCAACTCTCCTGGGGTTTTACCCCAGATTTTTGTTCCCTAGACGGAAGCTTTAGCTTTAGCTTTAACTTTTTTGTTCCAGGGAGCGCCAATTAATCCCCAGGTTGGGCTGTTTAGAGCTAAATCCATGTCACGAGCGAAAATTGCGAATCCGTCGTAACCGTGATAAGGGCCGGAGTATTCTTTTTATGGTTTAATATTTTTAAATAGCAAAATGTTTACCGAAAGCAATCTTAAAGTAGATATTGTTTACTAATAACATCTTTATTTTTAGTCTAAATATAGGCTAAACAGACAACTATGTATAACCAGAGTGAAGACAAATATCAGGAAGCTTTTGCAGATTTAGAACCTATTTCATCTACCGATGGCAGTTTTCTTGGTTCAAGTCTGCAAGCACAACAACAAAGAGAACACATGAAAACAAAGGTACTATTAGAATTAGAGCAGGTAAATCTGCGGTTAAAGTCTGCAAAGACGAGGGTAACAATTCGAGAATCAAATGGATCTCTGCAATTACGGGCAACTTTACCTATTAAACCAGGAGATGAGGATATCAGGGGAACGGGAAGAAAACAATACAATATCACTTTGAATATTCCTGCTAACTTTGATGGACTGAAAACTGCGGAAGAAGAAGCTTATGAGTTAGGTAAGTTAATTGCTAGAAAAAGTTTTGTTTGGAATGATAAATATTTAGGAAATGAAGCAATTAAACAAGAGTTAATAACTATTGGTGAGTTATTAGAAAAGTTTGAGGATGAATATTTTAAAACCCATAAACGCACTACTAAAAGTGAACATACTTTTTTCTATTATTTTTCTCGCATTAAGCGTTATACAAATGCTGATGATTTGGCAATTGGGGAAGTTTTGATTAATGCGATTAATAAGATAGATAAGGAATGGGCTAAATATAATGCGGTGAGGGCTATTTCTGTATTTTGCCAACTTTTTAAAGTTGAGATTAATTTAACTAATTATTCTAAAGTTCCTGAAAGTAATTCTCGGAATGTACCTACAGATAAGGGCATAGTTACGGGATTTTACAAGTTTGATGAATATCTAAATAATCGAGGTAAACAAGTTAATCAAGATGTGAAAGATAGCTGGCAACTTTGGCGGTGGATTTATGGAATGTTAGCGGTTTTTGGTTTACGTCCCCGTGAGCTTTTTGTTAATCCTCATATTGATTGGTGGTTAAGTGATGAGAATACAGATTTAACTTGGAGGGTTGATAAAGATTGTAAAACTGGTGAAAGGGAAGCTTTACCTTTATATAAGGAATGGATTGATGAATTTGATTTAAGGAATCCTAAATATTTGGAAATGTTGGCTATAGCAATTAGTAAAAAAGACCAAAATAATCATGCAGAAATCACGGCTTTAATTCAAAGAGTGAGTTGGTGGTTTAGAAAAATTGGTTTAGATTTTAAACCCTATGATTTACGTCATGGTTGGGCAATTCGAGCGCATATTTTGGGAGTTCCTATTAAGGCTGCGGCGGATAATTTGGGTCATAGTGTGCAGATTCATACAAAAACTTATCAACGTTGGTTTTCTTTGGATATGCGGAAGTTGGCAATTAATCAGGCTTTGAGTAAACGGAATGAGGTAGAGTTGATTAAGGATGAAAATACCGGTTTAAAAATGGAGAATGAACGGTTGAAGATTGAGGTCGAGAAGTTGAGAATGGAAATGGTTTATAAACGGAGTTAAGTTTGGTTAACCAAGAATATTATTTTTGTAAAGTGTGGTATAACTGGTCAATGAATAATTATCTCAACCACCTAGCCAAAAAAATGCTATGATTAGTCAATGGGTAAACTAAGTAAATTAATTAAATATCTTCTTTCTTTCCTGAAGCCAGATTTGAAGAAATTAGTTATGTTTTGGAAGCATTTGGATATCAGGAAATTAGAGCGAAGGGAAGTCATCACGCTTTTGAAAATGATCAAGGAGAAGTGATTATTATTCCCAAAAAAGGGGGTAAAAAAGTTAAACGAACGTATATTGAAGAAACGATTAGATTACTAGACTTGGAAAATTGGCAAGATGAAAACTAATTCTCAACTTGAGCATCAATCTTCAGAATATTATCTGTCTTTAAAATATCCCATGTCTATTTATCCAGAAGAGGACGGAGGATATACAGTAATTATTCCTGACTTACCAGGTTGTATGAGTCAGGGAGACAATTTAGAGGAAGCGATAGAAAATATTAATGAAGCGCGAGAGTTATGGATAGAAACTGTTTATTGTAGTGGTAAAAAACAAATTCCTCTACCTTCTAAACTAATTTCTATCATTAATTCGTGAACAACCATCAAAAATTTTATGCGCTGACAACATAATCAACCAGGAGATCAGTCTATGGAAAGTATGAAGATTAAGACGCACATTGGTAATGATAAAATTCTCAAAATTGAACTTCCTGATGAATTTGCTAATGAAGAATTAGAAATAGTAATTGTATTTCAACGTATTGCAGAAAAATCATTACAATCTGCAACCAAAACGCCGGAAGAATTAGGATATTCTCGTAGGTTTTTAGAAGAAGTAATAGGTAGTTGGGAAGGTGAGCCGCTTGAAGGTCCAGAACAGCTTAATTTTGAAGAACGGGAGGAAATTACAGCAGTTTGATATCAAGTCCAGTACAAGAATAGCTATCTAAATAGGGTCAAAAAACAATCCACAATGATTAAACCAATTGAGAGCATTTTCATCAGTAATAGCATTAACC
>NZ_JACJTO010000028.1 GCF_014698755.1 Aphanizomenon flos-aquae FACHB-1287 | reverse complement strand
ATCCACTCGCAGAAGCGGCTCCACACATCGGCGCTTTGGCGCTGCTGTAATGTTGTAGTCATGTGTTTATAATTGCGTTTGAGTTATGTATGTTTTGGTAGGTGTTTCTACCTCATGAATTTATAATAAGCTTTATGTTTCGATTTGTAAAGGGGTTTAAAGTAAGTATTAATTATAAAAGCCATTAGTTTTTCTGATATTACCGAATTTACAGCAGCTATTGTGATAATTGAGGGGGCAGAATGCCCACCCCATAAGGGTTTGATTATTTCAGATGTAAAAATTAACCCGGTGGCCAGGTCATAGGACGACGACCGAGAATATGTATATGTAGATGATAAACTGTTTGACCGCCATCAATACCAGTATTTATGACTACGCGATAACCGTTTTCTAGTCCTGCTTGTGCTGCAACTTTCTGAGCTGTTAATAATAGATGTCCTAAAAGTGCTTGGTCTTCAGGTTCAGCGGTAGCAAGATTAACTATGGGTTTTTTGGGAATAATAAGGATGTGAACTGGTGCTTGTGGGTTAATATCTGTAAAAGCTAAGGACAAATCGTCTTCATAAACAATATTCGCGGGAATTTCTTTACGAATGATTTTGCTGAAAATGGTTTCTGTGTTTTGACTCATACAATTTTGATTTCTTCATCTCCTAGATATTCTAAGTGATGATTGGTATTTTCTCCATAGAAATTTTTCAGAATAGTAAAAGTTAAAAATGCTATTTATTTTCCTAGAGTCATGGAGGGGGATAACTTGATTTAAAGATCTAAACCATTTTTTTGTAACTTCTTAAATGGATCTAAAATAAAATCAATAACTCTACGTTGACGGATAATTACTTCAGCACTTGCTGTTTGTCCAGGTGTGAGAGGAATCTGTTTATTACCAACTTGAATATAAGGATTTTCTAAAGCAATATCTAATTCATAAGTTTCTATCCGACTGTTAGTATTTTCCTGAACTTTAGAATTAGGTGAGATCCAATTAATTCGCCCTGATAAAATGCCATATTCTTGGAAAGGATAGGCATCAAATTTGATTTTTACTAGCATTCCTACCTTGACAAAACCACTATGTTGACTAGGCATACGTGCTTTTAAAATTAAAGCGGCATTTTTAGGTGCAATTTGAGCAATCATTTGTCCTGTCTGGACTACAGAACCAGGTTTTTTAGTAGGTAATTCAAAGATTGTTCCATCAATAGGGGAGCGGATAATACGCTGTTTTAACTGTAACTGTAAGGATGTAATTTGTCCCTTTGCTTGTCTAATTTCTGATTGCAGAGAAATAATTTGATTTTGTAAATCTTTAAACTGTTCTTGACTTTTTAATAATGCTATTTCTCCACCTTTGATAGAACTTTTATAACTACTTTCTTGTTCTTTTAATTGCAATTTTGCCTGTTCAATATCTGATTTAACTTGATTCATTAGTGACCGATAAGTAATTTCTTGTTCTTTTAGCCGTAACTGTGCTGTTTGAAGATTAAATTTTGATTCTTCTTGTGTACGTTCGCTTTCTTCGGCAATTTTTTCTAATTCTACTACTTTAGTTTGAGGAATTATTCCTTCTTTTAATAGTAAACGATAACGTTCAACTTCAGCAATATCTCGATTTAACCGACTTGTAGCTAATCTATGGTTAGTTTGAGTAGATTGTATATTCTGTTTTACTTGATCGATTTGTGCTCGTTTTTCTAAACTTTGTAAATTATATGCACTTTTTTTAGTCTCAAGTGTTTCTTGAGCTTGATTAATTCGGGCAATTTTTTCTAATGATTGAGATTGGTTTTGCTGATGCTGAATATTCATCGTCATTAAGACTTGATTTTTCAATACTTCTAATTGAGCTTGGCGATTAATTAAACCTTCTAATTTATCTTTTCCCTGTTTAATTTCTGTTTGCAGAACATCAGATTCCATTTCTAATAAAACCTGCCCAGCTTTAACAGTTGCACCTTCTTTAACATTAACATTAACAACGCTACCAGTTACTGAACTATCTAATTTTTGTGTTGCACCTTTAGGCTCTATTCTCCCGGTAGCATTTCCCGTTTCATCAACCTTAGTTAACATTGCCCAAGGTAAAATAATTGTGGCAAAACTAACTAATAAATACAACATTGAACGAGTCCATACTTTTGGTAAAGCATCTAATAATTCTTCTGTTCCATAAAACCAATCCTTAGCTTTATTTAATTTCTGATTTTGGCTTTGATTTTGGATAAAGGTAGTAGATTCAGCTTGATGCTGTTGGTTTATAGTAACGGTTGGTTGTGTGTAGACTGACTGTGGCATAAGTAGTTTTAGAGTTCTATATTTTTGTAGTTATAGATCCCCGACTTCTTGAATAAATTGGAGATCTAGTGATAATTAATTTGTTTGCGCTAATTGTTGTTGATTGAGATAGAAATAATGTCCTTTTTTAGTAATTAATTCTTCATGTGTACCGCTTTCTACTAGAACACCACGATCTAAAACTAAGATTAAATCCGCATTACGAACAGTAGAAAGACGGTGAGCAATAATTACACTTGTACGACCTTGGAGGATTTTTTTGAGGTTATTCTGAATAATGCGTTCTGATTCAGAATCAAGATGACTTGTAGCTTCATCTAATATTAAAAGTCGGGGATTTCCTAATAGTGCACGGGCAATTGCTAACCGTTGACGTTGTCCTCCTGATAACATTCCACCACCTTCACCAATTTGGGTTTCATAACCCATTGGCATTCTTTTAATAAACTCATCTGCACCTGCAAGTTGGGCTGCTTCCATAATCTCTTCTAAAGAGGCTTCAGGATGGGCAATTGTGATATTTTCTCGAATTGTTCCGCCAAATAAAAATGTATCTTGATCAACAACTCCTATTTGCGATCGCAATGAATTTAAGGAAATACTAGTCACATCTTGATTGTCAATTAAAACTCTTCCATCTGTCGCCAGATATAAACCCAAAATCAATTTAGAAAGTGTTGTTTTCCCCGACCCACTGCGCCCAACAACGGCTACAGTTTGTTCGGGCAATATCTCAAAACTGAGATTTTCTAAAATATTAATCTCACTTTCAGGATGGTAGCGAAAGGTAACATTATTAAAACTAATTTTCCCGATTAATCTCGGTAAAAATTGCCGAGTCTCACGTTCTACATTTTCCTCTGGTTCTGCCTCCAATACATCATTAATTCGTTCCGTAGCGACAATTACCTCTTGCAATTGATTCCACAAAATAATTAGTCGTTGAAAGGGCTGAATAATATTGCCCAGCAACATATTAAAAGCTACTAATTGACCAATAGTAAGTTGATTTTGAATCACCAACCAAGCCCCAAACCATAATAATCCCGTACTTGCTAAAGATTGAATAGTCGAGCTAACTAATTGCAGTTGATTACTAATTACTTGACCACCAAAATTCTTTTTGATTAAATTATTTAGCAATTCTTCCCAATGCCAACGAACTGCTTGTTCAATAGCCATAGAACGAATTGAAGAAATGCCAGTCAAGCTTTGAATTAAATAACTATTTTCCAGTGTTCCGGCAGTAAATACCTCTCGACTAATTCGCCGTAAAAATGGTGTGGCAAAGAATGTTAATAACACAAACGGTGGCACAATTGACAATGTCATTAATGCCATTGGTGGACTGTACCAAAACATTAATCCTATATAAACAAATACCGTTAATAAATCCAAACCAATAGACAAAGCTTCACCAGTCAAAAACCGTTGAATTTTTTGATTTTCTTGAACACGGGAGACAATATCACCCACATAACGAGACTCAAAAAATGAGAGAGGTAAACTAAATGTATGTTTAATAAATCCCACCATTAAAGCTACACTAATTCGGTTAGCGGTGTGATCTAGTAAATATTGTCTTAACCCATTAATGGCAACACGAAACAAACCAAAAATTAACAATCCAAATCCTACAGTATTTAAGGTTAAAACACTACCTTGAACAATTACTCTATCTAATAAAAGTTGAGTAAATAAAGGTGTAACTAATCCAAATACCTGAATTAATACTGAAGCAGTAAATACTTCGAGTAGAACTTGAAAGTGGGGTTTAACTAAATCTAATAACTGCCAAAATGGCGTGTTAGCTTCTTGCGTTTTTTTGAGGGAAGCTGTAGGCTGTAATAATAAAGCGTAACCAGTCCAACCTGCCAGAAATTCCTTAATATTTAGCTGACGTTGGCCAATAGCTGGATCGGCAATAATTACCTGTTTTTTTGTAATTTCATAGACAACAATGTAATGTTTACCCTGCCAATGAGCGATCGCTGGTAAAGGCTGTTGAGCGAATTTATCTAAACTAGCTTTCACTGGACGAGTAGCAAAACCAAGGCTTTCTGCCGCTGCACTCAAACTTCTCATTGATGCACCACTACGGCTAATATTAGTTAGATCCCGCAGCCGATTAATACTTAGGTTTTTACCCCAATAACGACCAACCATAACTAAACAAGCAGCACCACAATCAGCAGCACTTTGTTGTTCAAAAAATGGATAGCGTTTAGTAAATTTACGCCACCAATTGCCAGCAATTACAGTAGGAATAGGAAAGTATTTAGGGCTTTTTTGAGATTGTATCGATTTGGAAATTATTGGTTGAAAAAAATTAGAACTTTTTACAGTCTTTACTGTTTCAATAATCGGAATTTCAGAAGACTTGGAAGTATTAATTAGTTCCGCTTTATGCAATAAAAGATCATAGACATGAGGAAATTGACCTATGATCTTCTTGACAATCTGTTCGGGAAGATAAGCAATCTTTAAATTCACAGAAGCTCTAGCAACATAACTGCTAAACTCTCGTTCTGGAAATAAAGTCAACTCCCCAAATGATGACCCTGGGGTGAGAGTATTAATTAAATTATTGGCACTATCCAATAATCTCACCTTACCCGTCAGCACAATATAAATTCCCGGTTTTGCTGTTATCGCTTGCCAAAATTGCTTGGCTACTGGTGGTTCAATAATTTCTAATGCCTTGATACAATCTTTAACTGCTTGATCTGATAACCCATCACTCAGAACCTGCTTAATATGTGTAACTAACTGTTCTTGAGAAAACGCTGACAGCATTTCCTAACCTCCAAAACACTACTATTTATTAGTCTGTATGAGATTAAATGACCAATGTAAACTAGGTTCAGATGGAGAATGCAAATCAGTAATTTTAATTGCCAAATCCTGATTTTCAGTAGTTATCAATGGGGAAATTTTGCGCTTAGTAGAAAGTCCCATTTGTTTAAGTAAACGATTAACATGGCGATCACTAATTTGAATTCCTAACTCTTTTCCTAAATGTTTACTTAACCATTGAGCCGTCCAATCACCAAAAGCATAGCCATATTCTCGGGGACTACAATTAACTAATTCCTTTAATCTTTCAATATATTGATGATTCACAATCTTTGGTCTACCCAATGGCCGCTCATTCCATTTGTGTGCCATACCCGCCTCAGCAATACCAATCCAATATCTTGCCATTTCCTGAGAACAACCAATCATTTCACAAATATGAGTTTGCGATTTTCCCATATCTGCTAATAACATAATCTCAATTCGTCGCCGATATTCTGGTTGTGAATTATTTTGTAAATTTTTTAGCAATACTTTCCGCTGAAAAGGTGTTAAAAACTTACTTTCATAACTATCGTAAATATTAACAACCCGATCTTGATGAGAATAAGATGACATAATTCTTACCAGTTGCCTTCAATTCAAATTTGGGCAAATCCATATCAGTCCTATACCTGTTAAGTAAAGGCATTTGATGAGTATTTCTTTGATTATCAATATCTATGCAACAGTCATAGCTGTTTTGTCCCCCAATAAACAGCACCATTTGGCAAAATACCCACAGATAAACTCCAAAAACTTCTCTGAGGTATCAGATTAATTAACTCTAAACTATTTAAGTTCATACAGTTTTAATGACCCAACAATTACGAAACACTTGTTCCACAAATTGTAGCCTCAAAGTAAATAAGCTCTGATGTAATATATCCCTTACACTAACCTAAAACCAAAAAACTATCATCAGCAGAATTTCTTAAATATGAAATTGTCTGTTCGATAACATATTATGGGTTAGGGCTAATGCTACAGTAATTCAGTTTAGATAAAAAAGTGACAAGGCTTTAATTGCTATCTTTAAATTCTGCTATATCTTCTTATAAAATTTATATAAAAAATAAAATCTTCATCTAAACTTCATAAAAATTTTACATAAAATTTATATAAACTTAAATTTTGTACATTAATACTAACAATTTATGTCCTCATGGTCTTGTCCAGTCCTAGATATGAAAAAGAAGCTGTAAAATCATACAACTTCTAAACAACCCCTAATTACCGTTAAATCAATTGCCAGTTGACATGACAGTAAAAATTTGCTAATAGGAGAATGATTTCACCATAACTTTTCCTTTTCCTCATCTACCTTTGTAACTAAAATTAGCCCAACCTTAGCTACAGAAAATTTAGTAGCAGAAGTTATTTATACACCTGAATTTAATTGGGACAAGCCACCACCCCAATTGAAAACTACTCAGACTTCCTAGGAAAAAGAACCACCGTTATTGACATACTCACCGTCCTAAAGGAGCGGTGATTCTTGACACTTCACTGGAACACGCCACAAGTGGTCTTATCGTCCCTCTATGTCCGTTTAAAGTCTCCCAATGCCCTATGGCGACTATACCCAAATTATAACATAAAGCCGTCCTAGAAGGACGGGGCTTGTATCCCAGATTTTTGGTCATGGTTTATCAGTCTTAATGTCGAATTTATTTAATTAATGAGAAACTGAATGCCCAAGCAATCAGCCCATACCTTTCCTCTACAAACACAAACAATTTTCTTGGGAAAAATGCAATTAGTCTGCCTTGAATCTTGGTTTAGGTTGTTATTTCTAATTTATAGGATGTTACCAGTGTATATTTGCCATTCTGGCAGATTTTTACAACAAAGTCAGTAATTGCAGTTACTCACATTTCCTATTAGTCAGTCTGAGTAACAAGCAATTACAAGATAATCAGCAACTATGCCGACTTTTTTTCCCTACTATTAGTGTGGGACTCTGCCTTTTGCTTACTTCCCACTTCTAGATAAGCCATATCTTTAATCTTGTTTAAACAACTAGAGGCCAGATTGCCTTCGGCTCTTTTCTCTGTGGTTGGTTTGGCAAGTTTTAGCGGTTCATTATTTTGTGTATTTGAGCGACCTATGCGAGCATTCTCTTTCAGGATACGGTTATAAGTACGATAAGGGATATAATGCATTGGATTGTAGCCTACGAACCGCAACATTAAAACACAAGCCCAAGAATACTTCCCTGCTAAAATCGCCTCAACCACTTGGTCCAACTGTTCCGGATGGATTTTTGGTTCTAAGTTGTTACCACTACCAGCAATATCTTGATTCATAATCTTAGTTGTTTTTGAATTGAGTAAATTAGTTCAGTGTCTGCAAATGCCATGGTCTTCAGCCAAATTGCTGTTGCGGGAATGACCAGAACCTATAAATAATCAATTGGTGACAGATGTTGAAAAGAGTAACAACTTGTTGCAAAAGTCCGGTACTTGTGAACACCCATACCTGACCAGAAGGAAATTTAAAGAACCGTATCTCTAAAGTCACCCGTTGAACTGACTTAAAAAACGCATTTGACCTGATGATTTTTTTCATAACCTGACCTGTGATTGAAAACCTGATTGTTTTTAATCAAGCCTGTGTACTGTTGTGCTTTGTCGCTTGTATCCTAATTTCCTGCGCGGTATTACAGTTTTCAATTAGTAATATCCATAGCTCATAGAAATAATATGTATTAATTGCGTCTGGGCTTTGGGTTTATATTTACTAATGAATTAAAGGTAAAAATTTACCAAATTTTCTGATTTCTACCAAGAAGAACTGAGTTAGACGTAGCTTTTCGTAGATGCCATTGTGTACTCTTGAAACTTAAAAGTGGAAATTTTCAGTTTTATCCTAGTTACTGCTATATAACTTCTTACCATTGTTTTTGTAGCTTTTGCTGTAAAAGCTGACAAATGCTGAATGGAATCAGAAAAACGATTGATTTCTCAATTTCAAAAGCCACATTTTTATTTATACTATTTTTTGTCGCTAATGTCATCTGCCAAGGTGGCAAGATTTAAGTTAAATTTACTGAACTTATCTAGATATTTACTTATGTCCTGTGCAAGTTTGATTTTTGTCACCACTTGGCAAAAAATGAGGGGTGTCACCCCCCACCTTAATCTCAATGGCAGATGTTATCATTGTCATACAAAGCAAAAATACCACTAACATACTTTATATATGCTCCTAGCATATAAATAGTTTTAGAAACCAAATATATTAGTAATACGTTAAAGTTTAACTAAAAAAGTAGCTATTTATTATATATTTTAGTTGGCCAAGACTCTTACTGTAAAGCTGTTTCAAGGTTTTTTTGTCTTTAAAAATAGATAGAAGTCTAAATTAAGAAATAATTCAAAAACTAGCAAAATATTTTTTGTTAATTCTCTAGTCTTGTCAATTAATTGAAATTCTCAATATCTTTGATTTTAGATAAAGAACACATTTAGATAGATGTAGATCACAAAAACTGTATCACCAATGACATTTGGCTATTATCTTATTTGTTGACTTAATAGCTATTTATTTATTAGCCGGTATTGGTATTAATGATAATAGCCAGTTTATTAATTATATCTATACAACTTATTACTATAGGCAACATTACAATATATTCATTAAACTAATTTGGTAAAAATAACTATCATTATTTATTATCAATTTTCGCAGATTCTTCTGGCTAAAGATAATACTTGGGTATGAATCAAGATTGAGTCCGTATTCCTAAGTAATTTTAAAAAAATAAGTCTTCCAAAATTTCAGTATATTAACCCCTACTATTCAGCTTTAAGAACTAATTACTAACTCAGATTTTTTTGACAACTTACTCAAAAATTTATCAATTAACTCCTTGACACAAAGCAATCAGGAGGTTATATTGTAACTCCCAAGCTACTTGAGTTTTTAAGTAAGATGGGAAATTTTCAGGGTGCTCACTATTGCAAAGTTTTAATTTTATTAAAAACAATTGGGAACTTATCACCTTAACTGGCAGTCTTAGATACTAACGGCATTTGCATCTGAACTAACCTGACAAAATAGCTTGATAAAGCTCCTGCTGTCCTTGCTTTATTCAACTATCCTGCAACTACTAGTATCATTGATGATTAAAGTGTACTGGTAAATTCTCATCTGTTTCCAACTGGAGTGGGGAATATTTTTAGGTTGGTAATTTCCGGCTTTTTATTTCCCACAACCTGAAATGAAATGGAGAACAAGTGATTTTTTCGACCCTGAGGAAAATTTATGTTAAGTAATTAACTTTCAAGCGTGCTGTTATTTCCATAGCACTTGCTAAAGGCAATTACTAATGTGATTTATTGCCATTTGCTGACTCTTCATTTTTTCATAACTTCGGTGGGAAAGTCAACCCCATGACACTGAGTCCAAAAATTTATCTTCCATAAATTTAGAATTCTTGGAGATAAATCAGGGAAAAAGACATATATCCTAAAGCATTGAGGTTCAGATTTAAACTATTCAACACTTAAACATTACTGATTTTTTCACTCAATTCCGGAAATAATAGGAAAATAAAATCTCCCAAAAGTTGGATGAAAATCAGATAATTAAGAAATTCTGTATTTTTTAGGTTTTGTGAACAATCATCTCCCGGACTTCTTAGACCAGTCAGAGAGATAACGAATGTGGGATTTAACGAATTAGCAAATAAATTCCCCAAATAGCCATAGCGCGGAGATAGGTACTAGCACGGAAAGTACCATTAGCTGTGATTGCTTCTGGAGTGCGAAATTGCAAACCGTTGTTGTAAATTTGCCTCACCACAGCCTCCGTTAATTGCATTGCTTCATTTTTCATGTCCATTTGCATGAGGAAGGCTGCTAGACCAAAATTAATTCCAGTCCAAACCTCCAAAGGGTGGGTAGAATGAGGATTTTCTGGTAAACCATTGGGAAGAACACCGTTAGCAGCGCCAAATTTACCATTTTGGAATTTGAGAAAACAGGAATCATGTACTTTTGTTAAGGCAGACAAAGCGCGATCGCTGGGGACAATATCTGGTAAACTCAATAAACGAGCGTAAAATTGCCCACACAATTGATCAGCCATAACCACATCAGAACCACTGTCACTATCTAACCGATAATATTCACCATTCCACAACTTTTCCTGATAAATTGGTTTAGATTGATTTAACCAACCCTGATAAATTGACCCTTGCACCTCCACCTCCGTGACCTCTGTGCCTCTGTGGTTCGCTAAAATCTTAGAAATAGCAATAGCAGCCTCCAAAGCCGCTAACCATAAACCACCACAATATGCACTGATACCATTTAAGCGCCAATCATCAAAAGTTTGGTCAGGTGCGCCGGAATTTTCGGGTATGCTGTCCCCATCTAAATCAAATTTTTTCACATAATCGAGAGTCTGAACAATAGCATCCCAACAATCTGCTAAAAAGTCAAGATCATTGGCACCGGTAAACAGAAAATCTCGATATACCTGTAAAACAAAATCACAACCTAAATCTTTCCAGAGATTGCAGTCTTGATAACTAGTATAATTGGTTTTTTCCCAAACGTGTTCGTTGGGAGCGCCTAAATCGTGAGGTGTCGCACCTGGGACTTTACGAACTGCGAGAGGACTGTCAGATTTAATTGTCAGATAATAACCGATAATTCTAGTTGTATCATCACCTTGGGGAATTGCTCTGGCAAAAGCGCGAATTACTGATTTTTCCAGTTCAGGAAATAACATCAATAAACCAAAAGAACCATATAACCGCACGTCTAGACTTTCATACCAACGGTAATCTAAACATTCTAACACAGCAAATTGACCAATGGGATCAATTTCCGAGGCAGCGCTCCAGAGAGTTCCTCCGCTGGTTAAGTCGTAAAGTTCGTTGAATAAAGCCATTTTAAACCAATTGGGTAAATCTGATCTTTCTAAAATAGGATTTTGCCAATTTTGAATGAGCGATCGCCAATTATGATATGATTTGAGTGCGGTAGTCGCAATTTGCCAAGCATTCTCACCATTACAGCCAAAAAAGTCAGTATATCTGCGGAAATAGTTCACTCCTGCGGCAAATTCCGTCACCGGAAAATCCCAACTCAGGACAAAGGGAACTTCTAAAGTTTCCCCTGGTTGTAAAGTCAAACGGACTGCAATTGCAGCGCCTAATCTGGTATTTTCGTCTGCGGGAGTTTCATCTATATAATTAGGTAAAGAACCATTTTCTGCGAAATTCTGCCAAATATCTGCACCATTACCGACAGGGTTAAATCGGGAATGATGAAATATTTCAACTTGAGAATTTTTGGTAGTCGCAATACACCAAGTTCCGTCTCCTTCTTGAACGGTTTGACTATTAGAAACTTGACCTAAAACACAACCAAAATATTGATCATCTTCGGCTAAACAATTATAATTGTTTTGACTTTTTCCCCAAGCTGGTTGATATTCATAAACTGGACTACCATCATCTCTAACTCGCACTTGGGGAGATTTTAAAGTATTAGTAAACCAACCTACCATATTTTCCCAAGTTAACATGATGCTGATAGTAATTGGTGTATTTGTGGGGTTGTGAGCTTTCCACAAAAAAACCGCTACTGGATAACTAGTTTCTTGATAATTATCTGCCCAAATTGGGGAAAATTGCTCACAGGTTAATTGAGTTTTAAAGACATTTTCGTAAACAAACCAACTGCGGGGATAAAGTGCGTGATATGTTCCTGACCTGACCCCCAACTCCTCTTCTTCTACAGAGGAAGGTGGATACCATTGCCAGGATGATAGTGTATGATCTTCTGGGGGTTGGGTAGATAATGCGTAAGCTTGTCCAGATTCAAAGATACTAAATTGACAAGCGGGAACGGTTTTAAAAGTATGTTCTCCTCCGTCAATGTGCCACAGGTTAAAGTCTCCCCGTGAAGAACGTCCTATACACCCCGCACCAAAGCCACCAAGGGGCATTCCGTGCCAGGGACCATCATCTATATTACTAGGATAACGGACGGTGTAGGGCTTATCCCAGCCTAAGCCAATGGGACGTTTCCAGGTGCAGGGGGTATTTGGGGGTGGTTTGTCATGGTTTGAGTTTTACGGTTAATGCTAATGAAGACTAGCGCGATGTGTGATTTTTCTCAAGTCATCATGAAAATATTGTTATTTCGCGCAATCTCTCTTATTCATTTCCTGCTCTGCTAGGAATTGATTTATTTTGTCAAGTATTTCGGTGGTATTGTCTTTGTGTTGTATTTGCTGTACGACGGAGTGATTTTGTTAATTTGGTTTGTTGGTTAGGGATACGTCGTCAAATCTTTTGGTTAACTTGTGGAAATGTGACGAATCGGAATTTGCGTCAACTTCTGAAATGTAGCTACAGTGATTAGTATCGAGCAAATAAGACATAGTAACAGAAATTAAAACTGCGTTTGGGAACGGGTTTCTTCAACTAAACGCAGACAATCTTCAAGATCATCACCAGGCCAAGTTCCAGCATAATGTAGTAAATCACCTGCTTTTTTACCTCGCTTGATGGGGGAAATACGACGTAATGGGCGTTGATTTACGGTGCTTTTTTCCTGAATAGAGTCGAGAAAATCACTAACTAAGGAAAGCTGTTCTGGTGGTAGTTGGGATATCTGTTGTTCAATCTTTTGATGTAGTTCTAAATAAGTCATCTGTACCTCGTTTTCATAGGAAGAATAGGGATGATTCTATTTTATCTCTTTATTTTACAGCGATTCCTTCGGTGCGCTTCGCTATCGCACTCCCAAAAATCACACAAGCACTAAATTATCAATTTGCTGCACAGACTACTCATCATCATCTTGAACGTTTTTTTCGTCAAATCCCAGCCAAAATAGTAGCACCTGTTCTAATTCCAGCATTTGTTCTGGTGTTATGTTTCCCAATTTGCGTAAAAGCTTTGCATGAGGAATTGTGATGATATTTTGCACATCAAATACTCCTTCCCGAAGGAAATTAGTTTTGATTTGTGCCTCAAATCTTGAACCACGTGAACTTGTTGTGTGTGGAACAAGAGTCACTAATGCACGATCTTGATCTAGTACAGGAATACTGATTACTAAACATGGTCTAACTTTTGCCACATAACCTAAATCTACTAGCCAAACTTCACTACGTTTAGGACTACTCATACTCCGCTTCTTCCTCATCTAAATCAAGAAAAAGTCCCTCAGCATTCATGACTAAATCTTCATCAGATAAGGGCGAAAAATCTAAATCAACTGTCCGCTTTAAAATCTCTAATACCAAATCTAACCGTTCTGAGTCTGTCAAGCGGTCGAATGTATTCAGAAGTTCTTGTACTAAAGCAGTCATAGCTTTTTTCCTATATATGGAGATATTATAACATGAGCTTGATATGGCACTCATCAAAATCATCCTACAAGCGATCGCACTCCCCAAAATCACACTATAAGCGATCGCATTCCCAAAATCATCCTACAAGCGATCGCTCTCTCCAAAATCACACCACAAGCGATCGCATTCCCAAAATCATCCTACAAGCGATCGCACTCATCAAAATCACCCTAGAAGCGATCGCTCTCTCCAAAATCACACCACAAGCGATCGCTCTTCCAAAAATCGCACAAACACTGATTTATCAGATCCCTCATCTTATTCAAGCTGACTTAAAATATAAAACCTATGCCTAAAAATGACAAAAAACCTCTTTTAACGTTGTAAATTTGTTAGAATATCAAGGTAATTGGAAACAAACTATACCATTTAAAAGGATAAGACAGTATGGATGCTGCGAAACTTCTAGCACTTTATGAAGAAGGAGAAACAGATTTTCAGGAATTAAACTTGGAAAATATTGATTTAAGAAATGCTGATTTGAGTGGTGCTGATTTTAGTGATGCTAATTTCAGTGGTGTTAATTTTAGTCATGCAAATTTACGCAACACTAATTTAGCAGGTGTTAATTTTCATGATTCAGATTTAAGTAATGCTGATTTGAGCGATTCTGATTTGGGTGGTGCTAATTTCAGTGGTGTTAATTTTAGTCATGCAGACTTACGCAATACTAATTTAGCAGGTGTTAATTTTCATGATTCAGATTTAAGTGATGCTTATTTAAGTTATGCTAACTTATGTTTTGCCAATGCACAGCGTTCTCAATATGACTGTGTATATATAGATGATTGTATTGACAATTCACAATATGGTTATGCCGAAGAGTTAGAAGTTGCAATTTTCAGTAATGTCAATCTAAGTGATGCAGAATTAATTGAAACAAAATTATGTGGTGTAGACCTTAGTAATCTGAATCTTAGTGGTGCTGACCTGAGTGGTGGTAACTTGAGTGGTGCTAACTTGAGTGGTGCTAACTTGAGTAATGCTAACTTGAGTGATGCTAACTTGAATGGTGCTAACTTGAATGGTGCTAACTTGATTAATGCTGACTTAAGTAGTGTCAATCTTAGTGATAAAAATCTTAGTCATTTCAACTTCAGCGATGCTCATTTAAGTAGTGCCGAGCTTGAAGGAGTGAACCTAAGCTATGCTAATTTAAGTAACACCCATCTAGATTGGGCAAATCTTAATCAAGCTAATTTAAGTAATGCTAACCTTAGAAATGCTGATTTAAGTCATGCTCAATTAAATAAAGCTTTTCTCAATCAAGCTGATTTGAGTGATGCTAATTTAAAGGATGCCGATTTGAGTGATGCTAATTTAAAGGATGCTAATTTGAGTGGTGCTAATTTAGATAATGCTGATCTGAGTGGTGCTAATTTAAAGGATGCTAATTTGAATTTGGCTAATCTGACTGGAACTATAATTGATATAAAAACAGAAATAGATCATAAATGGGCTATTGTTTGGAAAATTCTTAATCAAGAAAAATTTGCTCAAATAAATCAACAATATAAAAATCAAATTAGCTTATCTGGGACACAAAATCATTTTTCAAAATATGAGTTAGAATGGATTGATTTAAGTAATAGTTATCTAAAAAATGCAAAATTGGCTAACTTTAGTTTAATTCATACTGATTTTAGCAATTCACATTTACATTCGGCTGATTTACATTCGGCTGATTTGCGTGGTGCAAATCTAACCGGAGTAAACCTACAAGAAGCTACATTAATAAAAGCGAATCTTCAAGGAGCAAATTTAAGTAATGCGGATTTACGATATGCAAATATATCTGGAGCAAACCTAAATGATACTAAAAGAGGTGGAGCAAAATTTTCTGATATATCATGTGATTGGACTCAACTTAATGATGAGCAATTTGAACAACTTTGCTACGATCTCCTTATAAAACAACATAATTTAAAATTAACTGATATAGATAAAATGGGTAAATCACGCTCTCGTGATGGTGGTCGAGATATTGTATTTTCCAAAGGTACAGATATTAATAAAAAACCTATCAAATGGATAGCTCAGTGCAAATTAAAAAGTGATAAGGGATCTCTTGGAAGTTCACAAGTTCCAAATATTCGTGATATGTTAGATCAATATAATGCAGAAGGTTTTTGTATACTTACTAGTGGCATAATTGACGCTACATTACATGATAAACTGGATACTCTGAAGGAAGATAAAGGTTTTGAAGTAGAACGATGGTCATATTTAGAAATAGAACGCTTTTTAGCAGACCATCCAGAAATTAAAGCAAGATATTTTCAAGATTAATTTGATGAAAATTATCCATAGGAATAGCCTACGCAGGTAGGCTTTGTCTGTATAGCCCCAGATTTCTAATCTGATGACTATATAAAAAAACACATTAAACAATATACCCTAACCTTCCTCATTTCTTAATCTTTGTAACAATTCCTCACGGGATAAATTACCCAAAGAAAAATGTTTATTACTTAAAAAATGGATCTTCTGATTATGCTTTGATCACTGACTTTAATCGTTATGAAGATGTAATTCATCTTAAAAAACTATCATTTAACGCCTCAAGTTCAAGTCAAGCCTGGAGTTATCGTTTAGTTAATGTTGGTTCTAATACAATTGTAGGTAAATTTAGGCTTTTAGCAATGAAAAGTCAATAATTAACCAATATATTCAATTAACCTTTATTTAAAAAAGGTTGTTTGAATTTTTTACTTAAAAGATTTTCGTCCAATAATATAATCATAATGTGATCTTTACCGTGAAGTAAGCGAACTGACAAGTCAGCGCTATCGCTTATCTATCGTCAATAATTGTAGGGGTAAAAAACAATGCTAAACCCTTACCTATCGGGTATTATTAATGGTGGAGGGATAGAGAGTGATCGCTTTGTAAAATTTACGATAACTCATTTTTAGTCAGTTTCTTGGATACCCAGCTAATAATACCGCTAAGTAACGCACCACCCATCAATATACCAATAGCAGGATTAAATACTGGTATCCAGAGTTTGTGCCACAAATCTAAACCTAAATTGATTCCAGAAGCATCACCAATCACGGCTATAACAAGCCATGCAAAACCTAAAATCACTAGGAAAACATCAGCGACTAAGATCAAGTTAAGCCAGTTTAATAATTTGTCTTTCATTTTGATTGGTCAGTTGTCAGTTGTTAGTTGTTAGTTGTCAGTTGTCAATTGTCAGTTGTTAGTTGTTAGTTGTTAGTTGTTAGTTGTTAGTTGTCAGTTGTCAGTTGTTAGTTGTTAGTTGTCAGTTGTTAGTATCTTCCCCCTATTCCCTGTTCCCTTTTCCCTATTACCTATTCTTCAAATAACCATTTTTTGACCTTTTCCAAATTTTTCCAATTAGGTTTTCTAGTTAAACCATCTTCAATACTATTTTTAACTTCCTCTTGCCATTCTTCATTAACAAATATTAATTGTTGTGCAAAATCAATGTGTTCTCGTAAACCTTTTTGACCTGTTTCCAACATAGCTAAAGCCAGATTAATTCTCCCTTGTGGGTCTTGGGGATTGAGTTTCACAGCTTTATTAGCAGCATTAAAAGCCAACTTACCCTTATTATCAAGAAGATATAACCAAGCCAAACAAATCCAAGCAGAACTGGCTTTAGGAGAGCGATCGCATACCTCCTTAAATACAGGAATCAGAGATTCTACAGATTCTCCAGCCTTATAACGTTCTAAACCTGTATCAAACAGGGAATCAATAGTATTAGTCATTTGTTCTTAGTCAGTTGTCGATTATCAGTTGTCAGTTGTCAGTTGTGATTAGCAACCAATAACTGACAAACTTTTCTCAAATATTACACGCCGAAAGATTTACCGCAACCGCAAGTTTGGGCGGCATTAGGGTTAGTAAATTGAAACCCACCACCAATCATGGCATCACTATAATCCAACATTAAACCATAGAGGTAAAGTAGACTTTTGCGATCGCTAATAATTTTAAACCCATCATAATCGAAAACCTCATCATCAGAAGTAATCTTACTGACATCCTCAAAATCCATCATATAAGACATTCCCGAACAACCACCTTGTCTAACTCCCACCCGTAAGCATAAATCTTGCCCTTGCTTATCTTGAAGAGACTTAACCTGCCGTAATGCAGCCTCAGATAACAAAATTCCCCGTTGTTGAGTTTGAGTAGCTTGTGTCATAAATTCCTAACTCCTGAACTGGTTTTATCAATACCCCATAAGGCATTCTCATCCCTCTGGGTGGCTATGAATGTTTTTGTATTCATTTTAGCGACATTAGCACGGCAAAAAGAATAAGAAAGTGGGAAGATGGAAATATGGACGGAAAATTCTCAATTATTCCTTCCCTATCACCAGTTGCCACATTCTTAGCAACCTTAGATTTTTATTCTAGAATTGAGGGGTTCGGTGTGTTTCCAGATTAACCATTCCCAAAAGTCTAATTCTATAATCGCTTTGTTTTGATTCATTTACTTTATGACAAGTTTTAATCGCTCTACCAGTCGTCGGTTGCAGAAATTAACCCAGATTCCTTCTGTATGGGAGGGCGATCGCCGTCCATTGTCATCACCACACACCCCATTTACAGACCCAGAAGCCAAAGGAGATTGTATTCTTTGGGTAGATGGCTCTGAAGGCATTGTAAGAGCCATGGACATGGTAGACCCCGCCCTGGGACCAGAAGCCATTGTGCGTACCCTTATGCGGGCAATAGAACATCCCCAAAGTCCCGCCAAACCCGGTAGACCACAAAAAATAGTCGTCCGTGACCGGGAAATTCAATTTTACTTGCGCGGAGTGTTACAAGATCTAGATATTACCATTGACTACTCGCCAGAATTACCGATAATTGATGAACTTTTTCGCTCTTTTGCTGAAGTCATTGATAGTAAAACTCCCGATTTACCACCCAAATATGCCAAAATCCTCCGTGATAAAGCCTTAGAAGTCTGGCAAACCTCCCCTTGGAATTTTCTAGAAGAACAGCAAATTATATCCATAGAGATCAATCAATGGGACGTAGAGAAACTTTATGTCTCAATTATGGGAATGCTAGGAATTGAATATGGAATTTTGTTTTATCGTTCGGAAGATTCCCTAAAACGGTTTCGGGCTGCTGTTCTAGCCAATGAAGACGAAATGAATCAAGACTTAGAAGAGGCCTTCCTCCGGCAAGATTGCGTATTTATCACCTTTGATTCATTAGATGATGACGACGATGATGAGGTTGATAATTTTGCAGAAATGCCGGCTTCAGAAATTGAACCTACCTTCGGTAATATTCATCCCCTAGAAGGATTACGTTCAGTTTTGTATGAAGAAGAAGCACTACTTGCCTTTGTCGCTGTAGAAAGTTTATTACGGTTTCTCCGTGATCATCATCGGCAATTATCCAGAGAAGATTTTCTCACCCTCAGCCAACGTTATCGCATTTCCCTACCAGAACAGGACAAAAATCCTCAATCCTTAACTGTCACTGTTTCTACCATGCCAGAATTGACAGCAGAATTAGAAGAAATGGCTGGTTTTAATTTGGATGATGATGAAGAAAATGAAAATGATTCCATATTTGAAGCCTTAAGAGACGACTTAATCCCAGAAGACGCTTTTATGAGTCTGAGTGTATTACCCTGGGAAACATTAAATCGCCTGCGTCATGAACCAAACTACCAAGCCGCAGAGAAATTTGAACCAGTCGGTGATGGTTTACCTGTTATTGTTGTTCAAACCTCTCGCCCCAAAGCTAAGAGAATTATTGAAAATATTCAAGCCGCCGGCGGACTAAACGCCATCTGTTTTCACGCCGTCACCGATCCCATAGATAATGATCTTTATGACTTAGGTTTATTACAAACACATAATAGTGAATTATTTTTGTTTGGGCAATTCTTAGATGGTGATCCAGTGCACATAGAAGCCAAGAGAAAATGGCATCAGCGTTGTCAACGTACCAAAGGCCATTGCGGTTTAATTATTGCTAAAGGATTGACCGGCGCTGCTCGTGGTAATCCCCAATTAGGAGATATGATGGCTCTATTAGAAGCTCATGTTCTTTCCTCGGAAGAATTAAGCTTGCAAATAGTTGACTAAAGAAATAGATATACCTAGAATTTATATAGGAGTCTGGTTTGATCTCTGAATCTTCTTACGTAGAAAAGCAAAAAGCAAAAGGTAAGAGGATTGTAGGATATTAAGTAACAAGTTTTGTATGGCTACGCCACGCAAACTATCGAAAATCAAATGGGAGTCCTATACATCAAAGGATATCTATGTTTCCTATGAGCACATTGATAGGTCGAATCAATGGTACTCAGGTTAAAATAACAAGGACTTCCCTGTATTCAAGCAAAGTTATCGCCAAATTTATTTGGGCAAGTAGTTGACACACTGAAAATTTTAAATAGGATTAGTGTCTTTGTTACCTTTTTAATTCTGATTAACTTTCATAGTATCATTTTTGTTTTGAGTGACCAGACTCTCTAAATCAAGTTACTATACAGCAAAGTGCATAATAATGACAAATAAAAAATGGGCGGTTAAACGCATAACAGTTAATCTCGCAACGCAAGAAGCGGAAAAACTAGAAAAATATTGTCAACAGACAGGTAGACCCGCAACGGACGTGATTCGGGAATTAATTAGAAGTTTACCCCAGGGTGATGAAGTGGTAATTAGCTGATAGGGAGCAGGGGAGCAGGGGAACAGGGAGAAGATATTTTCAACTGACAACTGACAATTGACCGAAAAGACGGGACACAAGCCCCGTCCTTCTAGGACGGCTTTATGTTAAAATTTGGTCATAGTCGCCATAGGGCATTGGGAGACTTTAAACGGACATGGAGGGACGATAAGACCACTTGTGGCGTGTTTCATTGAAGTGTCAAGAATCACCGCACCTTCAGGTCGGTGAGTATGTCAACAATTCAGTTACAATTTGTAAAGAAACTGAACAAGGAACGAGGGAATGCGCGTTGCAATTGTAGGTGCGGGATTAGCGGGATTAGTAACTGCTGTAGATTTAGTAGATGCAGGTTGCGAGGTGGAAATTTTCGAGTCTCGCCCCTTTGTAGGTGGTAAAGTCAGCAGTTGGGTAGACAGTGAGGGCAATCATATTGAAATGGGACTGCACGTCTTTTTCGGCTGCTACTACAATCTATTTGCATTAATGGAGAAGGTAGGTGCTGGAGATAATTTACGCCTAAAAGAACATAGTCATACTTTTATCAATAAAGGTGGAAAAACCGGGGCGTTAGATTTTCGCTTTTTTACTGGTGCGCCTTTTAATGGATTAAAGGCGTTTTTCACCACTTCCCAACTTTCCCTACAAGATAAATTCCAAAATGCTATCGCTCTGGGTACTAGTCCCATAGTTCAGGGTTTGGTAGACTTTGACGGGGCAATGAAAACTATCCGCAAATTAGATAAAATCAGTTTTTCTGACTGGTTCTATCGTCACGGAGGCAGTAAAGGTAGTATTAAGCGTCTATGGAATCCAATTGCTTACGCTCTGGGATTTATAGATTGTGACAATATTTCTGCTCGGTGTATGTTGACGATCTTCCAGTTTTTTGCAGTTAGAACCGAAGCTTCAGTTCTGCGAATGCTAGAAGGTTCACCCCAGGAATATTTACACAAACCTATTGTTAAATATCTAGAAGAAAGAGGCACAAAAATATACACCCGTCGTCAAGTGCGGGAAATTCAGTTTGCTGAGTCGGGAGAAGAAACTCAGGTTACTGGTATACTAGTTGCTCAGGGTGATACAGAAGAAGTGATCAATGCTGATGCTTATCTTTGTGCTTGTGATGTTCCTGGAATTCAGCGAGTTTTACCCCAACCTTGGCGAAAATGGCCAGAATTTGATAACATTTATAAATTAGATGCGGTCCCAGTCGCCACAGTGCAGCTACGATTTAATGGTTGGGTGACAGAATTACAAGATGAGGAAAAACGCAACCAGCTAAATCACGCAGTAGGGATAGATAACTTGTTGTATACCGCTGATGCTGATTTTTCCTGTTTTGCTGATTTGGCCTTAACTAGTCCTGCGGATTATTATCGTCCTGGGGAGGGTTCATTATTGCAACTGGTATTGACACCGGGAGATCCTTTTATTAAACAAAGCAATGAAGAGATTGCTCACCACGTTCTTAAACAAGTCCATGAACTGTTCCCTTCCTCCAGAGATCTAAACATGACTTGGTACAACGTTGTTAAATTAGCTCAATCTTTATACAGAGAAGCACCAGGAATGGACGCTTATCGTCCCAATCAAAAAACACCTATCTCTAACTTTTTCCTCGCGGGAAGTTATACACAACAAGATTATATTGACAGCATGGAAGGAGCAACAGTCTCTGGAAAACGTGCAGCTAAGGTAATTTTAGAAAGTCTGAAGAAGTAGGTGACAAATGGGGAACAGGGGACAGGGGACAGGGGACAGGGGACAGGGAATAGGGAATAGGGAATAGGGAATAGGGAATAGGGAATTATGATTTCATAATCACCAATTACCAATTACCAATTACCAATTACCAATTACCAATTACCAATTACCAATTACCAATTACCAATTACCAATTACCAATTACCAATTACCAATTACCAATTACCAATTACCAATTACCAATTACCAATTACCAATTACCAGTCTAAAATCTAAAATCCTATGAGTGAATGGTTAGAACATAGTGTACAAGTAGAAGTAGAAGTTCCTATAGAATTATCCTGGGGTTTGTGGTCTGATTTAGAGCAAATGCCTAAATGGATGAAATGGATTGATTCCGTGAAAATTTCCGAAGATAACCCAGAAATTTCTCTGTGGAAACTGAGTACAGGAGGGTTAAATTTCTCTTGGAAATCTCGAATTACCAAAATAATTTCTCATCAAATTATTCAATGGGAATCAGTAGATGGTTTACCAAATCAAGGAGCAATTCGCTTTTATAATCGCCAAAGTAATAGTATTGTCAAAATGACCGTTTCCTACGCTATTCCTGGCTTAATTGGTAAACTTATGGATAATTTGTTTTTAGGGAAGGTGGTAGAGTCTACAATTCAAGCGGATTTAGAAAGGTTTAAAGAATATGCTTTGAATGTGAAAGAAAATTAATACGTTTCCCAGTCTCATGAAGTACGCACCAGTTCTCTGTTCTCTATTCCCTAAAACTAAAAACTTTGTACCTCATATAGACTGATGAATTTTTCAAGTTTATGAACAATTAATATTTTAACTGGCTTGTCGGTTGCTATATTAATAAAGTCAAAATATTGAAATTTAACAGGCTCAAAATTTTATTCATGTCTCCGATAGATACTCAGGTTTTCAAATCCTTACTGGATATGGTGGGAGATAATCAGGAAGTTTTAGCGGAAATAATCAATTGTTATCTGATTGAATCTCCTAGAATGATCGCTGCTATTCAAACATCTGTCACCAATCAAGATACTAATACTCTTGGTAGGACAGCTCATAATTTAAAGTCTAGCAGTGCTTCTTTGGGAGCAATGAACCTCTATCAGCTTTGCTTACAATTAGAATCAAAGGTGAAAAGTGGTAATTTAGAAGGGGTTTTAGAATTGGTGTCACGGTTGATTAACGAGTATAAACAAGTTGAAATTGCTTTAAAGAAAATAGTATAAGTGTCATGAGCAAAAGATTTTCTAATCGCATTCAAGCCGGTAAAATGTTAGCTCAACATTTACAAGCATATACTAATGTTAAAGATGTCTTGGTACTAGCTTTACCTCGTGGTGGTGTTCCAGTTGCTTTTGAGGTTGCTAAACTTTTGAATGTGGCCATGGATGTGTGTATAGTCAGAAAACTGGGTGTACCTGGACACAAAGAACTGGCCATGGGGGCTATTGCGTCTGAAAATACCATAGTTTTCAACCAAAATATAATTAATTCTTTGGGAATAGATGAAGAAAAAATTACCCAAGTTATTAACCAGGAATTGCGAGAATTAAAGCGACGGAATCAGGTTTATCGAGATAATAAACCAGCAATTAATGTTAAAAATAAAATAGTGATTTTAATAGATGATGGTATTGCTACTGGTGCAACTATGCGAGCAGCCCTAACTATTCTTCAACAACAGCAACCGGCGAAAATTGTCGTCGCTGTTCCCGTTGCACCCCTCGCTGCTTGTCAAGAATTGCGCTTAGAAGTAGATGATATAATTTGTTTGCAATGTCCAGAAATAATGTCTGCAATTGGTTTATGGTACGAGGATTTTAGCCAAACTACAGATAACGAAGTTCGCGCACTTCTAGGAAGTTAACATCTGATAATAAATATAGCATTTCCCATGGTAGTGAGGTACAAAGTTTTTTATTTTTAGGGAATAGGAAATAGGGAATAAATCGGTGTGTTCTTCATTAAATTGGAAAATGATATAAGTTAGTCAATTATTTTTTCTATCTAAAGAATGAACTTTTATCTACTCTTATAGATAGAGGGAAATTTATTAGTTATGTGATAAAGAATAGGTGAACATTTTAGCAGCCACTAACGTACATTTGATATGATTATCATTTTGTAAATACGAGTTATACCACTTTTTAAATAGTCCATTTTTATACAAATATTGCTCAATTCCTCAAAACCTTTTAATAAGTTGAGTATTTCCTGATTAAGTGTAATTAACTTAGCCAAAAAATTAAGAATAACTGAAAATAAATTGATGTCTTTATGCCATTTTTGTAAATACCTCTTATGATAGTATTTTAATAATGATTTGATAAAACTGAAATTTTGTATACTTTTTATAGAGAAAAATGCCATTTTGGCTTACTCATTAGGGAAAACATACTATTATAGATATAATAATGTCACAAGGAGAATTTAAAAACCTAAAAACAGGAAATATTTGCAAGTTGAATGACTATTGAAATACTTTCCGATTTTTTATGAAACAATGAACTTAGCGAAAAACCGTCAGAACAGGTTGACATTAATAAACGAATCATTCTCAATTGCCGAAAATCTGACGAACTAAATGATATATCATCGAATTGAATATATATCACTGCTCACCTCACAGAAAATTAATAAAATTCTCTTATAATCACAAATAATATTGATATTTAGTCGAAAAATAATCGCTATACTCGATCTTAGATATCTAAGTTATTTATTAAGAGAATTAAATGCTTTGCATATCGCTTCCAGATAAGGTTGTCACCTAGAAGATCCAATTAATTTCTGCTTGTAATTGAGGATTTAGAAATTTAGAACTCATGATTTAGAAGGCTTTTCAAACTAGGATAAAAATTCCTAAATTTGACAATAAAAGCCTCATAAATTTTGACTCTAAAGATTCTCTGTTCTGAATTATTACAACTTATTAACTTTCAGTCCTACAAGATTAGATCAGGGTTAGTTATGAACTATCAGGCCTCTTCTTCTCAGAACGATTTTCATAGTGTCATCACTCCCGAACAGTTCAATAATATCATTGCAGCTATTACTGATGGAAGGTATTCTTGGGCTTGTGTGCTGATTTTACGTTGCATTGATTACAATCCAATTCACTATATTCCACAACGGACTTACAGCCGATTAATGAAGGAAAATCGCCAAATTGTTACACCTATAACATCTAGTCAACAAAAACAAAAAGCCGATGTTTCCACCTCTGTAAATAGTCCTAATTATAGAGATTCATCTCAATTACTAACCACAGCCAAAAGGTAGAGTAACTGAAAAGAAAATTATTCCTTAAAACCAGAATAATTTGGGATTTTTTTATCATTTAGCCCCCATACTAAGATCAGTACGGGGGATTTTATATCAACTATCCTATGGGAAATTTCTGCTAAGTTTTTCTCACAAGTTCCTCAAACTTTCGTTTTTAGATAAATCAGGGAATTTATGGTTGGGAAAATACCAATTACGAAAAATTAATGAGTTTCTGAAGGTCAAGGAATATGAACACGAGAACCTATGCAACTATAGACGGTAATGAAGCTGTGGCTAAGATTGTCTACCAGCTAAATGAGGTGATTGCCATTTATCCCATTACACCATCTTCCCCCATGGCTGAATGGTCCGATACTTGGATGAGTGAGGGAAAACCGAACATCTGGGGAACTGTTCCTTCTGTGGTGCAGTTGCAGAGTGAAGGGGGGGTTGCTGGTGCTGTACATGGGGCTTTACAAAGCGGTTCACTGACAACAACTTTTACAGCTTCTCAGGGATTGATGTTAATGATTCCCAATATGTATAAAATTGCTGGTGAACTTACATCTACAGTATTTCATGTTGCAGCGCGATCGCTTGCCGCCCAAGCCCTCTCTATTTTCGGAGATCATAGTGATGTCATGGCCGCAAGAACTAGCGGTTTTGCCATGTTGTGTGCTGCTTCTGTGCAAGAAGCCCATGATTTTGCCCTAATTTCCACAAAAGCAACTTTAGCATCTCGTATTCCTTACTTACACTTTTTTGATGGTTTTCGCACTTCTCATGAAATCAATAAAGTAGAAATACTAACAACTGAAGACCTGCAAAAATTTATTCCTTTAGAGTTAGTAATTGCTCATCGTTTACGAGGTTTAACACCTGATAAACCAGTATTACGAGGAACGGCACAAAATTCTGATGTTTATTTTCAAGCGAGAGAAACAGTAAATTCTTTTTATTCAGCTTGTCTAGATATTACTCAACAGATAATGGATGAATTTGCTGAGAATATAGGCAGAAAATATAAATTATTTGATTATTATGGACATCCAGAAGCAGAAAAAATAATTATTCTCATGGGTTCTGGTTGCGAAACAGTTCACGAAACCGTAGATTATCTGCATCAAAAAGGTGAAAAAGTCGGAGTTATCAAAGTTAGATTATATCGTCCCTTTGATACCCAAAGATTTATTAATTCTTTGCCTAAAACTACCCGCAGTATTGGAGTTTTAGACAGAACAAAAGAAGCGGGAGCAATTGGTGAACCATTATATATAGATGTGGTTACAGCCTTAGCAGAAAACCAACTTCACAAAATCAAAGTTGTGGGAGGAAGATATGGTTTATCTTCTAAAGAATTTACACCAGCAATGGTAAAATCTGTATTTGATAATTTAGATTTGCAAACACCAAAAAATCATTTTACTGTCGGGATTAATGATGATATAACCCATACTAGTTTAGCATATAATCCCGAATTTAATATAGAATCAGATCATATAGTTAGGGCAATTTTCTATGGTTTAGGTGCAGATGGTACAGTGGGAGCAAATAAAAACTCAATTAAAATTATTGGAGAAGAAACAGATAATTATGCCCAAGGTTATTTTGTTTATGATTCTAAAAAATCTGGTTCTGTGACAATTTCTCATTTGCGCTTTGGTTCTCAACCAATCCGTTCTACCTATTTAATTACTAAAGCTAACTTTGTCGCTTGTCATCAATGGGAATTTTTAGAAAAATTCCTGATATTAAAAGATATTATTCCTGGTGGCACGTTTTTATTAAATTCACATTTCAATAAAGATGAAGTTTGGGATAAATTACCTCCCATAATCCAAACAGAGATAATTAACAAAAATATCAAATTTTATGTAATTAACGCCTATAAAGTCGCCCGTGAAGCGGGAATGGGTGGACATATCAACACAGTAATGCAGGTCTGTTTCTTCGCTATTTCTGGTATTTTAACAAGAGAGGAAGCAATAGTAGAAATTAAAAAATCAATTCGTAAAACTTACATTAAAAAAGGAGAAGAAATTATACAAATGAATATCCAAGCAGTTGATAGAACCTTGGAAAATCTCCATGAAATTAGAGAAAAGAGAACAAATAACAGGGAACAAAATAATATAAAAATGTCGTCAATTCCCGATCATGCACCAGCATTTATCCGCGATGTTTTAGGTAAAATGATTGCCCGTGAAGGTGATGATTTACCCGTGAGTGCATTACCTGTAGATGGTACATATCCCACAGGTACATCTAAATGGGAAAAACGCAATATTGCTGAAGAAATTCCTGTTTGGGATACCGACGTTTGTATTCAATGTGGTAAATGTGTAATGGTGTGTCCTCACAGTGTAATTCGTGCTAAAGTATATGCACCAGAAGAACTAGAAAATGCCCCAGAAACCTTTAAAAGTACAGATGCAAAAGAACACAATTGGCATGATTTAAAGTTTACCATTCAAGTAGCAGCAGAAGATTGTACTGGTTGCGGTATTTGTGTTGATGTTTGTCCCGCAAAAAATAAAGCCGAACCACGCAAAAAAGCTATTAATATGGCAGCGCAAAAACCATTAAGAGAACAAGAACGAGAAAATTGGGATTTCTTCTTAAATCTTCCTAACCCAGATAGACTTAAATTGCAGTTAAATCATATTAATCAACAGCAAATGCAAGAACCATTATTTGAGTTTTCTGGTGCTTGTGCAGGATGTGGAGAAACACCCTATATTAAACTTGTAACACAATTATTTGGCGATCGCATGATCGTCGCTAATGCCACCGGTTGTTCATCTATCTATGGTGGTAACTTACCTACCACACCTTGGACAAAAAACGCAGAAGGTAGAGGTCCAGCATGGTCTAATAGTCTATTTGAAGATAATGCCGAATTTGGCTTAGGTTTCCGCATTTCCATAGATAAACAAGCAGAATTTGCAGCTTATTTACTCCAACAACTTGCACCCCAAATAGGTGAAACTCTAGTTACAGATATTCTCAACGCAGAACAAAAAGACGAATCGGATATTTATCAACAACGAGAACGAATTGCTATTCTCAAAGGAAAATTAAAAGAAATTATCACCGCAGATGAACACAGATTAGCGCAGATGAAAGAGGATTCTATCAGTGTTTGTCAGCGTTTATCTGCGTTCAAAAATCTTCAATCTCTCGTTGATTATTTAGTTAAAAAAAGTGTTTGGATCATTGGAGGTGACGGTTGGGCTTATGATATTGGTTATGGTGGATTAGATCATGTCATTGCTAGTGGACGCAACGTTAATATTCTCGTATTAGACACAGAAGTTTATTCTAATACTGGAGGTCAAATGTCCAAATCTACCCCTAAAGGTGCAGTAGCAAAATTCGCCGCAGGTGGTAAACCTACAACTAAGAAAGATTTAGGTTTAATGGCCATGACCTATGGTAATGTTTATGTTGCTAGTGTAGCAATGGGCGCGAAAGATGAACAAACCCTAAAAACTTTCTTAGAAGCCGAAGCTTACGATGGTCCATCATTAATTATTGCCTACAGTCATTGTATTGCTCATGGTATTAACATGAGTACAGCTATGCAAAATCAAAGGGCTGCTGTAGACTCTGGACGCTGGTTATTATATCGCTATCACCCCGACCGCATTAAACAGGGAGAAAACCCCCTACAACTCGATTCTCGCTCGCCCAAAATACCAATAGAAAATTCTATGTACATGGAAAATCGGTTTAAAATGTTGACCAAAATTAACCCAGAAACAGCCAAAGAACTGCTTAAAGAAGCCCAAAATGACGTTAATACCCGTTGGCAAATGTATCAATATTTAGCCGCCAGAAAATTACAATAAAGCTAAATTAAGAGTCATACCGTTTCTTTGTGAAAATGCGCCAAATTTTTTGAGATTTTCTGTCTCTGTGTCCTCCGTGCCTCTGTGGTTCATTTATCTTAATTGAATTAATATCAGGAGTCAGGAGACAGAAAGAAAAAATAACCCATTCCCAAATTTATGAACTTAACTACCACATATTTAGGTTTAGAATTAAAATCCCCTTTAGTTCCTTCTGCTTCTCCACTTTCCGAAGACATTGATAATATTAAATTAATGGAAGATGCAGGTGCAAGTGCAGTAGTTATGCACTCACTATTTGAAGAACAATTAACTTTAGAAAAATACGAACTTCATCATCATTTAACTTATGGTACAGAAAGTTTTGCTGAGGCTTTAACCTATTTTCCTGAATCTATTAATTTCCGAATTGGACCAGAAGAATATTTAGAACATATTCGCAAGGCTAAGGAAAAAGTAGATATTCCTATTATTGCTAGTTTGAATGGTTCGTCTTTGGGAGGTTGGACTAAATATGGTAAACTCATGGAAGAAGCAGGAGCATCAGCACTAGAATTAAATATTTATTATGTTCCCACTAATCCAGATTTAAGTAGTCATGATATCGAGCAAAATTATCTTGATATTCTTAAATCTGTGAAAAGTGCAGTCACTATTCCTGTAGCTGTAAAACTCAGTCCTTATTTTACCAATACTGCGAATATTGCTAAACGTTTAGATCATGCTGGGACTGATGGTTTAGTATTATTTAATCGGTTTTATCAACCAGATATTAATTTAGAACATTTAGAAGTTGAACCTCATGTACTTTTAAGCACTGCTCAAGCTATGCGTTTACCCCTGCGCTGGATAGCCATTCTCTATGGTCAGATTCATAGCAGTTTGGCTGCAACTAGCGGTATTCACAATGCCCATGATGTGGTTAAAATGTTAATGGTAGGCGCTAATGTAACTATGTTGTGTTCTGTATTATTGCGGGAGGGAATTAACCATATTCAGTGTTTAGAAAAAGACCTGCAGGAATGGATGAAAACCCATGAATATGAATCTGTAACGCAAATGCAAGGTAGCATGAGCCAGTTAAATTGTCCTAATCCTAGTGCTTTTGAACGCGCTCAATATATGAAGGCTTTGCAAACCTATAATCCAGATTCGGGTAGAGTTTATACAAAAAGTTAGGTAAGTAGGTAACAACTGACAAACAATGAAAAAACGTATCGGTATTCTTACCAGTGGTGGTGACTGTCCTGGTTTAAATTGTGTAATTCGCGCAGTTGTCAGTCATGCTACACGGACTTATGACTGGGAAGTTGTGGGTATTCCTTATGCTACTCAGGGTTTGCTAGAACGAAAAACTGTACCTTTAAGTATACACGGTTGGGATTTACGCGGAATTGACCCGTTACTAAGTATGGGAGGAACGATTTTAGGTAGTATTAGTAAAGGAGATACTTTAGCCCATGCTAATAAAATATTAGCCGGTTATCAAGCGATCGCCATCGATGCTTTAATAGCTATTAGTGGAAATGGTAGTTTAAATATTATTCATCAATTAGCCGTTTTAGGTCATTGGAATTTAATTGCTATTCCCAAAACTATTGATCATGATGTCGCTTTCACAGAACGCTCAATTGGTTTTGATACGGCACTAAATACAATTGTTGATGCCATTAATCGTCTCATATTTACTGCTGCTAGTCATGACCGAGTGATGATTATCGAAGTTATGGGACGCAGTACCGGACATTTAGCTCTATACTCAGGAATTGCTGGAGGCGCTGATGTAATTTTAATCCCTGAAGTCCCCTATACTATTCGCGGAATATGTCATCATCTTACCGAATTACGCGATCGCTGGCAAAAAAAATTTGCTATCATTGTTGTTGCTGAAGGTATATCTACTTGTTTGGAAGATGCTAATAATCCTTCTATTTCTACCAATACTAAATATGGTCAAGGTCAATATATTGCGGAGAAAATTGCTAATTGTAGTCATCACCTAATTGATACTAGAGTTTCTGTATTAGGACATATTCAACGTGGTGGTATACCCTCAGCTTTAGACCGTCTCACGGCTAGTATGTTTGGTAAAGTAGCAGTTGATTTAATTGCCCAAAATAAATATGACCAAATGTTAGCCTGGCAAAATGGCAAAGTGGTCACTTTCCCCATTCAAGATGTTATCGCTAAAAATCCCTCTCTTGTTAATCCTCAAGGTGATTTAGTCCAAACCGCTCGGTCATTAGGAATATATATTGGTGAATAAGCTAATTGATAATTGGTTAGAATCAGTAGAGGTAAAGGTGCGATTCATTGTTAAGATTATTTATTTGACTACAGAAAAAGCTTATACAGTGTTTTCCGCTGAAAATGAGGTACAAAGTTGAACCATGAAACTCTTGTGGTGCCGGCATCTTGCCAGCTAGATATCTACCTCATAACACCGGGAAGTGCTGTATCTCAAATTCAAATTGATATTAATTGTTTTCGCAGCTAAAACAAGACTAAGGAATCATTTGTATTTATTAATTCACTCTTTTCACAGCTAATGCAAGGTTTACCTGTCCAGAATTATACAAGTAAGAAACAAAGCTCACCTTTGGGCAAATTAATTGTTTTAACCGGTCCGAGTGGAGTCGGGAAAGGTACTTTAATGAATGAAATTCTCCAGCGCTATCCAGAATTACATTATTCAGTATCCGCAACGACTCGTTCTCCTCGTCCGGGAGAAATAAATGGTAAGAACTATTACTTTATCAGCCGTAACCAATTTGAGGAGTTGGTTACTCAAGGTGAATTTTTAGAGTGGGCAGAATTTGCTGGTAACTGTTATGGTACGCTTCGTGAAGCTGTGCTTAATCATGTTCAGTCGGGCAAGTTGGTAGTGCTAGAAATTGAGTTAGAAGGAGCAAGGCAAATTCGTCATAACTTCCCTAATTCTCTCAGTATTTTTATTTTACCACCTTCATTTCCCGAATTAGAAGGGCGGATACGTAGACGAGGACAAGATTCAGAAGAAGCTATAACTCGTCGTTTACAGCGTGCTCAAGAAGAAATGGCTGCTGCTAATGAATTTGATTTACAAATCATCAATGACGATTTTGAGAAGGCTTTAAATGAAATAGAGCAAGCTATTTTTGCGTGATTACCTAGTAATTGATGATGGATAAAATTATCACCTATGTGGTTTCTGTTGCCGATTCCCTAACTTGGTAATAGATAATAGACCAAATTAGTCAATATTACCCATTACCAAGAATAAAATTAACCCAATAAACCTTGGATTAATCCAGAATTACTGGTCAAGAAGAAAGCAACCACTGCACCACCGATACCACCAATCAAGAAAGCGCTGGCAAAATTATTCCAGCTTTCCTTAGAGTTAAAGGCATCAACAGGAGGATTGGGTGCAGCAATACTAGCAAGAGCCTTATCAGGATTGCTGTTGGCGTATAAGGATAGGCAAGCTGTTAAAATTACAACCAAGCCAATACTGCCTAATAAACCGGCTAAGGTAGCATTGGGGGCATTACGTAACGGACCTAATTTATGGAAAGGTCCAAATAGTAAATAACCATGAGCCATACCAACTTCCAGACCGCGTCTAAAAGGATTTAAACCGGGTCGGTAAGCTGGTAAATTGCTAATAAACCACTTCACCAAAGGAGCGGAATTGATGGGGGTTTCTAGATCGCCGTTTTGTGGGTCACGTGCTGCTGTGGCCATAATTTTTCGATTCCTTGGATCACTAGGTAAGTTTTTGATGAGCTTACTGGTTGAGCCATGTTGTTTGCTCGGTTAGAAAAGTATGAAACCCATAAAGGATGGACAACATGACGAGTTTCATACATTTATGAGGATTGCCAATTTTAGTGATATCACTTAGTCGTGTTTAAACACTCAACTAGACAATCTACAAACAAAAGCCAAGTAAATTAGCTTTTCTGACCTGGATTTTCAACCTATAGGGGGTGAAAAAGTAAGTCAGGGAAGAAGCGATTAAATTCAATCAAAATCCCGGCTGTGATTGTCAACCAGATGGTAGCTGCAACGGGGGCAGTAGAGATGAATGTAATCAAGTAGTTAGTTTCGTTACCTTTTTCAGCCATGAATTTATTCTCCAGAATGAGTGAGTGAAAACAAATGAATTAACGTGGCGAAACGGTAATTTCTGAATCCTTCGCTGTTAACTCCCCAGAGAGCAATTCTTTGATTGCTGCTGCTGGCCAAGCAAAACCGGAGGTGATGATAGGTAGAGCAATTCCCAAATCAATTTGGATTTCTTTTTGCTCCGCATCTTTTTCTTTTTTGATTGCTTGTAGATAAGCACGGCCTACCCAGCCAATCCAACCAGCAATGTAAAGAAAGAGAATACTAGGGATCAAAAAATCACCAGCATGATCAAGACGGCCATCTACAATCAGGTGAGGATAACCTTCAGGACCACAGAGCGCTTGAGAATAACGTTCAAACCGCTTTTTACCTGATTCGGGGTCAGAAGTGGTGTTGCGGGCATTTTGTGCTAGCTCTTGAAAGGCGGGGGAGTCTTTACAGGGGACAAGATTTGCACCTAGTGCTTTAGCTTCAGGAGCAAAATTGAACCAAAGAGTAACCGCTAAAAGCAAAGCAAACAATCGTCTCATGGAGTTGTTTCCTTTTATTACAAAACGAGAAGTTTCATGTACAAAACGAAGCGGCTTGTACAGTCTTTATTTTAGATAACTAGGAAGTTATCATACTCTTACCTGGGAACTGAGTAAAGTTGAAGTCAATAAAAATTAAAGCTTCTCAATAAAAAGATAGGAAGGGGGTCAGTTGTTGGTGGTCGGTGGTCAGTTGTTGGTGGTCAGTTGTCGGAGGTTAGTTGTCAGTTGTCATTACCTTTTTGCCTGTTCCCTGTTCCCTGTTCCCTGTTCCCTGTTCCCTATTCCCTATTAATCTCCTATGACAACCGTTTTAGCCATTGAAACCAGTTGTGATGAAACTGCTGTTGCAATTATTAAGAATCGTGAAGTTTGTAGCAGTATTGTTGCTTCACAAATTTCCGTTCATCAACAATATGGTGGGGTAGTGCCAGAAGTAGCCTCACGTCAGCATTTAGAAACGCTGAATTATGAAATAGAACAAGCGATGGCCTCTAGTCATCTAAATTGGAGTCAAATTGATGGCGTGGCTGCAACTTGCGCTCCTGGGTTGGTAGGGGCGTTGCTGGTGGGATTAACAGCCGCCAAAACTCTAGCAATTGTCCATAATTTGCCTTTTTTAGGGGTACATCACCTAGAAGGTCATATTTACGCAACTTACTTGACAGAGCCAACTTTAAATCCTCCCTTTCTTAGCTTACTTGTTTCCGGCGGTCATACAAGCTTGATTTACGTTAAAGATTATGGTATATACGAAACCCTGGGAGAAACCCGTGATGATGCGGCGGGTGAGGCTTTTGATAAGGTGGCGCGGTTGTTAAAACTAGGTTATCCCGGTGGTCCAATAATTGACAAATTAGCGCAAACTGGTAATCCCCACGCCTTTGCGTTGCCAGAAGGAAAAATTTCTTTACCTGGTGGGGGCTATCATCTTTATGATTGTAGTTTTAGCGGATTAAAAACGGCAGTATTACGTTTAGTGCAGCAATTCGAGAAAGAGGGTAAAGAAGTACCAATAGCTGATATTGTAGCTAGTTTCCAAGATACTATAGCGCGATCGCTGACAAAAAGAGCGATCACCTGCGCTCGTAATTATGGACTAGATACCATTACGGTGGGTGGTGGTGTAGCTGCCAATAGTGGACTGAGAAAGCATTTACAAGCAGCAGCAAGCAAACATAACTTCCGGGTTCTTTTCCCCCCCTTGAAATTTTGCACTGACAACGCCGCCATGATTGGCTGTGCAGCCGCCGAACACCTATCACTGGGGAGAACTTCACCTCTCACATTAGGAGTGCATTCCCGGCTCTCACTGAACCAGGTTATGCAGTTATACGAAAATTAGTTCAGGAGTATGGCTAACGCCACGCTTCGCTATCAGGAGGAAGAAAGAAGAAAGAAAGTTACCACTGACAACTGACAACTGACAACTGACCACTAACCACCAACTATTGAGCAAATATGTTTAGCTACGGCTTCTGGTTGCTCTAACATAGCCAGATGCCCGCAATCAGAAATTTCAATCACATTATCACCAACATATTGGAAAAGCCAATGAAAGCTGGCTAAATGGCGAATATATTTGGGTTCCATTACCTTATCATCAGCACCTGCTAAAAAGTACACTGGCTGCTTTAATTTGGATACTAATTGGGGTAAACAGTTAATTTCTTCTTCCGTAGTCGAATCTAAAAGAGTTCCTAAAGCAGCTTCAGGGTCAGCGACAATAAAATCAATCAGTCGTTGACGGGACCAAAATCGCTCTAAAGGATGCAATACACTAGCTTTAGTAAACAATAAATCAATTAAAGGCATTTGTGAAAGCCAACGAGGACGAACTTGTAAAAATTTCTGACCTACAGCCCGGAATTGCTCAAATGCTTCTTTGAGATAAATTCCCCCACCTGCATTAATACAAATTACACCCTGAGCATAATTAGGTAATTGAGCCGCAGTCCATAACGCAATAGTCCCTCCTAAAGAATGACCTATTAACCAAGCACTAGAAATATTCAGGTGTTGGAGAAGAACGGCTAAATCCTGAGCATAAGCAGAGGGAGAATATAGAGAATCTAAAGACGAACTAAGCATAATAGAGCCTGTCGCAGTCAATTCTATATCCGTATGTTCTGATGTTACCTGGGACTGTGATTCACCAAAGCCACGTAAATCATAAGATAAACATTGAAAATCTAGTGATAGACGAGAAATCACGGGTTGCCAATACACACAACTATTAAGCCAACCGTGGATAAATACTAAAGTATGGGGGCATGATGTAGGAGCAGTTAGCTCATATCTATGTGGAACACCTAAGATTTCTATTGTTGCCATAATTAAATATCGTACCCTTACGGGTGGGTGCGACTCAATACAACTAAATAATTTCAAGTTGCTGGTAATTTGGTAATTACCTCTTAACCTATTCTCTCTTTTTTTTAACTATAAACTTGAGTAAGTTTTATGGAGTAGTGGCAAAATAAAATGCTAAAGTTGAGAGTGATTGGGAAGAAACACCTGATAACTAGCCATAAGTATTGCAAATCGCTAAAACACCTACAATGTTTCTAGTGAACTGGCCAGCAATGATCATGGTGATGTTAAATGTGAATCAACACTTTTAAAAAGTGGAAACCAATTTTAGTCATACTACCCGAACTGCATTGGCATGGGTTTTTGGAAAACTTGGTTTAGCTCTTCTGAATCTTTAGCGACAAATAAAAACACTGCTGTTAATGATTATACGGCAGGAGTTGAAGATGATTCTAATGTAAGTAAGGATCAAATCGTTTTCAGTACAGAAAGAGATATTGATCTTTATGAACTCGAAGAACTCTGTGATGCAGTTGGCTGGTCACGTCGCCCCCTTAGAAAAGTAAAAAAAGCTATTGAGCATAGTTTTCTCGTGGCCTCTATGTGGCAAGTGCGAGGAAACAAGAGGCGTTTGATTGGTTTTGCCCGTGCAACCTCAGACCATGCCTTTAATGCTACTATTTGGGATGTAGTAGTTCATCCTGATTTTCAAAGTAGAGGGCTAGGTAGGGCATTAATGAAATATGTCCTCAAAAAACTTAGGAGTGAAGAAATTAGTAATGTCACTCTTTTTGCTGACCCTCATGTTGTAGATTTCTACAAGACTATGGGCTTTATGTCAGATCCTGAAGGTATAAAAGGAATGTTTTGGTATCCTCAGTAATTAAGGTGTCCGAGACTGGGAATTAGGGAATTACGAATATTTCCCTAAATCTTATTTTTCTAAATGATTGGGTTTACATTTATTATTTTTTGTGTTATGATTGTCGAGATGAACCAAACAAACATAATTTGATTTATGTCTAGGTTGGTTTCTATGACTTTACGGGATGTAGCGCAGCTTGGTAGCGCGCCTGCTTTGGGAGCAGGATGCCGCAGGTTCGAATCCTGTCATCCCGATTGATACGTAAAGGAAAGAGATTTTCTTTTTCAGCTATTATAGGAGGTTAGGTAAAAATCAAGTCTTGTAGATGCTGATTTTGACATATTCCTTTTCTGTCACTTTCTGAGTATAATGAATAAGAGAATCAGAAAATAAAACTCTATAAGGTAGACGGAATAATGGATGTATAATCACAAATTCTAAACCATTTGGCAAGATATGACCAGCCAACAGTGAGAATAATTTGCGCTTAATCGTTTAACTACTCTTACTATTTTAGTTAATTTATCCGTTGTTTCAAGGCCAGTTTCTAAACCAGGGTACTTCCGACAGAACAAAGTTTAGAGCAGCGAATCGTGGGCTTGAGTTGTAAACTTGTAAATAGTATCATCTCATTCTATGGAGCTAAGCGGATTCGAACCGCTGACCCCCTCAATGCCATTGAGGTGCGCTACCAACTGCGCTATAACCCCGAAATCCCAATACAGTAAGCTTTTTAGCTTATTGGTTAGTTTCTCTTAGTGCCTTCACTCCTAATATTATGCAAGTTTATGTCAATTCAGTCAAGGTATTTATGTTAAGAAATATTAAGTAGTGAATTAACCTTGATAATTCTCACTATAGAGTAAGTATTTTTGTTGACAAACCCTACTGAAAAATATAAAGCTAGTATTATTAAAAAACTAGAAAATTAATTTTTTTTCCCAGTTAAGAGTTCCCTTCTCTCAACTTTTTGGTTTAGGATAACAAGTACCGAAGAGCCATATTTAAAAAATCAAGCTAACTACTAGAATACAATAGTCAGCTTTATAAAAGTAATCCCAAACTTGCATTTAATAATCTAGAGATTGATAAAACATTCTGACTCCTGAATTCTGATTTTAATCATATAACCAGGTATTTTTGGAAAAATCCTCACTATCTTGACTGGGCTTTTCTTGCAGTCTTTCTATTGACCTATGTGATTTTTTGTATTGAATAGATTTGGAAATTTGACTAGATTGTGGACTAGGTTGTTGATAAGGTTGTTTTAAAAACTTGATTTCTTCTAGCAACTGAAAGTTAGAATCTGCTAGTTGTAATGCTGTTTGTTTTGTTTCATGAAGTTCTTGAGTTAAGCGTTCTGCTAATGCTTCTTTTTCAGAAACAGCTATTTGTAAATCACTAATTTGTTTTGTGAGATTAGATTCTTTTTGTTTTAATGTATCCACAGTTTTTTGCAATTCTTTTATAATTGCTTCTACTTCGGACTGATTTTTAATTGCGGGAGTTGGAGCTTCAGAGGTTTGTACTTTCGGTTCTAATACAGCTTCAGCAATAATTTCAATTATGGGTTCATCTGGAAAAGGTGTAAATTTTGTGCTTTCTTCCTGTATTAAGTTAGAGAGATTTTTTTTAGTCATTACATGATTAACTCCAATTACACTGTCATTATTCAAGTATAAGTCTTGAGGTGACAACAAAAGTCAAATGTAAACTTCTTCAAAGAATGGGATATTTTATTATTCCAATTTACAGGGAATTTATTGGAGATAATAGCTAAAATTAGAATATTTCCTTATGTATTCTTTTCTAATTTTGACTACTATATCTTGTCCTCGTTGCCATCAAATTATTAATAGTCAAGCAATTACTTGTCCTCAGTGTCAACTATTGCTCAAAGCTTACGGACATCCTGGTATTCCTTTGTACCGCGCTCAAGAAAATCTGGAGTAATTTCCACAGTTGATGGAATTTGTTCCTCAAACACCTCTAAATCAAACCAAAAAGTAGTACCGATACCCACCTCACTAACCAAATTAACTTGACTATGATGTCTATCAATAATATTTCTGACAATTGATAAACCCAAACCTGTTCCTTCTAAAGTATGAACTCTGTTTTCCACGCGAAAAAATCGGTCAAAAATTGCCCGTTGATCTTCTGGGGCTATACCAATTCCTGTATCACTAATTTCAATTCTAACCTTGCCAGAATGATGAGAATTAGAATTAGCATCTAGTTGATAGGCACGAATAACTACCTTGCCACCGACTAAAGTAAATTTGAGAGAATTACCAATTAAATTCCCGAAAACTTGCAATAACAAATCATAATTTCCCAGAACTAAAGGTAAATTAGGAGTTATTTCCTGACATAGTTCAATACCTTTATCCTTAGCATTAAGCTGATAAGTGCGTAATGTTTGTTCTAGTGCTTGTGATAAATCTATCTTGTCAAAAGTGTAATTACGCCCAGATTCAAGTTTTGATAAATCTAAAACATCATTAACTAAACGGGTGAGTCTATCAGTTTCATTATTAACTGTTTGTAGAAATTCCTTGCGTTCATCAATACCTAAATCTTCGCCATAATCATGTAAGGTTTCAATATAGGTTTTGATATTAAATAAAGGTGTGCGTAATTCGTGGGAAATATTGCTAATAAATTGGCTTTTTGCTTCATTTAGTTCTACCTCACGGGTAATATCTTGAACAGTGATAGCGATACCTTTAATACTTTCCCGTTGTAAGTTGAGAACAGTTGTTAAAAGAATGCGAATTGCTCGTTGAGTGGGTTGTTTGAGGAGAATACGAAATTCGGCACTTTCACATTCACCTATAGCCATGGCATACAAAGTCCGGGATATTTCCATTTGTACACTGTGGGGTAAATGATTGAGTATATTACTACCTACAACTTCTGTACCTTCCCAACCAAAAATACGCCTGGCGGTGGGATTAACTAATATTACTTGCATATTATCATCAATCAAGACAGCACCATCAGCAATGGTAGAAACTAAGGTTTCTAATTTAGCTTTTTCGGCGGTCAATTCTTCAATATTTTGTTCTTCATAACGTTCTAGCCGTTCTGCCATTTCATTGAATCTGAAAATTAGTTCTCCTAATTCACCGCCTAGTGGTATGTCTATACGTTGTTTAAAATTTCCAGCCGCAATTTGTTTAACACCTACCAATAATTCTTTAATAGGTTTGGTAATAGTTAAAGCATTAATTACTCCTGCTAAAATTACCATCACCCAAATTGTGATGAAAACGGCAATAGTAACATCACGGGTAAAATTAGTCGATATGACTGTAGTTTTATTAGGATTAATACCAACTGCTAATACACCTAAATATTTATTATCTACTATTAAAGGCACAAAAACATCAGTAATTACGCCATCAGGCGTGTTATGCTGCCTAACCATTGGCTGATCTTCATTACTACGATTATCTTCTGATAATTGGATATGACGCTTAATGGCGAGGGAGTTTTCCACCTCTGGCTCCCAAAAAGGAATACTAAAAAAGATTTTCCCAGTTTTATCGGCGTATAACATATAACGCACGCTAGAAGTAGCACTGTAAAAACGTTGGGAAAATTCCGCAACTTGAGTGAGATTGTTATCAGCAATTAGAGGGGCTAAATTAGCCGCCAGCAACAATCCTAAATCACGACCAAAGCGGGTATCATTGAGACGGGCATCCTGCTGGATTGTGTTCACAGCCCAGAAAGTCAAGCCACTCATCACCAAGGAAACCGTGAGGGTGGCCACAGCTAGAAGTTTGGTCTGAAGGGTGAACTTTGACCACCAATTGGCAACGGTTGTTGAGAGGGAAGCTATCGCTTTTGACCAACCAGAGGTAAATTCGTTTCGGAAATTTCTGAAAATAGCCAGCATCTTAAAATACAGGTGTTAGTAAGTAGTTGGACAAAATTACATTCAATCGGGTTATCAGGAGCAGGGAACAGAAAGACAATGGATATAATTAATTTTGTCCGATCACCCCTTCTTTTCTAATTTAACTATGTTTTTTGGAATAATCGTCAAAACTTTGAAAAGGAGGTTATGAAATGTAATCATGATAATGTAAAATAGGTAATAATATCAAATCCAAAGTCAAGAATATGCTTATTTTCCCCGATTTAACTAACATTCTCACTCAGTAAATTCTTCTCAAAATACCTATAAACTCATTAATTTTTGTTATTCTATCTATGACTTATCCTGCAGTATCACCTAAATTACCAATTCCAGCAATCGGTGCGAAAATTTTTCACTATTGCGATTTTATCAGTTTATTGATCATGCTTACCAGTGGATTGCAAATTTATAATGCTAATCCTGTTTTTGGTGGCCGTGGTGGCTTACGTATTTTTCCGCTGTTTACCTTAGGTGGTTGGTTGGCTGGAGGTAGAAATTGGCATTTTGCCGCTATGTGGCTATTTTCTATCAATGTTTTCTGCTATGGAATTTATATTGTTGTTACCCGCCGCTGGAAAAATAGATTTGTTGGTGCAAATGACATTCAATCCACAAGTGTTGAATCCTGCAATAAAACTTTACAATCTTTGCGTTTTACCCAGGTAAAATCCATTGTCTATTGAGAATAGAGTCATTAATTGATCAAATTTGGTATCACCAATACCAATGCACAACTTGGACACAATCCTCAAAATCTTAACATTCAACACTTCTGCATTCAATCATTACAAAAAAGTTAGAATCACCAACGCTTAAATTATGCTTGGCATCGAATTATTTATACAGCAATTATTCCTATTTTATTACTGGCAATATTTGTTTATTTTCATTGGCATTTAGAGCAGAAAGTTGGCGGAAATGCCCTAACGCAGCTAAAGATATTGACCGATGGTTTACGGATATTTTTATCCCTTAACAGTCAGAAACGGTAAGTTTTACTCTTATTGTCTGTCGAGCGGAAAAACCTCTTAGAAGTCATTCTAAGACCGCAATGAAGCAGAAAATAAACACCAAAATTATCGCTATCCAAATGTGTCTAGACTTTGGTAATTTTGGGTAAGTTTTATAGAACGGTTATCGAACACTTCCAGCCTGACAATCCTGTAACCATAGTTTAACACCTTGAGCGATCGCACCATGACTACTATTTCTGGGTGGTGCGATAGGAGGTTTAACTGGATACTCAGAAGTTTGAGAAAACATCATCACCACAGTCCAACCGATGTTAGTTTTTGTCAAAAATAGCCTGTGAAATTCTTGTAATTCTACAGGTTTCTTATTAATATATTTTCTTTCTAAGGTAGTAAAGAAAATCTGTTTTACCCCCGCCGCTTTATAGTTGTTCCCATAATCAATACCAGGATTTAATGGTAAAGATTCAAACTCTGGTTTACCCGCTACTAAAATATAGGAAAAAGTCTCAAAATTTCGACTCAGACGACGGGAACGCTGAATAACCCGGTTGGTATAACCAGGTATATCTAACATTAATTTAGCTGTTAAAGTTTCTAAACTTTGCTCAGAACAGGAATTACTAATTTCAAGATTTACGGGTTTGGGAACAATACTTTTCGCAATTAGAGAATAATAAAATCCGGGAGAAAAGAACAAGCAGAAATTACAGACTATCAAAGATAAGCACCAAAAAGGAGGAGTGAAATGTAATTTATTCTTTCTGCTGATTTTTTCCTTTTGAACTCGTAAACTACAGTAAGGGTTTAGCATGGCTCATTTTTGTGATCATATAAATTGTAAATAATAGCATTTCCTATCCTTATAGCTACATAGGAATGAAACGCAGATAAACACAGATAAACGCAGATGATTTTGTAACTCCATAACTTATCGAATAATTCCTACTCCTAATAAAAGCCCAAAAAATACTATCAAGGGGGGTTGACAATTGATTTTAAATTTGTTGTGATGGAGTGGATAAGGAAGAACTATCTTAGTCAATAATCCTTTGGTTTTTAGTGGGAAAGGTCTTTAACTCCTCAACAATCAGATTCCAGGCTAATTCAGGTTCAGCAGCCGCAGTAATAGGACGACCGATAACGAGATAATCAGCACCCGCTGTGATAGCTTGGGAAGGAGTGAGCGATCGCTTTTGATCGCCTTTATCAGACCAGGTAGGACGGATTCCTGGACAAACGAGCAAAAATTCATTTTTACAAGTTTCTCTTAATTGTTGCACCTCCTGGGGAGAACAAACCGCCCCATTTAACCCTGACTTTTCGGCTAAAAGTGCCATTTTCAGAGCAAATTCGGGCAATTCTAGGGGAATTTTCAAATCAAACGCCAATTGTCTTGGGGAAATACTGGTTAACAACGTAATAGCGATTAATTGCGGGGGTTTTGTTCCGGCCTTTTCCGCTCCAATTTCCACAGCTTCCGCAGCCGCTTTGAGAGCATCACTACCACAAGTTGCGTGAATTGTCAATAAATCCACCCCATAACCAGCAGCAGCGCGACAAGCGCCAGCGACAGTGTTGGGGATGTCGTGAAATTTCAAGTCGAGGAAAATCCGTTTTTCTTGAGATTTGAGGATGTCGAGAATTTTCGGACCAGTGCTAGTAAACAACTCCAAACCAACCTTCCAGAAAGTGACTTGAGGAAGTTTATTAATCAGAGCGATCGCACTATCTAAATCTGGTACATCTAAAGGTACAATAATTTTTTCATCATTCATAATTCTGATTATTACTTATTACATATTATCCAATTTATTATACTTCAATAGCGATGTTTAATATGACTACTTTTCAGTATTTTAACAATTAGACTTACTTAAATAAAGCCTATAAGTGTTTAATAACATATAAATACTATTTAATAGAGTACAACAAAAATTTTGCTCTTAACCCTCTTATTTACCTAAATTATAAGTGTAAATTATGAATATTTAGAAAATAGTTTAAATATTTCTATTCTGAAGAAATTAATATAACTTCATATTTATATTTTCTTAATATTTTATTGAGAAATATTTCTATTTATCAACGATCTTGCAATAGTTTCAGCGATTTGGTAAAATTTCAAAATCTAGGCGTAGTATATTAATTTTCTAAAATTGCAGGAAGTAGAATTTAGAAATCCTTTATTTATAGGTATTTGAGAAATAGGGAAAGTGAGGACGGGGAAAATATTCAGGAGTGATAGAGAATTTTTTGGACAAATTTAGAAATACCTTGATGTAGTTTTGTAAAGCAAAGTCAAGGGTGGGTTGACAAAATAGACAGTTTATGATATGACGATTAGCAAAAATATTGTCTAATTTATCGTATAATAATATTATTTATATTCTTCATCTGCATTGGAATCAATGAATCAATTTTATCATCTTGTAGGAGATCACACCATAATTAATGAAATCTAGCGATAATACAGAACTTTCCGGTGTTATGAGATACATATTTAGCGGGCAAGATACCCGCACCACAAGAGTTTGATGATTTAACTTTGTACCTCATAAGAACAGAATTTGATGATAGTTCTTCCTTATCAAGTTTACGATAACATTTTTAAAATTAATTGTCAACCCCTAAATCTACTTTTTTCGCGCGACTTCCTGGGGAAATTAAATGTTATTTTTGTAATTATTGACAGGTCGGGTATCTTGTTTTTTAGAAAAAACTATGACATCATCAACACCAGAAAGTTTATCTAAATTCGTCGAATTTTGCAACCAATATATCACTGGACAAGAACGTAAGGAAGCACAAACTTTTCTTGACCGATTTTTTCGCGCTTTTGGTCATGAGGGTGCTTTGGAAGCAGGAGCGAAATATGAGGAAGCTATTAAAAAAGGTAGTAAAACTGGAAAAACCGGTTTTGCTGATTTGGTTTGGAAACCTCGGGTTTTAATTGAAATGAAAAAGCGCGGAGAAGACCTAAATAAACATTATTCCCAAGCCTTTGATTATTGGACTAGGTTAGTTCCAAATCGTCCTAAATATGTGATTTTATGTAATTTTGATCAATTCTGGATTTTTGATTTTGATATTCAGATAGATACACCTGTAGATAAAATCTCCCTGGAAGAACTACCAACACGGTCGGGAGCGTTGGCTTTTATGGAATTAGGTCAAAAAACTCCTATATTCCAAAATAACCAGGTAGAGGTGACAGAAAGGGCTGCTCGTCGTATGGGAGAGTTATTATTAGAGTTAGAAGCTAGGGGTATTGAAAAGTTAACAGCACAGCGGTTTGTTTTACAATGTGTGTTAGCTATGTTTGCGGAAAAAAGACAGTTGTTACCCCGTGATTTGTTTGTTTCTTGTGTTCAAGATTGTATGAATGGGTCAAGTTCTTATGATATTTTAGGTGGTTTATTTCGGGAAATGAATCTACCGGGAAAAACTCCTGCGGGACGTTATCAAGGTGTAGATTATTTTAATGGTGGTTTATTTTCTCGCATTGACCCCATTGAGTTAACTAGGGAAGAATTAAATTTTTTAGATGTTTCTGCGCGGGAGAATTGGAGTAAGGTTCGTCCGGCGATTTTTGGGAATTTGTTTGAGGGAACGGTAGATAAGAAAGAACGTCACGCGAAGGGAATTCATTATACTTCTGAGGGAGATATTATGAAAATTGTCCGTCCCACAATTAGTCGTTATTGGGAGGATAAAATTGAGGAAGCAAGTACGGTTAAGGAATTGGGAAAATTGCAATTAGAATTACAAGGCTATCGGGTTTTAGACCCTGCTTGTGGTTCGGGAAATTTTCTTTATATAGCATATCAGCAATTGAAAAGAGTGGAAAGAATGCTATTAGAAAAAATCCAGTCTTTGAATGGGTCTAAAAGTCAACAAATGGAAATGGGTTTGGTAACACCTTTACAGTTTTATGGTATGGATACAAATCCTTTTGCTGTGGAATTAGCGCGGGTAACTTTGATGATAGCGCGGAAAATTGCGATTGATGATTTATGTTTAACTGAACCTGCTTTACCTTTGGATACTTTGGATGATAATATTGTTTGTCAAGATGCTTTGTTTGGTGAATGGGTCAAAGCTAATGCTATTATTGGAAATCCACCGTTTTTAGGTGGTAAAAAGCTGAGAATAGAATTAGGAAATGAATATGTAGAAAAGATATATCAGGCTTTCCCAGAGGTAAAGGGACAACCGGATTTTTGTGTATTTTGGTTTAGAAAAGCATCTGATTTATTAGGTAATAAAGGAAGAGGAGGGTTAGTTGGGACAAATTCTATTGCTCAGGTTTCAGGGAGAAAAGCAAGTTTAGATTATATTGTTAATAATGGTGGGATTATTCATAACGCAATTTCTACTCAAATTTGGTCTGGAGATGCTGCTGTTCATGTTAGTATTGTTAATTGGACAAAGGAAAAACAAAAACAAAACTTTTTAAATAGTGTTGAAGTTCCGTTTATTAATTCTTCTTTAAAAAGTGAGATATCAGTAAATAACGCCAAAATCTTAAAAGCTAATAAAAATTTTTCTTTTCAAGCTTGTGAATTATCGGGGAAAGGATTTATAATCTCTGAAGAAGAAGCTAGGGAATGGATAAAGATTGATTCTAAAAATGTCGATGTTTTAAAACCGATGATTGACGGTAAAACTTTAATTAATCCTTTTTTAAAATTAGATTGGGTAATTGATTTTAATAATTTATCAATAGAGGAAGCAAGTAAATATCAATTACCTTTTCAGCGTGTAAAAGAAAAAGTGAAACCAGAAAGAGATAAAAACCGCGAAGTTTCAAGAAAAATTAATTGGTGGAAATTTGGTAGAGAAAGACCAGCTATGAGACAAGCAATGTCTTCTTTATCTTGTTATTTTGCTATTCCAAAAATTGCTAAGTGGATGATTTTTACACCTGTAAATATTTCTATTTTACCTTGTGAAGCTAATATGGTAATTGCTACTGATGATTTTTATATCCTTGGTATTCTCACATCTAATATTCATCGTATTTGGGTAAAAGCGCAAAGTTCGACTTTAGAAGATAGAACTCGTTATACTAATACAACTTGTTTTGAAACTTTCCCCTTTCCGCAAACAGTAGATATAAAAATAGTCCAACAAATTCGCACTAAAACAGAAGAACTACATAAATATCGTACTCAACAAATGGAAACCAAACAATGGGGAATCACTACATTATATAATAAATTTTTCACCGAACCGAGCAGTCAACTTTATAAACTACATCAACAATTAGATAAACTGGTAATGTTAGCTTATCAATTCAACTCAGAAGATGATATTTTAGAAAAATTGCTGTTATTAAATTCAGAATTAGGAGAAAGAGAAAAACAGGGAATTAAAATTATTGGACCAGAAATAGCAAATTAGTATGTAGGGTGCGTTCCCAATACTCGCCATTTTTCTCGACTGAGAAAAAAACCAATACCATTACTATTAGTACAAGTTAAACCTGTTTTTTGAGATACACATTTAAAACCACCATTGTTCCAAGTCCGTCCATAAGCCAAAACGGGTTTATTTTTATCAGCGACAGTATCACTAATACACAAAATTTCTGGTTTACCCTCCGCAGTTAATAAAAAACCTTGTCCCCAGTCAAATTGACAATATCCAGGGTAAGGTTGAGGAGGTTTAGGTTTTAGTGAACTACTGATTTCACAACGCAAACTTATTCCATAAACTAATTCACAAAAAATATTACCACTAGGAGATTGAAAACCTTTTGGCGCTGCTACACTTACCTGTGGTAATATAGTCACTAAGCTAGTAATTGTCAAGATAATTGCTTTCATCCATTGTTTATACATAAATCATGCCAAAATGATAATTAAAACCATATTTGTAGGATAATTGATTTACGCTTTTAAATACCTGTATTTTCACCTTACCTTTTTTAGTATGGGAAGTAGTACACAATGGCGTAAATCAACCACCTAAAGTCTAAATCAGCAATTTACAAATTCTGACCGCAGTTCTAGCAAATACTTTATTCCGTAGAGGGAAGAGTACAGCAATTAACATCATTTAAACACACCTTACCCCACTGTAAACCCCAACGCACTAAAGCTACACGGTTCTCAGTCTTAGTCTTAGTGAGAATGTTGCTAATATGGTTATCAACTGTGCGTTTACTAATTTTCAGTTTGACCGCAATTTCTTGGTTAGTTAAGCCGGTAGCCACTAAGTCTATAATTTGCAGTTCTCTGTCTGAAAGACTAACACAGGTCTCAGACTCACTAGTAGCCATGACTTACCATTCCTCCCTTAGTATATGTACTCAAGTCTTATTCCTTATTCTAGAAGATTCTTTCCGAGGTAGATAGTTTTAAATGTTGCTAATAATACTAATATCAAGATTTTCTTTTGATTTTATATTTGTAGTCATACACGCTACAGATAATAAGTATTTATTCTAACTATAATCAATAAAAAGCCCTGACTGGACAAAAGACATTTTCCCAGAATTAAAAAGATCTCTAGCTTAGTGTCAAACTAAATTTAGATTATGTCCATCGAAAATCAAAAATAAAATGAGTAAACCCTCCGTTTTATGTCTTGGTGAAGTCTTATTTGACTGTTTAGCTGACCAATTAGGACTTAAACTAGAAGAAGTGAAATCATGGACTCCCTACCCTGGAGGAGCACCTGCTAACGTCGCCTGTGCTTTAGTAAAATTAGGAACATCAGCCGGCTTTATGGGTGCAGTGGGGGAGGACGAACCAGGAAATAAACTGGTAAAATTATTACAAGATGTTGGTGTGGATACAACGGGTGTACAACGTCATCCTACAGCACCAACTAGACAAGTATATGTAACTAGGGATTCAGGAGGCGATCGCACTTTTGCGGGTTTTGGTAAATACGACACATCGGAATTTGCTGATACTTATCTACAGTCAGCAAAATTATCTCCCGCGCTGTTTGCGGAAGCTGACTTTTTGGTATTAGGAACTCTAGAACTAGCCTATCCTGAAAGTGAGCAAGCTGTTTTGCGGTCTTTAGAGTTAGCAGAACAATACAACCTGAAAATCATTCTCGATGTTAATTGGCGACCAGTATTTTGGCAAGATGAAAATACAGCTAAGACCAAAATTCTCGCATTATTAAAGCGATTTGATTTTCTCAAATTAACCAAGGAAGAAGCTCAATGGTTATTTGATACTACTGACCCAGGGGCAATTACTTATAGACTCAATTCCTTAGAGGGGGTTTTAGTAACAGACGGTGAACATGGTTGTGCCTATTGTTTAGGGGAGAATGAGGGGAAAATGCCAGCGTTCTCCATGTCTGTGATAGATACAACAGGTGCAGGAGATGGTTTTTTAGCTGGATTTATCTATCAATTGCAACAAGTGGGGATTAAGAACCTCAAAGACGCAGAAACAGCTAAAAGGATTGTTACCTATGCCAGCGCTGTGGGAGCATTAACAACTATTAAACCAGGTGCGATCGCTTCTCAGCCCACTGCAGCGGAAGTTGATAATTTTCTTGCTTCTCATCAACTTTGAATTTAGCATATTTAACGGGAATATCAGTAACTATTATTAACTGGTATTCCCAATATATCCTATCAACGCGCCTAAATTTCTTTCCAGGGATTCAGAAACATCAATATAGCGGGTAAGATATCCGCACAACAGGAGTTTTATAATTTAATTTTTACCTCATTTATTGCGGAAAACACTGTAATTATGAAATTTTCAATTCTGCTAACCCCAAATAACGGATACCTGCTGGAGAAATATCAAAACGACATGGTAGAACCTCTAAACCCAGTTTAATCGCTTCCCGTAATAACTGACCATATACAGGATCTTGACTATCTCCAGGGCTAAATTCTTGACAATCACCTCTGTTAATAAAATATAACATAACTGACCGACTTTCTGGTAAAATCTCCATTAATTCCCGTAAATGCTTTTGTCCTCTGGTGGTTTCGGTGTCGGGAAATAGGGCTAAAGTTCCCTGTGACCAAGTTGTATTTTTGACTTCTAAATAAATTGGCCGTTGTTGTGCACTTCCGGTTAAATAAAAATCTACTCGACTTTTCCGATCTTTTCCATAAACAACTTCACCCTTTACCTGTTGATATTCACCCAATTCTGGAAATAAATGCTTTTCTAGAGCTAATTTAATGACCCGATTGGGTAATGCAGTATTTACACCTACCCAAGTTGTTATATGATCATTGACCTGAATTAACTCTAATGTATAACCTAATTTGCGGTTAGGATTATCGCTTTTAGAAATTTGTACAGCACTACCAACGGTAGAAACTCCTGTCATTGGACCTGTATTCGGACAATGTGCTGTTACGACCTCTCCAGAGTCCAGTTGAACGTCAGCAAAAAACCGCTTGTAGCGTTTGAGTAAAATTCCAGGATAGAGTATGGGGTAATTATAGAGCCAATCAATCATTATTTATCAATAGGTAGAGCATTTATTTATAATAACTCAAAATTATTCTGAGTAAAAGATAAAATCCAAACCTGCTAGAATTATAATATCCAAAACAGTCACGAATGACTAATATGAATAATGAATTTTACAACCGGGGATTAGAAAAAGCTCAAGAAAAAGATTATGCTGGTGCAATAGCAGAATTTACCACTGCTATCCAACAAAATCCTGACTTTAGTAAAGCATATCTTCAACGAGGTTTAGCATATTATGATTCTGGGGCAATTTTGCAAGCTGTTTATGATTATAATGTAGTAATAAAATTAGATGAATCTAGTGGAAAAGCCTTTTATTTTCGGGCTTTAGCTAGATTGGCTTTAAAAAATATTCCCGGCGCTTTGGAGGATGTAGAAAGGGTAATTAAGATTGATGATAATCATGCTGCTGCTTATGATTTACGGGGAATTTTACGACGAAAACAAGGATATATTCAAGATGCGATCGCTAATTTTAAAAAAGCAGCAGAATTATATCTAGAACAAAAAGATAAAGAAAAATCTCAAAGTTGTTTACAGAAAATTAAACAATTACAACCCCCAGAAAAACCAATAACTCAACCAATTAAATCTGTACCTGAACCTATTATTTCCACCAATGAATATTTTCAGCAATTATTAACAAAAGCACAACAGGGAGAAACTCAAGCGGCCATTGCTGATTTAAACTGGATATTAAAAGTTGATCCCCAAGATGCTCAAGCTTATTGTTGTCGCGGTGTAGTCCAGTGTAAAATTGGTAATTATCGAGAGGCAATTTCCGACTTTAATCAAGCACTAAAACTAGATTTCCACGATGTTATTGTTTATCGTAACAGAGGTAAAGCTCGTTGTCAACTTGGTGATTATCAAGGTGCATTATCTGATTTAAACCAAGCTTTAAAAATGCAACCAGAAGATTCTTTAGTTTATGTTGCTAGAGGTAATATTTATCGAGAAATGGGTAATTGTGTAAATGCAATTCAAGATTATAGTCAAGCATTGCAAATTAATCATAATTATGCTCCAGCTTACTACAATCGTGGTCTTGCCTATACATTATTAGAAGAAACTCAAAATGCTGTATCTGATTATCAAAAAGCCGCTAGTATTTATTGTGAACAAGAAGACTGGGAAAATTATCAACAAGTATTAAATAAGTTACAAACAATCCAAACATTTAATCCCGCAATTAATAATCAGAAATATGAGGTTTTACGTCAGCGACTTTTGCGGTTAGTGGGGGGACAATGGGAAATCGCAAAACGCCTAATTCAGCAACAAGAAGATAATCATCCAGGAATGTCAGATGATTGGTATTTACAAAGAGTTATTGACCAGTTGGAAAGAGATCGTTTTTAAAAAACTTAGATACAGTGTTTTCCGATCTAAGGAGGTACAAAGTTAAATCATGAAACTCTTGTGGTGCGGGCATCTTGCCCGCTATATATGTATCTCATGACACCGGGAAGCACTGTAAATTGGGTATCTATAATTTATAATTACACATTAATTAATTGAGAATTTTACTTTTTCTACCTGACTTGAACCAAAGACCCTGGGACTTGGCTACTTAATTCATAAATTTTAATAATGCCAGTATGATACAACTACAAATATTTGTGATATAAGTAATAAAGTACGGTATTCCTACTTAAAAACCGTAGATTATTTGCAGAGGTGTAAAACCAGTGGGTATAGTAGTCGAAAATGTCTCTAAACAATTTGGTAGTTTCCAGGCCGTTGAACAGGTAAATCTGGAAATTCAAAGTGGTTCTCTCGTAGCTCTACTCGGTCCATCTGGATCTGGTAAATCTACTTTATTACGGTTAATCTCTGGTTTAGAAATGCCAGATACAGGTAGAATTATTCTCACAGGGAAAGATGCTACTTATCAAAGTGTCCAAGAACGAAATATTGGCTTTGTGTTTCAACATTATGCCCTATTTAAACATTTAACTGTGCGTAAAAATATCGCTTTTGGTTTGGAAATTCGCAAAGCTTCTCAAAAGAAAATTCAAGGTAAGGTAGAACAACTACTAGAATTAGTGCAATTAAGCGGATTAGGCGATCGCTATCCTTCACAATTGTCTGGGGGACAAAGACAACGAGTAGCTTTAGCTAGAGCATTAGCAGTAGAACCCAATGTACTATTATTAGATGAACCTTTTGGCGCACTTGATGCTAAAGTTCGTAAAGACTTACGAGCTTGGTTGCGTCGTCTGCATGATGAAGTTCATGTTACTACAGTTTTTGTTACTCATGATCAGGAAGAAGCTATGGAGGTTGCTGATGAAATTGTAGTTATGAATAAAGGTAAAGTTGAACAGGTAGGAACACCAGCACAGATTTATGATCATCCTGCATCAGCATTTGTAATGAGTTTTATCGGTCCTGTAAATATATTACCTAGTTCTGCTAAAATTTTCCAAAGTAGCGGATTTGAGTCAACACATCCAGAAACCTTTTTGCGTCCTCAAGATATAATTATCGAAACTGTTGCTAATGGAACGACAGTACCAGCTACAGTTAGTAGAATTATTCATTTAGGTTGGGAAATCCAAGTAGAATTAACCTTAGATGATGGACAAATGATGACAGCCCATTTAACACGAGAACGGTTTGATGAATTAAAGCTAGAACCACAAAACAAAGTGTATGTTAAGCCTAAAGATGCTAAATCCTTTCCGCTGTTTTATTCAATATAGAAGGAAAGAATGCAAAGCCAACGATTATTAATGTAAAGCCAACAAATAGTAATGTAAGGCAATCTATTAATAATGTAGAGCCAACAAATAGTAATGTAAGGCAAGCAAATGATAATGTAAAGCCAACGATTAATAATGGATAACAGATAATTGATAATTGATAACTTTAAATTATCAACCATCAACTATCAATTAGTAATTAGATGAGAGATTTTACCTTTTCAGATTCCTTCCCTAAGCCAACCAACTGGTAGCTAAGATCCCACATTCGATTACCCTTTTCATTATCTCGTGCTTGGGGAGAAACCTTTTGTACAAAAGATGTTCCGTCCTTCTTTTGACGATTTCCCCAACTCCAATAAATACCAGATTGTTTGTATTCAGGGTCAGCAACTACCATAGCAACACGCTCTCCTGATAATTCCTCAGTTACAAATCCTCCAGTAATATATTTTTGGAACAGAGGGAAAAGTTTTTGAAACTGAGGGTAATGATTACGGAATAAAGCCGTTGTAGCCACACAACCAGGATAAAGAGAACTAAAAGTAATTCCAGTGGATTGATGAAAACGGTTATGTAATTCGCGCATAGTTAGCACATTACATACCTTACTATCTTTGTAAGCCTTAACTGGTTCAAACTTCTTACCATCAATCATTGTAATGGGATCTTGAAAACCTGCTGCAAAACCCTCAAAATTACCCAAATCTGGACGAGGGGGAATTTTCCCTCCCAATTCATCTGGGTTGTGGGTAACAGTTCCTAGAATTACTAATCTTTTATCAGCAGCAGGTGACTTTTGCAAATCTGGTAACATCAGATTACATAATAAGAAATGTCCTAGATGATTGGTAGTGACAGTTAATTCATATCCTTCAGGAGAAAATAAAGGCTCTTTAAGCAAAGGCATATAAATAGCAGCATTGCAAACCAAAGCTTCTACAGTTTTACCAGTAGCTCTAAAATTGTTAACAAATTGCCTGACACTTTCTAAAGATCCTAAATCAATGTGCATGAGTGTGTAGCTATTTGTAGGCATTTCCACGCTTTTGGCAGCTTTTTCGGCTTTAATGAGATCTCTGCAGGCCATGATAACGTGCCATTGTCCTCTATTAGCGAGAGCTTTTGCTGCTTGTAAACCAACTCCCGAAGAAGCACCTGTAATGATTACGGTTGACTGACGATTTTGTTCCATTTGTTTATATTGCTTTGATAATTGTTAAGTTTGGAAAAACAGTGTATATGATCTTGATGATCTCATACTTTTGAGACTTCTATGGTAATTGGTGATTGGTAATTGGTGATTGGTAATTGGTGATTGGTAATTGGTAATTGGTAATTGGTGATTGGTAATTGGTGATTGGTAACTAACAACTAACAACTGACCACTGACCACTGACCACTAACCACTAACCACTAACAACTGACAAATTAAACAATTTTTGGTTTTTGTAAATGCCAGTTAGTTGATTGTTCGTAAGCATAAGCTACTTGAAAAAGTTGCTCCTCTCCCAATGCTTTACCAACTATTTGTAGCCCAATGGGTAGACCCTGACTATCAAAACCACAAGGTAAACTAATTCCTGGTAGACCAGCTAAATTAGCGGGAATAGTCATTAAATCATTTAAATACATACTCAAAGGATCGGTAGTTTTTTCTCCCGCTGTGAATGCGGTAGTGGGTGCGGTGGGAGAAATTAAAACATCTACTGTTGCAAAAGCTTTTTCAAAGTCTTGTTTAATTAGAGTGCGGACTTTTTGGGCTTTCAAATAATAGGCATCATAATAACCGGCAGAAAGGGCATAAGTACCAATCATAATCCGGCGTTTTACTTCTGCTCCAAAACCTTGAGAACGAGTCCGGGTATACATTGATAAAAGATTATCCGCGTCAGGAGAACGTAAACCATATTTAACGCCATCGTAACGGGCTAAATTAGCTGAAGCTTCCGAGGGGGCGATAATGTAGTAAGTTGGTAAACCATAGCGGAAACTGGGACAGGAAATAGGATGAATTTCTGCACCTAATTCTTGTAGTTGTTGAATAGCTTTAGTGACAGCGGCTTCTACTTGAAGATCTAAACCTGCACCAAAGGTTTCTGTAATTACACCAATTCTCAATTTTTTGCCAACTTTGAAATCAGCTTTTAAATTAGCTGCATAGTTAGGAATTTGGACCTTGAGACTGGTAGAATCTTGGGGATCATAACCTGCGATCGCAGTTAATAATATAGCTGCATCTTCCACACTGCGGCCAAAGGGTCCAATTTGGTCGAGAGAAGAAGCATAGGCCACCAAACCATAACGGGAAACTAAGCCATAGGTCGGTTTTATTCCTACCACACCGCAGAAAGAAGCCGGTTGACGAATTGAACCTCCGGTATCAGAACCCAGAGAAACCACACATTCATCTGCTGCTACGGCTGCGGCTGAACCACCGGAAGAACCACCAGGAACACGGGATAAATCCCAAGGATTAGCGGTGACTTGATAAGCGGAGTTTTCTGTAGAACTCCCCATAGCGAACTCATCTAAGTTGGTTTTACCCACCATGACACCCCCAGCGTCAGCTAGTTTTTGGGTAACGGTGGATTCGTAAGGGGGGACAAAATTTTCTAAAATCCGGGAAGCGCAGGTGGTGACAATCCCTTTTGTGCATAAGTTATCTTTAATACCGATGGGAATCCCGGCTAAGATGCCAATTTCTTCTCCCGCAGCGATTTTTGCATCTACAGCTTGAGCTTGTTTTAAGGCTTGTTCTGTCGTGACAGTGAGAAAACTATGCAATTTTGGCTCTAATTCTTGAATCCGATTTAATGCTTCTTGGGTAATTTCAACAGCAGAACGTTTTTTAGTGATTATCTGTTCGTGCAATTCGCGGATGGATGCCATAATTGTTATCTTTAAGGAATCAAGTCATTGATTTTAGCATTTACAGGGTTGGGGTTTGGGGAATTTTGGTCTGAAGTTACAGCGGATTTTTGATCTACAGCAGTTTGATATCAAGTCCAGTACAAGAATAGCTATCTAAATAGGGTCAAAAAACAATCCACAATGATTAAACCAATTGAGAGCATTTTCATCAGTAATAGCATTAACC
>NZ_JACJTO010000027.1 GCF_014698755.1 Aphanizomenon flos-aquae FACHB-1287 | reverse complement strand
TTTGTCTTATATCAGTCGAATATGCTGCTGCCATATATATCTCAATTATTTTCTTTTTTTTCCATCTTTAAAGTTTACCATCTTTGTACCGCTTTTGATCTCAAACTGCTGTAATTTATGAGAAAACTATTTAGATAAATTCTTGTTATTGAACTATGGTGCTGGAACACAACATACTTTTCCAAAGGTAGGGAAATCTACCCGCAAACTTAAACTTGATGTTGGTATAGTTAGTTCTCTGATTTAAGTAAATCCTTCATAGTTGGTACAGAAAAGAATTTGATATGACCACCATCCCAAAGAGCGGTAAAATGATTATCCATTTTCCCTGTAGCAGCCATAACTAGGTTTTTTAGATAACCATGATAGGGTGTGGTAAGTATTAACCCACCATTGGGTTTGAGGCATTTTTTAGAGCTTCTGACTAATTCTTTAGGATAAAATAAATGCTCAATTACCTCAACAGCAATGACAATATCAAAGTTGTCTCCTAGTTCGGAGTATGGTAAATCGTAAATGCTACCTTGAATAAAGCGACAATTGGGAAAACTTTGATTAGCTAATTTTACACCTGATTCAGATTCTTCAACACCAACAACTTCATAACCCTGCTGTGCTAGGAAATTGCTCAAGCTACCATTACCACAACCAATATCTAAAATCCGAGGTTTTTGTTTATTGGGTGGGGGTAGTATTTCTGATATCATTTCCATCAGTGGTTTTAGCAAATAATCATGGTGATGTCCAGCTTGACTATTTTGATAGGAATATTCGTATTGGTTAGGTGTGGTAGTCATTTGAGCCTTTTATTTTGACAAAGGTATTGGAGTTATTATGGCAATTTCTCTGCTTCTATTATATGTATACTCAACAATATTTCTGCTAAAACTCTCTGAAATGTATAATACCATCCATGCCAACCGTCAAGAATAGAACCTTTGAGGATGAGACAATAGATGAAGATTATTAAAGGTGCGAGGATTTTGCGTTTGCGTAGGCGATCGCTTAAACTAAGTTTATGCTCTGGTGTTTCTAGAAGTTTTTTACTTTCAATTACCATATAACGATCTTGCGCCCATAACCAACGACTCAATGGCTTGCGATCGTCGTGGTGGATGTATGCTGATAGTTGACTAGATTTACCTTGTGCAATCACTTTATGGGCGTGTCCATCATCTTCATAATTTGCTTTTTCTCTTTTATAAAGGACTTTACGAGGTGGAAGCAAAGTACCGCGTAAGGGTTTACCAAAAACACAGTATTTGAACCTGACACTATAGCTATTTATATCTGACTCTATTGGTAAAGATGTAATTTCCCGAATCAAATCATCGGTTAATATATAATCTGCATCTAGAGATAGTACCCATTCTGATGTGATTTTTGACAATCCATAATTGCATTGACTAGCGAAGGAATCAAATTTTCTGGAAAATACTTCTACTTGAGGATATTGAGACAAAATTTCTAATGTTTTATCTGTGCTATAACTGTCAATAACAATGATTTTACTTGCCCATTTAAGTTTTTCCAGGGTACGACTAATGTTATTTTCTTCGTTACAGGTAAGGATGAGAGGTGTAATTTTTTCTAGTATCATACTTTTATTAGTTTATCATTACATTAACTAACATATTATCAAGTCATTAAAATCAGGATCTTATTGCTAGATAATTTTTGACGGCTGGGTAAAGAGAGTTTTATAGCAAAGCATAATCTTTCTGATTATATCAAATCCTGCTCAGATAACCAAGAGGCATATCAATTAACTTGAATTTTGTCATAATTCTTTAGACTAACACCAAAAGGCTCTCTAATTATAACTACTTATGAAAAGAATTATTTCTCAGTGTATTAAAGAATTATCTCAAATTAAGCGTGACCGATTGACATTAGCATTTTTATTGCCATTTATGACATTATTAATCTTCGGTTTTGCTACCAGATTAGAAAGTCAAAATATTCCCTTAATTATCCAAGATTATGACCATACCAACCTTAGTAATAGCTATATTGAAAATTATATGCTACTAATCAATTTATCCCTAAAAAATGGTCAGGAGAAGACCCAGCAAGAGATGCTATTGATAAAGGTATTGCCAAGGTAGGAGTAATTTTAGGTTTGATATTTTTTAATGTCTCGCGTCGGATTTTAAGTAAGATGCAAGTCACTAATTCATAATACTAAATAAGATGAAACTATATATAGTTTCCCAGTCTAACCCCATTCCCTAAAACTAAAAAACTTTGTATCTCACAAGTATGGGAACTGCTATAAATATGGATAATTGTTATTTATTCATCAGAATATCACACAAACAAAGCCCACTCAAGTGGGCTAATGAAGTAGATTTGTGCAGAGAAATAGTATTAATAAGGATCTGAATCAAATCTTCCCCGCTTCACACTTCTAAGATAATAACCTCTTGACGGTAATTGATTTAAATCGAAAGTGTCGCCTCTGGGGACTCTCCAAATTTTATAGTCATGATAAGTGAGAGGAGTTCCCTTTTCACAAACTTCTGGGGGATGATCTCCTAACACAAAATACGCTGCACCTTTACCCATAACTTTAGCAATACCGTATTTATCAACTAGTAAAGAAGTTTCTTCACTAATTGCTATTCCTAAAGCAGTTGGAGATATACCATCTTGAATTTGTCGAGCGATAAAAACCATAATTCTTCCCATTCTTTTGCGTTCATCAAAATGGGTATCAATGATAGTTCCACGCAAATATTTCCACTGGAAAAAGTTATAAGTAAAGGTAATATTCCCATAGGGATCATCCAGTGCTTCGTGAGTTTCAATGCTATCTACACAAGCGCAAGAATCATAAACATATTCACTTTGAATCATCGCTCCGGCACTTGTACCACCAACAGCACCACCTTTATCATAAACTGACTTGATCGCTACTTCTAATTTAGTATTTTTCCAGTGACGAATATATTCACATTGATCACCACCAGCAAAGAAAATTACCTCAGCATTTCTGACTTTATCAAAAATATCCGTTCTGTTCGCTTCTTGACGATTACGGATGATCAGAGTTTCCACATACTTAACACCTCTCATGCGATAAATTAGCTGATTATAATCATCGCTACCAGCAGCACGAATTACTAAAACATTAACTTTATGGTCGCTGTTACTACTTCCCCTGACTTGATTAATCATCCACTGAATAGCGTCATCAACATCAAGACCACCACCACCTAAGTTATGAACAGGACCAGCTAATTTAGGTAGTTTATAAGCTGGTTCAGACTGGGGTGGTTGAGTATTAGCGATGATATCTTGAAAGAATCGCTTTAACTTGGTTGTTAAACGATCTATGATTCGGTTTACCATCTTCAACAAGCTATTTTTTGCATTTTGCAAATACCTAGATATACTTATGAACGCCTTTGTCATATTAAAATCTTGTCAAGCAAACAGCAATCATTTCTAACTCTCGCATTTTTCCAGGCTCAATTCCTAGCGTACAGGGTTTGTACTGTTTTTTTACGGCCAATCATCAGGATCATCTTTGATTCTCATAACCAAAAAACTTCTGCTCGCTCCTTCACTACTCTCTCATAAACCTTTTCTGTTTGCTTACCTAATTTTGGCCAGCTAAATCTTTTTTCTAAATCTGCATAAGCATTATTTACCAACAATTGACAATAATCTGGGTTTCGCAAAACTTCTAAAATTCCCCAAGCTACAGAGTCAGGGTTATTTACCCAAGTTGTAATTCCCGTTTTCGTGTGTTGAACTACTTCGGGAAAACCACCAGTATCAGAAACTATCACTGGTACGCGAGAGGCAAAACTTTCTAAAGCAACAATACCAAAAGGTTCATAAAGACTGGGAAAAACTGCACAATCAGCGATAGTTTGAAATTTATCTAAGTATTCATCAGAAAGAAACCCAGTAAAATAACACTTATGCCAAATCCCTAAATCCCAAGCTTGACGTTTGAGATGGTCAGTATTACCACCACCAACTATGACAAATTTAACACTACCCTCCATCTCCCAAAGCACCTTAGGAGCAGCATTAAGCAACACAGGTACACCTTTTTCATAGGTCATGCGACCTAAATAATAAACAATTCTCTCACCATCTGCCGCAAATTGTCGCCGAAAATCTTGAGCATGAAAATCCCGATCATGTATTTTCTTTTCTCGACGAATACCGTTATAAATTACGTCAATTTTATCACTGGGGACGTATAGCGATCGCACTAATTCTTGACGCATATATTCAGTACAAACTATCACCCTCCAAGCATTGTGAGCTAGTGCATATTCTTTATCATGAATATACCTTTGGGTATCATTGTGAATACCGTTGCAGCGTCCGTGTTCTGTGGCGTGAATTGTGGCGATTAAGGGAGTTTTAAAGATATACTTTAGCGATATAGCTGCGTCTCCTACTAACCAATCATGGGCATGAATCAGATCAAATGGACCCTTTTCCATCAATAACTTACCGCCATATTCTCCCATACTCTCATTTAAGTTTACCACCCAGTGGAAAAAATCGTTACTGGCAGGCACTTGGACACGATGAATATGAATTCCTTCCACAACTTCATACGAAGATGCTGGACCAAATTCTGGGGTAATTAGGTGGATGTTATGACCCAGCTTGATTAGTTCCGGGTACAACTCAGCAACGTGACGAGCAATTCCTCCCACTATCCTCGGTGGAAATTCCCAACTCAGCACTAATATCTTCATTTGACTCCCCGATGATTGACAAAAATCTAAAATATATAAAAACTATATTTATAGCAGGGAACAGGGAATTAAAAATTAAAAATTAAAAATTCCCGAAAACTCTGCTTTTTGTAATCCCCATTATGTTTCGCTAAAAAACGCAAAAACGACAACCGGGAAAAATTTATTTTTTGGTGTTGACAAAAAACTTTAAAAATGTTATGATAAGGTTGATAAGGAAGAACTATTACTAGTTAATAAATAACCACAATATCCCCAACTCCCTGAAAACTTCAGGGATCTTGTCAAAATTTATAACTCAAAATCTGAATTTCCGTATTTTTCGGTAAACTCTGAGAATTAACTATCACAGAATCATTATTACTCCGGCGGATATTAACACCCTGCATCAAAGTTAGAAAATTATCCACTGGGGTAATGTCACAATTATCACCATCAGCCGCCGCGGTACGGTAATGGGTGGGAATGACTAACTTAGGATTTAAGACAGCGATCGCATCTTTCGCTTCCTGGGCATTGTAAGCTTTAGCACTACCACCTACGGGAATAAATAGGACATCAGGGCGACCCATGAGGATTTTTTGCTCTAGGGTAATAGGTGCAGCAGATCCACCTAAGTGTAGTAAATTCATTCCCCTTGATGTCAATTTCCAAACCACATTTTTCCCAAATCGTTTTCCACCTTGACGATCATGATCAGTAGTAATTCCCTGAAACTTAACCCCTCTAAATTCATAAACCCCCGGTTGATAAACCAATTTAGGATTTCCCGGTATTTTATCTATTGCCCCTTCATCCAACAATTGACTACTAATTAATACTAAATCCGTCTTAACTATTGGGGGACGATACTTAGCTGTACATCCTAAATTATTAAAGGGATTAATAAGAATCTTCACATTTTCAGTAGTCAACAAAAAACAAGTATGACCTAACCACTGAATGGATACATCACTATTTTGGGCATTTACTGGAACTTGATCACCTAAATTAGCAATTACAGCCGTTACTAAACCAACCCCAGCATAGCCAATCAATTGTCGTCGTTTCATATATTCTCACCTTATAAAATTCGCAGAAAATTTCTCAGTAGTTCCTTACCTAAAGTAGTCAGAACACTTTCTGGATGAAATTGGACCCCTTGAATGTGAGGATAATTCCGGTGTCTCACACCCATAATTGTACCATCTTCCACCCAAGCCGTAATTTCCAACACATCTGGGCAAGTTTCCCGCTCAATAACTAAACTATGATATCTGGTAGCAGTCAAAGGATTTTCTAAACCCTGGAAAATTCCTATCCCTGTATGCGAGACCTGGGACGTTTTACCGTGCATCAATTCTGGAGCAGAGACAATTTTACCACCGAAAACCTGGCCAATACTTTGATGTCCCAAACACACACCTAAAATCGGCAGTTGATTTCCAAGTTGGGTAATCACATTGAGAGAAATCCCTGCATCATCTGGACGACCAGGACCTGGAGAAATCACCACTGCGTCTGGGTTTAATTTCCTAATTTCATCCACCGTGATCTGATCATTTCGCACCACTTGCAGATCATTGGCTACGGGAAAATCCGCCGCCAATTCTCCCAAATATTGTACTAAATTATAGGTGAAGCTGTCGTAATTATCAATGACTAATATCACAATTTTTACCCAATTTTATTTAAAGATCAAAAAAGTTCTCCAGAAAAAATTTCATATCTAGTTAGGGTAATTACGGATGATCTTTGACGAGTAATTGTTTGTTGACAATTACCATCTATTAGACCAAACAGACATAAAAATTGTTTAAGCAAACACAATGCAATACCCATTATCTAGAAATTAGACATAACTAAGTTTGATAAAGGCGGTAATATTAGTGTAGAAGCAACTAATAATGCAACTAAAGCTGAGATAAGTACAGCACCAGCAGCACAGTCTTTAGCGACCTTTGCCAACTCATGATAAGACTGTTTTACCGTTAAGTCTACAATTGACTCAATGGCAGTATTTACTAACTCCAAGGTCAAAACTAAACCGCTGGTAATAGAAATAATAGCTATTTCCACTGTTTCCAACCGTAAAAATAAACTTAAACCAATAGCCAAGACACAGACAGCCACATGAATACGAAAATTACGCTGAGTCTGAAAACCATAGATAATTCCAGCCCAAGCATACTTAAAACTCACAAATAAATTAGAGGCAATTTGCCAGGAAAGTTCCCTATCTTTGGACACAAGCGTTGGTAAGCTCTTATTGGTTGATGATGACGAAACTTTTGGGGACATAGACAAAAGAATAAGATATATAAAAGGCTGATAATTTACCGATTTTCATGGACAGATCCAATGTGAGGGAATTATAGGCTATTTTCCAGATCTCCTCTATAAAAATAAGTTGGCGTTATCGCAAGGTAAGAGGCACTCATGCAAGAGTCAAGAAGTTTTCAGAAATTTTATGTTTCTTTACATAGTTTGGTTTTATTGTATTAACCTGATTAATCACTAAGATTTGCAATTGCGACTAAATATTTACGACTCTAGGCTAATAATAATACCTATTTTCTTCAGTAACACAACTTGCTGATTCAACATTTGTAACAAACTCTCCTCCTGAGGATGATCCCAACCTAACAAATGTAATAAACCATGGGCTGTCAACCAAGCTAACTCCGTAGATAGACTATGTTCCTGCTGTTGTGCCTGACGCTGCGCTGTATCCATAGAGACAATAATATCCCCCAAATATAAAGGCATAGAGGCCAACATTTCCTGACTTTGTGGTAAATCTGCTTCTAGAGAGGCAAAGGCCAAGACATCTGTAGGTTTATCCTGCTGACGATATTGGGAATTGAGGGTTTGAATTTCTGTATCCGTTGTTAATCGCAAGCTGATTTCATAGCTAGGTGCAGTTGGTAGATAATCCTCAAGAACTTCCAACCATTGCTGAAACCAATTTTCCCAAGTTTCCGGCAGAATAGGGTAATTATCACCAATATTGACGGCTATAGAGGAAAAGTCATCAAAGTAATTTTCTAAATATAACTCTACCTGTAGAGACACAAGTTTTCCTCTCTTAGCGGGTAAGATATGCTAAACCCACAAGAACAGACAACAGTCCTACGGCAGTTAAAGCCAAGTGTTTGAGAGACGTACCGCCTTTTCTGACCATGTTTCGCATGGCAAGTTTAACATAGCTGGGTTGGGATTCTGTGGCGGAAGATTTGGCCATGATAATTTCTGGTAATTTCCTTTATTACTTTAACATATAGGTTTTAGTTCATAATCAAGGCTGCAAAATATTCAAACTCCCTTAATAAACCTCTCCCAGATGAGGAGGAGAGGCTTAAATATTGTTTTCATCCTTCAGCCAGTGGATATACTGATACTGATTTTCCTCTACCCATTAACTATCTGGTTTTCCTGTCGTAAATAGGCTTGAATGAATATATCAAGTTCACCATTCATTACATCGGTAATAGCTGTGGTTTCGATGCTTGTCCGGAGGTCTTTAACCATTTGATAAGGGTGAAATACATAGTTACGGATTTGATTACCCCAGGAAGCTTCCACCATATCACCGCGAATTTCGGCAATTTCTTGGGCTCGTTGTTCTTTGGCAATTATTAACAGCTTGGCTTTCAAACGGGCTAGGGCTTTTTCTTTGTTTTGCAGTTGTGAACGTTCTTCTGTACACCGAACTGCTAGACCGGTGGGGAGGTGAACTATGCGGACTGCGGTTTCTACCTTGTTGACGTTTTGTCCACCTTTACCGCCTGAACGGGTGGTGCTAATTTCTAAATCCTTGTCGGGAATATCTAACTTGACGGAGTTATCTATTTGTGGCATGACTTCAATTCCCGCAAAGCTGGTTTGGCGTTTTCCATTAGCGTTGAAGGGGGAAATTCTGACTAGACGGTGAGTACCCATTTCAGACCGTAAGTAACCATAGGCGTAGCGTCCCGTAATTTCTAGGGTTGCGGATTTAATACCGGCTTCGTCACCTTCTGATTCTTCAGCCAAGGTAACTTTATAACCATGATCTTCTGCCCACCTTGTATACATCCGCATGAGCATAAATGCCCAGTCTTGAGCATCTGTACCACCAGCACCAGCATTAATTGTCAGAACCGCGCCTTTATCGTCGTAAGTGCCGGAAAGAAGTTGTTGTAGTTCCCATTGGTCTAAGTCATGATTAAGTTTGGTAATGGTAGATTCCGCTTCTTGCAATAATGCTGTGTCGGTTTCTAATTCCAATAGCTCAACTACTGCCCTGGTATCGTCTAAGTGAGAATGCCACTGATAATACTGATCTAAATGGGATTTTAGATCATTGAGTTCTTGTAGGGTGTTTTGTGCCTGATTTTGGTCTTCCCAAAATTCTGTTTGGGCGGAAATTTGCTCTAAGTCGTGAATTTTGGCTTTGAGTGCAGGTACGTCAAAGATAGTCCTGGGTTTTACCCAGGCGGTTAGACAATGTTTCGATTTCGCGTTTTAGTTCTAATATGTCCATAATTCTGGCCCAAGTGAACAGGGCTTGATATCTCTTGAAAATAATTCAGGTTTTAGGCGATTGTGATTTTGATCATACCGAAAAACCTGTAAGATGGGGTAGTTCATATTAAAATTTTCAATTAACTTAAATGTCTGTAGTTTCTAGCATTACTGTTAAAGTTCCCGCTACAACAGCGAATTTAGGACCAGGTTTTGATTGTATTGGTGTAGCTTTAAAGCTTTATAATGAATTTAAGTTTACCATCCTTGATACAGATGAGTTAATTATTAAAGTCTCCGGTTTAGAAGCCCCAAAGTTGCAAACTGATGAGAATAATCTTTTATACCAAGCTTTTGTCAAATTATATCAATATATACAACAAACACCGCCAGGGGTGAAAATAGAAATTAAGTTGGGTGTGCCTTTGGCGCGAGGTTTGGGTAGTTCTGCAACTGCTATTGTCGGGGGGTTGGTTGCGGCTAATGGGTTGGCTGGTTCACCTTTGTCTGAGTTCCAAGTGATGGAATTAGCGATCGCTATGGAAGGACATCCTGATAATGTAGTACCAGCATTGTTAGGTGGGTGTCGTTTGGCCGCTACCAGTCATAAAGGTTGGGAAATTTGCGATATTCCCTGGCATCGGGATATAATTCCCGTGGTAGCAATTCCTAATTTTGAACTATCAACTTTAGAAGCACGTCAGGTTTTACCCACAGAAATCAGTCGCGCTGACGCAATTTTCAATATTTCTCATTTGGGTTTATTATTGCGGGGTTTAGCAACTAATCGGGAAGAATGGTTAAGAGCAGCCTTACAAGATAAGTTACATCAACCTTATCGCCAAGCTTTGATTCCTGGTTATGATACTGTAAATCTGGCAGCTATTGCTGCTGGTGCTTACGGTATGGTAATTAGTGGCGCAGGTCCCACACTTTTAGCTTTAGTTGACAAAAGTATTGTCAAGTCCGTAGAAGCAGAAATGTCAAGTGCCTGGATGGAAATCGGTGTAGGTTCAATTGTGCGATCAATCTTCCCTGATACGCAAGGGGCAAACATAGTTTATAATTAAGCTGATTTAGGTCAATACTATGAAAAAATAGTGATGATACTAAGTAGGTTGGCATTAAAAATTGTCGTTATGTCAGGGGAAAAGGTTTTGGGAGAATATATAAAATGTGCTAAAAAATGGGGTGGAGTTTCTCAAACTTCTGTCCCTCCTTCATGGTTACAGTTTTTAATAGATACCCAACTAGACTGTAATATTACAGATCCATCTTCCCCCATCCCGCTGTAATGTTCTTTTTTCCAAATAGGTGCATTGTGTTTTAACGTATCAATGGCATACTCACAAGCTGCAAAAGCCTCACCACGATGAGGACAACCCACGGCCACAACCACACTAATTTCTCCAACTAATAATCTACCAATGCGATGATATATCACTACCCGACTCACATCAGTCCATTGATTACGAATATCTTCAGCAATTTGATAAAACACCTGTAAAGCCATAGGTTCATAGACTTGATACTCCAAAGCTACCACAGACTTACCATCAGTTTGATTACGAACCATACCACTCATCAGCACCACAGCACCATTAGCAGGATTATCTGCTTGACTATAAATTTCTTCTACAGATAATGGCGCTAATGTAACCCCAAAACTATCTTCAACTCTTGCTTTAGTTGTGATCATTTACATTCTCCCCACAGAATCCTACAATTTGTTCATCTTGGTAATTGGTGATTAATCGTCCTTTGGATATATTCCCTATTCCCTACTGCATCTATTTAAAAACAACCATAATTATCCCATGCAAGTGCAACTCAGTGAATCTAAAAATCCTCTAGCTTATCTACTATTAATTGCTCCTTTTTTCCTTTGGGGTACAGCAATGGTAGCCATGAAAGGTATAATTCCTCACACCACACCCTTATTTATGGCTGGAGTGAGATTAATACCTGCGGGGGTGTTAATTCTTATGGTAGCAGGATTCATGGGTAAACCAGTACCTAAAAGTTGGTTAGCGTGGTTATGGATTATTATATTTGCTTTAGTTGATGGCACATTATTTCAAGGCTTTTTAGCAGAAGGTTTAGTTAGAACCAATGCTGGTTTAGGTTCGGTCATGATAGACTCCCAACCTCTAGCAGTAGCTTTACTGTCTTTCTGGTTATTTCAAGAACATATTGGGTTATGGGGATGGTTGGGGTTAGGCTTCGGAATTATAGGAATTAGTCTGATTGGTTTACCCCAGGAGTGGATTTTCAATCTTTTTGACTCAGGGATCACCATTTACACTGATAATTGGCAACAGTTATTTAATAATGGTGAGTGGTTAATGTTACTCGCAGCTTTATCAATGGCCGTGGGAACGGTGATGATTAGGTTTGTGTGCCAATATGCAGATCCAGTAATGGCTACAGGATGGCATATGATTATCGGTGGCTTACCTTTGTGGGGAATTTCTTCAGTATTAGAATCGCAACAATGGCAAAATCTTTTACTATCAGATTGGATGGCATTAAGTTATGCTACTGTGTTTGGTAGTGCGATCGCTTATGGTTTATTTTTTTACTTTGCTTCCAGTGGAAACCTCACCAGCTTAAGTTCTCTCACCTTTTTGACACCAGTTTTTGCTTTAATATTCGGTTATATTTTCCTTTCAGAAGTCTTGACAATTATACAGTGGTTAGGTGTTTTTCTCACCTTAATCAGTATTTATTTAATCAACCAGCGGGAAAAAATCGGAGTAAAAAATCAGACAATTACTATTAATGAAATAAATAACCCAGAGGAGTCATTAACTTTGGAATTATCCCCGAAAAAAGTCCCCTAAACAGGGCTAAATCAGCGATAAATACCAAAAATATAAATATTACGTACATTTTCTACCAATGTCACTCCCTATCTTACCCCCATATCTCAAACCAGGTGATTTACTCCGCGTCATTGCTCCCAGTGGTGCATTGCGAGAATTTGAAGCTTTTAATCAAGGTATAGAAATTTGGAAAGCGCGTGGTTATCAAGTTAAAATTAGTGATAACATAGATAATAAACATGGTTATCTCGCTGGTACAGATATTCATCGTCTTCAACAATTAGCATCAGCATGGCAAGATCCAGAATGTCAGGGTATTCTTTGCGCGCGAGGTGGTTTTGGCTGTACCCGGATTTTAGAAAATTGGACTTGGCCAGAAAATATCATCTCACCTAAATGGTTAATCGGCTTTTCTGACATCACAGCCCTGCTTTGGAGTCTCCACAACGCCGGGATTGTCAGTGTACATGGTCCCGTTCTCACCACCCTAGCTAATGAGCCAGAATGGTCAATACAGAGGCTATTGGACATGGTAGAAGGTCGTCCTGTCGCACCTTTAAAGGGTAAAGGTTGGGGTGGTGGAACAAGTACGGGAATCTTGCTTCCTGGTAATTTGACAGTCGCAACCCATCTTTTAGGAACATCGATTTTACCCAATCTTGATGGTGTGATCTTAGCTTTTGAAGAAGTGACAGAAGCACCTTATCGGATAGATAGAATGTTAACTCAATGGCGATTAAGTGGTATTCTATCTAAAATTCGCGGTATTGCCTTGGGAGGATTTACTAAATGTGAAGCACCCCCCAGTATACCTAGTTTTACTGTGGAGGAAGTATTGCGCGATTGTTTGGGTGATTTGGGTATTCCCATAGTTTCTGATCTCCCCTTTGGTCATGATAGCCCTAATGCAGCTTTACCCGTTGGATTACAAGTGACTTTAGATGGGGAACGGGGAATATTAGACTTACAGCGCTTTCCGATCTGATGAGGTACAAAGTTGAATGATAAAACTCTTGTGGTGCGGGCATCTTGCCCGCTAGATATGTACCTTATAACACCGGGAATGGCTGTAAGTAATCAACTTTAAGTAAATTCTATTTCTCGTTGTTTAAGACAATGACAAAACATTGATAACTGTAAATCTGCCAAAACTTGATTAAAGTTATGATGATCATATACACCTGTTTTATTGTTAGCATTTCTGAGGATTGTTAACCAATTTGCTACTTCTTTAATGTACTCTATAGATGTATCAATTTCCTGGGGATTATATGATCCTATCTGTCTATGTAATGCTAATTGTTTATCAGTAGGTTGAATACCTAAATTATTCATTTGCTCAGTAACTATTTTACAGGTCAATTGTTCAACTAAATTTGCAGCTTTTAGACTTATACAATGGGAATGTACACGATATTTAATTAAAACTTTGGGAATATTCCAAACTTTGAATTTTTTGGAGATTCTTACCCAAAGATCATAATCTTGAGCATTAGGATAATCTTTTCTGTAAACCTCTCCATTGATCTTAACGGTATCTAAAGCACTTCTTCTCAGCAAGACCGCTGAATGAGCAAAATAGTTATGGAATAGCAGTCTACAAGGAATTTTCTGACTAGGCTCGTCCTCATTCCACACTTCACCGGTCAAATCATCATTTTCATCTATTAATTCAACCCAAGACCCAACCATGCCAAAATCTGGGTTATTTTCCATAAACTCAAGTTGTTCTGCTAATCTTGATGGATAAGCATAGTCATCACAATCTAAAACAGCAACGTATTCACCTGATGATTCTTGTAAACATTTATTTCTAGTTGTTGGTATCCCCAAATTTACATTATTTTTGATCAATTTGATGCGTTGGTCTTGATAAGAATTAATAATTTCTACGCTGTTATCTGTCGAAGCATCATCAACAATAACAAATTCAAAATTCATAAACCTTTGATTTAAAATACTCTTTATCGCTGTATCAAGATATTTTTCGCCATTATACACTGGCATAACAACTGTAATTTTAGGATATAATCCTGCAACCTGCTGTATCTCCTGATTTAACCCTTGTTGAATAAGCTGATTCTGGTTCACAATATTGAAGAATTTTGAAAAATAGATGATTTTTATCGTAATCTATAAATAACATAATAAATAACATATAATGTGGAAGTTATACTCAAATTAAACATAACTTTTGTAAGAATCCAAAAAATGCCTAGTATAAATTTCCATCCAAAACCTACAATATCAGTGATTTTATCTACTTACAATCGTGCAAAATACTTAAATGACTGCATAAATAGTGTACTGCAACAAACTTTTCAGGATTTTGAATTAATTGTAGTTGATGATGGTAGTCAAGATCATACCTTTGAAGTTGTCAATGCTTACTTACAAGAATTTAATCATATCCGTTATCTTAAACATCAAAATCGGAAAGCAGCTTATGCTAGAAATGCGGGTATTCAAGCATCCTTCGGAAACTATATCACATTTATTGACAGTGATGACACTTATAAACCCAATCATCTAGAATCGCGGTTGGAATTTATGGAAGCTAATCCAGAGATTGACTTGATTGTGGGTGGGTTTGAAATTGAAGAAGAATTTTCCGTTCCTGATTATTTTCAACCTGGTCAAACAATTAACATTAGAGAATGCGTTGTAGGAGGCACATTTTTTTGTAAAAGGCACGTATTTTTTGAATTAAAAGGATTTAATAATGTTTCTTATGGAGAAGATACAGATTTGTGGGAGCGGGCTGAAAAAATCTTCAAAACTCAGAAAATTAATGAACCAGAAACCTATATTTATACAAGAGTAGAAGATAGTATCACTAAAACTTTTCAAGTATAAAATGGTTTTCTACAACTAACCCATTCATGCCAATTCGAGTGTCTGCTCCGCGAGATTGGTAGGAGCAATAGGGGGAAAAATCCAAGTAAGTTGGCGTTAAAGAATCAATCTATGTAATGAAATAAAAATAACTAATCCCTCATGAATAGGGTATTTCACGGTTTTTATAAACCTAAACATATATTGATTTTATTATGTATACCTACTTGTAATCTTTAATTTTTTTCTAGACTTTTCCCAGAGAAAAAGTAAATGCCTATTATTATTTGTCCAGGAATTCATGAACCAGCATTAACTCAAAGCTTTATCCAAGGGTGCTTAAACCCAACTAGTCAAAAATCAGTAGATTTACTGGTTTTCCCTGGACAGAGTTATTTAACTTTATCAGCATTTCATATTTTAGATTTTTTGTACAATCGCCTCAGTAATAAGCTAGAATCGCCTGTTATGTTCATTTGCTTTAGTGCTGGTGTAATTGGAGGTATAGGTGCGGCCACAGCGTGGCAACTTTTGGGGGGTCATGTTCAAGCTTTTATTGCTATTGATGGTTGGGGAGTTCCTCTTGTGGGAAAATTTCCTATTCATCGTTTAAGTCATGATCATTATACCCATTGGACTTCAGCTTATCTCGGTATAGGCGAAAATAACTTTTATGCCGACCCAGCAGTTGACCATTTATCAATGTGGTACTCTCCCCAATCTGTTCAAGGAAAGTGGGTAAATCCCTCCCCTGGGTTCTCTCCACCCAAAACCTACCTCAGCGCGGCTGAATTTCTCAATTTTCTCTTAGAACGCTATAACAAAAAATAGTCGTTATTTATCCTCCATTCCCAAGTATCTGATGCTTCCTACTGAACCTGCTGCTGTTAATAATGGTTTTACCGCACTGCTAAAAAATCGGGGTTTTGTCCTCCTGTGGATTGGTCAACTAATTTCCCAATTAGCAGATAAGGTATTCTTTGTTTTAATGATTGCCTTACTCAAACTCTACCTACCCATTAATCAAATTAATGGTGATTCACGCTTTTATTTATACATGGCATTTACAGTACCAGCAATATTATTTGGTTCTGCAGGTGGTGTAATCGTTGACCGTGTGCCAAAAAAACTGATTATGGTAGGTTCTGATTTGGTGCGGGGGATATTCATGGTGTTAATTCCCTTTTTACCACGAGAATTTGCAATTCTGTTATTTTTCACCTTTGCTATCTCCACCATCACCCAGTTTTTTGCTCCAGCAGAACAAGCTTCAATTCCGCTGTTGGTGAGAAAAGAAGCTTTAATGGCGGCCAATGCCTTATTTAGTAGTACCATGATGGCAGCATTGATTATTGGTAATGCTGTGGCTACTCCCATGTTGAATTGGTTTGAAAGCTTTAACAAGGGCTTTGGTAAAGAATTAGTTGTCGGCTGCTTATACTTGCTTTCTGCCGTGATTATGATGCCAATTCAGTTTCGAGAACACAGACACATTGATAAAACCACACCCGCAATTAATCCCTGGGCTGAATTCTTGCTAGGACTGCGCTATCTCAAACAAAATCGGCTGGTCTGGAATGCTATGCTGCAAATAGTCACCTTATACTGTGTATTTGCGGCCTTGATAGAATTAGCCATTGGTATGGCAGCAAGGTTACATTTAGCACCAGAAGAATTTAGCTCTTTTGTGGCCGCGGCCGGGGTGGGTATGGTAATAGGTGCGGCCATTTTAGGAAATTTTGGTCATCGTCTCCATCATAAACCCTTACCTTTATTTGGGTTTTTGATTATGGCCTTTTCCTTGGGTTTGTTCATTTTCATTGATAACCAACCGGTAGCATTAGGACTTTGTATTTTCTTGGGCGTGGGTGCTGCTTTTGTTAACGTGCCAATGCAAACTTTAATTCAACAACAAACACCTTCAGAAATGCACGGTAAGGTCTTTGGCTTTCAAAATCATGCCATTAATATCGCCCTCACCGCACCTTTATTAATTACCACTAAGTTAGTTAATGCCTTCGGTTTATCAGCGGTTTTATTAGGAATGAGTCTAGTTGTGGGGGCTATTGGTGTCTGGACTTGGCAAAATACTCGGCGGGTATTGCAAGATGTGACCTAAAAATCGTACAATCAAAATCATTCTTAGTGCTAATCAATAAAGCTTCGTCTACAATTGTGAGAATTTTTAACTTAAAATGAAGTTTTAAATACAGAATCTAAGCGTTAATTTTAGCTATAATTTGAGGTTAACTGTGGTTTCGTCTTCTCAAATCAGTCTCCCAAAATCTGAAAATAATCAGCCCTCTCCTGTATCTAATTCGTCAGTTCCCTCACCAAAATGGGCATCTGGCGGTTTTGCATTGATAGATAGTCTAATCCGTCATGGTGTTGAGCATATTTTTGGTTATCCCGGTGGCGCAATTCTACCGATTTATGATGACCTCTATAAAATAGAAGCTGGGGGTACGGTTAAGCATATCTTAGTTAGACATGAACAAGGTGCATCCCACGCCGCTGATGGCTACGCCCGTGCTACTGGTAAAGTGGGAGTATGCTTTGGTACTTCAGGTCCTGGAGCAACCAATTTAGTTACGGGTATTGCTACAGCTTACATGGATTCTATACCCATGATTGTAGTCACAGGACAAGTACCACGAGCCGCAATCGGTACAGATGCTTTTCAGGAAACAGATATTTATGGGATTACCTTACCCATTGTTAAGCATTCTTATGTGGTTCGTGATGCTAAAGATATGGCGCGGATTGTGGCTGAAGCTTTTCATATTGCCAGCACTGGTAGACCTGGACCTGTTTTAATTGATGTTCCTAAAGATGTGGCTTTAGAGGAATTTGATTATGTTCCAGTTTTACCGGGTTCGATTAAATTACCTGGCTATCGTCCTACGGTCAAGGGCAATCCTCGTCAAATTAATGCGGCTATTCAATTAATTCGGGAAAGTCGTCGCCCTTTGTTGTATGTTGGAGGAGGAGCGATCGCTGCTAATGCCCATGAAGAAGTTAAACAACTCGCAGAATTATTTGATATCCCCGTCACTACTACCTTAATGGGTATCGGTGCATTTGATGAACATCATCCTCTGTCTTTGGGAATGTTGGGAATGCACGGCACAGCCTACGCTAATTTTGCCGTTACAGATTGTGATTTATTAATTTGCGTTGGTGCGAGATTTGATGACCGAGTTACAGGTAAATTAGATGAATTTGCTTCTGTGGCTAAGGTTATTCACATTGATATTGACCCCGCAGAAGTGGGTAAAAATCGCGTTCCTGATGTCCCCATTGTGGGGGATGTTAAAAATGTCCTAAAGGACTTGTTACAGCGATGTCAAAACGCAAATAGTCAAGCAGCACCTAATCAAACCAAAGAATGGTTAAATTTAATTAACCGTTGGCGACAAGATTACCCTTTAATTGTCCCTCATTATGCTGATAGTATTTCTCCTCAAGAGGTAGTTGTTGAGGTTGGTACTCAAGCACCGGACGCATTTTATACTACTGATGTGGGTCAACATCAAATGTGGGCGGCCCAGTTCCTCAAAAATGGTCCAAGACGCTGGATTTCTAGTGCGGGTTTAGGTACGATGGGCTTTGGTGTACCGGCAGCCATGGGTGTCAAAGTTGCCTTCCCTGATGACGAAGTGATTTGTATTAGCGGTGATGCCAGTTTCCAAATGTGTTTGCAAGAGTTGGGGACGTTAGCACAATATGGTATTAATGTCAAGACTCTAATTTTAAATAATGGTTGGCAGGGAATGGTGCGACAATGGCAGGAAGCTTTTTATGGTCAGCGTTATTCGTCTTCTAATATGGAGGTAGGAATGCCTGATATTGAGCTTTTAGCCCAGGCTTATGGTATCAAGGGAATGGTGATTACTAAGCGGGAAGAGTTAGCAGCTAAAATTGCGGAAATGCTGGCACATGATGGACCTGTGATTGTGAATGTTCATGTTACCAGAGATGAAAACTGTTATCCTATGGTAGCGCCTGGTAAAAATAATTCGCAAATGGTTGGGTTGCCTAAACCGATTCCAAGGACTGCTGTTGAGTCAATTGTTTGTAATAATTGTGGGACTCAAAACCAAGCTAATCATAATTTCTGTTCTAACTGTGGGACAAAGTTGTAGTTAGATTTTGTAGGGGTTTAGCTTTATGCTTTACCCTTACAGGTTGTTAGTTGTTCGTGGTCAGTTATTTTGATAAATATTTCTAGAAAAAGATTACCAAAAACCAGTTGCGGAAAATACTGTATGTGGGAATCTGAGTAACTTGCTAAAGGATGAGTTCCAGGTAGTGAATAAATATCCTAAATAAATAGATTTGTCTTGAGAAGATTCTCAACCTACTAATAATATCTCCAATTTCCTGTTCATGAATCTGTGCTAAAATTATCTCACAACTAATAACTGCAACCAACCACTGACCACGAACTACTAACAACTCACAAATGAACGATTTTTGGAACACAATTTTAGACTTTGCAGAAACCACAACTAAGAAAGTTGGAAAACAATTAATGCAGGATTTTGGACAAGTCCAAGCTTCACAAAAAGCAGATGGTAGTTTAGTCACAAAATCAGATAAATGGGCAGATAGAGAAATTCGAGATGCTATTGTTTCCACCTTTTCAGGTTACGGAATTTTGAGCGAAGAAAGTGATAGCGACGGACTGCTACAATCAGGTCAAACTTTTCCGAATACGGAATGGTGTTGGGTTATTGATCCTTTAGACGGTACAACCAATTTTACCAGAGGCATTCCCATTTGGTCTATTTCCTTAGGCTTACTTTATCAGGGAACACCAATTTTTGGCTATGTTTATGTACCACCATTAAATCAAACATTTCATGGATTTTGGGCAGGTTCATCGGGCTTAACAACGCCAACAGGAGCATTTTTAAATAATCATCCTATTCATACTAGTAAAGATGCTCCCAGCAAAAACCACCTTTTTAACCTTTGTTCTCGCAGTACCAACATTATTCAACCGGGTTTTCCCTGTAAAATTCGGATGTTAGGAGTTGCTAGTTATAACTTTCTTTCAGTCGCTACTGGTGCGGCTTTGGGAGGAGTTGAAGCCACCCCAAAGGTATGGGATATTGCAGGTGCTTGGGTAATTGTTCAAGCTGCGGGTAGTATATGGGTCTCGCTCAATTCTGAGTCTTTTCCATTATCGCCGGGAATGGATTATAGCGATCGCTCTTTTCCCACAATGGTTCTGAGTAATTCAAGTTTAGTACCGATATTTACACCATTTCTAGAAAGTGGAAAATTTTGATAACTGAAAATTAACAAAATTATGAAAGGACTTTGGCTAGAAAATAATCAATTACAATTACGCACTGATATTCCCCTTCCTGAACCACCTGCGGGAGAGGCTTTAGTCCGAGTTTTACAGGCAGGAATTTGTAATACTGATTTAGAATTAATTAAAGGTTATTATCCTTATACTGGTGTTATCGGCCATGAATTTGTTGGTGTTGTGGAACAAGGTCCAAAACAGTTAATTAATCAAAGAGTCGTTGGTGAAATTAACGCCGCTTGTGGTAATTGTCGTTTTTGTGATCGAGGACAACCAAGACATTGCGAAAATCGCACCGTTTTAGGTATTGTTAATCGTCATGGTGCATTTGCAGAATATCTATCTTTACCTATTAAAAATTTGCATCTTGTCCCGGAAAATGTTTCTACAGCGGCTGCAACTTTTACCGAACCTATAGCCGCAGCATTGGAAATTCAACAACAAATACAAATATGTAAAAATGACCGAGTATTAGTAGTTGGAGATGGTAAACTAGGACAATTAATAGCCCAAACTTTAGCCTTAACTGGTTGTGAATTATTAGTAATAGGAAGACATCAAGAAAAATTAGTAAATTTAGCAGCGAGAGGAATAAAAACTGGTTTAGCTAATAGCGTTACCGATAAATATTTCGATATCTCCATTGATTGTACCGGAAATCCTGAAGGTTTTAATATTGCTCGTCGGGCTTTACGTCCACGGGGAACATTAATTTTAAAAAGCACCTATGCAGGAAATCTCAGTTTAGATGCTTCCTCTTTAGTGGTAGATGAAATTACCCTCATTGGTTCTCGTTGCGGTCCCTTTGCTCCAGCATTAGAATTATTAGCAACAGGAAAAGTAGAGGTTCAATCTTTAATTCATGCTTATTATCCTCTTTCTCAAGGTTTAGAGGCTTTTGAAAAAGCCAAAACCAAAGGAGTATTAAAAGTTCTATTAGAGATAAATTCCTAATTATTATCTGCACAATATCTACAGCATAACATCATGGAAATCATCAAATAGCGGAGGGTAAACCCCTCCCCAGATTGTATTGCTAAACCTTCAACAGCTTTTCAGCTTGGAAATGTAACAATAAACCATATTCCAAACCTTCAACTACAGCTTGATAAGAAGCCTCCAAAATATTACTAGAAACTCCTACAGTCGTCCACCGTTGTTGACCATTACCCGACTCTACTAAAGCGCGGGTTTTAGCAGATGTTCCCCTATTTCCGTTGAGAATTCTCACTTTATAATCAGTCAATTCAAAATCAGCAATTTGAGGATAAAAGTTCACTAAAGCCTTACGTAAAGCCGCATCTAAAGCCGCAACTGGTCCATTACCTTCTGCGGCTTCGAGAATATTTTTACCATTAACAGATACTTTCACAGTTGCTAAAGAATTAGTAGTTGCTTCCACCTCCACCAAATCACAATGAACTTGAAAACCTTGAACCTTAAAAAACTGTTGACGACATTCTAAAGCCTCATACATTAATAATGCAAAACTAGCTTCTGCGGCTTCAAATTGATAACCTTCACTTTCCAATTTCTTCATACGTTGGAGAATTTGTCGAGCTTGGGGATGATCCTTATCTAATTCAATTCCACAAGTACGAGCTTTAGCTAAAACATTACTTAAACCAGACTGTTCAGAAATAACAATGCGGCGTTGGTTTCCTACCAGTTCCGGTTGAATATGTTCATAGGTCAAAGGATTACGTTCTACCGCTGAAACATGAATCCCACCCTTATGAGCAAAAGCCGAAATTCCTACAAAAGGTGCGTGTTCGTCAGGTGCGAGATTGACAACTTCACTCACAAACCGACTAGCTTCTGTAAGTTGACTTAGCTGGTGTTCACCGATACAACTATAACCCAGTTTTAGTTGTAAATTGGGAATCACAGAACACAAATTAGCATTACCACAGCGTTCCCCATAACCGTTAATTGTCCCTTGTACCATCTTAGCTCCAGCCATAACTGCTGCTAAGGCATTAGCAACCGCCATTTCTGAATCATTATGAGTATGTATACCGATTTGGTGAATTTCTTGACAACTGACATCTTTAACAATTTGCGAAACTTCATGAGCTAAAGTTCCACCATTGGTATCACATAAAACTAACCATTCTGCACCTGCTGTAGCTGCTGCTTTGAGGGTCTGTAAAGCATAATCAGGATTTTGCTTATAACCATCAAACCAATGTTCAGCATCGTAAATTACCCGCCGTCCTTGAGAACGTAGATACTCAATTGTATCCCCAATCATCGCTAGATTTTCCTCTAGATTGGTCTTGAGTCCGGCTGTAACGTGCAAATCCCAGGATTTCCCGAAAATAGTCACCCAGCGCGTACCAGCCGCCAAAATCGCCTGGAGCATGGGTTCATCTGCGGCTTTGGTATGTGGACGACGGGTAGAACAAAAAGGGACCGCCTCTGCTTGTTTGAGGGGATTTTGTTGAAGTTGCTGGAAAAATTGACCATCTTTAGGATTTGCTCCGGGCCAACCACCTTCAATAAAAGGAATACCTAATTCATCAAGTCTGTGAGCAATGCGTAACTTATCTTCTATAGACACCGATAATCCTTCCCGTTGAGTTCCGTCACGGAGAGTAGTGTCATAGAGCCAAAGTTGATTTAAGGGGGTTGTAATCATAAAAATTTGGTGAACCTTTAATTGAACACTGACACCTAAAAGACAACCTTGTAGTATAAATATACAACACAAAGCTATCTTGGTAATTTCCATATTCCCTAGTTACAGCGTTTTCCGCACTGATGAGGTACAAAATTAAATCATGAAACTCTTGTGGTGCGAGCATCTTGCCCGCTAGATATGCACCTCATAACACCGGGAAGTGCTGTAGATAAAAATTAAACCAATTTACACAAAGTTCCCCGATAACATGGTATTGACCCCTACAATGGCTCTGGAATTATCAACTCTCAAGCCATGGCGCTTGTGGTACTTCTGCGGTTAATGTAGAAGTTGAAGTATCCATAGGGAATTGGCGTAAGCAAACTCGGCGTTCTCTTCCTCCTTATTCTCCTACAATTAGTCTGGGTTTAGCTTGTCAAATTCAGGTTTTAGGTGATATCAAAGTAACAAAATTTCATGGGTTTTAAGATCAAAGTCCCCAATTAGTTTGGACACCAAAAGGTTAACAAGGAGAGAAAAAGATGGGTAAATGGACACCCTTGATTTTAATGGCTGGCGGCGTAGCAATTTTATTAGGTACATTATTAGGAATTAACTTTCCTATGGGTGGACAACAAACTGCTAATGTTCCCCTAGGACGTAAAGCATCTAGTGTTCTTCCGGCTAATATTAATGTTAATAGTGCTGCAAATGGTAATAATTCGGAAAATATTAGTAATAATGACTCCAAAACCACAAGTAGAAACAATTCTCGCAATGAAGGCAGCAATACTAGTGTAGCCCAAAGTAATTTTTCTACGGAAACCACAAACAATTCTTCTACTACTGCACAGAACACTAGTAATGGTAGTGACAATTCCAGTCCTACAGATGAAACTTTTACTACGGAGAGTAATTCAACTACTAGTAGTAATGATAGTCAGGGAAAAGAACCAATTCGGGCTTTGTGGTAACTGGGGAAAAATCCAGTCAAAGGTCAAAAGTCAAATTTAAAGAACCAATGACCAATGATTAAGACATCTCCGAAAAAGAATGTAGAGACGTTCTATGTAACCTCTCTACAAGGGTTCTAGAATACTTATATTTTATTTCTGGAGATGTCTATTAATTAAATAACTAATGACTAAATGACTAAATGACTAATGATGTTTTAATTATTGGTGGTGGTATTATCGGGTTGGCTTGCGGTGTCGAACTGAAATTACGAGGCGCGAATGTAACTGTGCTTTGCCGTGATTTTACTGCCGCAGCCAGCCATGCCGCAGCGGGAATGTTAGCCCCTGATGCGGAAAATATTACTAATGAAGCGATGTTGACTTTATGTCGGCGATCGCGTAACTTATATTTAGACTGGACGGAAAAATTAACAAAATTAACAAGTTTAAATACAGGTTATTGGCCTTGTGGTATTCTTGCACCAGTTTATAAACAACCTGAAAACAAACAATACAAAAACGCTAACTGGTTAGATAAACACACTATTAACCAATATCAACCAGATTTAGGTGCTGATGTGGTCGGTGGTTGGTGGTATCCTGAAGACGGGCAAGTTGATAATCGAGTCTTAATTAAAGTTCTGCGGACTGCGGCTGAAAATCTGGGTGTTATATTTGAAGATAGAATTACAGTAGAAGCAATTTCTCAACAACAGGGAAAAGTTACTAGTATACAAACTAATGCTGGTTTATTTCACGCTAACCATTATCTTTTAGCTACTGGTGCTTGGACCAATCAATTATTACCTTTACCAATGCGTCCTCGTAAAGGACAAATGTTGAGTTTAAGAGTTCCAGATTTTGTGACAGAATTACCGTTAACTAGGATATTATTCGGTGAAAATATTTACATTGTTCCTAGACGCAATCGTTCCATTATTATCGGTGCAACTAGTGAAGATGTGGGATTCACTGCCGAAAATACACCGAAAGGTATTCAAGGTTTATTGCAATCAGCGATACAACTATATCCGCAATTAGAAAATTATCCTCTTCAAGAACTGTGGTGGGGATTTCGTCCAACTACACCCGATGAATTACCTATTTTAGGTAATAGTCATTGTGATAATTTAACTTTGGCTACTGGTCATCATCGCAACGGGATTTTACTTACACCAATTACAGCCACATTAATTGCTGATTTGATTTGTGAACAAAAAGCAGATCCTCTTTTAGCTAATTTTCATTATTCCCGCTTTTCCACTGTGTCATCTACTACTACACCGATGTTAATTCCCGCTACTATTACTAACGGACACCGTACACCAGAATTCCAAACTACTGTTCAAGATTCACCATTAATTATTGCCGGAAAAAGCTTTAAATCTCGGTTAATGACCGGAACTGGTAAATATCGCAATATTCAAGAAATGCAGCAGAGTGTCGCTGCTAGTGGTTGTGAAATTGTGACGGTAGCTGTGCGACGGGTACAAACTAATGCACCGGGACATGAAGGTTTAGCGGAGGCGCTAGATTGGAGTAAAATCTGGATGTTACCTAATACTGCTGGTTGTCAAACTGCGGAGGAGGCCATTCGGGTGGCCCGGTTGGGAAGAGAAATGGCGAAATTATTGGGACAAGAGGATAATAATTTTGTCAAGTTAGAAGTTATACCTGATGCTAAATATTTACTTCCAGACCCTATAGGTACTTTACAAGCTGCGGAACAATTAGTTAAAGAAGGTTTCGCTGTATTACCTTATATTAATGCTGATCCTATGTTAGCAAAGCGGTTAGAAGAGGTAGGTTGTGCCACTGTGATGCCTTTAGCCGCGCCCATTGGTTCTGGACAAGGGCTAAAAACCACGGCCAATATTCGGATTATTATTGAAAATGCTAAAATACCGGTGGTGGTAGATGCGGGTATTGGTGCGCCTTCACAAGCTGCTGAGGCGATGGAATTGGGGGCGGATGCGTTATTGATTAATAGTGCGATCGCTTTGGCTGAAAATGCTCCAGCCATGGCTTATGCGATGAATTTAGCAACTGTGGCGGGTCGCATAGCTTATTTATCCGGTAGAATGCCTATTAAAGAGTATGCTAGTGCGAGTTCACCTGTAACAGGAACGATTACTGGTTAGTTTTGTTGTACTTAGATCCCCGGCTTCTTCCAGAAGTCGGAATCGCTGTATAATTTCAATGGCAAATATTGTCTCCTTCTATCATACAGCAAGTAGCTTTGAGTGAGGTACACCTTGTGCGGGCATCTTGCCCGCACCACAAGAGTTTTATTATTAATATCTGTACTTCATAATATCGGAAACTGCTCTAATTCACCTCAATTTAATCAACTGTAATAAACCAATTCTCAATTATCAGATCCTCAAAATCCTGAAAATCTGCCATATTGTTTGTTACTAAAATCAAGTCATTGCAGAACGCAATACTCGCAATTTGTCCATCAATAAAAGCAGGTGTTTTACCAATTTTTGATAATCTAGCTCTTTCCTGTGCGTGCCATTTTGCAGCTTTGAGATCATAATCAAACACAGGCAAATCTAACACAGAATCTTTAATGTATTTCCATAAAGAATCCTTGCGTTTAGATGCTGGTAAACGCCAACAGCCATAAAGGATTTCATGAACAACAAGACTTGCTACTGCTACTTCTGAACGATAGCGATTTAATTGATCTAAAACCTGAGTATTGGGAATTGGCCGACTCGGTTCTGAGATAATATTAGAGTCTAGTAAAAAGCGAACTGTCATAAATCAATCTCGCGTCCTGGACTACGATCTCTTAAATTAGCAAAATCTTCATCTGTAAATTCAATTCCTTCTCTTTCAATTGTTTCTCGAAACCTTAAAACCCCTTCCCAAAAGCTATCTCCTTTATTCTGTAATGGTTTTTCCTGTACTTGTTCTTTTATTTGTGACAGTTTATGTTTGAGAAATTGAATAAAATCTAAAACTTCCTGTTGTTTATCGGTTGGTAACTCTCGCAGGTTTTCTAAAACTGCTTGTTCAATGGTCATTGTTTCACCTCTACTACTAGGCTATAATTCTATTATAAATGACATCAGCATTAATTTTTATTTTCTTCTCCATTTTTGAGATCAATTCCTAAATTTTCCAATTGTTGATTTATCCAATTTGTAGCTGTTGCTTCATCGGTTTTAATGGCTTTTTCTACTCCTTAATCTTAAAAAGGATTATCATCAATTTCTTGTTTTTGCCGCAAATATTCCCAAGTTTCCGTTTGTTCTTCTTGTTCTCCTTCTTCTAACCACTCTTTGGTTAATTCTTTGAGTAATTGATGTTGTTGATTTAAAATTTGTTGTTGTGCGTCTATTTCTAGCTGAGAATGGTTAAAAATCTCAGGTTTAAAAGTAACACTTTCTCGAAATACTCGCATTATTTGTAGGAGATTTGGCCAGTATTCTTTAGGTGTTGCTTGAATTTCTCGTAAAATTTCTATGAGATGATTTTCTTTGGTAGTGTTACTTAATTCTGGTTTATTGATTAAATCGGATTGAGACATAATTATTTATTCCTCATAATGTTGATAAAGCGTAATTAGTCATGGGAATCCTATCTTTATATTATGACAAAATTTGCCGTGATAGTAAGCTGTTAGATTGATCAGGGAAAACATATATAAATATTATACAGCAGGAAATTAACTGATGATGCTTTTGATATCAATTCCTAATATTGCCAATTGCTGATTTATCCAATCTGTAGCTGTTGCTTCATCGGTTTCTATCGCTTTTTCTACTCCTATTTTAGCAATTTCTAGAAGTTGTTTGGATTTTTGCTTTAAATCAAAACTTTCGAGCAATTTTGAATTAATATGGGTAACTAAATATTAGGCAGTGAGTTAATAATCTCTACAGCCTTAATTGCTGAAGTGTCTGGCTGAAAACCAAGATGTGAGTTGAGAAGCTTTAAAGGACCTTTATTAAATTGAGGACAAGCTTCAATACGAGCGAAGATATCTATAATAATTTCCTGATAATCTTCAATTAACACAGGAAGATGACCCTTATGTGCTGAAATATCAAAAGTAAATTCTTCCTCGGAGTTATAAAAAAAGTTGCAGCCATTTGCATCTTTTCCTACCCATCCAACAAGATCGCTGAACTTTCTCCAGATACTTTGATTGAATATACCATCAGGCTTGCCACCAACGCTTAAATAAATTTCTTTTTGGATGCTGAATCCAAATTTACCATTGCTATGTTCTACCCACAATTTGTCAATTTTGTAGAGGTCTGTGCATGGAAAATCTTTTACGTCTTCCTTGGTCAATTGATCCCCCTGAGTTTTACCTACAGCATTGAGCATAAGTTTATAAGTCAGATAATTAGCATTTTCCCAAGCATCTTCCCATTTACTTTCTGATAATAGTTCAGTGAGTTCTCTATAGTCTATGCCTTCTGAGCTAATACTATCTGCATGAGGTGGTTGTTGAGGAGTTTTGGTGAGTGATTTAGGCTGAGTTATTATAGACTGTGACTCTGGGTCTCTTCCAGTAATAGCAGAAATCAGTTTGTTCATTGGGTTAAGTTCTTCTTTACGAAAATCACAATAATGAAAGTCTTTAAATTCTGGATAACTGTTTTTTACGGTATTTATTATTCCCTCTCCTGTGTTGCGTAGGATAACTAAGCCTGTTTGAATTTCAGAGTTTTTTGGCAAAACTTCTTTTAAAAAGAAATCAATTTCTTCGTGTTGTATTGGTCCTATACCATTATTACTAATAAAGACAAGGAAAGCTTTAACTTCACTAATATGATCTTGGAGTTGTTTTTTCCATTTTTTAAATGCTATTAAGTTATCCTCATCATAAAACGTTTTGATTCCTTGACTTTGCAAAATGCTTTTAATTTTTCCTACCTCTGGCTTGTCTTTGCTATTGTGGCAAATAAAAACATCATATTTTTCCATTTTATTCCTCCACACCTGCAATAATCGCCAACGCCTTCGCATACTGTTCCAAACCACCTCGCAAAGCAGCCAACTCACTTCGCAATTTTGATTCTTCTGACCAACTTACCTCATGTTCCTTGGGACTCACCCCTATAGGTCGTCTTGCTTCCCAAGCCTGTAACACAGGATGCCATTTAGCTAAAAATGGTCTTAACCCATTATTCAGCACCGCAATAGCAATACCCCCGACTGAGTTTTTAGAAGCACCCACATCAGGTCCAGCAGCTTTGAGAACTTCACGGGTAGTTCCGAATAAACTATACAGAGAGTTCAACGCTTCTCGCACTAACCCCTGGTCAACTTCTAAAGACTGGACAGCAATACGCGTTACCAGTTCCACATATAACGACCAAGCGGCTTTTCGTTCCGTTGTGTCAGCTTCCCATTCCGCAGAACCTATACCAAAGGGAAGACTAATAGATACTTTTTTTAATTTTGCGGGATCATGCTTGGGCATAAAAAGCAACGTTAATAAAATCAGTAATTTGTTAAGGGACTTCCAAATAAAAAAATACTCAACCACCTAACACAAAAATCTCTCAAACCCTTATTCCTCTGTGTCCTCTGCGCCTCTGTGGTTCGTTAATCAGGATAATTTATTTCTTGGAAGTCCCTAAATCTAATTATATTGTCTTTTTAGGCATCCTAGCCCTAAAATTTGGAATAAAGACCAAATATTCTGGCAATTACCACCCAGGGCTATTTCGTTCTAGATACAACCCGTAATCCACCTTTTTATTAATAAAAAATCTTAATTAAATCAATTCTAAACTTACCCTATCTTCACCATAATTAGCAACTAAAACAAACAACTTCAACCATCGAGAACCCAGTAAAATTTCCTGAATTTCATCTCCAGCAAATACAGGAATTTCCCACTCTTGACCATCTACTATTACCCTACCATGATAAACATCAAAATCAGTTTCTCCTTGAGCAGTTCTTAATTTATTTTGTCTTAAAAAAGGCCAATCAAGACTTTGTACATCTTGTTTATTCATGGCTAAATATTCAGTAAATCCCGTGTCTAACATTGTTTCTACAGGAAAACTGAAATTATCTCCATCAATTAAATCAATTTCCAAATAAATTTGACCTTTATCTCCAAATCTACCCTCAATCATATTCTGCCACTAACTCCCGTTTCATTAATGCCATAAATATGATGAATGACATGAGGATACTTTTCTCTGGCCATTTTACTAGCTACCTCTTGATCCTGATCAATAAAATAATCCCCACTATCAGGTTCAATAGCAATATACCAACCATAGTATTTATCGAGTATTTCCGGTTTTAACCGCTCAAAAATTGCCCAACAACGATCAGAAAAAGCCTGTCTTCTCGCTTTTTCCTGAGCTTTTTGTTCTTGAGTCCACTGAATTTCGGGAAATACTCGACCACGACGGACAACCCTTTGCGGTGTAGATTTTGTCATGATAATCACCTGATTAAAGTGTATTCTCTATTGTAACCTAAAAAACAAATATTAAAAATCATCCAGGCTTTTGCTTTAGGAATTAAAGATTAACATTTATAACCAATAATCAGGCAGTTAAAGACAAAATGTAACAATATTTGAGATAATCAAAGTATAAAAAAATAGGCACAAAAAAGCCCCCAGCACAACAAAATAGTAGCACTGACTCCAACGCAGTTAAAAAGGCTGAATGTATTTATAATGACATTAGTATAGAGATATTCCTGAATTAGTAGTCAGGTCAAACAAAATAGTATAAAATCAACCATGAAATGTCTATTTTGTCAAGATATCAGCCAAAATACTAGGAATTTTAATTCAAGTAACTATTTGTCTATTTTTATGAGAGTGATGTAAAATTTATGTAACATTAAATCAACAAACATAACAAGGAATTACTTCATGCCCTATACAAGTGAAGAAGGCGGTCGGCTCAATAACTTTGCTAAAGAGCCCAAAGTTTATCAAGCCGAACCTCCAACAAACTCTCAAAAGCGTAATTATATTATCTTAGGAGTTGTAGCCATGCTTTTAGTCGCAGGGGTAATCTTTGTGGCTTTCACTGTTTCCAATGTTAGTTAATTGGAAAACAGTCCTTTAAATTTTAACTTTTCCTGATTTCAGGTTCTGATATTGATCAAGAACCTGATTTTTTGTTAGAATGCCGAAATAAAAAGATAATATAGTCTTTTTTTGACATTCTAGCTCGTAAAACTTGATTCATCCTGAACAAGAAAACATCTCCGGGAAAATCCAAATTATGAGATGTGACATTAATACTTAATTTAATTTATTCAGTCGGGATGTATACAGAAAAAAGGGCAAAAACCCAGCCAAATACAAGTGTGAATGAAACTGTACACACAGAAAACGTCAGTTTGAATCAGCAAGTATATAAACGTCTAAAACTAACCCTGAGTCTGGGTTTACGTAGACAAATTTTATTTGCTATATGTGATGATTTACATTTAAGAAACCGGATAGCAGCACGTTTACACTCAACCCTCGCTTATCCAGTTGGCAAAGTATTATACCAGCAAGTCCGTGGAGACATTAGTACACCAGCTTATCCACGGTTAGTTACTCTACGTCTAAATTTAAGCGATCCCAATCCTATAGCGCAAATTAATCAATGGTTAGCTAATTATCCACCTCCACTGATTGGAGGATCAACAGAGAATCCCTCCGTTCCTTACCAATTCCTGGATTTCAGATTGTGGGGGTGGAAATGCTCACTAAAGAACCAGTTGCAATACAGCGGTTATTTTTGAATTATCTCCATTTAGGTCAACAACATTTATCTGGTCATGAATCTAGTCACTTTTTAGAATCTAGTTTATTATTTTGGGTTTCTCATCCTTGGTTATCTGCAATTCAGCAATCAGCACCCAAATTTTGGCAATGTCACACCGGTGTATTTGTCTTTGCGGGAGAACCGACACCAACTATAGATAATCGAGGTTATTCAGAGGTTGTAGCTGATTCCCGTAGTTTAGAGCGAGAAAATCTGACTCATTTAATTGTTAATGAAGAAACAATTTCTCAAGACACCAAACTAACAAACAAACCTGATTTGTTTGTAACTAAAACCACAGATTTAATCACAGAAATACCAGAAAAATCTCCGGTTCTGTCCCCTCAAATTACTAATGATCAGAGTTCATTTACCTTAGCTCATATTAACCAAGAATTACAAGGATTAATTAAGGCAAAAATTAATGCTGATGATTATGATCAAGTTCAACAAATGCTCTGGGAAATTGAACAATTACATATTCAAGAATCCAAAGCAGAAGAATTAGGAAAAGCCTATTATCATCTTGGTAATTTCTATCGGTTGCAGATTGAGCAAGGACAAGCAACGGTAGAAAAATTAATGATTGCAATTTTAGCTTATCAAGAAGCAATTAGTCATGATGAAAATTCTCCACAACTTCCAGATATTTTAAATGATTTGGGGACACTTTACTGGATATTACACCGTGCCCCTGATAATTCTGAAGAGTCGAAAATTTATATTCAGCAAGGAATAGATTTTTATAAATTAGGACTTAAGCTGATTACAGTTGATACTCACCCAGAAACCTATGCCCGTATTCAAAATAATCTTGGAACTGCCTATGGTGATTTAGCTAGGTTTGCTGATACCGTAGAAAATTGGAATTTTGCAGTTATTGCTTACAGTGAAGCACTACGTTATCGACAGGAGGAGATAGAACCTTTAAAATATGCTGCTTGTCAGAATAACCTAGGTACAGCTTACTGGCATTTAGGACAGTATGATCAACCTGTGGAAAATCTCACAAAAGCAATTACTGCTTATAAATCAGCGGTTGTTCACTATCAACCGACAGATCAACCCCTAAAATATGGGATGATTCAAAATAACATTGGTACGGCTTATTGGAATCTTTCTCAGTATGAACAACCAATGGAAAATCTCCACTTAGCAATTCAGGTTTACAATGAAGCATTAAAATATCGAACGTCTATTGATGTTCCCCAGGGTTATGCTGCTACTCAAAATAATCTGGGTATCGCTTATTGGCATTTGGCAAATCAGCCCCAAACAACAAGCCAAGATCAACAAAAACTTATAAAATTATGTATTCATGCTTATCAAGAAGCTGTGAATACCGCTCACTCACTTAGTAATCTAGTTTTAAATTTTGATTTATATATGGCACATAATAATTTAGCATTAGCTCATCATGACTTAGTGAAAAGTGTACATTTTAATGGTGATAAAAAAACACTCTCTCAACATTTACAAGCCGCTTTAGAAAATCATTTGTCCGCATTAATTGGCTTTGATAGAGAAACAGAAAATTATCAAACAACAATCGGCTACATTATCAGTATAATTCGTGTTTTTCATAATGAGTTAGGAATCCAAGGACAAAATTTAGCTCTATCTAAACTTCCAGGACAATTACTACCAGATATTTTGCAGAAGTTATAACAGAGAAAAAGCCCAAGGTAAAGAGACAGAGTTAAAAGTGTTTTTTCATTTTTCATTTTTCATTTTTAATTAATTTGTTTGCCAATTTTATGAAAGAAACAGTTTTAGAGGTTCGCAATCTACAAGTTGAATTTATCAGTGACAGTAGCAATGTAAAAGCTATTGATGATATTAGTTTCCAGTTAAATCAGGGTGAAACTCTAGGAATAGTGGGAGAATCAGGGAGTGGAAAGTCAGTTACAGCTTTAGCAATTATGGGTTTGTTGCAATATCCCGGAAAAGTGACTGGAGGGAAAATTTTATTTTCTCGGACAAATGGTCGACCACTGGATTTATTAACATTATCACCTGAAGAAATGCAGCTTTATCGAGGTGGTGATATTGCTATGATTTTTCAAGAACCAATGAGTTCTTTAAATCCGGTTTATAGTATCGGTTTTCAGTTGCAAGAAGCAATTATGCGACATCAAAATGTCAATGCAATTGCAGCTAAAAAAATCGCAATTGCGGGTTTACAAGAAGTTAACCTTTTACCTAGTGATGAGCAAATTAAAACACAGTATCTTGATCATAACTATTCGGAATTAGATAGTTTTAAATTAGCACAGTTGGTAAAACAACACAAAGAAGCAATGCTGGAAAGATATCCTCATCAGCTATCTGGAGGACAATTGCAACGGGTTATGATTGCAATGGCTATTTCCTGTAATCCATCTGTATTAATTGCTGATGAACCAACTACAGCTTTAGATGTGACCGTGCAAGCAACAATTCTGACATTGTTGTATGAATTACAACGAAGTCGCAATATGGCAATGATTTTTATTAGCCACGACTTGGGGTTAATTGCGGAAATTACTGACCAAGTAGCAGTCATGTATAAGGGTAAAATTGTCGAAAATGGTCTAGCAGCACAAATTTTTAATAATCCTCAACATCCTTATACCAAAGGACTTGTAGCTTGTCGTCCTAATCTTAATCATCGTCCCCACAAACTGCTGACTGTTTCTGACTACATGAGTGTCACAGAAGATGAATTTGGTAAAGTCACAATTCAGACTAAAGAACCCGCACAACCAGCGGAAATTACTAAGGAAGAGACCAACGACAGATTAGCAAATCTTAGTAGAAATCAACCTCTGTTGAGAGTTAGTAACCTAGAAGTCGGTTTTCCAGTGCGGGGAGTATTTGGCAGCACCAAACGTTATCATAAGGCAGTGAATGGCGTTTCCTTTGATGTTTTTCCTGGAGAAACCTTGGGATTGGTGGGAGAATCTGGTTGCGGTAAAACTACATTAGGTAGAACCTTGCTGCGACTAATCGAACCGATGAGCGGTCAAATATTGTTTGCTGGACAAGATATTACTCATCTAACCGGGAAAACCTTGCAGCACTTACGACGGGAAATGCAAATTATTTTCCAAAATCCTTTTAGTTCCCTCAACCCCCGGATTAAGATTGGGAAAGCCATTGTGGAACCCCTGTTAATTCATGGTATCGGTAACTCCCAACAACAGCAACAAGCTAGGGTAGTAGAACTGTTGGAAAGAGTGGGTTTAAGTGCGGACGACATGAAAAAGTACCCTCATCAATTTTCAGGTGGTCAACGTCAACGAGTTTGTATTGCACGAGCTTTAGCTTTAAACCCTAAATTTATTATTTGTGATGAGTCAGTTTCAGCCTTAGATGTTTCTGTACAAGCGCAGGTTTTAAATTTATTGAAAGAATTACAAGCCGATTTTCAACTAACTTATATCTTTATTTCCCATGATTTAAGTGTCGTGAAATTTTTAAGCGATCGCATTTTGGTCATGAATCAAGGGAAAATTGTCGAATCAGGGACATCTGAAAGTATTTATCTTCAACCAAAAGAAGAATATACTCAAAAATTAATTGCCGCAATTCCTACCGGTAGTCCTGAACGAGTGAGACATCGGAAAAATTAAAATAATTGTAAACACTCAGGTATGTGCAAAATGGATATCAAAAATGGATTTGTTGGTACAATTGGTAACACCCCATTAATTCGTCTAAACAGTTTTAGCGAAGAAACAGGTTGTGAAATCTTGGCCAAAGCCGAATTTCTTAACCCTGGAGGTTCGGTAAAAGATCGTGCAGCGCTGTACATTATCGAAGATGCAGAAAAAAAAGGACTGCTCAAACCCGGTGGTACAGTAGTTGAAGGAACTGCGGGAAATACGGGAATTGGACTAGCGCATATTTGCAATGTCAAAGGTTACAAATGTTTGATTTTTATTCCCAACACCCAATCTCAAGAAAAAATAGATGCTTTGACTACCTTGGGCGCTGAAGTTCGTCCCGTTCCTGCCGTACCTTACAAAGATCCTAATAATTACGTCAAACTATCTGGTAGAATTGCAGCAGAAATGGAAAATGCCATTTGGGCTAATCAGTTTGATAATTTAGCCAATCGTGTTGCCCATTATGAAACCACAGGTAAAGAGATTTGGCAACAAACCGATGGTAAAATTGATGGCTGGGTGGCCTCTACTGGTACGGGTGGTACTTATGCTGGTGTAGCAATGTACCTAAAAGAACAAAATCCCGGCGTAAAATGTATTGTTGCTGATCCCTTGGGTAGTGGACTATACAGCTATATCAAAACCGGTGAAATCAAAATAGAAGGTAATTCTATTACTGAAGGGATTGGTAATAGTCGCATTACCGCCAATATGGAAGGTGCACCTATTGATGACGCTATCCAAATTGATGATTCAGAAGCCTTGCGTGTAGTTTATCAGCTATTAAGAAAAGATGGTTTATTAATGGGCGGTTCAACGGGAATTAATGTAGCCGCGGCTGTGGCTTTAGCTAAACAATTGGGAGCAGGACATACTATTGTAACTATCTTGTGTGACAGTGGTTCTCGCTATCAATCACGAATATTTAATAGTGAATGGTTAGCAAGTAAAGGATTGATAATCAGTTAGATTGACACTCTCAGCGGCTTTAGCTGCTGAGATTCTTAAGAGATTTTCACTCTTAAAGGCTGTAACAAACAGCCACTAGACACTCCGCTGAAAGCATTGTGCTTACTTTTTCTGACCATGGGACTATCCTAGCGAAAAATATGGAGGCTGTCAAGATGCACCAAAAACTACAGCGGTTAAAACCCCCCGTGTCGTTTCCCACTTACCGCGAGGTCTTATGAAATGGTAAAAGGGTCAAGAAAATGCTTTATTATCAGTTTCATTAGGAAATAGGCAAGAGAGAAGAGTCAAGAAGTTTTCATTTTACTTTTCTTTACACAGTTTGGTTTTATTGTGTTAATCTACTTAAATTCCGTAATTTGGTGCAAAATAAGAAGCGAGGGAATGAATGGATATTCAGCATCTACGTCAATCATTAAAAACGAAGTGGCTGAGTTATTATGAACAAAATCGCTCTTGGCTGGTGAAAATGCGAATTTGGAAAGATTACGATGGTATCCGCCGTCCTTCTTCTGGTTACATTTTAGCAACTTTATCTACTTTAGAACCAGAGCTAAAAAAAATCTTGCCTTTCATTTTGGATTTAAATAATAATCCTGATCAAATCATAGCGGCTTTGTATTTGGATTTCAATCCTGAACAGGAGTTAAATTTATCAAAATCTCAAGACTTTACAGCGAAAAATGAGATAATTAGCACCTTTCCTGCTTACATGGCCTTGACGGATTCACCTGTATCTAAAGAACGAAAACAGGTGTTATTGAAAATGGCTACGGGTATTTCCGTAATTGCAGTAGCTACACCGATTCACCCTCATTCTTCAATGAAGCTACCTATAGAACTGGAAAGGGAACAAATAGACAAGGGATTTACAACTATGGGAATTTCTGTCCAAAATATTCCCCGTGTTTCATCTACTAATAGTAGTATTTTTCCGTCTTGGCTAGATGAATTGTGTCCAGGTAAAGGAAATGGATAATTGAATATTAGCCATTAGTTAATGGGTATTCGTGTGAGACAAAGGGAATAGAGACTATTTCTCCAACTGTATCCCCAACCTGCACTTTTAACCCCACACCACCAGCTTTACTCCTGATGTAACCTAGTCCAAAATGACCATCAGGGGTATTTGTATAGCTAGTAAGTTTACCTACCTTTTCTTCTCCAATGGTAATTAATGTTTCTGGTTCAGCAGCAGCACTAAGACGAATCCCCCAAAGGTATTGTTTTACACCTTTGTATGTATTAAGTCTGGCAATGGTTTCCTGTCCGATATAACAACCTTTATTAAAGGAAACTGTTTGCCATAAACCAACTTCTAAGGGGTTGTAATCATCCGTAAGTTCCCGATCTGGTGTGGGACGACCTTGTAATATTCGTAACATCTCCCAGGAGCGATCGCTCAATTCTACAGCCCCCCATTCCAGTATTTTATCCCACAATAGTTGTTTTTCTGCAATGGGCAAAATCAGGGTATATCCGGGTATAGCTAACCCGCTACCTACTGCAACTATCACCCCATCAACTAAAATGTGATTACCATCAGGTTGACCAATTAAATTACCAGCGCCCAATTTTTCTATAATCCCATGACTTTGGGGGCCAATTAGGCTCAAAGTGGTGGTTTCTTCTGTGATGTCAGTTAACTTAACTTTGTCAGCAAAGAAGATATAACGATCTAACCATTGCATAAGTAGCTGACAACGGTTAGGAGAAACCAACAAAATAACAGCATCATCTAACACATAGGCAGTCACTAGATCTATCGTTCGGGCGGTAGATGTTACCATAACAGTATCACAACCCTGACCAGATTTAAGAGATTGAAAATCATTAGTGCTTTGATTGTGTAAAAAACGAATGCGATCATCATCAGAAATACGTATGCGTCCCCAGTGAGTGCGATCGCTTACCGCCACCCCTTCCCGTGCGGCTTGGATAGCACTTGCGTTTTTATTATCAATTGCAGATGTTAACATAGTGATGTATAATGCCTTAATGTCAATATTATCATAAGATAGACAGAGACCCTCGAAAAGAACCCGTCAAAACTTTTGGGGTTCTGACGGGTAAGCGTCCTTTAAATCAGGGATGAAAACAAATTAGGCGGGATTATTTTTTGGGTGAAATCAACATCATCATATTTCGCCCTTCTTTCTTAGGTGCTTGCTGAAGCTCCCCAAAAGGCTCTAAGTCTGTAGCCATACGCTTCAGCAACGTTTCGGCCAGGTCACTGTGTTGAATTTCCCGACCTCGGAACATCACAGTAGCCTTAACTTTATCGCCATCTTTGAGGAAGCGTTCAGCTTGTTTAACGCGCACATTGTAGTCATGTTCTTCTATTTTGTAGCGCATTTTCACTTCTTTCACATCAGCCGTGTGCTGTTTCTTCCGGGCTTCCCGCGCCTTTTTTTCCTGCTCAAACTTATATTTTCCATAGTCCATTATTCGACATACTGGCGGATCAGCCTTGTCACTAATTAGCACTAGGTCTAATTCCTTTTCCTCTGCTAATTGTATCGCTTCCTGTGGAGTTATGATTCCCAGTTGTGCACCATCAGTGTCAATTACCCGAATTTTCGGGAAGCGAATCCGTTCGTTAATTTGGGGCAGATCGCGAGTTCTTTTTTTCTCAATCACAGGCATTATGATTAGTGGCAGCTTTTTAGTTAAGGAATGTGAATTGGTCTGGATTTAGTTGGTTTAGTTTGATATGCCAATGAAGGCAAAATACAAGAATAACTCAGAATTGAAAAATGAGTATCCATCTCTAGTGTAGCTAATTCATCAGAGAAGTTTGATTAAGTCTTTGACTATCCAGCTTGACCCTGAGATAATTACAATGCATTAATTAATCTAAATTACATGATATTTGACACTAATAACTATTGTTACGATTTTTCTTCATGGATACATAGATATATGATATCTAGGAAGATGCCTCTATGATAACAAAATTAGGTATACATTGAAGCTAATCAAATATAATGTAACATATTGGGAAAGAACAAACAAGGTTAGCAGCAATTGTGACATAGATACTAAGTATATTGCTGACATTTATTAATACAAGTAATTGTGCAAAATAAATTTTATAGTTAGAAGACGAATAGTAAGGATGAATTTAAGGAGAGTAATTCGTGATTAAGAATTACTCATTACCCATTTTTACAAAATATTGAGAAGATACACCAAACTGAAGAGAATAATCCAAATAATGTCAACAAAGTGCCAGTAAATTTCCGCCATTTCTATGCCGGTATGTTTAGTAGCAGAATAATGACCACGACGGAAAGAACGCCATAATACCCCTAAAATTAATAACAAGCCAATAAAGACGTGTAACCCGTGGAAACCCGTCATTAAATAAAAGCAATTGGAGAAAACATTGGTAGTAAATCCATAACCTAAATTCATGTATTCATAAACCTGACCAGCTAAGAATACAGCCCCCATAATCGCGGTAATAAAATACCAAAAACGCATCCAACCTAGACTATTTCTTTTAATAGCCATATCACCAAAGTGAATGATAAAACTACTAGAAACTAGGATGATAGTATTAATTGCGGGGATAAATAATTCTACATCTGTTCCTGCTGGTGGCCAAACTGCGGTAGTCCCCTTAAAAAACAAATAGGTAGCAAAAAATCCACCAAACATTAAAGATTCAGAAGCGAGAAACGTGATTAAACCCCACACTCGTAAATCTGGATGTTCTTCATGTCCGTGGCCATGGTGTTCATTAGGTGTAATTGCAGTCATATTTATTCTTCCTAGTGAATGATGAATAGATGTAGGTTGGGTTGACATAAGGAAACCCAACTTTGGGAGGTGTTGGGTGACACTGTCGCTTAACCCAACCGCCAATTTCTCTTAATTTCTCTCTGTGACTCTGCGACTTTGTGTGAGACAAAAAGAATGTAGTTCATTGACTTTGATCATGATTATGTCCATAGTCATAGGGGCCATGGGTGACAACAGGTAAAACTTCCCAGTTTTCAATAATAGGTGGGGAAGAGGTTGTCCATTCCAAAGTTAAACTTTCCCAGGGGTTGTTACCTGCGAGTTCCCCTTTTTGCCAACTGTAAATGGCGTTTAAAGCGAAGGGAATCACGGAAATACCTAAAAGAACTGCGCCAATGGTGCAAAGCTGGTTTAAGCTGGTAAATTGGGGGTCATACATGGCAACTCGGCGGGGCATTCCTTGTAAACCCAGTTTGTGCATGGGTAGGAATGTGAGGTTTGTACCAATGAATGTAAGTACAAAATGAACTCGTCCCCAGGTTTCGTTCATCATTCTGCCGGTGATTTTGGGAAACCAATGATAGATACCTGCGTAAATGCCAAAAACTGAACCACCAAATAAAACGTAGTGGAAATGACCGACTACGTAATAAGTATCATGAACATGAACGTCAAAGGGGGCAGTTCCCATGGTTACGCCGCTTAAACCGCCCATGACGAACATTGATAATAAACCAATGGCGAATAACATGGCGCTGGTAAAACGGATTTTTCCACCCCATAATGTTGCTACCCAACCGAAGATCTTTACTCCTGTAGGAACAGCTACTATGAGTGTGGAAATAGTAAAGAACATCCGCATCCATCCAGGTGTACCACTGGTGAACATATGGTGAACCCAGACGAATAAACCAACGACGCAAATAGCAACGGTGGAAAAGGCAATGGCTTTGTAACCAAAAATGGGTTTTCGGGCGTGGGTGGGAATAATTTCGGACATAATTCCGAAAATCGGCAGAATCATTAAATAAACCGCCGGGTGGGAATAAAACCAAAATAAATGTTGGTAAATAACGACATTACCACCGGCATCTGGTTTGAAAAAGGATGTGCCGAAGTTAATATCAAATAACAGCAAAACTAAACCTGCTGCTAATACTGGGGTAGATAAAAGTGCCAGGATAGAAGTGGCTAAAATTGCCCAACAAAATAGAGGAACTTGATCCCATTTCATGCTGGGAACTTTCATCATCAAAATGGTGATGACAAAGTTAATAGAACCTAAAATTGAAGAAGTTCCGACTAAAACAACGGACAAAATCCATAAACTTTGGGCGTTATTGGCGGTAACTAAACTTAATGGTGGATAAGCTGTCCAACCTGATTGAGAACCACCAAAGACAAAGCTTAGTAATAGTAATAATCCCGCGACTGGATTTAACCAAAAAGCGATCGCATTTAATTTAGGAAAGGCCATATCTCTAGCACCCATCATTAAGGGAACTAAATAGTTACCAAATCCACCAATGGCGCTGGGAACAATCCATAGAAAAATCATGATTGTGCCATGATTTGTCATGAAGGCATTGTAGAGATTAGGATCAAGAAAATCCGCATCTGGTGTGGCTAATTCTGTGCGAAGTGCGATCGCCATTAAACCACCAATTAAATAAAACAGAAACGCTGTCACCAGGTATTGAATCCCAATAACTTTGTGATCAGTATTAAATGTGAAATAATCTCGAAATTTCCAAGCTGTAGGATGAGAATTGTGGGTAATCAACCGCGTTGTTGATTGACTTTCATCGGGTGGGGGATTAACTGGAAAATTTACTTGTGTCATATTTTTGTGAGTTGTCTTTTGTCAGTTTTCAGTGATTAGCTAATAATTACTAATGACTCATAACTAATGACTTAAGAGTTGCTGGATTTACATCTAAATTATCAGTGTAGGGAGCAAGAAATTCTGATGGAGATAGGTGTTCAGAATTCATAGCTACTGCATGATTCATTTCTTGATTGTCAGCAATTTGGTTTTCATTCATCCAAGCATCAAAATCTTGTTGTTCATGGACGATTACTTGTGTTCGCATTGAACCATGATAACCACCACATAATTCTGCACAAACTACTGGATAAGTACCAGGTTTTGTAGCTGTAAATCGTAGTTGTGTAGGAACACCAGGAATAGCATCTTGTTTAAGACGAAATTGGGGAACCCAAAAAGAGTGAATCACATCATCTGCGGATAAATTCAACTGCACATCAGCACCAACAGGAACGTGTAATTCTCCTGCGGAAATACCACTTACAGGATAATTAAATAACCACGCAAACTGTATACCTTTAACATCTACAACCAAATCAGCAGGTTTATTTTTAGTTTGGGGATTTTCACCAATTCCAATATTAGCGGTTTGACTAATATTCATGATATTTGCTGATTGATGATGGGGATGACTTCCGACACCAAAACCACCCATTTGGTTATAAACATCAACACTGTAAATACCTAAAACAATCACAATTACCGTAGGAATTGCTGTCCAGAAAATTTCTAAACTCAAGTTACCTTCGATGAGTACACCATCGGTAATATCTCCTTTGCGTCGTCTATAGACAATTAAGAAAATAATAATTGTGCCTTCAACAACTAAAAAAAGAGCAGTCGCAATTGTCAACATGATATTGAAAAAACCATCTACCAAAGGTGCTTGTTGCGATGCTGCCTCCGGCAATAAATGATGATTTTGTCCAACCCAGATACTGATAGGGGCAATGATCATCCCAGCTAACAGTGTCCATAACGAAACGGGAACTTTCTGCATGAATACTACCTGCTGTGTAAATAGTAATCAAACAATAGTCTGTGAAGATAGACCTTGTTTGTGTAGCTACAGAATTGCTTTCTGAGGATCAGATTATTTTTTAGATTTTCACTATTACTGTTCTAACTTGTAACTAATAAAAAATGGGTAAACTTCCATATTTTTTTATATTGATAACCACAAAATCCCCAACTTTTTGAAAAAATTGAGGATCTGAGATTTGATATGTTCATAAATCAAATAAAGGCAGAAAAATATGAGCAAGTATGATTTTTTAGATAATAACAACTGACGATTTACGTTTCTGTTAGCCGTGAACTTTTTAACCATTTATGGTAAATATTGAGATTCCCCTCCAATTACCTTGCTGATTAATTTGACTTGCGAATAATAACCGATGTTTTGCACTGCATCACACCATGGGAAAAGTACCAAGAATGTTATTTATCTAATGTTCCATGACTATAACAATTCTTGGGACAAATCCGAGAACAAGCTTCACAGCCAATACAGTTTTCTGGGTGAGTAACAACCATTACTTTCCGTTCCACTTCTTCCTCATCTTCATCTTCTACAAATTCACCTTCTTCATTTAAAGGCATTAAACCCAAAACTTTATGACCACAAACTTTCATACATCTGCCACAACCGATACATTTATCTTTGTCTATCTCTTGGGCAAATTTAGGAGTCCAAGCATTACCTCCAAAGGTCAATCCTGTTAATGTAGCCATGAATAAAACCTCAGCAATTTTAGTTAGATATTAGTTAATCCTTTAATATTCATACTAGCCTGATATTTCATTTTTTTTATCACAAAAGTTAACTTTTTTATCAAATTTTGATGACTTGCTAAATAATATTATTTATTTTTGCTTGTTTCCAAATCTTAAATGATATTATTTATTGATAACTTTGGATTGTGTACTTAGATAAAAAGCTTATTAGTCAAATATTTCCAGGATTGTGTTTAAATTTATTTTCTCAATAAGTCTTAGTAAATAAGCCTAAAATTATTTCATTAATAATAATTAAAATCAACTATTAAATATTATTATTAGCCCGATTGACTTCCTATTTGCCAATATTTTTTAACTAGATCACAAGATCCTGCCAAAAGTGTTTACAAATACAAACTTAAAACACAATTTTGTTAATGTTTGACCTCTGTTATTTTCTATTCTCTATTATCTCCTATAAGATGTTACTCAAAAACATTCAGACTAATTTATATAGCCCAAAATAAACATTATGACAGTAAATATCCAGGTAAATATTAAGAAATCCTGCCAAGCTCATACTGAACAATCTTATTGAAATCTTTATGAAAAGTATAGTTAATGAAGAAGCAATGAAGCCTAACTTTGCCAAACATCAATAGATACAAAATCTGGCTTCATTAACCCCTATGAGTAATTAATTAGACGAGCAAACTATGTTCTCGTTATAGAGGTAATTTGGTAGCCAGTTATGAATCAAAAGGGCAAATTCAGGGGAGACTTGAGCCAAACATCTCAACAATTCAAGTAGGAAGACGGACTATGCCGCATATAATTCCTAACCACAGTTGTGTGGGATGTGACAACTGCCGACCCCTATGTCCTACGGGTGCAATTAAAATTGCAGATGATGAATATTGGGTTGATTCTACTCTTTGTAATAATTGTCATGGCTATTATTCACAACCACAATGTGTAATTGCTTGTCCAACAAATGCGCCCATACCTTTACACGCAAAAAAAGGAAGATGCAAAGTTGAACCACGAGATGCTACCAGTCCAGATTTATTTTCTAATGGCAAGAATAACCCTTTCGCTTCAGCCATAGTTATCTGGGAAGCTTGCAATTTACTCGCACAACGAACATCTTTATCATGGGAAAAAGATCAGCAAGGAAATTTACATTACAGTCGCTCAGTTAATCAAGGACGAGGGAAAATTTCCTTTCACATCCAAAACCTATTTCCAGTTAATAACCCGACTAATAATTTACAAACAATTGATTATTTAGACATTCGTGCTGCTTGTATCCATCTCATTTTTGCTGCTCAAATTACAGCCCTAGACCAACCTTGGGAAGAAGAATTTACAATCGATGAACGACAAATTGAACAGTATTTGGGCTTAGAAAAACGTAAAGATCTTAGCAAAAGTACCAAACTCGGTTTAATTAAAAACATCGTTTATCAAACTTGTTCTCTCATGGTTTCTATTGACTGGCCACAACAAGGTAGAGTCCCCAGTTTTGCAATTAAAGATACTTATCTATGGAATTTGATAGATACTCAACATCATTTTCAAGAAGATGATCAAGGTTGTAAATATTTAATTGGACTGACATTTACAGTCAAAGCTGGAATTTGGACTAAACATTTTTTCAACAGACAAGGATGTAAAGAACGCAGCACATTTTATCAATATGGTAGTCTTCCTAAAACCTTATTAACCACAGTTATGAGTTTGTGGCAACAACATGAAGGTGCGGTAAGACTCATGCTTTGGTTATTATTTAAAACCAAAATGGGTAGAGAACAACGCATTACTATTCCTACCTTACTGCGCGTTGCTTATGGTGAGGAAAAAGTCAACCAAGCTGCTAGACATAGGGAAGAACGCAAACGCCTAATTAAAGCTTATGAAAATGATTTAGAAGTTCTCAATCATTATGGAGTAAAGCCATTATTTGATCCTGTCACCTATCCTCCAGAAATTCAACCTTTATGGGCAAAATTAATTGATATCCCCGAAGATCCAGAGGAAGCTTTAGAATTTTGGATTAATGATGGTAGTGGTGAAAATCGTCTCACAGACAGCGGACCACGTGGTAAATGGAATTTGCTAATGAATGCACGAATTTCATCTTTTGAACTCCCCCTAGACTGGGATAAACGTTCAGAATTAGATAAAAAACAACGTCGCACCACCAAAGCCAAAAGTAATAATCAACAAACGGGTAATTTACTGGGGGAACAGGTAATAGAAGGACGCAAAAAAATGAACCTTTCCCAAAGAGAATTAGCAAAGCTCATGGAAAAAAGCCAAAGTTGGATTCGTGATGTAGAGAAAGGTCGTTTAAAAGCTAAACTAGATGATCAAATGCTCCTAAAACAATTGCTAGATATTTCTTAAAATATGGGGGTAAATCAGAAAATCTCTGATCCACAGAGGTCGCGCTCCCAATTGTATAGCATTCTATTAATTACCGCTATAGCTTTTTTCTGGAATTATTCCCTAATACAATTTTGTCAATTAAACAAAATCAAGATGCAAATTTTGTTTTTTTGTGTTAAATGGTGAATATTAGCGAAATTTGTTAACTTGAGATTATATCTAGATAGGTATCAATCTTAATTTATTGAGGAGTGAACATGACTGATATTATTTTTCGTAAAAGTTGTTTAACCGCACCTAGTTTTACAGCTTTGGTAGTTTTAAGTAGCGCACTTTCCGTAAATGCTCAGACAGTCTTACCAGAAACCATTATTCCTCCTAACAACCAAGTATCAATATCTACCGTTTCTACAGAAGAAATAGCCTCTCGGACAATCACACCCAGACCAGGAACAGTAGAAACTTCATCACTCATGCTCAATTCTGGTTCTCCAGAAGCTACTGAAAAAATAGAACCAGCTAATCACATAGCACAAAGTCCAATTGGTATAGGTAGAACCACTCGTGGTGGTAGTAGCTATATCGGTGTTGGTACAAATATTGGTGCTTCTGGTAACTATTCAAGCTTGAGTGATGGTAACTTCACCATTATCAGTAAAGTTGGTCTTACCAAAACCTTATCCGTTAGACCATCCGTAATACTAGGAACAGATACAACATTTCTCGTTCCTATTACTTACGACTTTTCTTTTAAATCACCAGACCCATTTACCGAACCCTTACCTATAGCTCCTTATGTGGGAGTAGGTGCAGCTATTAGAACAGGTGATACATCTAACACGGCTGTTTTAGTAACTGGTGGTATAGATGTACCTCTTAATAGTAGTTTAACCGCTACAGCCTCCGTAAATGCTGGATTTTTTGATAAAACCGATGTTGGGGTTTTGTTAGGAGTTGGTTATAACTTCCGGGGGTTTTAAAAGCTAGTAGGGGCGCGGAGACTGCGCCCAATCAAGGTTTAAACAGGAAAGGAAAAAAATTTCTCCCCTTTCCGCTCCCCTACCTCATCTACTTAGGACTAACTTTTTGACATACTCACCGTCCTAAAGGAGCGGTGATTCTTGACACTTCACTGGAACACGCCACAAGTGGTCTTATCGTCCCTCTATGTCCGTTTAAAGTCTCCCAATGCCCTATGGCGACTATACCCAAATTATAACATAAAGCCGTCCTAGAAGGACGGGGCTTGTATCCCAGATTTTTGGTCAATTACCCTAATTTTACCATCATCACCCACAGTCCAGACATCGTAAGTACCAATGACATCGCCATTAGCATCAACATCTACATCACCGCTTGCGCCTTGGTAATTAATTTGTTTTCCTTCTTTCAGTAGCTTCAATCCTTCACAGACATCGCTAACTGGTGTACCACTACCAGCGGCTACTTCCCGCAGTTTACCAGCAATAGCAACCCCTGTATTTTCCTTAGCAGCTTGGGCGGCTAATACCAATAAGGCCGCAGCGTCCCAAGCTTGAGGTGCGTATTCCCCTGGGGAAGTTCCTTTTTTATCTTTCCAAAGTTTATTAAAGTTTTCCAAACCTGGACCACTAGAACCGGGAACTGTACCAATTGCTCCAGATAAGATATATTTACCATCACTACCTTTGCCAACTTGATCGGGGAAAGTAGGGGATTTTACGCCATCTGTAAGTAAAATTTGTACTCCTTTGGTTACACCTTGCTGATAAGCAGCTTTCAGGAATAAACTTCCAGTTTCTGCATATAATACTGCTAAAACTGCATCTGGTTTCCCAGCAAATGCAGATGCTGCTTCTGTATCAAAAGTTTGCGCCTTGGGATCATAGCGAACAGGCTTATCTTTATTAACTACTGTGCCGCCTAATTTCTCAAAAGTTTGCACAAATGCTTTTTCAAAACCTACGCCATAATCATTATTAATCACTACTGTAGAAACTCGTTTAAAGCCTTTTTTCCGAGCGAGTTGGGCTAAAGCTAATGCTTGGTAAGTATCAGGAGGAGCAGTTCGCGCCCAAAAGCCTTTAAAGTCGCCTTTTTGAGCTTTTTCAGTAAATACAGGGCTGGTGCTACCGGGAGAAATCAGCATGACTTTACTAGGTACAGCTACGGAAACCGCTGCGGTAGAAACACTACTAGCAAAAGAACCGACTACACCACCAACTTGATCTAAAGTGGCTAATTTGGTCATTCCCGCAGCACCTGCTTTGGGGTCTGTTTGGTCGTCTACTTGTATTAAAGTGACTTTTTCACCATTGACACCCCCACAAGCGTTAACTGTGTCTACCAGCAAGGGAACAGAACCAACCATTTGCTGTCCAATGGAAGCTAAGTCACCAGTGGTGGGTAATAAACTACCAATTTTCAATCCTTTAGTATCACTGGTTGTCGTGGTAGCTGTTGGTGAAGCGGTAGTAACTTCCGTAGAAGGCGGTTTAGAACTTTCACAAGCAGCTAAAAAGAAACCGCTGGCTATTGTAGCTATACTTAAAGCTAGAGAGACACGAATTTTAGACATAGTTTAGTCACACTCCTCAGATATTTAGAAGACTTGATGTAGTCAAATTGATATCAAGTGCTTCAACCGCAAATAATAACATCTTTGTAACTTACCTACCAGAAATCAATTTCAAGCCTTATTTCTTCGTTTTATCGGTGTTTTCTATAGTTGATTTTTCCATTATGCAAACACTAACTTTTTCACCGGGGTGAGGATTTATTACCTTTGTTGTTAAATTGTTATTTTCCAATAAAGTCTGAAATTCTGCTGTATTTCCCCTAGTTTGCAGAAATTTTATCAATATTCCCTCAAAAACAATATCCCCTCCGGCTGCGGTAGGGAGGATAAATTCGGGTTTTACGGATTTTACCAGTTCTAGGGCACTATTCATACCTTTGATAATCGGACTAAGTAGAGTTAAACTTAAATCAATGATAGGTGTAATTACTACGTCAATGGGCGCTATTTCTTGGAGTTGGGGGGAATGATAGCCATGAGGTTCATAATACAATGTAGAATTATTGGCTAGGTCTTTGAGCAAATAACCATTTTCTAATAAAGTAGGTCCTATGGGAGAACCGGGAAAAGCTTTGATTTCTATGTGATGATTTAAGGTGAAGGTTTCACCATGATTGAGATTGATAATTTGTTGATAACCCAGTTGTTTGACAACTTTAGCCGCATTGGGAGAAGCGACAACGGGGATATTTTTGTTAAGCTGTTTTAAGGTGGGTGGGTGTGCGTGATCTTCCAAGCCTTGAGAAAGGAGAATTAAATCTATTTTATCTGGTATTGACCGATCTTGAGTACGAGAACCTTTAAATAACCAATCTAAATTATTAAAGGTTAAATCACCAATTAACCAGGGGTCAATAAGTATTCGCTGTTCACCAATTTCAATTAACCAACTATTACTATCTAACCAAGTAAAGTTCATATTTACAAAAATTCTCAGGTTTTAACTTTTAATATTTGATCATCTACCAAATTAGTCAAAAATTCTTTCTTTTTTTGGTTCTCATTCCTGTTTAATTCATTGTCCTGCTAACATTTGTAAAATTTTATCCACATTATCCAAATTACCAACCATCCGTCGAATAGGATGGGGACAAACCTTAACTAAGGTAGGAGTAGCGGAAACTTGATCAATTTCTGCCTGTTCTGGATTTGTGAGCACATCAATCACTTTAAGAGTATAAGGATATTTTAGCGATCGCTCCAATAATTCGTGTAAGTTTTGTAAAATTTTTTCTGTAGTCACACTATGACCCGCAACAAACAAGCGCAAAATAAAACCGGGTGCACCTGAGATACTTTCTAGCACTGGTTGGGTATTAATAGCTGATGGCTGTAAACGCACAATTAAATCATGATCTTGCCAAAGCTGAGGAAATACAGTGCGATAAGTTGATAATACCAAGCGATCGCACAATTGATCCTGCCAAGGTGCTGATTGCCAGATTAAATTCCTAGTCCCAAAAATCGCATTGAGGACAGCTTGATGACGCATAACTGCGGGATAAGCCTCCGCAAAAACTTGAACTTTTTGAGTCTGAGGATTTAACCAGTGATCAATAGTTGCAGTATAACAAGGAACTAAAAAATGTGGCGGTTCTGGCAAATCGAGGATTTCCTGCAAAGCCGCACACAGATTTAAATGCCATCGTCCTTGTTTACTATAATCAATACAATAAATTAGATCTCCCCCAGGTGTAAACAAGGCAATACCCTTGAATAATTGGGGTTTAGATAGTTGTTTGTCTAGATTTAACTTAGTCACAGGTACTGAGAACAGAGAGCAGGGAAAGATATTTCCCACGGACAACTAACAACTGACCAAGGACAACTGACAAATTAAACACGACCTCGGAGAAACTGCGCCATTTCATTAGGAGTTGGCGACATTTCTAAAGCAGTTTCTTCCGTAATCCGGCCTTCTTGATAAAGATTGAGCAGAGACTGATTCATTGTCACCATGCCATCAAAACCAGCTTGTTTCATTAATTCTGCAATTTCATCATACTTACCGTCCTTCACCCAGTCCTTAACAGCTTCAGTATTAATGAGAATATCATGGAAAGCTGCCCGTTTACCATCTGTAGTCCGGCACAAACCTTGAGCAATGACAGCTACCAAGGATTCAGCAAGTGCTATCCGCATAGCATCTTGTTCTTCACCTGAATACAAATTAAGAATCCGTTCAATAGTTTTAACCGCACTATTGGTGTGCAGAGTTCCCATTACCAAGTGACCCGTTTGCGCTGCCTTCAGTGCCGTATTTACAGTTTCCTTATCCCGCATTTCCCCCACCAGAATCAAATCTGGATCTTCCCGTAAAGCCGCTTTTAAGGCGTGATCAAACTTGTGGGTATGCATTCCCACTTCCCGCTGTTTAACCAAAGACTTACGACTTTGGTGAACAAATTCTACCGGATCTTCAATCGTAATAATATGCTTAGGCATCTCCCGATTAATATAGTCCACCATGGCTGCCATTGTCGTGGATTTACCTGAACCAGTCGGACCTGTCACCAAAACTAATCCTTTGTGATAATGACAAACATCTCGTAACACTGGTGGTAAGCGCAACTGCTCCATAGACAGAATTTTCAGAGGAATTAATCGCAGTACCATGGCATAACCACGCAGGGAATCAAACACATTAATCCGTACACGGGCAAAATCATACTGCGTCGCACCATCAAATTCTAACTGTTCTTGAAACCTTTGAATTTCTGCATCAGTGAGAATCTCCCGCAACCAACTCATAAAAGTCGGTTTATCAGTTTCGGGGTAATTTGTGGTCAGAATCTCCCCACGGTTGCGGAAGCGGGGTATTTCTCCTACTCCTAAGTGAACATCAGAGTAATCTTTATCAAATGCTTCTTGAATAAGCTGTGCCAGCCTAAGTCCTGAAGGGTTATTTTTGGGAGTAGTTGAATTTACAGATCCAGATGGTGGCGCTGGTATTCGTGGTTTTGTTAATACATCTGTAGTAATTATTGGCAGTGGTGGCACTGGTATCTGTAAATCCTTTGCCGGTTGACGCTGTGTCATTGGCAATGGTGCTGTCGCCGCTGTTGGTAATGGTGGGGGTGGAGGAGGAGGTGTCATTCTCCGTGTTTGTGGTTCTGTCATATATTTTTACTTTTGCTGATTGTGATTTTTAGTGGGTAATTTACTTGTTAGTAATTAGGAAAAAAATATTTTTCTTTTATGCCTTTTCCCTGCCTTGGTTATGCAGCTTTTTTTGTCGGTTATCCACTAATATACACATTTTTTAACACCTAGGATCTAACCTGAGTTTTCTGTAATCTCTATGTAATAAATCGGTAGCTAATAGCAAATATGATTACATATAAAAATACGGATAAAGTTCAGAAAGATTCCGAATAATCTACTTTTTGCAACCCATTTTTGATCACCTCTTGATGAATTATGAGAAATTACCCTGTTTCTTATAATAAATGTTAAGCATATCAGCAATAAGATCGCGGGGATCAATATTTAGTTCTCATCTATCCTTAGTCCATATTTCTGAAGACATACACCAAAACTCTTTTCCCTCCCTGGGGGTATACATGAATTGCCATTCGTGAGCCGAAAAATTAATTGTAAACTTTAGTAAAGAAATGCTCATTTTGCAGCCAAGATTTTATATACTAAATTTCAATGAAACAAAATCAGTTAATTCGCTTTCGAGTGATAAACAACTGAAATTTAAACTTGCTGTGTATTTAGGAGGAAAAGTCATGGTTTCTGCCCAAAGCTCTAATCTAGTTCGGACCCACTCCTTGTTAATGATGAGAAGCTTTTTAATCTGGACATTTACATTGGCAGTGTGCTTGTTAGTCGTCGGTTTTCCATTAGTTGTATTAATGGCTACTGTTGGCTGTTTATTGTCCATCGTTTTGCAATCTGTTATCCCTGCTAGTGCTGTATTAGTTGTGGCAGGTGGTTTAGTAATGTTTAATGTCATGGCAGTATTAGTTACTGCTGGAGTGCTAACCGCTAAAGGAATTCATCCTAAGGAAATAAAATGGTTAAATTGGTTACATGATAAAGGTGAAAAAGCCCAAACTACTGTTTATGCAGCTTGTCCCCTAACTTGTGAAATTAACCAATAATTACATTAGCTATAACTCGACAACAGTACATCTGCCCGGTTCGTCCGGGTTTTTTGATGGCAGTCCTAAAAGTCCGTATTCTGACCGAAAAGACGGGACACAAGCCCCGTCCTTCTAGAAAGGCTTTATGTTAAAATTTGGTCATAGTCGCCTTATGGCATTGGGAGACTTTAAACGGACATGGAGAGACGATAAGACCACTTGTGGCGTGTTTCATTGAAGTGTCAAGAATCACCGCACCTTCAGGTCGGTGAGTATGTCAAAAATCAGTAATAACTTACGAAAGACTGACAGAGGATTTGCATAAACTTTTAAAAGCACTTGACACCTTATTGTACATACTGTACACTTAGTTTGTAGCTCAGATAGAAATGAAAAACAGAAAACAAAGGACGGGCGGGGGTGCTTTTAGACTTTTGTTCTCAAAATGGAATAAAATCTGAGTAAATAGGTCAAATTTGCATTGTTAAACTCATAGGATTAACCATGAATAAGCTTATCTTGGCTTTACTAACTGTTGGCGCTATTGCCACTGCTGCTATTCCTGCTAATGCTGATGAGATTGGTAACGTCCAAACATCAGACCAAAATTCTGTAATTACAGGTACTGGTAACGTCACTAATCAAAGAGTCGACCAACGCGGACAAGTAAACCGAAAAGTTAACAGATCTGGAGATGGAGTCCCTGGAGACTCTGCAAATATCCAAGATGCTCGTCAAAATTCTGATGTGCTTGGAGATGGTAACCTAACTAACCAGCAGACAAGACAAGGGTACAAAGAAAAACGCACCCTCAGAGAGAGACAGTAAGCTCCTTAGGTTGGTAATTACTGCTTATTGGTAGATTGAATGTAGGGGTAATACAATTATTGGCTTTATCTCTACTTTTTCTCTGTAAATTTAGTTTAGGTACATTACTCGTGCAATTTGGCAAACTTAAACTTTTACTAGTTACATTGGCTTTGCTATTCCCTATGGTAGCTCAAGCGGGTGAAATGAATATGCAAGTGGGAAAAATCAAAATTAATAGAGACTATCGAGGAAATACTACGGTAAATACAGGGAAAACGAAGTTAAATTCTCGACCTGATATATCCCGTACCCGGAGAACTGTAGATTCTGTGAATAGAAGTAGAAATATCAACACATTGAGACGGAATTGTACTGAGTCTAACAATGAAGCTGTGAGCCAACAAACTATAAAAACTAGAGGTTCTAACCAGCAAAGAACTCAAACAAATACTGTATCCGTTTCTTGTAATTAATTGTGATTAGGAGGGTATAAATGCAGTGCAATTTTTTGTCTACAAGTAGTATATCGGCCTTATTAGTTCTGACATTGACAACAGTATTTACAGAATCTGCCTTTGCTCAGTGTGTAAATTCTCACGTTGGTGTCCAATTAAATATTTCCCGACTTCCAGCGAAACAAGGTTCTAATATCGAAATGGAAAGTACAGGACCTTGTACGGGAAATGTTAATTCTTCTACTGCAACACAAGTGAATATTGGCGGTCAAGGACAAGCTGAACAACAACAAAATGTAAATCAGCAAATACGAGGTGGTAGAGGTAATCCTACAGGTGTTAATGGATCAACTATTAACAATAGTGTAGTTATACCCATAAATGTTAAAACACCTAAGAATTTTAATCGCTAGAAATTAGGAATTTTTCCTTTTTTGTGATTTTTATGTAAGGGTTTAGTATTGCTAAACTCTTCCTAAAAAATTCAATGTTTAAAAAATAAATATTTTAATTACCCACACAATAGGACAAAGGAAAAATGAATATTAACCAAATAGTTAACATAACATTTTGTTCTGTTATTTTAACTCTGAGTATGTCTGTTTTCATGCCTAATTTAGTTTTTGCTAATTCTCATTATCTCAAGGATAGCAAACAAGAAACGACTATTAATTTAACTGAGGATGATCTCCAGGAAGACTTGCTTTTAAAAATTAATACTGCGAATAATTTCGCTGGAAATATTAAAATAAATGGCAAGAATATTCAAAAAATAGAAGGTAATAGTACAAAAATTTCTATTTTTAAGCTTTTACAAAAAGGTAAAAATATTCTAGAAATTAATGGTGTTCAGAAATCTACTGGAGCTAATTTGCAAGTAGAATTAACAGGAACAAATACACAGATTTCTCAAGAAAGTGGAGGTAGTGGTAATATTCAGCATACTTTAGTTATTAATGTACCTTAGAACAATAGTTTTTTTGATAAAGTCAAAATTTTGTCTTCAATATCAGGGGTAAAAAACAAAATTATGTTCACAAGAAAAATCTTCTTATTTACTACTAGCATTAGTTATCTGCTAATATCGGAATTAATAGTAAATAGACCTGCTTTCTCTCAGTCTGCTCCCCAAAGCACTAATAGCAATTCTCAAATAACAGGGGAGTACAATAATGTTTTTCAGACTCCTAATCAAAATAGCAATCTTAATGTATTTAACTTTCCCAATATATACCCACTGAATCATTCTATTGATACTCCTGTGAATACAGAAAATGATTTTGGGTTTAATGTTTCTGCGGGTGTAAATACTCTTGATTCTAATAATGTAACAGTGTATTTAGGGGTTATTTTTCAGCCCGGTAGAACTGATTCACATAAAATCAGAATGCAAAAGATTGTCAGGGAAACAGAGTTATTAGAAACACAAAAAAAGATTGCTGAAGGACAACTTTTATTAGTGCAAAAACAAATTTCCGAAGCAGAATTGAAATTACAAAAGTTGTCACCCACAAATAATCAAAATGAGTAAAAACATAATACAAAACTAGGGAAATTTATTTAATTAGGGTGGGTAATAGTATTACCCATTACCCATTACCTATTACCCTAACTTAATAGTGTTACCAATGAGAGTGAGACTTTCCTCAAATAAAGCTTCCCGTCCCCAGCGTTGTACCTGTTGACTTAATAAAGCTTCTGCTTTTTGTTCGGAAAGAGAACTTACCTGTTGAAACAAACCAGCAGATTGAGCGCCTCCATGGGTTTCCATTCGCATACAACCGCCTGTTTCTGAACAAATCACAGTACCACAATTGGCTTGAAGATTAGTAGAACTCAAGCGTAAACCAATTAAATCACCGACAATTTCCCCAATATCAGCAATGGGAACTCCTGCTAATTCAGCTTCTATGTGTCTTTGGTCTGGAGAGAGGAAACTAATGTATGTGATATCATAGTCACCCTTTTCCTCCCTATAGGAAACTGGTCGCCATTCCAAGCGACTAGCTAACCAACCCAGATATAATAATGCTTGAGCAGCATTACCTTTTTCATAGTCAATATTAACACGATCAATATCTTTCAGGGCAGCACGACGATTAGGCGCGTCATAAGCTTCTGCGGCTAATTCTTGCCATGCTGATAAACGTCGCCAATTCAAATCAGCCAGAGGTATACCAGATTCTACCAATTGTTGCAAGCTGATTAAATCATCTTCTGGTGTATTAAAGTTGCAAGAGTCAACAATGACATTATTGCAAACAGACGCTAAACGTCTAAACAAAGTATTACCAGCATCAGGTGTAGCTTTCCACCAAAGAAACTTAGGCAAACCACCAATTAATAAAGCGGGAATCATGCCACCAATGCGTTCTAAAGCTGCAACAGTACCAGTAAGGGTAATGTACTCACAACAGATAAGAGTGCTGGAAGATTGCTTTTGAATAGGACAATAGGCAGAAACTTGGGCTTTTACCCCTTCATCATCACCGGCAATGGGACATAAAGCAATAATTCGGCAAGGGTTACGGGTAGCAATTTCGTCAGCAATCGTGGGACTGGTAGGACTAAAAGTATACCCCATAGCAGCACCATGATTATCTCCATTAGGTCCAGTGCGCTGCTTTTGGAAATATTCAGCCCGTAAAGCCGTCAGAGTTTCGGGTGTAGCAGTACCGGTTTCTGGAAGGTGGTGCTTTTTCTGGACTTCCTGTAAAGCTGTTTTTGTTTGGGGTCCGAGAATACCGTCAACTGGACCCTTGTAAAAGCCGGTTGCAGTTAACAAATACTGAGTTTCTTCGGGTTCATAAACTACTAAAGTAAATGTTGTGGCGCGGGTAGCAGCGGGTAAACCACCGTCTTCCCCTTGCAGACCGTAACTTTGCCAAACTTGATTAAGTTCCACCTCAATTTCTGTGAGGGAAACATCCTTGGGTGCTTGCAAAGAAAAAATCGTAGAAACCATAGTTAATATTGTGTCTGTTGTTAGTTGTCAGTTGTTAGTTGTCCGTTGTCAGTTGTCCGTTGTTAGTTGTCCGTTGTTAGTTGTCCGTTGTTTTGCTACTTACCACTGACCACTGACCACTGACTATTGACCACTGACCAAGGACTAATTAAAGTCTGCGCCAGCGGCGGCCGTCTTGGTTAATTAATAATTCTGCTTCTTCTGGTTCCCAAGTACCAGCTTCATACTGAGGAATATTCGCAGGATTAGCTGGTAAATCCCATACAGATAAAGCCGGTGTAACTACTTGCCAAGCCGCTTCTACTTCGTCCGCCCGTGTAAACAAAGTTTGGTCGCCCATCATACAATCAAGGAAGAGACGATCATAGGCATCGGAAGTAGCAGAAATACCTAGAGAACCGTAACTAAAATCCATATCTACCGACCGGGTACGGAAATCACCACCGGGCATTTTCACATCAAACCGGAGGGAAATACCTTCATTGGGTTGTATTCGCATGGCCAAAACGTTGGCGTTTGTTTGTTGAGCCGCAGAGGGGAACATTCTCGAAGGAACTTCGCGGAAATGAATCGCAATTTCACTGACTTTTTTCGGCATCCGCTTACCAGTTCGTAGGTAAAAAGGAACACCTTGCCAACGCCAGTTATCTACCATGAACTTCATGGCTACGTAAGTAGGGGTAGTAGATTCAGGATTAACACCTGGTTCAGTTCGATACCCTGCCACCTGTTGACCTTTCATCCAACCCGCGCTGTATTGTCCACGAATTGCTGATTTTGACAAATTATTAACATCAGCTAAACGAGTCGCTTGTAATACTTTAACCTTTTCCGTGCGGATACTATCAGCATCCATAGAGTTAGGCGCTTCCATGGCGGTTAAACAGTAAAGCTGCATGAGGTGATTTTGCAGCATATCTCGCAAAGCACCCGCAGTTTCATAATAACCCGCCCGGTCTTCTACTCCCACGGTTTCGGCTACAGTAATTTGTACATGATCTACAAATTGCCGATTCCATAAAGGTTCAAAAATGGCATTAGCAAAGCGGAAAACCAGCAAGTTTTGAACTGTTTCTTTCCCTAAATAGTGGTCAAGACGATAAACTTGGTTTTCTTTACAAACCTTTTGTACGACTTGGTTGAGATTTTGAGCAGAAGCTAAATCACGACCAAAGGGTTTTTCAATGACTAACCGCTGTTTTTCGGGGTCTTCTAGCATTCCCGCTAACCCTAGCTGTTTAATGGCTTCAGGAAAGAAATTAGGGGCAACAGAGAGGTAAAACATCCGGTTTCCCCTTGTTCCCCGTTTCTCGTCCAATTCAGCTAATAGGGTTTTCAGTTTTTGGTATCCTGCGGGATCATCTATATTCCCAGGACAGTAAAATAAACCTTGGGAAAAGTCTTGCCAAAGTTCACCTAATTCTACATTAGCGTGAGCTTCAGCCATGCCTTTTTGCATTTGCTCGCGGAAGTATTCATGACTCCATTCCCGACGCGCTACACCCACAATGGTGGTTTCTGCGGGAATACGTCTTTCTCTCCGCAATTTGTACAGTGCTGGTACTAATTTACGCCAGGTTAGATCTCCAGAAGCACCAAAGATGACGATAATTTGTGGTTCGGGCATCCCTTGCTGCTGTAGACCTACGCGCAATGGATTTTCTAGCAGACTGACCATAGGATTTTAGATTTTAGATTTTAGATTTTGCCAGAGGTAAAGGGTAAGAAGAAAAAGATCTCTACTTCCTGATCTTTTCCTAAATTCCGCAATCTCCTCTATAGGTGAGAATAGCTTGACTTGACCTTTGAAAGAGTTCATGAATGACACGGAAAGGACACAGACAGGTTATTGCAAGTACATAGAATACAGAATCCTGGATTTATTCCTGTCTGATGGTTAAATCGGAATTTTGTCTAATTACCTATTTTGATAAAAGACATCACTTTTTCTACATTCTCTTTACTACCAATAATCAAGGGTGTCCGTTGATGCAGTTTGGTGGGGACTACATCTAAAATATCCATTGTTCCTGTAGTAGCTATACCTCCAGCTTGTTCAATTAAAAACGCTAAGGGAGCAGTTTCATACAATAGACGTAATTTACCTTCTGGTTTTTGTAATGTTCCTGGGTAGAGAAATACCCCACCCTGTAATAAAATTCTGTGAATATCGCTCACCATTGCTCCACTGTACCGAGAACTATATCCTTCTGTGCGATGAACATAACGAATATATTCTCTAAAGGGTTCATCCCATTGCCAGAAATTACCATCATTGACGCTATAGGTCGCGGCATGATTGGGCATTTTAATATTTTCTTCACAGAGAATAAATTCACCCAAACTAGGATCAAGAATGAAGGAATGTACTCCTGTACCGATGGTATACACAAGCATGGTACTTGGTCCATATAGAATATATCCTGCCGCTAATTGCTTGCGTCCATTTGCGAGTAAGTCTTTAGCTTCACCATCAATATCTGCTCCTTCCTGTTGACGAATGGCAAAAATAGAACCTAAACTGAGATTATTATCTGTGTTAGATGAACCATCAATGGGGTCATAAAGAAGAGTATAACGACCAATGGGGCAATTTTCCGGGATATAGTAGGGTTTTTCCATCTCTTCGGAAGCGAGACGACAAACTAAACCGCTTTGCTTGAAAACAGAGATAAATACTTCATTAGCATAAATATCCATCTTTTTGACGGATTCTCCCTGGATGTTGATTTCTCCAGTAAATCCTAGAACCCCTTCCATTAAACCAGCGCGACTCAACCGACGAGCCACTAATTTACCCGCTAAAGCGATACGGTTCATCAGCGCACTTAAATCCTGGGCATGGGGTCCAAAACTATGTAGTTGCTGAAGGATATGACGGGATAATGTTGTACAATCACGGTCTAGAGCTTTATCTGTGGACAAATCTACTTGAGTCATGTTAGTTACTTCCTAGCAATTTGCTGTGAGATTATGTTCATCTATGACGATTGTTGGTCGCTGCTTCTATTTTAGAAAGGGAATTTGATAACTTAAATGTGATTTTAGATAAACTAAAGAATTGAACTTTTGATTTGAAGACCCTTTACCTCTTTCAGGGGTCGGAGGCTGGGTATGGAGTTCAACTTAATAGCGGTTCTGCTTTGATTAAGATACAACAACTCCACCCAACACTGTTGGGGTAGGATATAATTAATTCAATATACCACTAGTACCGCAGGGCGGAAGTCAAAAGTCAAAAGTCAAAAATAATATAGAGTAAGCTTTTTGGCGATTGAGAATGGCCATTTTATTTACGCCGCAGTGTACTAGAGGTTAATTAAATAAAAGATTGATCATGTTACAACGGGCAGAAATTCGTGTTCCCATTGCTATTAGTCTGGGAGCAATAGCTGGGGCTTTAAGTCGTTATTATTTAACTTTGTGGTTGACAAATCGCTTAGGTTTTGGTTTTCCCTATGGGACTTTTTTTATTAATATTAGTGGTTGTTTAGCAATGGGCTTTTTCGCAACTTTGGCTATGGAAAAAACAGCACTGATTTCTCCAGAAGTTAAGTTGATTGTCGCTACAGGATTTTTAGGTGCATATACTACCTTTTCTACCTTTGGTTTAGATACAGTTGGTTTATTACAACGTGGTCATTGGTTAGCTGCTACTGGTTATTTTTTGGGTAGTACAATTTTGGGAATTATTAGTGTTCTATTGGGGATGATGATTGCTAGAATCTTTAATTAAAAATTCCGGTTTTGCAAAATGATCCTCCGGTCTCATTTACCGGAGAGATCCTGTCTATATAGGCAATTAAAGGATTTTTTTCTCCCGCAGAGGTGCTCTACAGAGATTCTTGATTTGAACTTTATCCTGCAGCATCAGGTAATGGTTTTTTGGGTGTTGCCAGTTGTAAGATGATATCTAGCAACCAAGGGGCGAGACGTTGGCATAATACGGCTAAGTGAGATTGCCAACCTACTAGGATTTCTGCTGTATCTTTTTCGATTCCAATTACGAGGGCTTGGGCGACTTGTTCGGGTGTCATGGGGATCACTCCGCGAAATGATTTCAAGTCGCGTACCATGTCTGTTTCGGTGAGAGAAGGAAGTAAAGCAATAACGCGGATATTGTGTTGGGCGAGTTCTTGACGTAGTGCCTGGGTAAATCCGACAATAGCAAACTTAGTAGCAGAATATGTGGCCATGGTCGGTGCGGCAACTTTCCCCATTAAACTGGAGACATTGACAATGATCCCTTTCTTTTGACTAACCATGCGTTTGGCTATCAAGCTGGTGAGGGTGTACATTCCCAATAAATTGACGGAGAGTTCTTCTTGCAATTGGGGGAGTTTTGATTGCAGAAATGAGTTTTGATGTGCGACTCCAGCGCAATTTACGAGTAGATGAATTGGACCATAACTGCGCCAAAGTTGGGCTACGGCTATATTGACGTTGATTGAGTGAGTTAAGTCTAAGGCCATGATTGTAGTTTCTACGCCCAGGGACTCGATTTCTGCGGCTACTTCGGCTAACTTTTGACGATCGCGTGCTAACAATATTAACCTTTTCATGCCTTGTTTGGCTAATTCTAAGGCGATCGCTTTGCCAATGCCACGGGAAGCCCCGGTAATGAGTGCAACTTTTCCTTGAATCTTCATCGGTTTTCACCTCTAAATTATTGATTTTTTGTCTCCATGCATTGCCTTTTTTGCAATTGGCAGGTAAGACAATTGATGAACGGTAAACAAAAATCAAATCTCAATTGAGTGACAATAATCGCTATATTTGGCGTGATAACTTAGGAGTCATCCGCCACATAATCGGGGCTAATTTTTCTGCTCATTTGCAATACCCCTAAAGCAGAATTTCTTGATTGTCACCATGAGAATCATCAACATAAAAGACTTTTGGCAGGATGGATAAGGCTCATTGATTTTACCTCTCTATTTTTCCGAGCATTCACCAGTGCTGTCGTACCTACACACATTAGCAACTAAATCCAGTTCTGGCAATCTTTTCTCATCAGGATTTCTTAACAGTCACTTTCATAAAATATATATTGCCATCTTCATTTATATAAGTTTTTCTTAATAGTGAGACGTTAATATCTTGATCCCCTCACAATTCCTGATTTTTTGTGATCATCAATACATTTTAATAACTTATTTAAGACAAAATATTCTAGTTAATTTGTCATGTATTAGTGATATTTTTCGGTAAAATAGGACTAATTTATCAAAATACAGAAGTGTTGAATGTTAAGAAAAGCCTGATAAAAATAGCCAAAAATATGTTAAATTTTGGGCGAAGGATTAAAATATTTTGATTAACCATGATCATAAACTCATTTCCCAAG